>JABDCS010000005.1 GCA_013288005.1 Chlamydiota bacterium | reverse complement strand
CCACTTGCTGCGCAGACAATCGCTCGTTTTGTCCTCGGAAGACTCAATAGGCCACTTCCATAAAGTGGGGCTTATTTACCTTTAAAGAAGCCAAGGGTCCTCTTTTTAGACTCCTTCCACAAATGAGAACATGGAACAAGAACAAAAGCTTGTCATCGAAGAAATTCTTTCATCTCTTTTTGCAGAAGAACCTTCATCTGAAAAACTGCTAGCTGAAATAACCTCATCCGCAGCTCTTTATAAAAGCGCTTACGCTCAAAACCCGGATTGGATCGAGCAAGATTTTAACTCGATACCTTTTATCGAAGGACTTTGGCCATGGCTGAAAGTTGCCAGAAAAAGGCTCAGAGAAAAGACAAACCCTTTTCAAACCTTAGATGAATCCGCCTATTCATATACGCCTCCTAACGAAGCGGGTGATATGAATGAAGAGGAATTAAGAAAAATAGCTGGTGGAATGCACATACCTCCTCCAGGCCCGCCACCTTGTCACCCATCTTACACTACCTGCAGACCTCAATGAGAAGCAGGTAACATTATTTGTGTAGAGGTTGCCCATGCCTCTACTCTTTTATAAGCTTGCCTAAGATCGCTATCTGCTTTACTCTTTTTCGTCATGGAACTGTCTGAGAAAGATCTGCAATTTGTAGATCTTGCGCTTATCGATCCGCGAATTATTATCGAGATGCGTTATGCATCGGAAAACAATTTTCTTCGCGTTCCTCTTTACCCTGTAAATAAATGTTTCCTGCGAAGGAAAGTCGCTCACAAGCTGTCCACCGTTCAGGATTGGCTAGAGAAGCGTGGTAAGCGATTAAAAATCTTTGATGGTTACCGACCTTTGCATGTTCAGAGAAAATTTTGGGAATTTCTGCCCGACGAACGTTATGTGGCCTCTCCGGAAAAAGGATCTGTTCATAATCGTGGTGCGGCAGTTGATTTAACGCTTCTTGATTCTTCTGGCTACGAAGTCATGATGCCAACAGCTTTCGATGATTTTACAGAAAAAGCGCACTGGGCTTTTTATGATCTTTCTGTAGAAGCATTGGCTAATCGCGCTCTTTTGCGTAGAGCCATGGAATTACGAGGATTTAACATTCACCCCCACGAGTGGTGGCATTACAACGATGTTGATTGGAAGATGTATCCAATTGAAGATGTGAAATTAGAGGATTTATGAGGACCCTCCTGATTGCATTGCTATTTGTTGCTGGTTGCGCGCCTTCATCATTACAAGAATTTCGGCAAGAAGGCGAAGCATTGTGTCGTAAGCTCGCGAAGGATTTGCAGAAAGTCGATTCGCGAGAGGACCTTATTAAGATCACTCCTCTCTTAAAGAAGCGCTTTATGCAATTTGCGGAATTGATCATGGAAGCTCGTGCATTTGAGCGTGAACACGCTGGAGAGGCTATGCCCGAAGACCACAGCGATTTATTAGCTAGCGAAGTCCTGAAGATAGAAATGAAAAGAATTTATGGAATTGAAGGCGCCCGAAAAATCATGGAAGATGCTCAACGTGAAGCACTTTTTACTCTGGATGCGTATTTAAAAAAAATGGGGAAAAATAATGATAACCGGTTTTAGAGAATGTTTAAAAGGTGCAGCAAAAGAACGAGCGTATTTCCCTGTTGTCACAGAATGTTGGGGACTTATCAATATAGCCTCCGGTGTATCGCAATATGCAGTCGGCCAATTGATGAAGTGCAGTAGCAATCCTCGACTGAATCAATTTCAATCAGGACGACACATTGAGAGAGGAGCTACCGTATTTTGTCAAGGTGTTCGTCAAATTGCTCCCTGCGCTGTTTTAGTAACGGGTGTCGCATATTGGTACAATAAGAGTACGACAAACTTAACGTAAGAGATAGGAGAGGGGTATCGACAAACTAACGTTGAGTCGATACTCTCTTAAAGCTTTTCGCTGCCTTTCAAGTTTGTACGCAGTCTTTAATAGCAAACCATTCTTCAAAGTGTGACTTATGGTTTTGAATGTGTGCATGGTCGGTAAGCTGATGTACACGTAAGGGAACAGCTGTGATGTAGCCTTGCTTCACTAATTCAACATCGCTTTCTGGATGTTCTTCATACTCATCGTCATCATCCCCAAGCCAATAGTAATGATGTCCTGAAGGATGAACTCTTTTTTGAGGAACCCCGCGCCAATAACTTTGTCCTTGTTGCGCCATGCGGATTCCACGGATCACATCATGGTGGTCGGGAAAGGTGACATTTAAAAATGAACCTGTGGCGAGGGGAGACTCTAAAAGATACTGCACAAAAGGAAAAATAAAAGATTCTGCCCGAGTAAATAAGGGGTCTTGGAAATTATCCGATGAAAAAGCGATCCCAGGAATATTGCGTAGAGCTCCTTCAATGACGCCGCCTACTGTCCCGCTATACAAAACATTACGGCCGGCATTTGAACCACGATTAATGCCTGAGACGATCATATCCGGAGGGTTTTCAGCAAGAATTTCTAGCGCCAGTTTAACACAGTCTGCGGGTGTGCCATCAACATGATAGGCAGATGTGGAATTGGGCCAAGATGCTGAGGTAATGTGTAGCGGACGAAGTGTAGTAATGCTTAATCCTTTCCCCGATTCGTCGTGGGAAGGTGCAACAATTGTGATGTCGGCATGATCTGACAGGGCTCGCCATAGGCTAAGAAGTCCTGGAGCTGTAATGCCGTCATCATTAGTGAGAATAATTTTAGGGCGTTTTTGTAATGTCATGATAAGTGTGTGTTTTTATGGTTTTTTATATGAGCCCGTGAGTGCATCAGCTTAGAGACAATGATGATCATGAGAAAGCTTAGGATAAAGCCAGGTAGGAGAGGCGGTATAGTTTGAGAAAATACCTTAATGGGTAAACGCGGCCAAATGCCGGCAACAATTCCGCCTGTAAGTATGCCAGCCCAAGCTCCATAGCGATTGATTTTTCGGGAGTATAGTGAGAGGAGGACGAGAGGGCCAAAAGCCGATCCCAGGCCTGACCAAGCGTAAAGGACAAGTCCATAAATGGAGCTGGTTGTCGTAAAAGCAATAATGAAGGCAATAACACTCACGACTATAACGCCTAATCTTGAGACGAGGAGGAGTTCCTTAGAGCTCGACTTGGGACGGAAGAGTCTCTTATAAAAATCTTCTGTGATACTCGATGAAAGCACCAATACTTGGGAACTCATGGCATTAATTGTAGCAGCTATGACTGCACAGAGGAAAAAACCAATGATGAAAGGATGAAAGTTCTTACGGACCATCTCAATGAAAATCTGCTCGTTGTCAGTTGGTCCGCCTTTTTGGAAAAAAGCAATGGCAACGAGTCCAACAATGGTCGCTGCAGTAAGGGAGATCACCATCCAGCTCATGCCAATCCATTTCGACTTTCCAATGTCACTTACTTTGCGAATACCCATGAATTTGGTGACAATATGTGGCTGGCCAAAGTATCCCAGACCCCATCCCATAGCGACAGTGAGAATATGAAAGATTGTTTTCGGTTCAAAGTTGGGAATAGCAGATAAAGATAAATTTTTGGCATGGACAGCGGCAGTTACAACATGCCAACCTCCCAGTTTGTCCATGATCCACAAAGGCACGAAGATAATAACACACATTAAGAACATGCCTTGGAACAAATCGATCCAAGCTAAAGTCGTATAACCTCCAATAAAAACGTAAGGAATGACAACTAGAATGCCAATAAGAATGCCCCAATGTTCAGGAATCGCGAAAAGAGTATTGAGCAACAGGCCTAGTCCTACAAGACCAGCAGAGATATAGATCGTATAAAAAACAAGGGCCATAAGAGCAGTAAAAATGCGGATACGACCTGTAGTATCTAAGAGGCGGTTTTCAAAAAATGAGGAGAAGGTCATGCTATTGTATTGCTCTGTGGCAACACGAATTTTGGGGGCAACGAGCTGCCAGTTTAAGTACATGAAGATAATGAGGCCAATAGCGGTCCAGATATCGATCAGCCCATTGGCATAGATCACTGCGGGGTATCCCATAAATAGCCAGCTACTCATATCACTAGCATGAGCTGCAAGCGCAGTTAGCCAATAATTCAGCCCCCTTCCGCCAATAATAAAATCCGAGGCAGTCAGCTGGCGCCGGCGATAGATAGATAAAAAACCAATTCCCAGCAGGATAATAAAATAGATTGCAACTGCTGTTAGTTCCCAAATGTACATGTATGGCTCAAGTGAAATTTATCGGATTTTATGGGTTGTTAATTATTTTCTCAATATCGCTTTTGCAACTATGGTAATAAAGCTTTTTTCGAGCCATACGTAATAGAAGCTTTTGCAAGATTTTCTCGTGCATTGGGAAAAATTCTTTCTATCTCTCCTAGCATTTTTTCTGTCTCTCTTCTTAAAGAATTTTGACCCACCGGACATTGACATGTAATACGTGCAAAGCCATACAATTTGGCAAATTCTCGTATTGCTTGCTCGTCGATATATAATAAAGGACGGATAATAGTGACTCCGTAATCTACCATCCCGACTTTAGGTAAATTGGCTGCAAATTCTGCTTTATGCAACAAATTCATAAGCAATGTCTGAATGCTATCATCGCGATGATGACCGAAGGCTATTGTTGTAGCCCCTACACTTTTAGCCGTTTCAAAAATCAGCTTTCGTCTCTCCCTTGAGCAGCTATAGCATTCTAGGGTTTCCAATTTCTGAGTGGAGGAGCGAGTTAAAAGAGGCACATTCAAGGCTTGACAAATCCCTTTTAGAAACCCGCCACCGATACCTGCCCCACAAGAAAATTCACCATCCACATGAATGGCATAGAGCTCACATTCTGGAAAGCCTTTCCCTAAAATGGCTTTGAGCAGAAAAAGTAGAGCCAGGCTATCTTTCCCACCACTCAAGGCTATAGCTAACTTGTCCACCCCCTCTAAAAGCTTAAAATCATAAAGGGCCTTCCTGCACATGCTTTCCAGCTTTCTTCCTAGACGGGTCCACGGAGGGCGAGCAATTGGATAAAATATTTCCATGAAAAAATAGATTTATAAAAGTATTGAATTTGTAGTTTAATTGTATTTTAGTTTAAAATCTATTCAGATTTTTTTGGAAATTCTTATGAACAAACCTAGTCGTAATGACCCCTGTCCATGTGGTTCAGGAAAAAAGTACAAAAAATGCTGCGAATTAAAAAAACCTGCGTCGAAAAAATTTACTGCTACACTACTTGGAAGTGGGGAATCGAGTGAGAAAATTCAAGGACTTTCACGCCTTTTACAACAGACAAAATCACCAGTTTCTCCTCCAACAGAAAACAATTCTTGAGAGTAAAAAGGCTTCTCTGCTATAAACTCTCTCTTCATTTAACCGAAGTTTTGACTGGGTTCGGTCATCGAAGCAGTCACATTCATCATGCTGGTGTAGCTCAATTGGTAGAGCACCCGACTTGTAATCGGACGGTTGAGGGTTCAATTCCTTTCGCCAGCATTCTTTTCTCTCTGGGGGCGTCGCATAGCGGCAATTGCAAGGGACTGTAAATCCCTCACCTTCGGGTTCCGTCAGTTCGAGTCTGACCGCCCCCATTCGTTAATGCATGAGATTTCACGTTTTTTTTCGTATACAGCAGCTTTGGGCTCCTCGACCAGCTAATCAAGCTGGCCATCGTCGCGTCAGCTACTGTCTAACGTAAAAAATTCGAGAAATCTTCATGCATTACCGAATGGGAGCGGTCACCGCCCCTTGTAATGCAAGAGAGCTAGTTTTTTTTCGTATACAGCAGCTTTTAAGCTCCTCGACCAGCTAATCAAGCTGGCCATCGTCGCGTCAGCTACTGTCTAGCGTAAAAAATTCGAGAAATCTTCATGCATTACCGAATGGAGCGGTCACCGCCCCTTGTAATGGAAGAGAGCTAGTTTTTTTCGTATACAGCAGCTTTGGGCTCCTCGACCAGCTAATCTAGCTGGTCATGTAATGGAAGAGAGCTAGTTTTTTTTCGTATACAGCAGCTTTGGGCTCCTCGACCAGCTAATCTAGCTGGCCCTCGTCACATCAGCTACTGTCTAGCGTAAAAAATTCGAGAAATCTTCATGCATTACCGAATGGGAGCGGTCACCGCCCCTTATAAGGGAAGAGAGCTAGTTTTTTTTCGTATACAGCAGCTTTAGGCTCCTCGACCAGCTAATCTAGCTGGCCCTCGTCACGTCAGCTACTGTCTAGCGTAAAAAATTCGAGAAATCTTCATGCATTACCGAATGGGAGCGGTCACCGGCCCCATTCGTATCCTGGTTATCTTTAAGTAATCGCAACGCAGCCCGTACTACTTGTACTCTGCTCCATTTTTAATCTCTTAGCACCATCAATCGCTCAAACTCTTTTTGAGAGGGGAACGTTTGGGTGGCTATTGCAGGAGTTGCAGAGAGTGTCTCGCAGCCGAGAAGAGAGATAATGTCTGGGGATACCCCCCATAGTTCAAGCTTCTTAGGGGTAAGGAGAATAGTTTTTCGCCCATTCATTTGTGCTGAGTCAAGAAGATGGCTAAATCCCCCTCCAATCAGTACGGTTTCAATTTTTGGGAGATCGGGAAAAGAGGTCTCGATAAAATCGCATATGTCCTCTTTGAAGGCATAAACGTGGTGAGTATATTCAAGATGGTATTGCAATTCGACTGCGATTGAGTCGAGATATTTTTTGCCTAGGATTCTTTGCGGTGCTTCTTTATGACCGAGAGGCATTGCGATCGGTCTTAACCTTTCGTAAGGAGGACTGAGAATCCAAACTTCAATAGCAGAAAACTTTTTAGGGCTTTCGATCAAGGCAACCCCAACGCTCGTTCCAAGAGTAATGGCAAGGCAGGGAAAGCGGGGCATTTGATTGGTGAGCCGGAGAAGTTCAATCGCGCCGATCGCCCACATCGTGCTATCGCAATCGAGCGTGAGATGGGCATGAGTAGCTTTTTGAAGTGTAGCCTGCAGCTCGTGAAAGAGGTCTGATTTTGCTGTCGTGCAGTGGATTTTTCGATCAAAAATAGGGCCATAGATCGAGAGGGAAATTTCCTCTGGATCAGTCTTCAATAGTCGTTGTAAGGGAGTTTCTTTGGTTCTAGTGAAAAGTTGATCAAGATTGTGCTGTCGCCATGGGGCGCTTGGCCAAGCGTAGGTTTGGGCCTTTTTTAGATCGTTGAGTGTGGGATTCTTAGGAAGTAAACCCGCTTTGATTCGAGTATGGCCTACATCGATGCAAAGTACATTATTGCGATGGAAAAAGATGTCCTTACCCAAAACCACAAGAACTAGCAACGAAATGGCTATTAAGATTCGCTTAAACCACATGGGCGCTTCTCTATTTTTTTTGAACACTATATACTATTCACTTATTTTATAATGGATTTTGAAGTACGAGGATCTTATAACTTTTCTGTTGCATGCCCCTACCGCCTATCCATCTGTCCTAGAATTTGGTCATCTCAAATTGCGCTGTCGAGTGAACCTAGTCAAAAGTTCTGAATGCGTCCAGCGGCCCCTTGTAATGGAAGAGAAATAGTTTTTTTTCGTATACAGCAGCTTTTAAGCTCCTCGACCAGCTAATCTAGCTGGCCATCGTAGGATTGGCTACTGTCTAGCAAAAAAATCCGGGAAATCTATAGGGATTACCGATTGGAAGAGTCACTTCCTCTTTAGTAAATAGGATCATTTTAGCATTAGGGTTTTGGGAGGATTCATGGGAGATCGTTCAATGCTTGATCACGCGTTGCCTCACGAAGAGATTCAGAAGATTTTTCATGACATTTTTTTTGTTATAGGGACAAGTATCACTCATCATGGTGAACATGTCATACAGCATAGTAGTAACATGACGATTGTCCGTAGAGGAGATGAATTAACTTTGATAAACACGATCAGATTGAATGAAAAAGGGTTGCAGCAACTAGAAGGGCTGGGGATGGTAAAAAACATCATCCGATTGGGTGCCTTCCATGGTCAAGACGATGCGTTTTACCGAAATCGCTATCGAGCCAAGTTATGGTCATTAAAAGGAATGAAAGAGGAGTGTGGACAGGGTACAGATAGTGAAATGGATGTTGAAATAGTTCCAAATGGTCAGACGCCTTTTTCTGGGTGTTGCTTTTATGTATTTGAAACTTCGTCTTGCCCAGAAGCTGTGTTACATATCGACCAAGAAGGAGGGATTTTAGTTGTTTGTGATTGCGTGAAGAATTGGTTATCTCCCGATCAATTTTTCAGTGCTACAACTGCACAAGCTCATCAACAAGAAGGAATGATAGGGCCAGCGAATATTGCCTTTTGGTGTAACGCATGCGGAGTAAAGCGTTCTGATTTTAGCAAATTACTATCACTTTCATTCCAACATCTTCTGAGCGCTCACGGTGAACCCATACGGAAGAATGCGCATGAGCTATTATCTATTTCGGTCAAGCGGCAGTATAGTGCAAATTCTTAGCTTAGGAGGGATCCAGATTCGCCTGTGCGCCAAACAGACCCGTTCTTAGTTTTTAGATTCCCATGAATTTGTCCAATTGATTCTCGGCTTTTTCCCATCGCTCTATTTCCTGGAGATCGTCTTTTTGATCTTGAAAAAGCATAACAGCTTGTTCGAGGAGCTTGTCTATCCCTCCAATGGAAAAAACGGTCAAGACGATCTTTAATGCAGGCAGTTGGATTCAATAACTTTACCTGACCAAATGGAGTATATAGAGTATTAAAATGTAAGAGCTCTTCTCCTACTGCAACAGGAGAAGTTACAAATTCGATAAAATAAGACAGTTTGGAGCTGAAAAGTATTTGGCTTTAAGTTCAAATCCGAGCTCTAAGAGAGCTGCCTTAATTTTTCCTCTGGTTTCGTAGGTGATAAAGTCAAGATCGTAAGATAGATAACCATTGCCCAAATGGCCACATTATCCATCGCCTATCAAAACGGTTTCATATTATGCACTGACAAGAATACGACCTCGCTCAAGCCTAATAAAGCTTGTTGCATTGATGAAAGAGTGAAAATCTTTTTTCAGCTGAAAAGCATAACAAATTTTATTTGAAGTAAGTAGAAAAGAACACATTCTATGGATTCATTACCATAATGAGCCTCAAGCATTCGATTACCTATATTTACAGTGATATCCCCGCAATTTGCGGTAATGTGTCAAGAGGAATGTATATAAGCTACTGAAAACGAAAGGGAAAAGGCAAACCAACCAATAGTATTAACTGCGATTGGTTTAAGAGCCCCACCGTTGCTACTAACTTTGTCTTTCTAGGTATATCGAAAAAGGATGAATGTCTTAATAATTCCAGTAACCTTGAATCAATTTGTTATTCCTCTATATATTTGTTCCATTAATAGGTGGCCAATATCGCTGTGAAAACTCCAAGTTTATCTCCTCAAATGAGGAAATATACCGTTGCTGCCGTCATTGGCAATGGATTAGAAAACTACGATTTCGCAATCTTCGGCTACATGACTCCGCTTCTTGCAAAACATTTTTTTTCCTCGGCCTCCGCTTCTGTCTCGTTACTTTATACATTTGCAATATTTTCTGTGGGTTTCTTTGGGAGGCCGATCGGAGCTTTTCTTTTTGGCCAACTCGGCGATCGAAAGGGGAGGAAGAAGTCTCTTCTCATGTCTTTGCTTTTAATGGCGGTTAGCACCGGGTTAATGGGATTCTTACCCACCTATAGTAGGATTGGTTTGTGGGCACCTATACTCTTAACATTACTTCGAGTCTTTCAGGGAATATCTATAGGGGGTGAGTATTCAGGCTGTTTATCCTATCTTCTTGAGCACGCGCCTCCAGAAAGAAAGGGATTTGTCGCGTCGTGGATGAATATCGGGACTTGTTTAGGATTACTTACAGGTGCAAGCGCAAGTTTATTGGCTAGGTCATTTCTGACTTTGAATAGTTTCGAGGCCTGGGGATGGCGCATCGCTTTTATTTTGGGACTAGCCATCGCTGCACTTGGCTATTATCTAAGGCAGAAAATGACAGAGACGCCTCTTTTTCTTGAGTTAAAGCAAAAGCACACTTTAGAACGCCATCCATTTAAAAAAGTGATATCTGCTCATTGGAAAGAAACAATCCAGAGTACATGTGTCATTATTCCATTAACGGTCTGGACATATTTGCTCTTTATTTATCTGCCGACTCGCTTTACAGGAATTAGTTCATTGAGTTTTACCGCGGCTCTCTCGATAACTATGTTACCGCTTACAACCACCTTGCTTTTTCTGCCATTAGGTGGCTACCTCTCTGATAAGTGGGGCATAAAAAAATCAATCGCTATCGGTCTAATTATTATGTCGATCTTAGCCCCTCTCTTATTCTATACACTTGAAGACGGTCGATATGTATTTTTTCTCCTCTTTGAGATAGTTTTCACTTTCTTTCTTAGTTTATCCGCAGCCCCTGCGAACGTCTTATTAGTAGAACTTTTCCCAACCAATGTGCGAAATACTGGGACCGCATTTTCTTACAGTATTATCGGGATCTTTGGTGGATTGACTCCTCTTGTCTTAACGTGGTTATCCCTTCATATCGGAGGTATCTTTGGACCCCTAAGTTGGGTCAGCGTTACAGGACTGATGGGGATCCTTGCCCTAAAATCGGTTAAAAGAGTCCCTTTACTAGTTGACGATAAGGAAATTAGCAGCTCAATTAACTATAGCCAAATATAGAAGGTCAATCATGGATGATGCTTTATCACGCGCCCGAACTGTTCACCAAGAAATGATCGACCTTCGTCGTCATTTCCACATGAATCCTGAGATTGGCTTTGACGTACATCAAACTGCCGCAAGAGTTGTTGAAGAACTCAAAAAATTGGGCTTATCTGTGCGAGCTGGAATAGGAAAAACTGGCGTAGTTGCTGACCTAATTGTGCCTAATGCAACAAGAACAATTGCTTTGCGAGCGGATATGGATGCGCTTCCTATGGAAGAGTTGAGCGACGTTCCCTACCGATCTCAGATCCCGATGCGTGCACATATGTGTGGTCATGATGCCCACACCGCCATGTTAATTGGCGCAGCGAAGATATTATCCGAGATGAAGGATAGATTACCTGTTAACGTACGGTTTATTTTTCAACCCAACGAAGAAGTCTTTCCTGGAGGAGCTAAATCGATGATTCAAGATGGTGCTTTGATAGGAGTAGACGAAATCTACGCTGTTCACGTCATGCCTACACTGCCAACCAGCCAATATGGTATTTGTGTAGGACATGCTCTTGCACAGCCAGATGCTTTTGAAATAACAATAACGGGTTGCGGAGGCCATGCTGCTCTTCCGCACAAAGCCATTAACCCTGTGATGATCGCAGCTGAGATCGCTATCTCCATACAGAGTATAGTTGCTCGTCTTATCGATCCAATTGAAACTGCGGTAATCACTATCTCGGAAATTCATGGAGGTGATGCCTTTAATGTGATTCCAGAGACGTGCATGATATCAGGAACAGTTAGAACCTATGAAAAAGAAGCACAAGAATTCATCCGAAAAAAAATGGGGGAGATTGTCGAAGGAATAGCGGGAATGTATGGAGCTAAAGGAATATTGAAGTACATCGAGGGTTTTCCCAGCACGTACAACCACAAAGAGCAAGCCATTAAGGCTAAAGAAGTCGGTATTTCTTTAGTGGGCGAAGAATGTCTCGACTTCCCCGCACAGAAAATGATGTATGGTGAAGATTTTGGATATTTTACACAGCAGATAAAGGGATGTTATATCCTTTTAGGGTGCCGTAACGAAAAAAGAGGGATTACACATATGCTGCATAATCCTCGTTTTGACATTGATGAAGAGTGTCTAGTGTATGGTGCTGCAATGCACATCGGTCTTGTTGAGTCTTTTAGGACTTTAGAAGTTATTTCCGCAATCTCGTAGAGCTTTTCAATTTGCCTCTGCAAAACTGTTTATTGCATACAGGGATGGCGGACCCGACACCGAGGGGAATTTTCTAAAATTGTTAGGAGTTTTGTTAGTATGTCAGATTGCATTCCTGCAAATATATCGTTTCCACATTCCAATGAAGAAGTGAGTTTTAATCACCCTCTTTATTCTACAGGAAAGCCTAGAGAAGAAGGCTATCTTAAAGTCTCAGAAATCCACACATTATTTTACGCTACTTATGGTAACCCAAGAGGCGCACCTGTTGTTATTTTACACGGCGGACCTGGTGCTGGTTGTAATGATGGCCTTTCTCGCTTTTTCAATCTCGACTACTGGAATGTTATAATGTTCGACCAAAGGGGAGCTATGTCCTCTACCCCTTTTGCATGCATGGAAGAAAATAGCCCTCAGCATTCTGTGGAGGATATCGAGGTTTTAAGAAAATATTTAGGTATTGAACAATGGTTGGTATTCGGCGGTTCATGGGGTTCCACTTTAGCGATTTTATACGGACAAAAATATCCTGAGCGTTGTGCAGGCTTTATTCTTCGTGGAATATTTCTTGGAAGAGAACAAGATTATTTGCATGTTCTTTATGGAATGGGAAAAATATTTCCTGAAGCTTATGAGCCATTCCTTAACTACATTCCGATTGAAGAGCGTCAGGATTTACTTTCCGCATACTATCGTAGAATTGTGAATCCTGATTCAAAAATTCACATCGAAGCTGCGCGTACCTTTATGCGTTTTGATGCGACTTGTTCTACGCATACCCCCCATCCTGAAAAAGTGGAAAAGCTTTTGCAGAATGAGAAGCTGATCTTCAGCATGACTAAAGCATTTCTTTATTATTCGACGCACCGTTTCTTCCTCGAGCCTAATCAAATCTTATCCAATATGGACGTGATTAAACGCATCCCAGCAATTATTGTTCACGGACGTTGGGATGCGATAGATCTTCCGGAAATGGCCTATTCGTTACATAAAAAATGGGATAATAGCCTTCTTTGGATGGTCACTCATGGGGGGCATTCTGCTGATGATCCTGCCATTGCCTCAGCGCTAGCAAAAGGTACGGATTTTTTTGCTGAAAAAATGAATGAGAATCTATGAACCTTTATTTTTGTTGGTTTTCTAATAGCCCGTCATTTGAATGCTGCTGATTATAGGAATTGATGGCAAAAACGGTGAGGAGGAGTGTTTGATGCGTTGTCATATAATCGGGCATTACAGTAAGCACTTTTTCATCAGCCGATAGTTTTTTTGTCATGAGAATAGCTTGATCTTTCCAGAGTTTCCAACGCACCTTTACCCATTCATATAGCTGTAAATCCCATTGGTGCTTTTCCATCAATTCGTCTATAAGAAAAGAGTCAGCTTTTCCTATTACTTTCTTGCCCGTAATTTGCATAGGGGCATAAGCAAGGTGTCCCCATTTCTGCATACTCGCTAATATCTGGATAAAACTATCGACATCCTCAGAAGGGGCAGCGAGTATAAAATCCTGTTCAATGTTTTCCTTAGCCTTTTTTAAAGTTTTTTCTGTACAAACCCCTTTCATATATTCAACGCCTGCAATCATTCGAACCTGGGGATTGTCGATCATTCGCTCTACAAGATAGGATTGAGATTCATGGGTATCTATATATCCGCGTTGATAATCGAAATTGACAGAGGAAAGCTCGCGTTCAAGAGGGTGGCGGACCAGGGTTATGTACTTACATGGTTTTGCAAAGTGCAGATGAAGCCCATAGGGAAAATGACCTGTAAGGAAAAAAGAATCGGTGATTTGAGCTAATATCTCGGGATTATTCTCCAGCTGTTTAAGGCCACCCGTCCAATCAGAAGTAATCAGATTCGGGGATCTGCCGGAGACGCGAGGCACGGATAGTCGCTGGTAATGGAATTTTCCTTCTTTCTGGCTTATCGAGTTTGCAATGACATCTATGTTAGTCCCGGCCGTCTTAGGGATGTGCAAAAAAATAATCCGCTCTAGGGGATCCTGTTCTCTTAGAAAAACCTCAGGTAAAATGTGTAACTTTTCTCGGGAATAAGAAATATCAGCGCGACCCTCTTCAGAAAAGATTGAAAAAGGGGAAAATAGCAGAAATGAAATGGATAAGGTGTAGGGGATCCGAAGGTAACTTCCTAATCTATTTTTTTTTGTCATAGCGTGCATGCCCTCCTCTCATTAACCCCGTAAAAAGAGATCTGAATTTAACATGAAAAGTAATCGAATCCCATGTGAATTTCTTACATTCGACTCTTAAGCTTAATTTCAAATAATTTTTACTTAATAATTCGAGAAGTGTAATAAAAATGTAATTAATGATATAATGTTAAAAATAATTAATAAGGTTTTATGTCAGTTTTTTGTAATCAATATAGTTTTGCAGATAAATCCTATTTTTCGGTTTCAGGTGACGACCTAATGGCAATACGTCCCACGAGCTCGCCCCTGACTTTAGATTCTCAAGAAACCCTTACAGAAGCGACGACTCCTATAAGACGAGTATGGGTTTTGTTAACAAGCTGTAACGCATTCTTAGTCAACAGGTTGTATCCTCCCGTTTTTGCTGATCATCTCTCACTCAGACATTGCCACGAGCGCTATCTTTATAAGATGCGCTCGGAGCCCTCCTGCTCACCTAAAGTCAAACCTTTGACTGTCCACGCTACCCAGTCTCCAGCGCTTAAGCACCAAGCTGCAGAATTGCAAGGAACATTAGACGAATGGACAGCTATTTCGTGCAAAGTTATGGAAATGCGATTTGTTGACTCCTATATGCTTACAGTTAATGTGAGTAGACGCATTATTTCAGGATTAAAAGGCGATCAGGTTTTCTTGGCGAGAGATAGTGAGGGGAAGCTTCAGGGAGTAGCAATTGGTAGGACAACAGGTAGTGGAGATTTTGAATTAGAGGCTGTAGTTACCGCTCCTTGGAACATTCGACATGAGATTAATGATGGCGATCCACGGAAGCATGAGGGCGTGGGAACAGCATTGTTTGAAAGAGCCGTCCGTGAGTGCTATACGCAAAGAGGGTGCTCTAGGTTAATTGTCATGGCCTCTGATTCTGCTGCCCCCTTTTACGAACGTCTAGGGATGAAAAAATTTGTTACCTCTCTTTCTTCCACCCAGAAACACTTTGAATTAACAAGAGAAGGGATGGCCATTTTCCTAGAAAAGCATGGTGGTAGAGCACTATCTTAGGGGGTATTCTAGACCAGGACTTCATTTTTGATCCGCCAGTAGATGGTGTTGCTGAGACAGACATCCAGGAATCCCTACGTAGATCGGAAAGCAAATTTAATTGTTGTTACAAGCAATTGAGCTTTCAAAATAATATATAATAATTAAACAAATTTGATACAATTTTCCGGTTTGCAATAAATTAGGAGCCATATGGCTTTTCATGTCTATCATCGAGACCAAATAGCACATTTTGCTTATGAACATACATGGGCCCCGGAAGGAGTCGTGAGTTCTGAGAGAGATCATATCAAAATTGCAGCGGATCGCGGGATCCTTATTAACAGATCAGTTGAATACAAAAAGGATGGATTGCCTTGTTCCGAGAAAGAATATGCGCTTGCGGAAAAGGAATCGAACAAGAAATACTTTTCGATCTGGTCTTACCATTATGATCCTGAGACGCGTACCGCCAAGGATATCCAAACAACTCACATCCGATTGCTGGCCCCTTCCACAAATGATTTTTTTAAGGAATTGCGGACTCTTTGGTCGAGAATCTCTTTTTAAGAGGGTGTTGTCAAATACTTGTTTTTTTTTGATTTTCTATGTTCTGGATGCTGATTTTCGATTCAGAAATAGAGAGATAATAGGAAAGTTTCTATATTAGTTCCCTTTTAGATTACACCTTCTAAAAAGGGGCAATAATGCGATTTCTTTTTTGCACGATTTTGGGGATATTGATCATGCATGATGCTTCTGCTCAATCTTGGTGGGACATGACTGTTGAGGAAGTTCGTCAAGGTATTAATCAGCGAATTATGAATATCGAGGCTCCTACACCACCCGTGGCAGCTATCCAAAATCGCTGCATAGAAAACAGACAAAGGATGACTCCTGTACGCATCTATTTTCCCAATAAAAAGAAAGATCTTCCCCTCATACTTTTTTTGCATGGCGGTGCTTGGATAGCAGGTAATCTTGACACGCATGACAATCTAGCTCGCTATTTATGTTCACAAACAGAAGCCATTGTGGTTTCCGTTGGATATACGAATGCTCCTGAGGGTAAGTTTCCTTTACAACTGCAACAAAGTACAGATGCATTAACTTGGATGATGGATCCTCAAAATGCTTTAGGCGCTGATTACTCGAGATTAGCCGTTGTAGGAGATAGTGGAGGAGCGAATATGGCAGCTGCTCTTTGCTTGATGGTGCGAGACCAGAAAGGGCCCAAAATCGACATCCAAGTACTGATTAATCCAGTTCTTGATCTAACATGTGAAGGGACAATTGCCCGTCAAAATGACCACTTGGATAGGTTAAGATGGCAAGTTGTTCAATACTTAGAAAATCCTGAACAAGCTAACAACCCTTACATATCTCCTTTGAAGGCGGACGATTTACGTGGTTTGCCTGAGGCCATGATAATCCTATCAGAAAAAGATGACTTTCGTGAATCAGGACAAAACTATGCTGATAGGCTATGTGAGGCAGGAGTTCCTACCCATGTATATTGTCAACTTGGTGGCCAGCATTTAGCAGGTGATGGGGCAAAAGCCTCATTCCGAGCTCGAGAATCTCTTGATGCTGGTGTGGAAGCACTGCAAAAAGCATTTTCAAAAAATAAGAATTTTCAGCTCACACCGGAAAAGAGGCTATCGAAGACGCCCCTTAAAGAGGGATACTTGCAAGTTTCTGAACAACATCAAATCTTCTACGCCACTTATGGGAATCCGCAAGGTCATCCGGTCATCGTATTGCATGGAGGCCCCGGAATTGGATGTGATGATGAATATTGCAACCTTTTTGATCTCGCTAAATGGCATGTCATTTTGTTAGATCAAAGAGGCGCCATGCGATCAAAACCATTTGCTTGTATGGAGGACAATACAACGCAGAATTCTGTTGAAGATATAGAAAAGCTAAGAGTCCATCTAGGTATTGATAAGTGGGCTGTTTTTGGTCATTCTTGGGGGTCTTGTCTTGGGCTTGTATATGGAGAAACTCATCCGCGCTCTTGTTTGGGTTTTATTTTAGAAGGGATATTTTTAGGTCGTGATGCAGATATATCATTTTTTCGTGATATGGGAAAATTATCCAAGACTGCTTATGACGAGTTGCTAAAGAATATTCCTCTAGAAGAACAGAATGATCTCCCACAGGCTTGTTACAAAAGAGTTATGCATCCAGATCCTGCCGTGCATATGAAAATAGCACGTGCTCTTATGCGTTATCAGTTGGTCAATAAAAACAATCCTCCGAGTGAAGAGATTGTAAATAAAATACTAAGCGATGATACTTTTATTCTAAGCTTTGTTCGCGCTTTTGTTCACTATGCTATGAATCAATGTTTCTTAAAACCTAATCAAGTTCTTAACAATATATCTAAGATTAACCATCTTCCTTGCACGATTGTGCATGGTTCGCTTGATACAGTTTGTCCGCTTGCACAGGGTGTTTTGCTTCATGAAAATTGGCCTAATAGTCAATTGAGGATTATCGATCGAGGCGGACATTCTTTAAGGGAAGAAGCTATAGCCAAATCTGTCAAAGAAGCAACGGACGAATTTACCTTATAAGAGCGTCACTACCAGCTTTTTTGCACTGTAATACGTTTTACAACATCTTTATTTTTTAGCTCTTTTAAAAATAAGTCGGTGAAAGTTGTTTAACCGACTCCAAGGGCAACTTCCAATTCCAACGATGTATAATGACTCCTCATTTCGGGAAGATGATTTCATCCCATAGAGAATTGGAAAATCTTTTTTGCATGTCATTTAACGTATAACCACCAGCGTTAGCAATGTTACCTAGCTGTTTTTTGAATTTTGGAATTGCATCTTTATGTGTCTTTTTTACAAAAGTAGCGGCGTCCATATCGTTAAATTGTAATCCATGCCATTCCTTTCCCCAATGTGTTCGTACATTTAAAGGCTGGTTATTAGCGTCTTTATAGGTAATCCATTTGCCCAGGATTTTCTCCACCAAGGTTTTCCATTCATCATGGGGAACCAACATATTGGAAAGCACTTCTATAGAACAAGTAGAACCATTTCCTTGTTGAGCTGCCATTGTAATATCGGATCCTCCCATAATCCTCATTTCTAGGGTGAGATTAATGGGTAGGGTTCCTGTTTCTTCTAGATGTTTGTAGATTATGCAAATAGTATCCCACCAGGCTTTTTGACAGAGGGTCCAATCTGGTTGGCCATTGTGCAAAGGAAGAGGAATTTCTACCTCGACATCGCGTACGCGTATGTGGCGGATTCCTCTTTGAAAATGTATAGCTTCTGGTAAAGGTAGCGTTCTCGGATGATTAGCTAAAAGGCTTGTTGTAATTTCTGTAGAGGCCCTAACAAAAGTCTCCTGATAGGGAGGCGGTGGCATTTTATGACCTTCTTGATTGATAAATTCGAAAATACTGCCCATTCCATTTTGTAGCCATGAGAGCAATACAGAATATGCTTCCTGGCCACCATATTCCCAATTGCAACGATTTTGCGTGTCATTTTCTGGCACATCTTGATTCCAAGTATTCACCCAACACTTATCACTTAAAATGAACCAAAACCACTCAGCATAATAATCCTTGCACTGATTAAAGAAGGTTTGCGCATGATCAGTGATAACGGAGTTTAAGGTCTCTTGATCAAAAATAGAGAGATCCTTTTGTAGTTTTTCGGGTAGTTGATGCAACTCTGTTCCTATGGGGGGAGGAATGGCTTTGGCGAGATCGAGAAAGTGAGGACTAGTCAATGCATAGCTCATTTTGTCGAGTTTTAAGGTGATAGAGGTAATTACACCTAATAAACCGAAGCTCCCCGCTGCTGCTCGCATAAGGTCGGGTTGCGCTAATTTATTAATGACTTGTAGCTCGCCTTTAGCATTTACGAATTCCATTTCTTCGACTAAATCGGAAAGTGTTCTATTGCCATATCCTGCTCCATGACAAATAGAGGAGATTGTCCCACTTAAGCTGTTTTCAACAATAATTGTATTGAGAGGAAGCGTCCAATAATGATGATGAATCGGGTCTGGTGTATGTAGACAAAACAGACGCAATTCGTCATTTGTGACAGCTCCACCTATCTTGCAATATATTTTGTTATTTTCAGGACAACCGGGTAAATATTGGATCGCTTTTAGGTCATTTTTCACTTCGGTTTGCTTGTATAAGGGCGCACAAGATGGGTTGACTAATACACAATCAAACCCTAAAAGAGAGATGAGAATCTGACCATCATCTGGATACACAGGGTTCCATGTATGTTGATAGCCGCTTACACGAATTTTTAGATTTTTTTCCTCTTCAGTTGCCCATTTCACAATGTTGCAAATCCCTAACTTCGTTGTGGGGATAAAAACGTACCGAGGATTAAATTTGATGTTTTCTCCCCAATTTTTTAATCCATCGTTTTGTAAAAGGATCTCATCGTCTAAATAGCATTCGATGATAGCGCCATTTTCCTCTCTAAGCTCAGGCTTAGTTTTTATTACCTGCTCCTTCTTTAAGAAAGTATGGTTAGAGGTTAAGTCAGCACAGATGGGCAAGGTTAAGAGGAGGGGTAGAAAAAAAAGAATTCCTAGAGCTCTTTTACGATAAAAACGAAGAAAGGATTTATTCACATACTCCTAAATGAATAGTAGCTTTTTTTGTCGTCTCATAGCGCAAATTGCCTTTTCAACCAATTAAAAGTTCTTCACCGTTTCGATAACTAAAGTATCCTCTAAAAGGTTGCAAAAAAAAAATCGGTGTCTTAGGTTTTGAATGCTTCTGGATAAATAGTTTTTTTTCAAAACAACAGAGGGGATTCTATATGCATGATTATTTCTCGCGGTTTTTTAAGTGTACTTTAGTCGCTTTGGCTTTTAGCCTTCAGTTGAGCGCAAGCCAGTATAGAGGAGTCGATCATACCCCAAAAAGATTAGCTAATCACATTCCTACGAATGCGGTCACTGAAGCCACGTTTTTAAAAAAACTAGATGGTTCTATTCATATTCCGATAACTTTCACATTGCCGTTGCGTAATCAGAAAGAATTAGAAGAGTTGTTAGATCATCTCTACAATCCCAACCATGAAGACTTTGGTAAGTATTTGACTTCGGAAGAATTTGCTGAACGATTTTCGCCAACAGAAGAAGATTATAATACTGTGATCGCTTACGCCAATGGTCTAGGCCTTAAAATTACAGGAACGCATTCGAATCGCCTCCTGTTACATGTTTCTGGTCCTACAGATACGATCGAAGCTGCCTTTGATTTGCAGCTACATCAATACCAAAAACATGATGGTCGCGTATTTTATGCTCCCGATCGAGATCCAGAAGTCCCTACATATGTTACATCTCTCATCGATGGTATAGTGGGTTTAGATAATCATGCTATTTGGCGTTCCTTCAATCGACAAAAAGAAATAACAGAAAAAATCCTAATAGCGGACACCACACCCAATGCCCATCCTTCAGGCCCTGCCGGAGGGTATGCTCCCACTGATATTTTACTCGCTTATAACTTGAATGAAGTATCAGCAAAAGGTACTGGACAGGCTATTGCTCTCTTTGAATTAGGGGGTTATCAGGTGAGTGATATCAACACCTATACGAAGCAGTTTGGATTGCCTAATGCACAATTGAAAAACATTGTGGTCGATAGTGGACCATCGGGTGGCATAAATCCTGAAGTTACATTGGACATTGAGCTAGCGCTTGCCATAGCTCCAGAAAGCCAAATTTTAGTTTATGAAGGCCCCAATTCGGGTCAGGGTGTACTCCATACCTATAATCGTATTGCCACAGATAACTTAGCCAAGCAGGTAAGTACTTCATGGGGATTGGGAGAAAATTTATCCAGCCCACAATTTCTTCAGGCTGAATCTGCAATATTCCAACAAATGGCTGCCCATGGACAAACTATTTTCGCAGCTGCCGGAGATAGTGGGGCTTTTGATAATTTCCCGACTTCACAGGATCTTGTAGTGGACGATCCTGCTTCACAACCTAAAGTTGTTGGTGTGGGAGGGACAAAACTTACTGTAAATCCAGCAACGGGAGCTTATGTTGCGGAGCAAGTATGGAATAATGGACTAGGAAGAGGAGCAGGTGGTGGGGGAGTAAGCACAGTTTGGCCGCTGCCAAACTGGCAAAAAAATGTACGGGGATTAGCTTCCACTACTCATCGAAATGTGCCGGACGTGGCTCTTAATTCCGACACAAATTCTGGTTATTCTATTTTCCATGGAGGAAAGTGGGTTGTGTTTGGGGGTACAAGTTGTGCAGCTCCTCTTTGGGCAGCTTTCGTAGCTCGCGTAAACCAGCAACTCGTAGCCAATCAAAAACCCGTCTTAGGTTTTCCAAACAATAAGTTTTATAAGATAGGAAAAGGAGCTACTTATACAAATAATTTTCATGATGTAGCCACCGGAGATAATTTGCATTACCAAGCCCATAAAGGGTACGACAATGCTTCCGGTTGGGGGAGCTTTAATGGCGCTGAGTTATTCAACACACTAACGGGCGCTGCGGCTAAGTAATCCCTATTTGATTGATACCCACCTTTTTAGGACGCTATGAGGGTGGGTTTTTGTTTATGGGCAATTTTCAAAAAAATTTTCCTTTCCTCGCCTCTTCTCTAGCGTAATTACGCTCTTTTAATTTCTTATTAACTATATATAGTTTAAATACTTAGATATGTAATTTTTTAAAATAATACTATCATAAATAATATATTTTTTTGTTTGTTTTAATTAATTAAAAAATTGGGTATAATTTTATTAATAGTTTTATTTATTTAATTTAGGAATAAGCATGTCAATTTCTCATCGTTATAATATGAATATGAATTTACCTAATGTGGGAGAAACGACACCTTTATTGAAATCCTTATCGTCTAAAAAAAACAAACTTCAAAAAGGGATTAAAGAAGCTATACAAAGGGCTAATCTAAAAGAAGATCTTATTAGAGGAAAGCTAGCAAACAAGGAAAATTATGGCGTTCATTGGGCTCAATTAATGGGCATGTCCATTGATGCATGGAACGTACTTTCTGATTCACACACGCTACAGGCAATAGAAGCTTATGAAGATATGCTAAAAGCTATAGATTCATTGAAACTGAAAATGAAGAATCTTGATGCTAGAATTGCTGCCGTTCTTAGAGTGCGTTACATTGTGCCCACTATGCGTCAAGTTCCAGAATTAGCGGCTGCTCCTTTGGGCGTTCTGCAGCTTATAAACTCTTACGTAGAATAGTTGAAATCGCATTGATTCGCTAGCTAGGGGAAGAGGGGAGTGCCGGGTAACATTACCTAATCTTTTGCCGTTACTACACGTAAGGGATCATACCAGGTATGCGGGTCCTCTGGTGTTGGCAATCCTAAAGCTTTTCTGGCCTCTAGCATAAGGAAAAATGACCCCGCAATTACTACGACCTCTGGTCGACAAGTACATGCTGAAAGGGCGTTTTGAACACCCTCATCAATGGATTTTTCTATGTAGACGTTGCCTTTAGTGATAGCAAATGCCTTTTGAATGTCTTCTAAAGGGGCTAAGCGGGGGTGTGCCCCGCTAACCAAATGAATCGCGTAGGCTTTATCCTGAATCAAGCGCGCGCTCTCTTCAATTTCTTTGTCTTTTGAAAACCCTACAACAAATCGATAATCATGTTGAGGGTACTTGTGCGCCAGCATGCCCAGAAGCTTTC
Organism: Chlamydiota bacterium; assembly: GCA_013288005.1. GTDB lineage: Bacteria > Chlamydiota > Chlamydiia > Chlamydiales > Rhabdochlamydiaceae > JABDCS01. The sequence goes on along the minus strand of JABDCS010000005.1, from coordinate 68,564 downwards.
TAAAAGCATGAATGTTGTGGGCAACGTCAAAAATGATCTCCTTATCTCCTGTATACTGTTCGAATCGGCATAAAGGTTTTGCTTTTAAACCTGTATGAATAGCGGACTCAGAAAGGGGAAAGGTGGAGTCCGTGATGGATAGTACAAGGCGAGCGATTTCAGTGTTTTCACAGTCAAAGTCCTGATTGTGGAAGGTACTTTGATAGAGGGGGCTTTTACATTTAGCTGCAGCTTCTTGCATGAAAGAATAAGGAACATCGGGTCCAATAACTAAGGGGACATTTTCCTTAATTATTCCTGCTTTGGCTTCTGCAATTTTTTCTAAGGATCCTCCTAAAATATCCTTGTGATCATCTCCGATTGAAGTAATTACCGAGATTAGGGGATGGATGACATTTGTCGCATCCCAAGTCCCTCCTAGCCCTGTTTCGATTACGGCAATATCCACTTTTTTGCGTTGAAAGTAGAGAAAAGCCAAAAGGGTTGCAGTTTCAAAAAAAGTAGCTGCTATGTCAGACTCTATAATAATTTTTTGGATCTCACTAAAAAGAGCGGCAACTTCCTCTTCCGCAATCATTTGACCATTCAATCGAATTCGTTCGCGGAAGCTCGCAATGTGAGGGGATGTATAAAGTCCTGTAACATAGCCTTGCTCGCTTAGCGCTGCAGCAATTTTTGTACAGACAGATCCCTTCCCATTTGTCCCCGCGACATGAATCGTTGGGTAAGCCCTCTCAGGATGATTGTAAATTTTGCAAAGTCTTCTTATATTTGTGAGGCTTCTATTCATACCTCTTACTTTAGAAAGTACAAAAACTTTTTCTAAAACTTCTTCATAAGAGTGAGAATTCATAACCTATGGGATAACCTGATGATTGTTAATCGAATTATATTTTTATCTATTATGGCAGCCATTGGCGTGATTTCAGCCAGTCTCTGTGCCCCTGCATTGCCTTTTATTGCTAATCACTTTTCCACACACTTTTCATACATACAATTTACCATCAGCTTATTTTTAGTTGGTAACGCTTTTGGGCAGTTCTTGTCGGGACCCCTGTCGGATCAACTTGGCCAACGAACAATTTTATTAGGTGGTCTGATTCTTTATATAATCGCAAGTTGCGGATGTGCAATTGCAGATCACATGGGAATTCTTTTAATTGCTCGCTTTTTCCAAGGAATGGGTAGTTCCGTAGGCCCCGTGTTATCAAGGGCTATTGCGACGAGTAGCTTTCCCCCTAGTAAGTCGGCTCAGGTCCAGTCTTATGGAGCGATTGGTGTAGGAATTGCTTCTATTATCGCGATTCTTTCCAGTGGTCATCTGACGATGGTGTCATGGAGAAGCAATTTTTGGCTGGCTGCTTCCTTGGGTGTCATTCTCTTTCCCTGGGCATGGGTCACTTTAAAAGAAAGTTCAATAACAGTAACCAAAGCTTGGTCCTTGAAGAAAGTGTTCCCGCAAATGCTTAAGGTTATAAAACATCCCGACTTTTTCCGTTCAGCGTTTGCTCATTCCATGACATATGCTTTGATGTATGGGTATATAGGCTTATTTCCTTTCTTAATGATGGAATTTTTTCAGGAAAAAAATCCCATAACAGTGGGTATCTACTCTGCTTATATGATTGGTTTTTACATGCTGGGAGCATTCTTAGCCTCTCGTATGGTTCTTCGCTGGGAAATCAATCGGGTAGTTGTCGTTGGAATGATCGTGCAACTTATTGCGGGTATAGGCGCGACTTTGGCCTATTCACCTCTTCTTTTCATTGGAGCCCTCTTTCTTTTTAATACAAGTATAGGAATTATTTTACCGCTAACGGCGGCTAGTGCTCTCAGTCCATTTATAGGCCATGCTGTTGGAACCGCATCTTCTAGCTTAGGACTCTCCTATCGTTTGATTGGCTCGATACTTAGTATGTTGATTTGTCAATTTCCTCTTGCAGGAGGAAGGAATTTAGGGTTATCTATCCTTTTCCTTTCTCTATTGAGTTTGGGGGTATTTAGGCGGCTTTCTTCGCTAGCGCCACAGAAAGTTTAGCGTCTAAATAGAGCATAAAACATCCTATTCTAAGGAGATTTGCTATGAATCTTTCGCTAATACATGTTGTGGGATTTACTTTATCTATGGTGGGGCTACTTCAAGCGGCTTCACCCGATATAGGCAATTTGGACAATTGCATCCAAGAAATCCGTGAGGCTGCTGCACATCCACCTCAAGTCCTTACTTTTGATCAATATCTGACCAATTATGCGCAGCTAATTTCTGATCTTCAAATGACAACCGCTAAATTGCCCTTTGTCTATCAGCAAGCGGCAGCTAAGCCTTTGCTAAAGTTTTTGCAAAATCTTGGAGAAAGTCGCTACCTCAAGATATTTGGATCTAAACCGACCGATGGAGAAACAGCGACATTGCAGGAAATCATTCCTGATGCCGCTCTTGCAATTTTGTCTTTCAAAAATCCCGCTAATCAAGGGGTTAATGCTTTTGAAGAGATCGTGAGCGATCTCTATGACGGTTTTCTAAGTGACGAGGAACGTGTGGGTAAACAGACAGGAAAACCTATCGACCCACCCACTTTTGGAATTATTCCTCCTTTAGTGAAATTTGGGAATTCAGATTTTGGACCCTACACCTGGCCAGGTGATGCCACCAAAGAAATCCTCGGCATGAGATGTGGTGTTGTGAGTTTGCCTCCTGAGCAACTAAAAGGCGGACTTCTGGCTTGGTCGGCTTTAGGGCATGAAACAGGCGGTCATGATGTCACGCATGCTGATGCAGGGCTTCTAAACGAATTAGCTAAAAGTGTACGAGCAGCTTTGATGGAAAAATTTCATTCTCAGCCCCTTGCTGACTATTGGGCAAGCTGTATAGACGAAACCGCTGCTGATGTTTGCGGGTATCTGAACATGGGCCCCAGTCTAGGGATTGGATTGATTGGGTATTTTCGCGCGCTTGGCAATGGCCATTTAAGAACCACAGGGTCTAAAAATGATCCCCATCCCATTGACTTATTAAGAGGGTATTTGGCTGCTGCTGTGATCAAACACTTAAATTTTAAAGAAGCTGATTCCTGGAGCCAGACAATTGCAAGTGAAACGCATAAAGATGATGGGGATTTGCAATTGATTGATCAGCAGGGAAATCGTACAGCTTTTCCCGTTCCTTTTCAAAAAGCTATCGCTTCTGCTGAAGTTGTCGCACAAGCTATTATGCAGACGAAACTGGCATCCCTACAAGGACATGCATTAGAAGAATTGCAAAATTGGGGAGATCATGATCAAATCATTGTCGATCAACTTGTTACCATCCTTAGAATGACGGGACAGTTGCCAGATACTTTAAAAGGCCCTGGCTTTTATGCTGCTTATGTGGTGGCTGCTGCTACCCAAGCGGGGTTGCAAAAGGGTGCGGAAATATCCTCTATTTTTAGAGAGATGAAAAGATTTCTTGCCACGATGCATAGAGAAAATCCGACATGGTCAAAGACCCCCACAGACAAAGCGATTGCCCTTCTTGAGCGTGGGGTAAAAGGAATGGAAAACGGGGAAAATGATAAATCTCGTTTCGTGATTCCTAAAGTTCCTGAACCGCCTTTGTTTTAAGAGGATGAAAGATTGGTGAAGGCATAAATCCACATAGGCTTTCGCCAATCTTTTAAACATCCACTTGCAAAAATCGTAAAATTTTTCTTGGGATTTTTTTTTACTGTCCTTGTTAAATGAGGCAAAGTTCATAAAGTTACAGTGATGCGATGGAAAAAAAATGGTTCCAAATTGGGGATTGAAAAGAATGCAAGGAATGGGCTTTGGCTATACCCGAAGGTTACCTTCTTCCTATAGCAGCCTAATAATTATTTAATTGCCCAAGCGAAATTGATCGTGGGGACTACGGAATTACCGATAGTGGAATTGCTAGAACAACAAGAAGTAACGACTATTGAAGAAGCTACTCAGCACCTTCATATTTGGCGATTCGAGAAAGTAGCATCAGAAGTAATTGCCAACTAAGAAGCCTCTTAATAAGAGACGAAGTTAGGATTGTTTTTGTAAGGCTAAAAAGTCATGCAAAAGTTGAGCAAATAATTTTGGCACTTGGGACATTACGTCCGGTGGTTCGACATAGGCGATCCGCATTTGTGTCCGTCCAGGGTTTGCCTCAGCTTTAGAGGAGGAATAAAAACCCGCCATGGGGGCCACCAACAAAGTTTTTTTACATCCTTTTATTTCAGCGTACCCTTTTTGAGCGCAATACATCACAAAATCATTAGCATCAAAATCGCTCTCCACAAAATTTCGCACATCAAGAACTGTATACAAGGCAGCGTCCGGAGTCGAAACGATCAATTGGGGCAGCTCTTTTTTTAGTCCTACGGTAACTTCGTTGGCCATTTGACGATAGTAAGAGCGCTGTTGATTGAACCAATCTTGAAGTGAAGCTGGGGATTCGTGCAGAAGTCCACTGAAAACATATTGACCGATCACATTCGCACATAAGTTAGCTGTGCTTTCCGCTACTGCTTGCTGGTGGAAATCTCGATTGTCGGTGATCAGAGCACCTATCCGTAATCCGCATGCGTTCCATATTTTCGAGGCAGATTCAATACTGATGCGACGCCCGCGGATACCTCGAACCTCGTCTTCTGATATGCCCCAAATACTACTTACAGAATCCCCTGTGTAAAAGACTTCGCGGTAAGCTTCATCACTGACCATCCAAAGGTTATATTTTACACAGAGTTTGCCAAGCGCATTCAAGATAGGCTGAGGAAAAAATTGCCCGGTCGGATTGTCATAGGGGATGACGAGTAGAGCGGAAGGATTATTTTCTTGGATGGTTTTTTCGATAGCAGACAACTCTGGTAAGTTGAATTTGCCATCTTCTGCTAAATGTCGCGTTACAGCTACCAGCGATCGGCCTGTTCGCTGTCCCATCGATCCATAATTAGAATATGTAGGATCGAGTACAAGGAGGGGACGAGGAGTTGCCTCCATAGTTCCACATACACCAAGTACGACCAACTCCATAGCTTGACTACCACCGTCCGTAATTTGACTTAACAAGCCTTCAGTTGGAAATCCGCTACTAGCCAGTAGATGCAAAAAAGTTTGATTAGTTTCTACTTCCCCTACGGAAGTGGAGTATTTTACAATGCCTTCTCTAAAGGGGCTATCATGAGCGCCCAATGAAAACATGCGTTTGATCATGGCGGGGTGCATCGGCAGCGAAACATTGCCTATGGCCGTATTGATAGCAACAACATGGTCTTTTCGCTTTAAAAATTCAATTTGCGTTAAACGAATAGGCGATGGAACTCGCGCTTGGTAATGCAAAGAAAGTGAAGGTTGCATATTCAATTACTAAATTAATTTTCTAAGGGGGCTAACTCTAAGAGGGGTATTTAGTCTAGCATTCTGCATGTTTTGCAAATCGATTTCTTTATTTTTTGTATGTTAGAAAAACTCGCGATTTCAACCCAAGATATTCTCCAAAACCCTCTCCGATGAGTCTCTCTTTTCTAACCATCACATGGTAATTGTACAGATTATCCATGGTGCTTAAAAAATTGGATTTCACGCTCATGCTGTAAAGCAGCATCTAATGAGTCGAAAGTACCTAAATTTTTGCGTTTTCCCGTCTTCGCATTTTTTGTACGAGAATAGATTCTGTATTTTCCACTAACAAGTTTTCGAATCATATATTTAAGGATTATCTAATTGAGATGATGGTTTTTTAATAAGCTGATTAAATTTTTTGGATCCGACAATTTGGGTATTATCGGAAAATCATTTCCTAAATTGTACTTTTTCGTGAGGTCATGCACCAAACGTAAGGTTGAATAGTCTTCTAAAGCAAACCCTACAGAATCATACAAAGTGATCTCTTCTTCAGATTGGCGTCCTTTTTTTCGATTGCTAATCAATTCCCATAGCTCGCCACCTATGTGCTGAGATCGTTCTTCAGGCGTCAATCGTTGAATTTCACCTTCCATTTGCGTTTGGGGAAGAAACTCAATAAATATTCGAGCTCTTTTCAATGTAGCAAGAGATAATTCGGTTTTACCAGGTGAATCCCCGCCGATTCCATTAATATGCATACCCGGTAGTACCCACGCATCCTTAACGACCTCTTGATGGCCTACTGCAGCTGTTGCTGTGGTAATAATCTCTCCACCTTTAACAGCTTCTTCTGCAGTGCGGCACTCAATTAATTGTAATCCGCACTCTTTCATATTATTTCGAAATCGTTCCATGGCATGGGGATCGAGGTCAAAATACCGAATAGTATCAATGGGGCGGACAGCAAGGTGGGCTAAGACCTGAAATTCGCTTTGTGATCCCAACCCTATAATTGTCATTGTCGTTGCATCTCTGCGAGCTAATAAATCGCTCGCTAATGCGGAAGTTGCCGCTGTGCGAATCGCTGTTAGTAGAGTCATTTCACTGAGAAGAAAGGGGTATCCTGTTGCAATATCCGCTAAGCAACCCAATGCTACGACAGTTAGGTGACCCGACTCAGTATTGTTAGGATGGCCATTGACGTATTTGTAACTAAAAAAACGATCATCCCAAATCGGCATAAGTTCAATAATCCCATTGGGCACATGGGCCGCAATACGGGGAATTTTATGGAATTTATCCCAGTATAAAAAATCTTCTCTGAGGTATCCAATCAGATCGCGGAAAAAAGTTTGCATGCCGTGTTGAGCAATCAGTTTCTCCACATCGGGAATTGTAATGATTTTAGTCATAATACACTCTTTTGAATCATAATTGTCTTTTAATTATGAAAATGTATTTTTGCAATTCAATATATGTAAAATTAGAAAATTCAATAAAATTGTAATGTTTATTTAAAAATAATAAGGGGTTGAGATATGGAAAGTTTTAGATTGAAATAACGGTAAAAAATGAGCCATTACTCTTTTATTGGAGCAGCCAGTGGTTGGGGGGCCCAGATTCGGGAATGCGAACAAGGTCCTGAAATTCTGCGCGAAGAGAAGGTGATCGAAGAGCTAAGAAACAGAAAATTTCCTGTTGGTGATATCCAGATGCTCTATCCCGAAAAAAGAGCAAAAGAGACCTTCATCCCTTTATCCGATGTGCTTACCCTCATTCACAAGTTCAATCTTCATCTCGCTGATGAGGTGGAAAAGGTTTTAGAAGAAGGTGGATTTCCCATAGTTTTAGGGGGAGATCATTCTATAGCTGTGGGAACATGGAATGGAGCCTATCAGTTTTTTAAGAAGAAGCCAGAACTTCCTATGGGACTTATTTGGGTCGACGCACACATGGATGCCCATACTTCCCAAACATCTCCCTCTGGTGCGTGGCATGGAATGCCACTTGCAGGTCTTATGGGCTTTGGGGATGTTGCTATGTCCCAGCTGAAACAAAGTGATCCTATTCTTTTGCCTGAAAATCTTTGTCTCGTTGGCGCTCGGTCGTTTGAGGAGGGGGAATTGGATCTGTTAAAAAGATTAAACGTCCGTATCTACTTTGCTGACGAGGTTGAAAAAAGAGGAATTGAGGAGGTGTTTAAAGAAGCCATTTCGTACGTAACCAGGAAGGCAAAAATATTTGGTGTAAGTTTAGATCTCGATGTGATTTGTCCAGAAGAGGCCCCTGGAGTAGGAAGCCGGGAAAAAGGAGGTATCCATGCGAAGGATCTCATTTGCGCGCTTGCCCCTCTTTCCAAAAATAAGCAATTTAAAGTCTTCGAGTTAGTAGAATATAACCCTATACGCAACCATCACAAGCAAACAGCTAAACTTTGTGTAGAGATACTTTCCAGCGTTCTCGCTTCATCTTCTCAAGGGCCTTAATTTTCATCCTAATTCCTTAATCGAAAACAAGTTGCAGATCTTATTCTCAAATGTAAAAATATCTACGTCAATTTCGACACTTTCGATTTATTCAAAAAGGACTCCTATGCAACTGAAACGACGATTTATCCTATCGATTTTTCTTTCATTAAGTATATCTACCCTACTATCCGCTTCCCCTGAGATCAGGAAAATTACTCCACCCAGATTAGAATCTGCGTATCTAGGTGAAAATGTCCTTTGCCATCGTCCTTTGCGGAAGGGAGGCCCCCGGCTTGAAGTTGAAGAGAGCGAAGGAAAAATCCTGGGACATGTCTACGGTCACAGTGGGAGTGGATGGACTCTAGGCCCTGGCTCGGCCAAATATGTTGTCGGTTTAGTAGAAGAAAAAATGGCCGCTAAAAACATGACAAAAGAAGAGCCCATTACGATTATTGGTGCTGGGGTTATGGGCTTAATGAGTGCTTTAGAGCTAATTGATCATGGGTATAAAAACGTCAAAATTGTTGCGGCCTCCTTTGACAATTTAACCTCCCACAAGGCAGGTGGTCAATTTGCTCCTGTTTACATGGGTAACGACCCTTCTTTACAACCCTTAATGGATCAGATCGGTGTTGATTCCTATAACTGCTATAAAAAGATTATTGAGGGCAAACATAAGTATTTAAAGAGGGGAGCGACTCTCATCACAGATTATTTCGAGAACTTGGAGGATTTTGGACTTGAGCCTTATGTCGCAGCAGGAGCCATGCAACCTTCTAAAGAAGTGATATTAGACTTCCAAAATGGGACCATGCGAAAAATGTATGCTTATGATGACTGTATCTTTATGGATGTCATTACATTGATGCAAGACCTCCGAGCTGTTTTAGAAAAGGCAGGTGTGGCTTTTATTCCGAGACAAATAGAGTCTTTTGCTGAGATTGACGACGGTGTGGTTTTGAACTGCTGTGGGCTGGGGTCTATGACATTAGCTAAAGATAGCAATATGATCTCGGTTCAAGGCCATTTGATCTTGCTCAAAGATCAAAATCCAGCAGATATAACCTATATGGTCGAACTCTATATGGGTAAAAGCCAAACCTCTACGGGCCTAGATTGTTTAGATGCCTTTTACATATTTCCGAAGCGCCTACCGGGTACACACTCGAATGATATCGGCGTAATAGGAGGAAGTTACATTGAAAATGCAGATGTAACTACACCTCATCTAGAGCAATTCCAGCGTGTTGTCCAAAACGCCAAAATTTTTTATGGAATCAAGGAATAGCTACTCTTAGAAATCGTGTTTGCAAAATTCCATGCTTCATAAGCTTGTTTTTGCAAACACATCTGTTCTATTTATCTTTTTGACCGTTTTCTACGGTTAATGAAACTTATGATGAAGAGTCCCGCTCCAACAATTATGAGAACAATTCCACCGATGTGAAGCCGTTCTGCAAGAACCTCATATTCTTCTACGGTCGCTCTACCATCATCGATTTTTTGTTGAATAGGGCCTGTGAGATGTTCTCCAATTTTTTTGGATTCTGGAGTCAAGGAAAGGAAAGCATTTCCCGTATCGACTTGTTTTTGCGCTCTACTTATTTTTCTATTCCCTTCACCGATTTGCTCATAAATGTAATTCGAAAAGAGAAGCATGATAATACCGCCCACTGCAAACACGATCCCCAAAATTCGTCTGATCATAGATAAATTCCTTTTTTAATATCCTTTTCTGTTTATTCGCATAACCAAAAAAAAATGTAAAGACACACGATTACTAATCGCTGGTTTATTTGCTTTTTAGAGTTTCCCTGAATAAGGTTTCATCGATTTTCAGAATTTTAAAATAATGTTAATTTCAGAATAGATGAGTAATGTCAACTTCGTATATTACTCATCCATTCTGTATCAAAAAGCTTCTGAGAATCGACAGGAACCTAGCTCGAGGAAAGAAAATGATGATTTTTTTTGCTCTCTTACCCTTGTTAATTGGTGAAGGAGTTGGTGACTATTGTCCCATACGGGATCCCTTCGAAGTTGATGAGCACATATGTCGAATCAATAGAGAAAGTTTGCCGTTAATAGGAATTGGGACTTTTTGTTTAAAAGGTCACACCTGTACGGAAGCTGTAGAATATGCTGTCAAAGTGGGCTATCGAATTATTGATACTGCAACGGTTTTTGACAATTTTACAGCCATTGCAGAGGTTCTTCAGCGGCGTGGTCGTCGCTATTTCTATATCGAATCCAAAGTATGGCCCAACCATCAAAGCGCTCGTGAATTACGCAAGGATTTAGAATTTACACTCGAAAGGTTAGGAACCAGTTATTTGGATGCTTATTTCTTGCATTGGCCTAACTGTCAAATACCCATTGAAGAAACCCTCTTAGCGATGGAAGAGTTGCGATTTCTGAGAAAAATTCGCCATATTGGTTTATGTAATGTAACTTCCAGTCACTTGAGAAGGGCCTGTGAAGTCGGAGTACGCATCACATGGGTTCAAGTCGAAATGCATCCCTTTTTCTGTGATTGGGAACTTTTGGAATTTTGTCGTGAAAGGTCGATTACCGTACAAGCTTGGGCTCCCTTAGGGCGAGGGCGTTTATCTAGGGATCCGATGCTTACAAGAATCGGAGCCAAATATAAGAAAACTGCTGCGCAAGTGGCCATTCGGTGGATTATCCAACACGGTTGCGTCCCATTGCCATGCAGCAGAAATAAAAGACACATTCGAGAGAATATTGATGTAGCTGATTTTGTGCTTACCAGCGAAGAAATGAATGAAATTGACAGAAGAACAAGGTCAAGACACCGTGAACGGTTGTGCGATACGGTGGCCGGCTTCTGTGATGAATTTGATTTCTCGTGGGAAGATTGTTGGCCTTAATTGATTTAGTAATCTTCTCAGATTCTCTAGAGAAAATACTATTTACAAATGCGACATCGCTAATAAAAATAAAAAATATCCTTGCATGAATCCACAAAAACTTATACTTCACTTATTTGAAGAGGTGTGAACGCAAGATCACGATCATCCCAAGGAATCTTAACAAGCAAAGGGAATAGTATGGCCAAGAAAAAAGTAGCGACCGCAAGAAAAAAAACAGCGGTTAAAAAAACTGCAGCCACTAAGAAAACAGCGGCAGTTAAGAAAAAAACTGCACCTAAGAAAAAGACAGGCGTAAAAAGAAAATCCGTTCTAAGCCAAACGTCTTACAACGTATCGCCGGAGCTTCAAGCAGTAATTGGTACTGGAAAACAGACTCGTCCGCAAATTGTCAAAAAATTGTGGGCCTACATCAAAGCTAAAAAATGCCAAGATGCCAACAATAGACGTATGATTGTACCAGATGCAAAACTAGCAGCAGTTATAGGAAAAAAACCTGTAGATATGCTCAAGTTAGCAGGCTTTTTAAATAAACACATTCAGTCGTAGAACGTAAATCGAAGTGTTTGAAAGGGTGCTCAAAATACTTGCACCCTTTTTTCTATCCGTCTCTGATTGCGATCTAATCTCGCAAAAATCCGTAATAAGCGATCACAATTTATAGTTAGCGTGTGAATGGAGGGCGCTTAGCACGGCGAAAAGCGGGCTTTCTAAACCGATTAGGCGGTCTTTTTGGTCTATGCCTGAGAGATGGTGACGCCTGTTCTTGTTCAGACTCTCCATCTGAGGCTACTTTAAGACCCGAAAACCTTTCGATCTCTTTTCGCATTTGATAGTCTTTTTTAGAAAAGAAAGAGAAAGCTATCCCCTTATTTCCCGCACGGCCTGTTCGCCCGATGCGATGAATATAGTCATCTAAATTATTGGGTAAATCGAAGTTGATTACGTGACTAATGGAAAGAACATCAATACCTCGTGCTGCAACATCCGTGGCTACGAGAATGCGTATCTTATTGGCACGAAATTGATCAATTGTTCTTGTCCTTTGTCGCTGATTCATATCGCCATGCAAAGCGCCTGCCAAGAGTCCACGATCTCTTAGTTTATCTGCAATTTTTTGAGTTTGGAACTTAGTGGCAGAAAAGATGATAGCTTGGTCGATAGAATTTTCTTCTAAAAGCTGTTCAAGACAACGATGTTTGTCTTCTAAGCTGTCAGTACGGTAGAAGTTCTGTTCGATTAATTCTGATCGAGTCTCTCCCTGTTCGCTGACAATTTCAAAAGGATCTCGGAGAAGAGTATTAGAAAGTTTACGTACATTTTTACCGAATGTGGCCGAAAACATCAGAGTTTGTCGAGATTCAGGCATTTTGGAAGCGATTGTTTCTACGGGTCCGATGAATCCCATATCTAACATCCTATCAGCCTCATCGAGAATAAACATTTCGATGTTATTCAAATGAACACGTTTTTGTTCGATGTGATCTATGAGTCGGCCAGGTGTCGCAATTAAGATGTCATAGGGCTTCGAAAGCTGTCTGTGTTGAAGAGAATAAGGCACGCCACCGTAGAGAGTAATGGCCACTAAATCAAGAGATCTGCCTAGTTTAGCCGTTTCTGCTGCTAATTGAATAGCAAGTTCGCGTGTGGGTACAAGAATAATTACCCGTGGTCCGCGTCTTCCTTTAGTATTGGCTAGATGGAGTAACGCTGGTAGAAGAAAGGCAGCTGTTTTACCCGTTCCTGTTTGTGCCGATGCGCGTAAATCCCCGCCTTTTAAAATTTGGGGGATGGCCTGAACCTGTATAGGTGTAGGCGTCTCATAACCTAGCTTTTCTAAATTATGTAGAATTTTGGTATTATCGATAATTTCTTTGAAGCTCATGATCTCCTTATCCTTAATAGGTGGATACTCTACCAAAAGAGAAGATACATAGCATTTAAATTAATGCGCAGGCATAGAAGAGTAGCTTTTTAAGAAGAGAAGCTATAATATAAAAATATCTGTGAGGTCTCATTTGAAACTTTCAAATTTTAATTTAGGCGTTGGCGCCTTCATCATTTCCTACCACCTGGTAGTTTTAACGGCGGTTCCTCTTTATCTCATGCATTTTACGCCGTCATGGACCATTATTATCCTCTCAACAATTTTACTTTATATAACCGGGATGAGTGTAACCGCAGGTTACCACCGCTTGTATTCCCATTCTACCTACAAGATTAACCCTGTTGTTGAGGGCGTTCTTCTCTTTTTTGCTACCATGGCTACACAGGGAAGTGCCATTCGCTGGTCCTACGATCATCGAATACATCATGCTTTTCTTGATTCCGACCGAGATCCCTATTCGATTAAAAAAGGTTTTTGGTATGCGCATTTCTTGTGGCTTTTTGAAAAGCCCAAAGAAATCGAACCGCATGTCGTTGCAGATTTAATGAAAAATCCTTTGCTGCGCTTTCAGCACCGTTTCTATCCTCTCCTGATGTTCGCAACTAACATATTGACTTCTCTTGTGGTGGGATGGTTGCTAAACGATTATGTAGGGGCTTTTCTTTTTGTTTGGCTAACCCGCCAATTCTTCCTGCACCACTTTACCTGGTTTATTAATTCGTTGGCCCACACATGGGGTGCACGCACATTTTGCCAAGAAATCTCGGCGGTGGATAATTACATACTCTCCTTATTTACATGGGGAGAAGGTTATCATAATTACCACCACAAATTTGCTTATGATTACCGTAACGGAGTACGCTGGTACCATTTTGACCCTACCAAATGGTTAATCTGGACGTTGCATAAACTCTCGTTAGCTACAAATCTCAAACGCGTTAATTCTTACTTGCTCGAACAGAAGTTACTACTCGATCGTAAAAAACTTCTTTTAGAAACTGTCAGTTCATCCGTTCCGACGCAAAAAGAAGAATGGGAAAAACGCATCACTCAGCTTTTTGACAGCTTACTCATCAATCTGAAGCAGGTGAAAGAGCTTAGAGAACATTACTCAACACTGAAAAAAGAAGGCAAAAAAGACTTACTGAGTGTCTTACAAAATCAAATCAAAGATCTCAATAAATCTCTTAAGGGCGAATATCGACGCTGGATGGCACTCTCACGAGATGTGACTACCTTGCCTTCTCTTAAAGCTTAAACCCTCAAGTTCGGAAAACTCTATTACGCCTAAGATTTAGGCTTGGTAGAGTTTTTTGTATTCAGATGCTACAAGCGCCCAAAATCCATAAAACGCATTAGGGGACTTTGATCCGATAAATGTTTTCGATTTGCTCAACGCCTGAAAAACAACAATTTAGATCTTTTAATTTGCCCGTTTCAAGATTGTACACCCAGCCATGAATACTTAGAGGTTGTCTTATAGACCAAGCGCTTTGTACGATTGTCGTATGGCATATATTCATGACTTGTTGATAGACATTCAATTCGACTAAACGATCAAACCGGGCATTTTGATTAGTGATCGCCTCCAGCTCTTCTTTAGAGTGGGTATAAACATCTCGAATATTTCTTAGCCAATTATCGACAAGCCCCAGCTGATGATCTTCCATGGCAGCTTTTACGCCTCCACACCCATAATGACCACAGACGATAACGTGTTTGATTTTCAAAAGTGCAACAGCGAATTCAAGAACCGAGAGACAATTAAAATCTGTATGGGGAAAAAGATTAGCCACATTTCGATGAACAAAGAGTTCACCTGGCTCTAGGCCAATAATTTCATTAGCCGGAACACGGCTATCCGAGCAGCCGATCCAAAGGTAGAGGGGAATTTGGTCGCGTGAGGTCCTGATGAAGTATTCAGGATCTTTGGCTACACGATTCGCTACCCATTCAGCGTTCTTGTCAAATAGGATATTCAATTCTCGCATTAGTAAAAATTCTCCTTGTAAAGACCGAACAGAAAATAGCTATAAAAGTCTCGAAGAGAAATATACTGTCTAAGGTCTTTTTTGGCATCTTCCGTAAGCCGTGCTCTTGCCATAACCCGTTGAAACCTTATGTCGGTGTCCCTACAATTAAAAAAAAAGCTCATCACAGTCGTTGTTATATATTCCCTAGGGACCTATTCTCAAGAACGACAACTTCTATTTTTAGGAAAGTTCTAAGGAGGCATATGCAACTTTCGAGAGTGTTAGGAATTATTATTTTTGTTGTAGGAATTATTCTTCTCATCCTAGGAATTAGTGGTATGGATGATACGGGCCAAAAAATCGCTAAAGAAGCGACTGGGCATTACACCAAGACGATTATGGGATACATTATAGGTGGTGTTGCCTTGATCATAGGTGGATTAGCTCTAGCTGCCTGTAGACGTTGCTCAAAATAGGTGTTGGGAGCTCTTTTAAGGGGTGTCACTCTAAAAAATTAGGGCGCCCCTTAAGTTGGATATTATATACTTTCTTTTATTACCTCTTTCGGAGGCTTGTCTATTCGCAAACCTTTAAAGATCGGTTGCCGCATATGACCATCTTGAGTCCATTCGGCAAAGGAAACCTCGCAAACGAGTTGAGGACTTACCCAGGTAACAGGAGAGTTGGCGCTGGGAGTCTCTTCAAAAGGGCATTTTTTGCGCGTGATTCTAAGCAGTTTTTGATAAATCGTATTGAGTAGTTGTTGATTAAAACCGCCTCCCACATGTCCTACATAAATCAATTTCTTATTCCGATAAATACCTACCAAAAGTGCTCCAAAACGTCTGCGGTTGCCCCTAGGTGCTGTAAATCCTCCAATGACAACTTCTTGCCGCTGACCATTTTTAATCTTTAGCCAATCCCGACTGCGTTTAAATTGGTAGGTCGAGTCAGCTTTTTTCGCTATGATGCCCTCAAGCTGTAAGCGTATAGCTTTACGGAAAAACAATTTACCTTTGTTTGCAATATGCTCACTGAAGCGTAAAGAAGGTGGGGCTTTGCGTAAGATTTTTTGCAGAATTGACTTTCGTTCCATAAGTGGAAGAGAAGTAAGATCTTTTCCCTTATAGGAGAGGAGATCGAAGATGTAGTAGTAGGGAATTCCTTCTTGGCTTTTTTGGTAATTTTGCAGAAGTTGAAAATTGGCTTTTCCTTTTTTGTCTAAAATTACAACTTCTCCATCAAAAACAAAAGGTCCTCGAAGCTTTTTAAGGTCTTGCGTGATCGTAGGAAAAAGCGCATTAAAGGAGTTCCCATTTCTCGAGAGAAGCGCAACATCAGAGTCTCTATGCGCTAAAGCGCGGTAACCGTCCCATTTGATTTCGAAAATCCAATCCTTATCATCGAAGGATTCTTTAACAAGCATGGCTAGCATACAGCGTTTCATGCTGCCACGCTCTTTTTCTTCTTTTTATTGTCTTTTAGACTGGCTTTCAAAAGAGACATAATATCACTGACTTTCGAGGCTTTGGGTTCTTCTCCTTTTTTGATTTTAAGTTTGTGGCCTTTCGATTTCTTATGGATCATTTCTTTTACTTCATCGATATAGGTGTCCGAATAATTTTGAGGTTTAAATGGTTGAGTCAATTGCTCAATGAGTTGAATCGCAACTTCGAGTTCTTTCTTAGAGGAGGCTTCTTGTTTGGGGACCATAAGTCCCTTGGGGTTAACAAGCTCACTGGCATAGCGTAGTTGATGCAGCATTAAGAGATTGCCATAGGGTCTTATTACACCCAAATGTTCGTGATGATGGAAAACAAACTGACCGATAGCGACTTTTTTTGACCGGAGAAGGGCTTCTTTTAAAAGATGATAGGCTTTTGCTGCCCCTTTCTCTGGCTCTAAAAAGTAGGGATTGTGGTAGTAGATCGGATCGATATCTTCTTCGTTCGCAAAACTAACAATCTCAACTGTTCGCGTTTTCTTAAGATTGACTTTCTCAAAGTCTTCATCTGAGAGGATGACATAATGGCCCTCCTCAATCTCAAAGCCTTTTACAATATCGTCCCAAGGAACTTCCTTTTCTTCTTTTTTGCAAATACGTGCATAACGTATCTCTGAAAGATCTTTTTTGTGTAACATCTTAAATTTAAGCTCACGTTCTTGGCTTGCAGAGTAGAGTCGTACAGGAATATGAATGAGACCAAAACTTAAGGCGCCCTTCCAAAGCGAATGCATAGATTTCCTTTTTGAAATAAAGCCGTTTCTAATTTTCAAACTAAAGGAAATAAAGATAACATCGCAAGTTTTGATTGATAATTATTTGTTATTAATTCATGTGGAGAATTGAAGAAACCGATACAAGGAGTATACATTATGTTAACTTGGGCAGTTATTTTTTTAATTATCGCGATTGTTGCGGGTCTATTTGGATTTAGGGGAGTAGAAGGAACAGCGATTCAAATCGCTAAAGTACTTTTCTTCATATTCCTAATTATTTTTGTCGTCCTTCTAATTATGCACTATGTTAATGGAACACCGGCTCCCATTCCTACGGCTATTCCTTAAATTCTGCGTCATCCTAATCTCGCGAGGCTGTAGTAACGTGTACAACAGCCTCTCTTATCATCGTATTTCACCCTGTAAATAATTCCTTATTAAGTGCTTTTTCAGTTTTTTCCATTTGTTTCCAAATATCGATAGCAAATTCTGGATACAAGGGCCAGATAGATAAAGAGTTAGGGAATATTTTTGCTATTTTTAAAAGATTTTGTTGTTATAGGGTGGCTGTTTGCTTAAGTTTGTAAGATGAAACTAGCGCAAAAGAGGCTTGTGAAGTAGAATTTAGAACGTTTAAATTCTTGACAAAGGGAAGAAAACGATGAGTAAAAATTCCACGACTCGATATCGCTGGGTGATCACAGGTCTTATATTTTTTATTACACTAGTGAATTTCGTTGATCGTTCCGCCATATCATTCGTAATTGAACCCTTGAAACAGGAATTCCATTTTACCGATACCCAATTTGGCTTGATCCTTTCGGCATTTGCGATGGGCTATGTATTATTGACCGCCTTCGGTGGCTGGTTGGTCGATGTGTGGGGGACCCGCGTTGTGTGGCCCATTGCTGCTATAGCGTGGTCTGTATGTGTGGGACTTTTGGGTTTTGCTGCCGGTTTTTGGGGGTTCATCGGGTTGCGATTTCTTTTAGGCGTAACAGAAGGTCCTCACTTCCCTGCTATGACGCGCTCCATAAGCGACTGGTTGCCTCCTTTAGAACGCGCCAGGGCCTTATCGCTCGGTCTTGTTGCTATCCCGCTTTCAGCTGTTCTCGGCGCCCCTATTACTTCTTATCTCGTAGCCGATTTTGGCTGGAGAACAATGTTTTTCTCTATTAGCGCTGTCGGGATTTTATGGGCGATTGTTTGGTACTGGTGTTTCCGTGATAATCCGCAAGATTGCCGATTTGTTAGTGAGACGGAAAAAAAGCTCATTGCCGATACATGCGGTCAGCATAAGGTAATCAAAAAAAACTCTGTAGATTGGCGTTTTATTCTCACCCATCCAGCGCTTGTCGCAAATAATATTGCCTATTTCGCATTTGGCTACATGCTCTTTTTTGCCACATTGTGGCTGCCTGGCTATTTCTTGAAAGAGCACGGTCTTAATCTGAAGAGTGTTGGTTGGTATTTGACGATTCCTTGGCTCGTAGGGGCAGTATTTTTAAAAGCAGGGGGATTTCTATCGGATTGGCTCTACAAAAAAACAGGTAGTAGTCGTTTCGCTAGGTCACATTTAATTTGGATTAGTCAATT
This sequence comes from Chlamydiota bacterium, assembly GCA_013288005.1. GTDB lineage: Bacteria > Chlamydiota > Chlamydiia > Chlamydiales > Rhabdochlamydiaceae > JABDCS01. The sequence goes on along the minus strand of JABDCS010000005.1, from coordinate 50,191 downwards.
ATTAGCTGCAGTTTGTTTCGTTTTCTTGAGTTACACAGAGTCATTGGGTCAATCTCTCTTTTTCTTGAGCCTAGCGCTCGGTTTCGGCTTAATGCCTCAACCTGCCTTCTTCAGCATTAACATTGACGTAGCTAAAGAGCGTTCAGGATCTTCTCAGGGCGTAACATCCAGCTGTCTTTCTTTAGCGGGAATTGTAGCACCGATTTTAACAGGATGGCTCATCGACTTAACGGGTAATTACCAGGGTGCTTTCTTATGTTTAGCAGCCATTACGGGAGTTGCCGTTGTGACGGTTATTTTCTTTCATCATCCCGATCGCGAGTGGTCGTATGCGAAGGCAAATGCTTAAAAGCTTTGCTGAATAAGAGACAAAAATAAGGGGTAATATCGATTAGATATTACCCCTTCTTATTTCATCGATCTTAGGGATGAAGGGACTTTAGCGGGTTGATAAAGCGAAAGGTGTAAAAACCTTTTCCCATTTCTTTATGTGTTGGCTTAGATTCCATATAGCATCGGTTGGCAACAGTTCAAAAAAGAGTCTGGCATTAGGATGAGCATTCTGAATTTCGCAGAAATTAAAATGTGGCTGATTATAGACATAACTTTCAGCCGTAATAATAAAAGCCGAGGGATCAAGAAAATCTCTTTTTATGAATTCAGCCAAGAATTGACTGGCACTGGTAACGCACTTGGTGTCGTGGGTTTGAATCGCGATTAATTGCTGATCGGTTCCTTCAAGCTCTGGCAGAAAAGCCGTAAGATTAATTGCCCTTGATATCCCTTTGCAAAAGCCATTTATATAAGTAAAGCGCATCGGAGTGGGATCGGTGACTAAAAGGTAGAGATGAGGATGCTTAGAATACTGAGGTTTTGGAAGGTTTGGGAAGTTTTCAATCACGATATCGCTATGGGGAGTAACAATGAGCTTAGCTACCGTAAAGCTCTTGTTATTAGTCTTGATCTCAGCAACTTCACGGTCAAAGTCGAGATGAATACTTTGTAATTTGTGGTCGAGTAGAATGGTAACCCCGCTTGCTTGCGCTAAATGGCTAAGATTTGTCATCAATTCATGACAACCATGAGAAAAGTAGGCTCCATTGTCCGAAGAATGTAAAGTGGTCCCACTACCATAAGGATCATTCATCGCCACTAACTTGCACCCTATATAGGTTTCCAAAAACCGGCGCATTTGTTGATCATAACCGATTTGATGGCATCCCATGTCTACGTTATGTATGTGGCAAATGTCAATCGCTTGCCATGCTCCTCCTACTACATGTCCTGCCTCTAACATGAGTACACGTGCACCTGTTTGAGCACGATAAGTGGCTTCGATCATCGGTATCGGGCTGGTGCCGATGAACACATAATCGTAGTCAACTCCTGCAACAACAATCGCGATTTTGAAAAGGCAAGCAATAAAAAGAAGGAGAAGGCGCACAGTGTAGACCTCTTAAAAAGCTCAGAAAAAAGAGATAAAATTAATTTTAGAACATACTCTAATGCTTTAGTTTTTTTATGTGAAAGAATATGGTCGCAAATATGGAAGATACAGACATCCAATTGTTTGACCGTGAGACCATTAAATCTCTAGTATGGCCTGATACAGAAGCGGGGCTAAAGGCAAAGAGGTTTTTAGAACCTCTTGTAAAAAATAACATTTCTTATTACATCGACAATATAAACGCTGATATCTTTGTTTTAAAAGTTGATCAGTTTGTTTTCCCTGTAATTGTAGCTCAAAAAAACTATAGAGATTCATTTATATGTTCTCCTTATGGCCAATATATCTCTTATGCGAAGGAATATCTCCCCCTAATAGGAAATCGATTTCTCGAACTATGCGCAAATAGCTTTTTAACTATTTTAGGGATATTTTTGCGGTGGGGTTCTTTCAATTCTGTTGTCTACGTAAATAATTGGCTCTCATCAACAGATCTCTACCCCAAAGAAATCTCATCGACACAAATAACAGCTATTCAGAAATTCCTCATTCAGAAATTTCCTCGTTATGCCATTGTTTTTCGTTCCTTAAATACCCTCACCAATGCTCCTCTGATAGAAAAATTGAAAAAGGAAAAATTCCAACTCCTTTCAAGTCGTCAAATCTTTGTGACCGATACAAAAAATCCTGCTGTTTACCAGACGCGACCTTACAAATGCGATCTCAAACTCTATAAAACTAGTCATTTGGAGGTCGTCGATACCCAAGAGATTGCCCTAGAAGAATGTCCAGATCTTTTAAAACTTCATCAATCCCTTTATCTAGACCATCATTCCTATTTGAATCCTCAATTTAACAATCGATTTATTGAGCATGTCTTTGAAGGACGTTATCTGGAGTTTAAAGCTGTAAAAGATGGGGACAGGATCAAAGGAATGGCAGGTTATTCAATATGTGACGGTGTCATGGCGAGTCATTTATTTGGCTATGATAAAAGTGACCCTCAGCAAATGGAGGTGTACCGAATTCTTAACACCTCCCTGCTTCTAGAAGCGCAAAAAAGAGGGCTAATTTTTCACCAATGTTCCGGAGCTGCCTACTATAAAAGCATCCGGCACGCAGAAGGTTGTATGGATTTTATGGCCGTCTATACGCACCACTTACCTATTAAACAAAGGCTCTCATGGGCAACTCTTCGGAATTTTATTAATACTGTTGCGCCCCGGTATATGAAGAAATACTAGAGCCGCTACTTTCGAGTAGATTTTTGGCAGCTTTTCGATTCAAAATACCAAGGTAATACGAAGTTGCTGTTGTCTGATCACTCGTAAATAGAAATCAGCTCAAAAAACTTAGAAACCGCTGAAACCCAAATTTGACTTTCTACTCTAAGGTTAAACATATTATGTCCAAAATCGCCGCTCTTAATGCCATTGAAATTCTCGACTCAAGAGGAAATCCTACACTACAAGTCAGCATCAAAACAGATAAGGATCAAATTGGAACCGCCTCTGTACCTTCAGGAGCCTCAACTGGCGAATTTGAAGCATTAGAGCTTCGCGATAATGACTCTTCAAGGTACTTGAGAAAAGGCGTAAGAAAAGCAGTCGAAAATGTTCTTGGGCCTCTCGCCAACGCAATCATAGGAAAAGAAGTTACGGATCAAAAAGAAATCGATCGTTTGCTCATTGATGAAGATGGCACTAAAGATAAGTCCCGCCTCGGTGCTAACGCGCTTTTAGGTGTTTCATTAGCTACTGCAAGGGCTGCAGCACTTACCGTGAACCAACCTCTTTACTATTACTTAGGTGGTCCACAGGCCACACTTCTTCCATGTCCCATGATCAATATTATTAATGGAGGCGTGCACGCTGATAACTCGCTAGATGTTCAAGAATTTTTAATCCGACCCGTAGGCGCTTCCTGTTTTTCTGAGGCCATACGATGGGGTTCCGAAATTTTCCATACGTTGAAAAAACTACTGAAAGACAAGGGATATGCCACTTCGGTCGGAGATGAAGGGGGGTTCGCTCCCAATCTCTCTTCACTTGAAGCAGTGTTTACAATCATCATAGAGGCCATTGAACGAGCAGGCTATCAACCTGGAAAACAGGTCTCCCTTGGCATGGATATGGCGGCTAGCGAGTTTTTCGATGGTAATTCGCAACGCTATTTTGAGAAGAAAAAGAAAGATGCAGGCCAGTCTTATAAGGAGAGAACAGCAGAAGAGCAAACCGATTATCTTCAAACGCTGTGCGCAAGCTATCCTATAGATTCGATCGAAGATGCCATGGCTGAAGGCGATTGGAAAGGGTGGCAAATTTTTACGGAACGAATGGGGAAAAAGATCCAAATCGTGGGTGATGATGTTTTTGTGACCAACAAAGAGTTTTTAAAAAAGGGAATTGAGCAAAAGGTGGCAAATTCTATTTTGATCAAATTGAATCAAATCGGCACACTGAGCGAAACACTGGATTGCGTAAACATGGCCCATTCCCATGGCTTTACAACGGTAATCTCCCATCGATCTGGCGAAACAGAGGATACCTTTATTGCCGATCTTGCCGTAGCTACTAAATCCGGTCAGATCAAAACAGGCTCTCTCTGCAGATCGGAAAGAGTATGCAAATACAATCGACTTCTTGCTATAGAAGCAGAATTAGGTAAGAAAGCGTTATACAAAGACAGCAACCCTTTTCATCATAAGTAGGAATATGAATTTTTGGGCATTAGGTGTTTTATGGTTTTTTCTAGCCCTTATTGCCGACTTTCTTGCAATTCGTTTGAAAATTGCGGTTGCTCTTACAGAAATATTTGTGGGGATCCTAGCTGCTTTTACTCTCGGGTATTTACTTCCTTCCTATGCTGACTTGGGCGCTAAGGAGGGATGGATAACTTTTTTAGCGGGGACAGGTGCCGTCTTATTGACCTTCCTAGCAGGTGCAGAATTAGACCCAAAAGTCTTAAAACAAAATTGGAAAGAGATCTCTGTAATAGGTCTTAGCGGATTTTTTATACCTTTTTTTGGTTGTGTGGCAGTTGCCTATTATCTTTTGCATTGGTCTCTTGTAGCGAGCTGGATTACAGGAATTGCTCTTTCTACCACGTCTGTGGCTGTAGTTTATGCAGTTATGCTCGAATTAGGGCTTAATAAGACGAAATTTGGTAAATCTCTTCTGGCAGCATGTTTTATCAACGATTTAGGAACTGTTTTGGCGTTAGGCTTGATCTTCGCCCCTTTCAGCAGGCGTACGCTAATTTTTATCGGTGTCTCTGTAGTGACATTTATTTTTCTTCCCAAGCTGGCAAGGTTTTGTTTCTCTCGATGGGGGAAAAGGCATTCGCAGGTGGAATTAAAATTGATTCTCTTCTTTCTTTTTGGCTTGGGGGCATTAGCTTATTGGTGTGGGAGCGAGCCTGTATTACCTGCCTACTTAATGGGTATGCTGCTGGCAACGGTAATCGATAAAGATATCCTACTTTTACATAAACTTCGCGCTTTGACTTTTAGTTTTTTAACACCATTTTATTTTTTGCGAGCTGGTTCTTTTATCTCTCTGCCTGCTCTACTTGCAGCCCCTGTCGTTTTTCTGATCCTTTTCGTAGCGAAAATGGTCACAAAAATTATCGGTGTTTATCCCGCTACTATTCTGATGAAATATCCTAAGCAGGAAGGAATTTACACAACTCTTTTAATGTCTACAGGCCTCACTTTTGGGACAATTGCAGCTCTTTATGGTCTTTCCCATAATCTGATAAATCAGAGCCAATATACCTATCTGGTTGCAACTGTTATCGTATCGGCTGTGATCCCGACTATCATTGCCAACGCCTTTTTCTTGCCTAAGAATCTTATTAACAAAGATAAAGAAAAAAACACATTCCCAGAACTTCCAGGAGCCTAAGATGAAAAAAAACCTTATTTCGAGCTTTTTCTTTTTAATCGTGTGCATGAGCGCTTTTGCTCAGGACATCACCGGATTTTGGACAGTCTATAAGGATGAAACCGGCAAGCCCGATTGTATTGTCGCGATGTACGAATATCAGGACAAATACTATGGAAGGATTATTGGGACTTACAATGATCGTGGCGAGCTCGACGAGACAATCTACTCTCCTAAAAGCCGGGCTCCTGGAATTGAAGGAAACCCATATTACTGCGGATTGGATATTGTATGGGGCTTGTCAAGTGAAGGAGAAGAAGGCAGATATAAAGGAAAAATTATCGATCCTAAGAAGGGTAAAGTATATACTGCTGAGGTTTGGCGAGAAGGTTCTGATTTAATTGTGCGGGGTGAAGTTTGGATTTTTGGCGCCAATCTTACCTGGCCTCCTACCAGCGATAAGGTTTTCACAAAAAACTTCAAAAAACCCGATCTCAAAAAATTTGTCCCTGTGAAACCTGAGGTTAAATAGATATGAAATGTTGGCATTGTGGCACGTCACAACAAGATCCCTCCTGGGGAAAAATTTCATTTCGAGCCGTTTGTGAACGCTGCAATGCTGCTTTGCATTGCTGTCAAAATTGCCAGTTTTATAAGCCAGGTCACTCCAATGATTGTGCGATCCCTAATGCAGAAACCGTTTCCGACCGGCAAGCGAATAACTTCTGTGAAGAATTTTCTATAAATAAAAATCCTTCGAAAAAAAACACGATAGCCAGAAATCGTTTTGATAATTTGTTTAAATAATAAATTATTATAATAAAATAAAATCAGATTTATAAAATCTATTTTTATTATTGTTAAAAACTGGTACAATCATATTATTTATTAATAAATTGGAGCAACTAATTATGCTTATTAATACTCGTGGATTATTTGTAGCGAAGTCACAAGTGGGCTGTTTAACTCACAATGCCCCAAAAGCGAATAAGCAAAAACCACCTGCAAATTTTCGTTTAGCCCTTAACGATAAACCCTACCGTTCCTCTATTTCTTTTCCTGTAGCCTCTCTGCAATCGAGTCGCACCTTTACCTCAGCCTTTTCCTCTTTTTGGGAAGGATGCGGAAGTTTTTTTTCAAATATTTTTTGCTCCCAAGACACTACACAAAAAGAGAAGAAGCTAGGACAAATTGCCCGCCAATTTAAATACGTCTGGTTTTATGATGAAAAACAAAACCCCCTTACTTCTTTTTTAGGTAATTTTTATCCCTGTAAGGTTCGCGTTTGGAATATGAACTTTGCCTGCTCCGAAGCTGCCTTCCAGGCAGGAAAATTTTACCCCGATCGTGCTTTAATGGCCTCTTTCTCCAATCTCAATGGGGATCAAGCCTTCCAAAGGTCCAAGCAACTGACCGCTACCTGGACTCCTGCTCATCAGAGTACTTGGCGAGCACGAAACCTTCCTGTGATGGAGGAAATTGTCCGAGCTAAATTTCAGCAAAATCCCCATTTAGCCCGTTTGCTTTTAGCTACCGGAGATGCCCATTTAATCGAACGCACATCGCGAGATAGTTTTTGGGGTGATGGAGATGGCTCGGGGCTAAACAAACTGGGCGAAATCCTCATGGGTATTCGAAGAGAATTAGGAGGATCGGGTTTTCGACCTCGACCAAGCTATTACCGCCCGAGCCAGTGTGTCTGAGAGGTAGGCTTTCCACCCCCAGGCTAACGTGTACAATTTTGTCTAGAGGCTCTTCATAAGCTCTTTTTTTTGCAAGTATAATTAAATTTTTTATTATTTATTGAATATATATAAATAATAGTAAAAAATCATAATTAACTTAATTTAATAAAGAGAGTACATTATGGCGCACTATCAAGCTGTGGTCCATTATCATTTTAAGAAAGGTAGAGAAGAAGAGGGGGTCAAATTTTTAGAGAAGGAGCTTCTTCAACATGCTCGCGAATATGGGTGCCATGATATCGAAATCTGCCAAAGCGAGAGGGATACCTCAGAGCTTCTAGGTCTTGCTGTATGGAAGAGCATTGACGAAGCTAAAGCCTTTCAATCGCAATGGATTCATAAAGAAAAAGAGCTTCTTCGCTTATGCACCAACCCCCCTACACGCGAAATTTTTAAGATTCGCTCAAACTATGTGGAAAAAGAAAAAAGCCACAAGATTGCTTAGTATGCAGTTTGTTCTTACGTGTTTTGTGGCGAGTATTTCGATCTGGGGGCCAGCTACTCTTGTAAGCATGGAGAGTCCTTGTGAGCGGATTCTGGACTATACATGCCGCACTTTGCCTATGTGCGGCATTCTTCAACAAGATCGTTCTGGTTTCGTCTATGTGGAAGTGGACTATGACTATCTCTGTAAACTGACCGGTTTAATTGAATACCCAGGCTATAGGATTCCCGATTGTTGTAGAGGAGAAGGCGCGCGCATTTACGTCATGTCTGCCGCAGAAGCTGCTCGTTACAGCATACCCCCGCTAGAAGAAATAGGGATGGTTGTCCATTTCAATATCTGTACATGTAAAATCGTACGCGCAGAGCATGATCCCGAAATCGATTCTTACTATTGGCTTATCCTGGAATCCTCAGAACTCCAGAATATACGTATGAAATATGAATTACCGGAAATTCCCTACCCTTTCCACATTACCATCGGTGTCAAATGGTTCGATTTCGAATATAGAGATGCACCTCAAGCTTTGGATGAATCGCTCTATTAAAATTAAAAGCCAATTCCGTAGCTAACTATCACAAGTGGCATGTAAAAAAGACGGTGGTTATGGTTGCGTGAAATTCTCAGGGTAGAAAAACTGATCTGCGCTTGTAAAAAGTGTGTTGCGTTTTGTTCGTTTACATATTGTTTTCCAAAGACAAATTCCGGCGAAGCGTAGAAATCTGTCTTATGGTGTATAAGCGCACTAAGGCTAACCCCTCCACCCGCATAGAGTTGTTCTTTTAAATTAGGGTGAAAATAATGGAGGTATTGTGTCCCCATTTTCAATTGTGTCAACTTCACTATAGTGGAGACCGTGGTAAAAATATCGACTCCATGATGATCCTTTTGCCCTCTGTAACCCGCTAAAAAAACAGGAAGGGGAAACGGCAAGGGGCCAACTCCCATGCCTACATAACCATAATCCTTCTGGATGTGTTCTTCTTCCATTTGACTTTCTGAAGCAGATGCACGTGTGCATATCAGACTTAGGGCAAGGCAGCTTATAACACCATACGCATATCTTTTTATGTGTACCCATTTTGTTTTGACTGCGTAAAGAAGGAAGGAATTTGTTGGTTTCATTGTTATTCCTTGAGTTGTAATTATTTAAACTCAAAGAGTTTATCAGAAGTCTCAATTAACAATAATTAAAATAGGGAATATCTGATAAAATAATAACTATTAAAAATACATAAAAAATAAATTACATTTAAAATGTCTATTATAAAAGTTTGCGATTGAGAAGTCTCTCTAAGATTTTAAGTGGAGAGAGGTCGGGGTGCTGGAGCCCTTCGGCAGGCAAATAGAAGGTCTGTTCAAACAGATACTGCCCGGACATAGCTGCATGAGAGACCTGGTCAGTAAATACAATCCAGGTGCTTCCTGGAGGGAAATGCACTTCCTCTTGATGGGCTTTTTGCTGGTAGGTGGTATCCGCTTTCATAGCGTCATGAAGCTTTAACATGTAATGATCGTAAGAACTTCGTCTTGCTTTTGTGATTTTACAAGCATGTAAAAGAGGCGCTATCCCGGGGAAGGGCGCTTTGATCTTAGGAAGGAAGGCTTTGGCAACATCTACAAAGGGTGCTCCAGTGCGCCAAATGCGAGGTTGTCCATAAGGGTTAACATTGGTAAATACTCGTAAAATCCGTCTTCCATTGACAGGACTTGCCGGGAAGGCATCGACATGTAATCGAGTGTCATCTTTGCGAGAGGAAATGGCGCGGCCTTCGGCTTCGACGGGACGAAAACTTGTACGAGCCTGGCTTAAATAGCGCGTATATTCGGGCAAAATACGAGAGAGGAGCTGATGGCTAAAAAGAGCATAGCGCCTCAACATCTTCTTCAACAATTGGGCTTTTTCTCCTTCGCATAGCGTTCCACGTACTGCATCGCTACTACTATCGAAACTGATATTTTTAGAGCGAGGATCAACAATTTTAGGCGAAAGAAAAGCCATTTCTTCTTGTTTCAATGAGAAAGCAAGATAGGGGAAAAAGAGAACCTGGCCCTTTTCAAGAGCGAGTGCGGCGTGATCCGTAATTTCTTTATTAATAGTTTCTTCAATCGAATCGACCTTAAAAGTTTCCAGACTTTTCATTCTTCTTCCCTTCCTGTAAGAATTATTCCCTAACTCTAACTGCCAAGATGGTTTTAGCAAATATTCAAATAAATTTTATTATTTTTGAGGCAGATTTCTATTAAAGGAAGAACATAGAATAATTGTAGATTTTCATCTAATAACCTAGATTCAGTTTTTTGATCAAATCCTAATCTTACAACCGCTTCTATATTAGTAAGTAAATGAGAAAGAAAATTTTATATAGTATTGACAAAGAGGTGTTTAGTAAACATTATTTTATGTTTTTAAGTTGCAAACTAAATTAAGATTTCGTAAAATTATGGTAATTTTTGTTAATCAACTTATGTAGGAATAATTTATGACAATACTACCAGCAGGTGTACTTATATCAAGAGCCCCTGTAGCCCCACAATCAGAGTCTGCAGTCCCTCCAAGAACCCGTACATCATCAGCTCCTTCCCCAGTAGACCAATTACAAAATAGAGCAGATGCCGTAATGGAGAGAACAGGTGACGTAATGGAGAGAACAGGTGCCGCACTGGAGAGAATAACTACCCAACTACTACTAGATAGAGCAGCTACACAATCACGAGCGGCATCCGCTGAAACTGTAAGGGCCGTAGCCGCTACTGCATTACTCCCCGCTTCTGCCGCCTCCGCAGCTCAAGTGGATATGGAGAAGCTGGCTGAAAAAATAGGCGCGTGTCAGAAAGAGCTAAACGAAAGTAACGTAGAAGGTAACAAGAAAGCTGGTGCCTTGCTCCGCCAACTTCGAACATGCGAGAAAGAGCTTAAGCGCCTATTGCCTACAGGTGCTCTTCAAGCTTTTGATAGGGAAAAAGCTGAGTTAAGCGGACGTGTTGAAGAATTGGCAGACGCTTGCGCGCGGATCCGAGATGATGTAGTTAGACGCCGGGACGAGGCGAGGATTGCACTCGAAGAAGCCAACGCTCAATTGGAGAGAGCTAATAAAGGCCAAGCTGCTTCATCTTCAAGTTCTTCTGCTGCTCCTGCTTCATCAACACATGTTCAAGAAGAAGTTGCCGACCTCACAGATCGTGCTGGACATCTTGCTAGAAAGCTGAGTGGTCTTCGGGAGTCTCTTGTAGCAACTCTTCCAACTCTTCCAACAAAAACGCTTACAACTACAGAGCTTGAAATACGTAAAAGTAATTATAGAACGTTCGAAGCCGACCTACTTGTTAAAAAATTTTCAAAACTTGTTAAAACCGCAGAGCAGAACATAGTAAGAAACGCCACAAGAGGTAGCCCCGATTTAACCGCAATCCTCCAGAAAATTAATAAGCTGGAAATAGAAATAAAAAAGAAAACATTTCACTTGAACGAGCTTGATGGGTTCTTCAAACTCAATCAATCGCCGCAAAAGCGTGAAAAGGCCCTTAGAGAGCAGCTAGACAAGGCGGTGTCTGAACAAAGTGGAATAAAAAAAGTACTTCCAAAACTTCAAGCTGAGCTCGCAAATTTTCTAACCACCCTTCAGTCCTATGGCCGTCAGAGCGACGTAGCGGATTGGAAACTTAGAAAGAAGCAATTAGAAATAGCTAAGCAGCTTGTTGAGGTGGGCTCCATACATGCGAGAGTGCTCGCAGAACTGGGATCTAAGAGAGGAGAGTTGGCAGCAGCTCCAAGCGGGACATTAATACCCGGCAGCATTGCTCATCTTCAGGGAGAAGCCCGTGATGCTAAAGGGCGATTCGATGCAATTGATCATCAGCTAAACACTCTTAATGAATGCAATCTAGCTTTTCAAGAACTGGAAAGAGCACGTAACCCACTTGACGCGCTAATAAATAGACTTGTTGAAAGTCCAAATAAAGCCGCTATTGAAACAGCGTTAAGAAAGAGAGAAGGCCTATTAGTAGAATTAGAAGCCCAAAAAAATCGAAATGTAGAGAAAAGGACTCGTTTGGAAGAGGTAATCGCCCATTATGAAGGCGAATATAGGGAATTACAAGGAAGACATGAGCGCTTTTCAGCACGTATGCCTGAACTTAGCCCAGAAAAACCTGGTTTAGGTGATGAAAGTGGTGATGAGGAACAAGTTAGCGTTCCTCGTGGAGCAGGAGCAGGTGCAGGTGCAGGACGACTACAAAGAAGCGACAGTTGGGGTTCATTCGATTATGATTTAGAGAACGCTGTTTATGGCGGTGGAGATTTATCGAATGAGAACTCCCCTAACTTGGACACACCAAGAAGTCAGGTAAGCGCTTCTGATTCTGGATCGCGTGCGGATGATGACGTGGAGGAAACACCTGTTACTCCCCGTGCAGCTACTCCCCGTGCATTATCCCCTACGCCTGAAAAGACTACAACTGCTGCTGCTTTAGTTTTACGAGCTGCTACTTTGCAAGCTACTGCAACAAGCACGGACACTCGTGGTATGGCTGCAAGTCGACAGGCAGGAGTAGCGGCAGTTTTACGAGCTGCTACTTTGCAAGCTGCTGCAACAAGCGAGGACTCTCGTGGTAGGGCCGCAAGTCGACAGGCAGGAGTAGCGGCAGTTTTACGAGCTGCTACACAGAATCCCCAACCTACTGAGAGAGTACTTTCTTCAATCCCGCAAGCTCCTCGAGCTGCGGCTGCTCTTTCTACTGGAACTAGCCAAACAGCACGGCCTTTAGAAGCTAGATTGCCCGCTGTAGCAGATAGTTCTAGCTCAGATAGTTCTGGCTCAGAGAGTGAAGAAGGGGATTCAGACGACGAAACAGTCGGTTTACCTCCTAGAAGAACACTAACATCTGCTGCTGGATCTACCACTGCAACCGCAAGAGTTGCCAGCGGAGCTGGTGCTAGAGATGAAGCCCCTAAAGGAGCGACAGTAGCTGCTACCACAACAGTATTATCATCTATCCCGCATCCGGATGTTGAGATTCTTGAGTTTCTTAAACGAAACTTAGTTTCAAGTGGTAAACTGCATTATGGCTATCAGCGTGTCAATGCTACATGGGACGTTATCAAGAATTTTCAAAAGAGGCGTATTCTTTCTAAAGAGATAATTAATGCACTCTGTAAAAAAGTAACCGGGGAATCATCAGCTTCCCGTGCTTATGAGGTAGCTACATCAATCCTTGGTGAGGATGTTATGGAGCTTAACAAAGCAATCGATGCCCTCATCAAAAGTAAGAAATAATTTTTAAGAGGGTGTGTCATATTCACCCTCTAAGAATAAGAATGATTATTTACCCAGAGAGCCATGGCTCTCTGGGTTTTTTTGTTTATTAATAAGAAGGAGGCATATAAAAAATTATCTTTAGAACATTCTCTTAGTATCAACATAATTCTTTTTCCCTGCTTTCTTGTGAAAAAAGAAGATAGTTTTTAGAATGGGGGGGTTGTGTATATGGGATATTATGGCAGAAAATCAGCAAAAATCTTTTAGTATTCTGCGGTCTATCTTTTGGCCGGTCCATCGTTCGGAAGTTGCAAAAGTAACTTGTATGCTACTTCTTCTTTTTCTTCTTTGCACCTCTTATAGTGTGCTTCGTAATCTTAAAGATACGGTCATCTTGACGGCTAAGGCGTCAGGGGCTGAAGTGATTCCTTTTATTAAGGTTTGGGGGATGCTGCCCGGCGCATTGATGGCGACGTGGTGTTATACAAGACTTACGCGGTGGTTCGGGCGGGAAAGAGTTTTTTATATCATGCTGGGTGGTTTCCTCAGTTACTTTCTCCTTTTTGCTTTCGTCATCCATCCTCATAGTGATCAACTTCATCTTACCCGGCTAGGAGATTGGCTCACCCAAGTATTACCGGCCGGTTTTAAAGGAATGATTGCCCTGATACGGAACTGGTCGTTTACGACTTTTTACGTAATTACTGAACTGTGGTCCATTGTTATTCTCTCTCTTCTTTTTTGGGGTTTTGCCAACGAAGTCAATGGTGTAAGTCAGGCTAAACGAACTTACGGGTTACTCAATACGTGGTCCAATCTATCTCCTATTGTTGGAGGAGGGTTAGCGCTTCTCTTCAGTCACCCTCTCTCTTCCTTACAAATAAGCGAACATGAAGCATGGACACAGACCTTGAAACAATTAACCTGTCTTGTCGCTGTAATGGGTACATCGGCTATGGGGGTGTTTTACTTGCTAACCAAAAAAGTTCTTCCTGCTCAGAAGGTTGAAGGAACTTCCCCCTCTGCTCCACAGAAAGAATCTTTAGGAAATGCTAAAATACGCCTTTCTATGCGTGAGAGCATCCGTTACCTTTCACGTTCAAAATATCTTCTCTGTTTAGCCCTCATTGTTTTAGGTTATAACATTTCGATTAACCTAACGGATGTCTTGTGGAAAGAGCAGCTCAAGCGTTTCTTTGTTGATCCAAATGAAATGTTAGCTCACATGAACCAGATCTCGATAGGAATCGGTATTTTTGCTACATCCTGTGGCTTATTATTCTCTTTCATGGTGCACCGTTGGGGATGGACATTTCCCGCTATGTTAACGCCGGTGGTTATGTTGCTGATGGCAGTGGGCTTTTTCTCTTTCCATTTTGGTGGTGAGGGGGCTCTGGGAGCTGTAGCAACAGGTATGTTCGGCGTGACGCCTTTGGCTTTGACTGTCTATTTTGGTTCCTTGCAAAACTGCTTGAGTAAGGCGAGTAAGTATTCTGTATTCGATGCTACTAAGGAATTGGCCTTTATTCCTCTCGATCCAGATGCGCGTTTAAAAGGAAAAGCGGCAATTGATGGATTAGGCTCGGGTATTGGAAAATCAGGAGCTTCTCTTACTTATCAAGGACTCATTATCACGATGGGAAGTGTAGCTCTTTCTACGCCTTATATTGCGATTATCCTCGCGATTGCCTTAACAGGATGGATCTATTCGGTCAATTTTGTCGGCAAACGCTTCCGAGAAATGAATGCTCCCCAAGAAGAACATTCTCCTTCTTCAGAACCTATACCGCAAACGCCTTAGAACACCTTCTTAAAGGAAAAATTCTGCATAAGTAACAGAAACTCGATAAGAAAATTGTCGGCTGACAAAAATCTATTTGCAGTCGACCTGCATTTGCTTTAAAAAAGTATTTTTATCTTATCGAGATATTCTATGCGATTTCGCTGGATTAGCCCTTCGTGGATAATCGCGAGTTGTCTTTGTTGGTCGTCACTCGTAGCCTATGAACCCTGTAATGCCCCAGCATTACTCCAGTATGGGATTGGAATCTTCAATACTAGGCGGCAGAGGCATCGCCAGCCTCAGGGTAGTATTGAATATAAATGGAAGCCCGTTATTTACACCTTGCGCCCTATTGTTGGCCTTATGCTGACACAAAAGGGGTCTGGCTATGTTTATGGGGGAGCAGGTCTTGATCTTTTTTTAAGTAAGCGTCTTGTGTTAACACCTAGTTTTGCGCCTGGCTTTTATTGGCGAGGAAATGGCAAAGAATTAGGGTTTCCTCTCGAATTTCGTTCTTCTATAGAACTTGCAGCAGTATTCAAAACGCATGCTCGCTTTGGAGTGCAATTCTACCATATTTCCAATGCGAGCTTAGGTTTTAAAAATCCCGGTGAAGAATCTTTCGTTCTTTTTCTTGCCCTTCCACTTTAAACCTGATTACTTCTTAATCCGCGTTCAATCCCCTTAATGTGTGCTCATCGAACCGCTTGACGGCAATACATGGAGGTGGCACCGTGAGGATAAATAGTAAAAAAAATTTGACTTCGGGTTGTGATGCTCACGATGTTCGAAGGGGCACAGCTCATCTTCTTTGTAGCGATTTTATTCTTGCTCTTCAAAGTGATGGGCGAATATATCGACTTTATTCTAGAACCTACTCGGCCTAGCCCTGTGTTTTACAGGGTTCTAAGGATTAGAAATAACCAAGAACAGACCTGGAAGCAATACTTAGGGGCTATTCTTGTTTTTAGTATCATCAGTGGCGTTGGCACGCTTTTTCTTCTTCTTTTCCAATCGCATTTACCTCTAAACCCTGAACGCTTACCCGACATTCCTTTTCCATTAGCTTTTAATATTGCTATTAGCTTTCTCACAAATACGGATTGGCAAGCTTATGGCGGCGAGAGCACTCTTTCTTATTTTTCTCAAATTATGGCATTGGGAGTGCAAAATTTTTTTTCTCCCGCTGTCGGACTTTGTGCAGCTGCGGCCTTATGCCGTGGTCTTTTTCGAGAAAATACACAGACCTTAGGGAATTTTTGGATCGATCTTACTCGTATTATTGTTTATCTCTTATTGCCCCTAGCTGTAATCGTCAGCATTTTCTTCATGCAACAGGGGACGCCGCAGAATTTTTCTCCCTACCTGGACATTCAAACATTGCAAGGTGCTCTTCAGAAAATTGTACAAGGGCCTTTAGCTTCTCAAGAAGCTATCAAAGTCTTAGGCACCAATGGCGGTGGATTTACGCATGTCAATTCCGCTCATCCTTATGAAAATCCCACTATGGGAACAAATTTTTTTCAGATGATGGGCTTTTTCCTAATCGTTTTGGGTCAGCTCTATTACTTTGGAAAGCGCATACGATGCATGAAGACTATTTGGACCTTTTTTTTCGTTATCGTAGCCCTTTTAGTTTTTCAAGTGATCTTGTGCACAAGCGTAGAAAAACAGGGGCTACCCTTTCTTCAAGGCATCGATACATCGATGGGGAATCTAGAAGGAAAGGAGATGCGCTTTGGCGTTTTCGGTTCTTGCTTTTACCTTATCGCTTCCAGTTTCACCTCTTGTGGTGCTGTTAATGCAATCGTAAGCTCGTTCACTCCTGCGGGAAAACTTTTTTCTCTTCTCAACATTGAATTTGGTAAGACTCTTTTCGGGGGTGTTGGAATGGGCGTTTGCAACATGGCTTTATTTGCATTGCTCATTTGTTCTTGCGCTGGCTTCTTGAGAGGCAGGACTCCTCGTTATGTTGGTAAGTCACTCGAGTTCCACGAAATTTTTTTAGCTTTTCTTCCTTTTTGTTTTTTTTATCTAGCGATTTTAGGTTTTGTAGCTGCTACAGGAAGGTCTACTGGTTTAAGTGAAGTCATTTATGCTTATAGTTCGGCGGCAGGAAATAATGGGAGCTCAGCAACTTCGCTTCCTCTGAATTCTTCTTGGTATAATTACACTTTGGCTTGCGCGATGTTACTCGGTCGTTTTGGGACTTTAGTCCCAGTACTCGCTTTGGCAGGTGCGCTCGGAAAAAAGAAAAAAATATCTGGGGCAGAACTTTTCCCTTTGAAGGGTGTAGCGCTTAGCCTTTTACTGATAAGTGCTGTGCTGGTTTTGGGAATTATTGTATTTTTACCGTCGCTATTACTTGGTCCTCTTCTTGATATGATTCAATATTGGGGAAAGGCCTGATGAGATTTATTCCGAGTGCCAGAGGAATTGCATTTCTTTTGGGTGGGGTTATCTTATCACTGAGTTTTTACTCTTCTCTTCCTTTTTTTTGGCTTATGGCCCTCTTTTTTGCTCTGCTTCCTCTACCTCTCATTCGTTTTTCTTCAGCGGAGTCCAGTATAGAGGTGGCCAATACCGATAGGCTCATTATTGATAAAGCCTCCATTATAGCAAAAAGCGAAGTTCAGGAGATTATACCCGCTGTTCCGGTTTCGCGTGAGGAGCTGGCCAAGGCGGCCTATTTAGCTGCCTCTCTACATCATGATCAAGAAAGTCGAGTCATCTTGCAGTATGTTGAG
This sequence comes from Chlamydiota bacterium, assembly GCA_013288005.1. Taxonomy (GTDB): domain Bacteria; phylum Chlamydiota; class Chlamydiia; order Chlamydiales; family Rhabdochlamydiaceae; genus JABDCS01. Next base: position 32,882 of record JABDCS010000005.1, on the reverse strand, counting down.
AAAGCCTTCCCATCCCTAGTTGAGCGCATAAAAAAAGAGTCTTTAACTGCGCAATCAGTGAGGGAAGGTGTAAGAATAGCAGGGCATCTTTATCAAAAAGGATCGCGAAGCTATATGGAAAGGTTAGTGGCTGACACGATGCCCCATGATCTTGAAAGTGCCGACACAATGATTGCGAGGCAGGGAAGTACGCCAATTCTTATTGCTAAAGACGAGAGAATCATTGGCGTAATAGCTATTCGTCAATACGTAGATGCAGCAGCAATTTCTCTGTGCAATCATCTCCGCAATATCGAGGTCAAAACGGTAGTGATCGGCTGCGATAGCAAACTGGCCCTGTCATCCATTGCTAAGCAAGTCGGTTGCGATGAGTATGTCGCAGAAATTTCTAGAGAAAGCAAGGAAGATCTTATAGAAAATCATGAGAACAAGGGATTCGTTGTTAAAGGAGATAAAGAGCTTAAGTCCATTGCGCAACGTATAGGTGAGGGTCGAAAAGAATTACGTCAAGAAGGCGCTCTAAGTATTTTTCTTTTAACAAGTGTTGCTGCACGATCGATTCTCCTTTTTCCGTCGCTCTTGATTCCTTTTTACCCCGCGATGAAAAAATTAGATGTTCTCCACTTGTCTACTCCCTTAATCGCCTTGTCCTCAGCAATTCTATACAATCTTTTGTTAACCTTTTTTCTTGTGCCTCTTATAGGTCGTCTAGAGGCTAGGCGTGTTTTTACAAGTATGGCTGCTAATGCTTTTTTATGGTTGACCAGCGGCCTGATGATTACGGTAATTGGAATTAAAACGATTTCCATGCTTTTGAGGGGATTTTGACCATGACAGTTTTATGGCGATCCTTCGGTATTGCTTTAGGAGGAACAGTTTTATTAGGAGGGCTATATCCTTTTTTCATGATGGTGATCGGGAATTTCTTTTTCCCTTATACATCACAAGGAAGTTTTCTCATTTTTGATAATCAAAAAAGAGGATCGGAGTGGATCGCCCAATCATTTACGGAAGAGTCCTACCTTACTTCAAGACCTTCCGCTGCTTTTTATAATGCCGCTGCTTCTGCAGGAAGTACCCTCTCTCCTGCTTCCCTGACTTTTAAAGAGGAGTTAGCACAGCGGGCCGTAGACTATAGACATGTCAATAAAGTACCTGCGGAAATACTTATACCCATCGATGCTGTGACGACATCAGGGAGTGGACTTGATCCTGAGATTAGCTTAAAAAATGCTCTTCTTCAGGCTACTCGTATTGCAAATGCACGAGGTCTTTCGGAAAGGCAGGTGCGAAATATTATCATCGATCATTCTTCGCGTACTTTGTCAGATCGGTTATTTCAAAGACGTGTGAATGTTCTGGAATGTAACATGGCTATCGAACAATTTCATCGCTACATGCAGTATGGTTTTAGCGATCAAGCGAATGAGTGACAAGTTCTCATGAGGAAGAGTGGTTTAAAGTTAAAAAAAAACCTGTCCTAAACACATGATCTAGGACAGGTTAATAGCGGATTATTCAGTTTTGGTTTTTCCCAATATTAAGCTTGGGCCGAAGCTCCTACTAATTCCTGGCCTTCTTCTTGCACAGTAGCTAACGAAGACCCTTTTGGGTGTCCGGGTAGCACTATAGCTGCTGTTGGGTCGGTTTTTTGTTGACCTTCCAGAGCAGGGGGAGGAGTTGTCGGTGGCTTAGGAGTTCTTCCTCCAGTTAAAGCAGACAATACTCCTCTTATCAAGCCACTGCTTTCAGGAGCAGCAGTTGCAACAGGCGCTGCTGGAGCAGCAGTTGTAGCAGTTGCAATAGGTGCAGCAGGTGCAGCAGCAGCTGGAGCATTAGGTGTTGGTTCGCTTGAAGCAGTTGCAGGCGGAGTTGCAGATGCTGCAGCTGTAGCTACTGTAGTAGGGGCTTTGCTTTTTTCTGACTCTGCTGCTGGGGCAGCTGTTGCTACTGTAGTAGAAACTTTGCTTTTCTCTGACTCTGCAGCTGGGGCAGCTGTTGAGGATGAGCTAGATGAGCTGCTGCTTGTTGCTGCAGTCGGGGCGACTACCGGTCTTACTAGAGAAGCTGGATCCCATACTTTGGAGTATAACCATGTTGCTGCACTTGATAAATTCGAAGGCGGAACGCCTTTGTTAGCGACAATAGAATTGAACCAAGTAAGTGTAGTGCCGTAGCAAATCAATTTCGCATTCAAATCAGCATTAAGTTTAGGAAGAGCACTTTGCCAGCCCTGCATTTCTCGGAAATGTTCGCTAGTTATCTCTTTTGTCTTTTGCATTTGCTTATAGAGCTCAGAATCAGCTCGTTCGAAGTAAGCAAGAGGCGCAATGTCAGCCTCATGCAGACCTCTTAAATTTTGTATTCCTTTATCTAGATCACCTAAAAACGCTTGAGCTTGCGCCTTGTGATTAATTTCTATCTTTTGAAAGTTTAGGAAAAAAGTATGAGCAGCTTCATATTCACTGACTAAAGCATCGTGACTTGGAAGGGGTTTTACAGATCCTGTATAGAGATCGTTGCTTCTTTGTTCTACAGCTTTTCCTCGTTGTTCAACAGCTGTATTATCTGTATCCAAAGCCTTAGATAGGACCTCGTATTGAGCTTGCAATTTTGCGTAAGTGTATTGCGCATCATCTGGGGTTTTTACCCCTGGTACTGTAGTTGACATGGAAAGCTCCTTGGTTAAGTACTCTATGCGTAAAATATGCAAAGAGTTGAGCTATGCTTAACATATATATTTAAATTTTTTAAATAAAAATTTGTCAAATCTTTGCAATTCGACTCACATTTCTAGAGGAAAAAAGAAAATTTCTTAAAAGTGTTTGCGGAAAATGCGTAAGGTTTTGTATGTTATTGCTTCCTTCAAACGACAAGCTGAAAGAGCGAAGAGTTTGAAAGAGAAGAGCTAAGGAAAGACTTAGCGAGCTGTTTGGACAATAGAAGAGAAGTAATGTACAAGTAAAGCTTGTGCGAACAAGATGAGAAATCATCTTGTCGCCTGTAATTTTTTAGAGAGCACTTTGAGTGTTTTCGTTATAGCTCAAATTATCAAAGATTTTCTTTGAGAATTTGATCTTGGTTCAGATTGAATGCTGACGGCGTGGATGAGGCATGCAAGTCGAACGAAGCATTAGGGCAACTTGATGCTTAGTGGCGGAAGGGTTAGTAATACATGAATAACCTGCCTCTTACCTGGGGATAACGGCTGGAAACGGCCGCTAATACCGAATGAGGTGGCTGAAGGGAATCTTTTAGTCATCAAAGTGGGGGACCTTGAAAGAGGCCTTGCGGTAAGAGAGGGGTTCATGGGATATCAGCTAGTTGGTGTGGTAAAGGCGCACCAAGGCTAAGACGTCTAGGCGGATTGAGAGATTGACCGCCAACATTGGGACTGAGATACTGCCCAGACTCCTACGGGAGGCTGCAGTCGAGGATCATTCGCAATGGGCGAAAGCCTGACGATGCGACGCCGTGTGAGCGATGAAGGCCTTCGGGTTGTAAAGCTCTTTCGCTTGGGAACAAGAGAGTGTAGGGAATACCTATGCGATTTGAGGGTACCAGGTAAAGAAGCACCGGCTAACTCCGTGCCAGCAGCTGCGGTAATACGGAGGGTGCAAGCATTAATCGGATTTATTGGGCGTAAAGGGCGCGTAGGCGGGCAAGTAAGTCGGATGTGAAATCCCAGGGCTCAACTCTGGGGCTGCATTAGAAACTACTAGTCTAAGAGGATTGGCGGAGAAAATGGAATTCCACGTGTAGCGGTGAAATGCGTAGATATGTGGAAGAACACCGGTGGCGAAAGCGGTTTTCTAGCTTATACCTGACGCTGAGGCGCGAGAGCAAGGGGAGCAAACAGGATTAGATACCCTGGTAGTCCTTGCCGTAAACGATGTATACTTGATGTAATTAGGCTCAACCCTGATTGTGTCGTAGCTAACGCGATAAGTATACCGCCTGGGGAGTACGCTCGCAAGGGTGAAACTCAAAAGAATTGACGGGGGCCCGCACAAGCAGTGGAGCATGTGGTTTAATTCGATGCAACGCGAAGAACCTTACCTGGGCTCGAAGTGCAGAGAGCGTTGCCAGAGATGGCAATTTCCGTAAGGATTTCTGTATAGGTGCTGCATGGCTGTCGTCAGCTCGTGCCGTGAGGTGTTGGGTTAAGTCCCGCAACGAGCGCAACCCTTATCATTAGTTGCCAACACGCGAGGTGGGGACTCTAATGAGACTGCCTGGGTTAACCAGGAGGAAGGTGAGGATGACGTCAAGTCCGCATGGCCTTTATGTCCAGGGCTACACACGTGCTACAATGGTCGGTACAGAAGGCAGCGAAACCGTGAGGTGGAGCAAATCCCCAAAACCGATCCCAGTTCAGATTGTAGTCTGCAACTCGACTACATGAAGTTGGAATTGCTAGTAATGGCGTGTCAGCAACAACGCCGTGAATACGTTCCCGGGCCTTGTACACACCGCCCGTCACATCATGGGAGTTGGTTTTACCCGAAGTCGCTGACTTAACCGCAAGGAAAGAGGCGCCTAAGGTAAGGCTGATGACTGGGATGAAGTCGTAACAAGGTAGCCCTACCGGAAGGTGGGGCTGGATCACCTCCTTTTAAGGACGAAAGATCACCTGTTTAGACAGATGATCTTAGGTTGAGCAAGCTTTACGAGTACATTACTTCCCTTCTGTTGTCCATACAACAACAACTTATCTTGACAATCGGAAAAGAGATCCTCAAAAAAAAGAAGAGGGTCTTGCTTCGCAACCTCTTTCACTCAAAGATGCTCTAACAAGGGCATTTTAAGTAAAAGAAAGCGTGGCAAGGCTCTCAATCAATATTCTTTGTTGCATCAGGTAAAACTGATGCAAGCGCAAGTAAGTAAAATAGTGGTAAACATAATTTCACTGTAAGAAAACGGCGCTTGAGGAGATAGACTTCATACAAAATTAGGTGTAAGGATGCTATCTCAGAGATGAGATAGTGTTTAGTAAGGCGAAGCTCATAGTAACAGTGTAAAGATTACATATGTGATCAAGCTGTTAAGGGCTGCTGACGGATGCCTTGGCATCGTAAGGCGAAGAAGGACGCGCAAACCTGCGATAAGCTCCGGCGAGCTGGAAGAAGCGTAGACCCGGAGGATTCCGAATGGGGAAACCCGATGGGAGTAAAATCCCATCATTGCAAGCTGAATACATAGGCTTGTAAAGCGAGACCTGCCGAAGTGACACATCTTAGTAGGCAGAGGAGAAGAAATCAAAAGAGATTCCCCGAGTAGCGGCGAGCGAAACGGGAGGAGCCTAAACCAGAGACTTGTTCTCTGGGGTTGAAGGGCCTGGCGTAAAGCGGAAGGTAATTAGCTGAATCATCTGGAAAGGTGAACAAGATAGGGTGAAAGTCCCGTAAGCGAAAATAACCGGAAGCAGGCTAGGTACCTAAGTAGGGCCGGACACGTGAAACCCGGTCTGAATCTGGGGAGACCACTCTCCAAGGCTAAATACTCGACGATGACCGATAGTGAACCAGTACCGCGAGGGAAAGGTGAAAAGAACCCCTGTTAGGGGAGTGAAATAGAACCTGAAATCAGCAGCTTACAAACGGTCGAAGGCCTATGACCCTTTAAGGGTAATGGCTAACGGCGTGCCTTTTGCATGATGAGCCAGCGAGTTATGCTGCAGGGCAAGGTTAAGGGACAAGCGTTCCGGAGCCGAAGCGAAAGCGAGTGTGAATAGCGCGATATAAGTCGTGCAGCATAGACACGAAACCAAGTGATCTATCCATGGCCAGGATGAAGCAAGGGTAACACCTTGTGGAGGTCCGAACTAGTGTCTGTTGAAAAAGCCTTGGATGAGCTGTGGATAGGGGTGAAAGGCCAATCAAACTTGGAGATATCTTGTTCTCTTCGAAATAACTTTTGGGTTAGCCTCAAGAAATAATTCTCGGGGGTAGAGCACTGGATCCACAAGGGGGGCTACCGCCCTACCAAAGGGAACCAAACTCCGAATACCGGGAACATACTTGGGAGATAGACTGTGGGGGATAAGCTTCATAGTCAAAAGGGGAACAGCCCAGATCGTCGATTAAGGTCCCTAATTCTATGCTAAGTGAGTAAGGAAGTGAAGTTTCAAAGACAGTTGGGATGTTGGCTTAGAGGCAGCCATCATTTAAAGAGTGCGTAACAGCTCACCAATCGAGAGACTTTGCGCCGATAATAGACGGGGCTAAAGCATAGAACCGAAATCACGGGTGTGCATCTTATGATGCACGCGGTAGAAGAGCGTAGTATGGGCATTGAAGATGTACCGCAAGGAGCATTGGAGCGCATACTAGTGAGAATGCATGGCATGAGTAAACGATAAAGGAAGTGAAAATCTTCCTCGCCGAAAACCTAAGGATTCCAGGGTCAAGCTCGTCTTCCCTGGGTTAGCCGGTCCCTAAGCCGAGGCTGAAAAGCGTAGGCGATGGAAAGCAGGTTAAATATTCCTGCGCCGCCATAAACTATGGTGAAGTGATGACGAAGTAAGTTAAGCGTGCGGACAATTGGAAACGTCCGTTTCGATGTGAGGCCGGTCTGTAGGCAAATCCGCAGACAAAAAGCTAGGCATTGGACAAGGGGAACCTTCGGGGGAACCGATAGCGTAGCGCGATGCTTCCAAGAAATAGTCACTAACCGTTGAAGGCGACCGTACCAAAACCGACACAGGTGGGTGTGAAGAATATTCTCAGGCGCGCGAGATAACTCTCGTTAAGGAACTCTGCAAATTACCCCCGTAACTTCGGGAGAAGGGGGGCCGGATCTTGTTATCGACTTCGCGTTGAGAAGCAAGAACCGGCCGAAGAGAAATGGCCCAGGCGACTGTTTAACAAAAACACAGCACTATGCTAAGTCGTCTAAGACGATGTATATGGTGTGATGCCTGCCCAATGCCAAAAGGTCAAAAGGAGAGGTTAGCTAGCAATAGCGAAGCCTTGAATTTAAGCCCTGGTGAATGGCGGCCGTAACTATAACGGTCCTAAGGTAGCGAAATTCCTTGTCGGGTAAGTTCCGACCTGCACGAATGGCCTAACGATCTGGGTACTGTCTCAACGAGAGACTCGGTGAAATTGTAGTAGCGGTGAAGATGCCGTTTACCCGCAACAAGACGGAAAGACCCCGTGAACCTTTACTATACTCTGATATTGGCTTTTGATTTTCCATGTGTAGGATAACCGGGAGGCAGCGAAGGTGGCTCGTTAGGGTCATCAGAGCCGACGTTGAAATACCGGTCTTGGAAAATCGAAAATCTAACGAAATCTCATGAAACTGGGATTCGGACATTGTCAGACGGGTAGTTTGACTGGGGCGGTATCCTCCTAAAGAGTAACGGAGGAGTCCAAAGCTTGCCTCATCGTGGTTGGCAATCACGAGAAGAGCGTAAAGGTATAAGGCAGGTTAACTGTAAGACCAACGAGTCGAGCAGATACGAAAGTAGGGCTTAGTGATCCGGCGGTAGAAAGTGGAATCGCCGTCGCTTAACGGATAAAAGGTACTCCGGGGATAACAGGCTTATCGCCACCAAGAGTTCATATCGACGTGGCGGTTTGGCACCTCGATGTCGACTCATCGCATCCTGGGGCTGGAGAAGGTCCCAAGGGTTTGGCTGTTCGCCAATTAAAGCGGTACGCGAGTTGGGTTCAAAACGTCGTGAGACAGTTTGGTCCCTATCTGTTGTGGGCGTAGGATACTTGAGAAGAGCTGCTTCTAGTACGAGAGGACCGAAGTGGACGAACCAATGGTGTTCCGGTTGTACTGCCAAGTGCATAGCCGGGTAGCTATGTTCGGAAAGGATAAGCGTTGAAAGCATCTAAACGCCAAGCCTCCTTCAAGATAAGGTATCCCAATGAGACACCCTGAAGACTACAGGGTAGATAGGTTAGGAGTGTAAGCATAGCAATGTGTTGAGCTGACTAATACTAATCCGTCCATTGGCTTGATCACTTTTTTTTACAGCATCGGCCCAACGCCTAGATATAGGAGTTGAGTCCATGATGTCTGTGAAATGAAGCAGAGTTTTACGAAGCACCTAAGGGTGTGAAGAAAACTCCTCAAGCGTCGTTTTCTTGTAGTGAATAGATTTTGAGGACTCTTTCTGAAAGTTACACATATTTTTTCTTGGTAGCCATAGAGAAGGGGAAATACCTGATCCCATCCCGAACTCAGAAGTCAAGCCCTTCGTCGCCGATGGTACTGTACACAAGAGTACGGAAGAGTAGGTAGCTGCCAAGTTTTTCTTCAGGCCCTAACATTTGTTAGGGCCTTTTTTTTGTCTGGATTTATTTACGAATTTTCTAAATATTTTTTTGCTTATTGTCAGGACAAAGAAAAAGGGGACCCAATTTGGGGCCTCTCTAGTGAATATATGCCCTCTTAGAGAGCGGGTAATCGCACAAGCTCCCTAAAACGAGGATTCAGATAGAGCTTGGTGCGTAAATCGCTGCAAATCTGTTCCCGAATTTGGGGATTGCGAATGCGTGCGCCTGCACACCAGTGTTGTTTCTGATCTAACATTCTATCTATTATACGGGACACGGTATCGACAACATGGGTAGGCATAATGAATGTAGGGGATGCATCAAGGATATTACAAATTTTTGTTAATAAACGTTCGGTAATGTGGTCGTCATCTTGCCTTGCTTGAACATCGTGTACATTCAAGAGTTTTTTTTGATTTTCTGCATACAGATAGGCGCATTGAGCAAAGGATAAGGAAGTAGGGGGAGTCTGCATTAAGTGTAAGAGGTTTTCTCTGTAAATACACCATGATTCAAAAAGCTTTGTCCCTATTCCTACAATAGGAATGGCCAATATACTCATAACAATCAGAGCTGGCACAGGAGCTCCTGCTAACGCGATACTACTAGAAATCAGTAGAGAAAGTAGTAGATAAGCCATTACTGCCATCGCAAATAGGCAATAGGCCTTCCTTGCCGTCCTTGTAAGTGGTATATCTCTGGAAAAAGTTACCTCACCTGCAAACGAGATTGAAACTTCCCTTCTGGATGCTCCAAATTCTGTTTTATATCTAGATATACGATCCTGTTCACGCTGCCTAAAAGCGACTGAACTTCTTAAAGCTGCCCTCGTGTTTCTTTCTGTACCTGAAAAACTAGCTGTATTTTCTAAAGGCAGAAACTCAGAAATCTTGTGTATAAGAGCATACGGAAGAGTGCCTGGAGAACGGGTTCTCCTTGTAGATTGAAGATCCCCCCTTTCTGCAGGGGAGCTTAATGCTATCCTTGAAAGAGGGGCATAGATTGTTAGTGCTGACATTTTTAACCATTTTATAAATTAATTACAATAAATTATAACATTCTAATATTATAAACTCAAATTGAAAATATATTTGGAATTATACAACAATAGACCCTGTGCTCAATGAGTACAGGGTCTATTGTTTTGAAAGATAAGAACTTTAATTACGGAGCAGAAAGCTTTAGCGTTATATAGACTCTTGTTCTTCAACGAATTCTTCTGCTTCAACTTCTTTAAACGGTATAAATAAAGGTTTGCCGTTGGCGCCTTTTTGCACTTCCCATGTAATATCTGCTTTTCCACTTTCTAAATTGACAGAGATTTTTGAGTCTAATTGTGCGTGTATACGTGCTCTTGTAGTCTCACCACGGACTAAATGGTATGTGCTCATTGCTTCTAATGACCATTCTCCCTCTGTCGAAATGGAGAATGTGATTTTCGGGCGGCCCGGTCTGTTGGGTTGCTCGACAACTCTAATACGGTTTTCTGCATCAGCATGCATGCCGCTTGACATGTCTTCCTGAAGAAGGTTCGCCGTATGCGTGTAGACAGTCCCGGTTGCTGCTTGCGAACACATAACGAGACAGCGCAAATATTTTGTTTGATCAAATCTCCCATGTTTATCAACAGCACGACTCTGTAGATACGCTAAGATTTCGACAGCATTAGTTTTGAATTTTTTTCCATCAATAATGAATGGAGAGCCTCTTTCGATATCTTTATTAAATTGAGCCTCTATCTTATCTTGGTCAGGCTCACCAACACTATTTTTAAAAGTGCTGTCCGCGCTCATGGTTTCATCGACAAGATCGCCATCAATTTTAACACGTGCAGGCCTTATGGGATTCATGAAGCGTTTGATAAAGAGTTCGTTGTATTCCGTTGCTGAGCGGGCCTTAGAGGGAACGGCTTTTCCAGCTTCTTCAAACTTAGCTTGATGACCACTCTTCGATTTGATGAGGCGTCGGTTTTTAATGAACTCTTTGTCGGTATCGATGACTTTATCGGGCATCATACGGAATAAAAGAAGGGGATTAATCACAAGACGCCAAGCTAAAGCAAAGGGCATCGAGAGAAAGCTAAATACAAATCGAGCAAGGCGATTTTTAGGGGGTTTTCTTGTCCCATACCAGAAAGAGCTATCGGCCTTAAAGTGTTCAAAGATACAGCGATAAGCAATGGTGTAGACCAGCTGGAAAGGAAACGCAATAAGACGAACTAACGCGTTTTTTGGACGTCTACATACGCCATCCGCATAGGGGAGAAAGACGTCTGCTAGCGTCACAGCGAACCGGGCTGCGTAAGCATAAAGAGGCGAAAAAACACTAAGGGCTAAAGCGGGTAGTAAGAGTACTGCTCCTATTTTGCCTAAGAAACCGGATTGCCAGACGGAGGCCATGAAGTTGGCTACCGCTTTAACGGGTTTGACTAAAGTCTCTTGCCAAAATCCACTAGCTTTTAGGTAGCGGTCCGGTAACAAAGAAGCAGGTAAGACGCATTCGCTCATACCGGAATTCGTCGCAATACCGAGCACCTCGTTGTCGAGTACAACTTCTTTTCCACCATGTGTGAGGGTTCCATGAGGACTACGTGCGTTACGGGTAACAGCGTGGCAAGAGGTCCAGTTCGCAGCAAATAGTTCTTTGAAAAGCTTATTGTCAGTTAAAGAAATAATATCGTCGGGGATTTCAAGTCCTAGATCTTTCCATTGGCGTAGGACAGATGTCATAATACCAAAACTTGTGCGGTCTGTACTGCTTTTGCAATGGATAAGCTGGGGAATACCCACAAGTTGCATAAGTAGGGAATAGCAGAGCAATTCTTTAGCAGGTTCTAACCTATCGGTAAATCCACCACTAAGAGATTTATCTAAAAGCCTTTTAATCGTGTTAATTTGGTTGATCTTAGCCCCTATTTCTTCGGCTTCAGGACTATCCTGCTTGGCAAAGCTTTTAAGGTTTACGTTCAATTTTTCTAATTCTTTGTCGGCCCAATTTTTCAAACGGTCCCACCCTTCGCGCGAGATAGCTGTGGCCCGTTGTTTACCTGAAGAGGGGCTCGAAAAAGTTTTTTCCGCTCTTCCAAAAACGTTCACTTGCGTCTCAATCAGTGCAGTTTCGACTCTAACGCGGTAAACTTTTTTCGTGATAGGATGAATGAATGTAAGAGGAGATGCTTTACTTTCTCTCTCGAGTTGGCGTAATGCTTCGGCCTCCGATTTTACATAGTCTTGTTCTTGTTCAACATTAGCAATGCCGTAAAGAGGGGAGACGGATTCTAGGCAGTTGATGCCTATCTTAAGTGTGTAACTGCCGTCTGGATTGACCGAAATTCCCTTTCTATCTTTTTGTGATGGTACTTCCATTTCTCCAAAGAAGACCATTTCCGCCATTTCTTCGGCTTTAGCGTAAGTTTCTGGGCGCCCAGTATAGTAATCACTAGGGGCAGAAGGGTCAGCTTTTCCATTTTTAGCAGGAGCTATGCGTCGCGCCATTTGTAAATTGGGCGATTTTCGGTCCCAGCTTCCACTAATTGTATTTCGTAAATCGACCACACCATCTTGAGTTTTATATCTTCCGCGCACACCATTTTTCAATGTTATATGTTGTGTTTGCAACTGCTTTTGAATGTCTCTTGGTGTCATCCTTCTGCCCGATTGCTGGTGCTGAATGGATTTAACCAGGTCTTCCCCAAGGTCAACGCTTGTTAGAAGGTCAAATTGATTTGTGGTGCTATGGGAAATGAAAAAGCGTTCTTTAGCTGAGGGGATACGAGGGTTGCCTCGTTGAGCATACACGTTCTCAATCATACTAGTCAGGGAGGGATAAGTAGTAGGCGCCAATCCTGCCCTGCCACGAAATGTGCTGCCTTGAAACCTTAGGGTATGCGATAGAGGTGAGCGATCGTCATGGAAGCAACGATGTGTAGCGGTAAATATTCTCTTCCCCTGGTCGTTGTGGTCTACATATTCCATTTTAGGATTGGTGGCTGTAGGGGAAAGCTGGTCTTTATGAACTCTTGTACTCATAATTGATTTATTCTTTATGCTAAATGTTATGTTTATAATTATTTAAACATATTTTAACACATTAATTAATAACTTTTAAACTTTAATCTTTAAATTAAATTATTTTTTATTTAAGTAATTGAATTAGAATGCTTTATAATTTTAATTAAAAAAACAGAGATTTGTTCATTTATTGGAGGATTTTGACAATTAATAAGAATTGGGGCATGAGAAGAAAAAGACAGAATTAAGGCCTATAGATGGGAAATAAAGCGAAACGAGTAGCCGTAACCGGAGCGGGGGGGCAGATAGCCTATAGCCTTCTTTTTCGGCTAGCTGCAGGAGAATTATTGGGTAAAGAGACTCCGCTTTCTCTCCATCTCTTAGAAATTCCGGAAGCAGTACCCGCTTTAAAAGGGGTTGTCATGGAATTAGAAGACTGCGCCTTCCCCTTATTACAAGATGTTAAATGGGGAAGTGACCCTTTCGAGATTTTTGAAGATATTGATTATGCTTTTTTAGTAGGAGCCAAGCCCCGTGGTCCTGGAATGGAGCGGAAGGACTTACTCCAAGAAAATGGAGTCAAATTTATTGAGCAGGGCAAGGCTCTTGGGAAAAAGGCCAATCGCGATCTTCTAACTTTGGTGGTAGGGAATCCCTGCAACACCAACTGCTGGATTGCCATGAAACACGCGGCAGAATCCCTTTCTCCCCATCAATTTTTCGCCATGACACGCCTTGATCAAAATCGGGCACAATCTCTTTTGGCTAAGAAGGCGAACGTTTCGGTCTCAGATGTTAAACGTGTAACGATTTGGGGAAACCATTCCGCCTTACAGGTACCCGATTACTTTCATGCAGTCATCCGGGAAAAAAAAGTACCCGAGATGATTCAGGATAGAGAATGGCTTGAAAAAGAATTTGTTCCCGCTGTCCAAAAACGAGGCGCCGAGGTGATCTCTATAAGGGGGAAATCTTCTGCTGCTTCTGCTGCCCATGCCGCACTTGAGGGTATGAAATCTCTTATAGAGCCTACGCCTCAGGGTGAATGGTTCTCGATGGGTATGTATGCTGCGGGTAACCCTTACGGAATCCCGGAAGATCTCATCTTTTCCTTCCCCTGTATTTCAAAGGGAAATGGAAAAATCGAGATAGTACAGGACTTATCCTGGAATGGCTTTATTCAAGAGAAGATCCAACTTGTCGAAAAAGAGCTTCTCGAGGAGCGCGCTCTCATCCAACACTTAGTATAGGAAATTCGCGTGGTAGCCTTTTCGTTGGATATCTTGGAGTTTTTGCGACTATTTGATAAACCTATCCTTCTTTTAATTAGAGGGTTGCGATGGGTTTCTTTAAATATGGGTCGTGGGTGGTTTTGTTTTCAGCGCTTCCATGTTTACAAGGAGTGTGCGCAATGAGTGACGTCTTATTCGAAGTGACAAAAGACAATCTCGATACAGGCATACGAGGTTTTCCCGTAGGGTATTGTTCCACATCGACTGTTGATCCGTATAAAGGTTTACTCTATGTGGACAAGCCCATTGCCGAGCTCGCATCTTGGAAACCTGAAGAGGTGATATTTTTACTGTACAATCGCAGGCAGGGTAGCCGGGATGAGGTCGAGGCATTCGCCAAAGAGCTCAAAATGCGCGCCTCTTGTCCCCATGAAGTGATTTCCGAAATAGAGCGTTTGCCTCGAAAAGCCCATCCTATGAAGCTTTTGCCTATCGCGATTATGCTTCTTGGCATCGCCTCAGAAAAGAATGATTATAAAAAGGATGGACTAGATCTTATCGCCCAAATGCCCCATCTCGTCGCCACTCTTATTAATCATCATGCAGGGTGGGGGAAAACCCCGCTTCCTGATCCTGATAAGGGATACATGGAAAATTTTGCCTATATGGTGCAAGCACCCAACGTCGATAAGAAGACATTGGCAGAGGTATTCAATCTCTTTAATATTTTGCACTACGATCACGGGGGAGGAAATCTTTCGACCTTTGTGGGAAAAGCTGTAGGGTCGGGTCTTGAGGATATGTATGGATCTATTGCTGCAGCGATGAATGCTCTAGCAGGTCCTCGACATGGTAAAGCCAATCAAGACTGCTTGGAGTTTGTCAAAGATGTATTGAAAGAACTCGGAGAAAATGCCTATTCTCAGGAGGTTGAAGAGCTAATTCGTCAGCGTCTTGCTGCTCATCAACTGGTTTTTGGTTTTGGTCATGCTGTCTTACGTGTCGAAGATCCGCGTGCAACGGTATTGTATGCTTATGCCAACACGCATTTCCCTAATTATCCCTTAGTTAAAATTGCGCTTCTTTTACGAGAAGCAGGTCCAAAAGTATTAGCAGAAAACCCTAAAATTTCTAATCCTTATCCCAATGTCGATGCTATTTCAGGGATCGTCTTAAGTGCGGCGGGCTTTAATTATCCAGAATACTTTACTGTTCTTTTTGGGCTTGCGCGCTCGATTGGGATCGCCATCCAAATTGTTGAAGATCGCTGTTATGCTCGCAATGGTAAAGGCACGCCCATAATTCGTCCTCGCTACATTTATCGGCCTTTTACCCTCCCTGCACCTTAATATCAGCGGATGATTTAATCTTAATATCTTGATTTTCAAGGGCTTGGCTTTGTAATTATGCAATAACAATCCTTCATCTATACTATCTTCCTCCATACAGAGGAATAGAATGCGAATTGCGATCGTAGGAACAGGGCTTGCGGGTCTGGCTATCGGGTGGCATATGCTAGGCGAAGGTTGTCAAATTGTTTTTTTTGATCATCGTAGTCTAGGAAAGGGAGCCTCTGGCGTTGCGGCAGGTCTTGTTCATCCCTACGTCGGTCAAAAAGCTAGACGCAACAACAAAGCCACTGAAGGGTTATCCCATCTAGAGGAATTGCTCACGGTCAGCGAAAATGCACGGGGATCTTCAAGCATTATCCAACGAGGCCTTATTCGGGTGGCGATTAACGAAGAACAAAGAATCAATCTCAAGGAAGCCAGTGATGTCGAAGAAATTGCAGCAGACGAATTCTTGATTCATTCAGGAACTACAATCGATGTACCGTTGTATTTACAGGGACTTTTTCTAGCTTGTCAAAAACGGGGAGCGATTTTCTATTCTGAGAAAGTTTCTTTAGATGCCCCTCTTACCGATTTCGATCATACTGTATTTGCAGTGGGAAATGAGTGGATAACCTCTTCCTTTGCGAAAAATATGCCCCTTAAGCGTATGAAAGGACAAGTCCTTCTTCTACGGCTAAGCGAGCCACTTGAACGAAGCCGCATCGTAAAAGGCTATTTGGCCAAAACCTCTGATCCTCATGTAGCTTACCTCGGAGCGACTTACGAAAGGCGGTTTGATGACGGAGAACCCTCTCTGGAAGTCGCGCACCACCAGTTAATTCCCAGGCTTAATCAGCTTCTACCGGCTTCCTGTAGATGGGAAATCCTTGGCTGTCGAGCCGGCATTCGTCTTTGCCTGGAAGGAGAAGCATTTGGAAAAGAGCTAGTAAATCGAGTCGATGATAAATGCTGGTGGCTCGGTGGATTGGGTTCAAAAGGCCTCCTTTATCATGCCTATTTAGCCAAAAAGCTCGCCTATGATATTTTGTGCCTATGATGACAGATGGTGAAATTCTCTTTTTGGGCACGGGAGCTTCAGCTGGAGTTCCTATGATTGGATGTAAATGTCCTGTGTGCACTTCATCTTCACCTTTTAATAAGCGCCTGCGGCCCTCCGTTTTACTTAAGTTTGGAGAAAAAAAAATTCTCGTCGATGCAGGACCCGATATACGTCAACAAGCTCTCCACTATAAAATTGATCACCTCGATGGGCTTTTTTTAACCCACTCGCATTACGATCACATAGGGGGACTGGATGATCTACGTGCCTATTACTTCCTTCGAAAATCTCCCTTACCTTGTTTTCTTTCCCAAGAGAGCTATCAAGAGATTAAAGAGCGCTGCCCTTACCTTGTTGCACCCCATGTACCAGGGAAATCTTTTCCTGCCCAAATGCAATTTCAAATTGCGGATAAAAAATTTGGCCCTATTGCCTTTGCTGGCGTTTTCTTTCATCTTGTCAGTTATATCCAATTGGGGATGAGCGTCTTGGGCTTTCGAGTGGGTAATCTGGCTTACCTTTCGGACCTGAAAGAATTCGATCCTCAAGTCATAGAAGAGATCAAGGGGGTTGATATTCTGATCATTAGTGCCTTGCGCAAGGAAAAGTCCCATGCGCATTTAAATTTAGATGAAGCCATTGATTTTTCTCGTGCGGTTGGTGCTAAAAAGACCTGGTTTACCCATATGAATCACGATATCGATCACGAAGAGGCGAGCGGTAGCCTTCCCATGAATGTCGCTCTAGCCTATGATGGTTTGTCCCTTCCTTTTGTTTTGACAAATGCTGATTATTTATGACGATAACGAAAAATTTTCTGCTAGAAACCGAACTTAAATCCTATAAGACAGCCCTTCTCGTAGGTGTTTATTTTGCCACCGATGAGAAAAAGAACTGCGAGGATAATCTCGATGAACTTGAGAGGTTGGGCGATACCTTTGGTTTGCAGACGGTCGGTAAAGTCTCTTGCCCCCTTAAAAAAATTGATGCAGGAACCTTTCTCGGTAAAGGCAAGCTCGAAGAGTTGAAAGTAATGGCCGAAACCCAGGGCGCTGCAGTTATTCTGTTTGATGAAGAGATTTCTCCCCATCAGCAACGTAATTTGGAAGAGATTTTTAAAAAGCCTGTTGTTGACCGAACAGAATTAATTATCGAAGTATTTGCCCAACGTGCGCAAAGCCGCGAGGCCCGCTTACAAATTGAATTAGCGAAGGTCAAATACCAATTTCCCCGCTTAAGACGTTTATGGACCCACTTGTCCCGTCAAACAGCAGGAGGTGGCGCTTTTCTTAAAGGAGAAGGAGAAAAGCAAATCGAGATTGATAGGCGACTTTTACGAAGACGCCTTGACCGTCTCCAAGAAGAAATTGAAGAGGTAAAAGCGCAACGTGAAACCCAACGTAGTGCGCGACTGCGTTCGGGGATACCTACATTTGCTATTGTCGGCTATACAAATGCCGGTAAGTCGACCCTATTACGGGCTATGACTAAAGCGGATGTTTTGGTCGAAGATAAACTTTTCGCGACTTTAGATACTACGACGCGCAAGTATTTATTACCTAATAGGCAAGAAGTTCTTCTCATTGACACAGTCGGATTTATTCGCAAACTTCCACACACCCTGGTCGCAGCTTTTCGGAGTACGTTAGAAGAAGCCATCCACACCGATATTTTGCTTCATCTTGTCGATATAAGTTCTAAAACGGTCGAATCCCAGACGGAAGCTGCGTGTGCAGTTCTTCAAGAGCTCCATCTTCAGGATCAACCGAGTATTATGGTGCTCAATAAAATTGACCAATGCCAGCAACCTCTCATCATTAATAAGATGCGGGTTAAATATCCCAAGACGGTAGCTATCTCTGCTAAGACAGGTGAAGGCTTCGAAGATCTTATCGAAATGATGTTGACAGAACTTAAATCTCTTCGGAAGATTGTTAAATTGCGTATTCCTCAAAGCCATTATGCACTGATTAGTGAAATTATGCGCGAAGGCAATGTGATCTTTTCTGAATACGAAGAGAATGATGTCCTTATGGAAGTCGAGATTCCCACCCGTCTTGAATACAAAGTTCAATCGTTTCTCCATGGCTAAAATTTCTGATTTACTCAAAGAAGAAAGGCCTCGGGAAAGGCTTGTTGCCTTAGGAGCGGATGCCCTCTCTCTTGCCGAACTCCTCGCTATTCTTCTGACAACGGGTACCCAAGGAAAATCGGTATTGACGCTTTCCCATGAGCTTTTAACATCTTTTGGGAGTCTCTCCGGTTTGTTGGATGCCTCATTTGAAGAATTGCAGCAGATACAGGGGATTGGAAAGGCGAAGGCCCTGCAATTAAAAGCTACATTTGCGCTAGTCCAGCGCGCTGCAGGTTCGCAAAGTAAAAATAGGATTTCGGTAAAATCCTCCCTCGATGCCTACAATATTTTGAAAGGAAAGTTCCACAAAGAGAAGCAAGAGGTGCTACTGGTTCTTCTCCGTGATATCAAACGCCATGTCTTCGCATGCGAAAAGGTGGCGATAGGGACGTTATCGAACATCCTTACGCACCCCCGCGAAATTTTTTACCCGGCCGTTCGTCATAAAGCCCATAGCTTAATTTTAGCCCATAATCACCCAAGTGGAGACCCGACCCCTTCTAAGGCGGATTTACAGCTTACCCAGCAGCTAGTCGCTTCTGGCAGAGTAATGGGCATTGCTCTCGATGATCATTTGATTATTGGAAGTGAGGCTTATATTTCTCTTTATGAGCAAAGACTTTTTGGAGAAGTTCGTTCTCACTATTAAGTGCTTACTCTTAATGGATTAAGGAGTCATTCTTTGAGAGAATTTTACTGGGTAAGATGAGGGAAGTTATCTTGCACTAGGCGAATGATGCCTTGCGTGAGCATTTGGACAGAAATCAAGGTTAAGATCATCCCTCCAAATCGGGCACAGGCGGTAAGCCCTTTTTCTCCCAGCCAATCGCGGATATTGGGAGCAAGCATTAAGATGAGTGTTGCAGGGATCCAGGCAGCGACTAAGGCGCCGGCTACCAGCATAAGATTTTGTGCATGCTCCGAGTAGACCATTACAGCAGAGATCGATCCAGGGCCAGCTACTAGCGGCATGGCTAAGGGAACAATAAAAGGTTCCTCTCTTCGACTTTGCACGGTATCGGGTTTTGGAAAGATCATACTTATCGCTATAAGGAAAAGTAAAATCCCTCCACCGATCCCTATAACGGCCTGTGAAATACCCAATAGCCGCAAGAGTTCGTCTCCAAAGAAGGTAAAAATCAAAAGTACCGCAAGGGCAATCAATAATTCGCGAAGGATGATTTTGCGCTGTTTACGTACAGGAATTTTATTTAAAAGACCTACATAGAGAGGGACGTTGCCCATAGCATTCATGACAAGAAAAAGCGAAAATGCGATCGAAAAAAAGGAATTTGTAGGCATAAAAGTTATTTAAAATTTAGATTTAAACGCTTTAGAGAGTGTATCAAAATTTACTTAGATGCATCCTCTAAGGATTATAGCTATAAATCGGATCGTATCAATTCACTAATTATCCATCTATCCAGAAGAGAATATCCCTACAAAAATCCATTAAACACCTTATAAACTGCGCGGGGTAAGCGCTTATGAGAGAATAAGTTTTTCTAGTCCTGTATAAGAAATCCATTGAGCCATGAAAAAAGACATGCCATAATAGATTCCCTTATTTAAAAAAATACTATCAAGCGCAATGAAAATCGCCATTGCAGAACGCTTACGACCGTTTTCACATTCGCCCGGAATTTCCTGCCTAATTCCTGGAACGAGATGGCACGTCCAAGCATTTCCTATGCAGCTTATCTTCACTTCCCCTACTGGAGACCAGCAAACCTTCCATCTACAGCTTAAAGGGCCTGTTGCAGGATTTACCTTGCTTCAGGATCTAGAACGTGGTTTTGTCTCGCTATTTGGGCGTTGGAAAGAGGGTTTTTTTTCTTGGAAAATAGAGGCAAAAGAAGCGGCTCTTTGGTTATTTCTAGAACGTGCGCCCGACGAAGGATGCACCCTTCAGGGATGCTCTCTTATGCGCAAAGGTTCTATACGTATCTGCGCAATTGATGAAGCACTTCCTCTCATATCTCATGAACGGTTTTCGCTCGGATGTCATAAAAAACAAGAATGGGAATCTATGCAAAAGCGTAGCGATATGGCAGAAATCGCCCCCTTTTGGATGCGTTTAGCTCAACTTACCCCTTACCAAGAGAGAGTGATAGCCGCGGATGAACCTTTAATTACCCTTCTTCACCGTCTTTTCCAGGGACACTTCCGCTCTATGTTTCTTCCTGTGCTAAAAGATGACCTTTATCAAGGATTTTATCCTGCAGAAACGTTATCGCCTCTACATGAAGGTGCCCATCTGATTCGCCAGGCTCTTTTTCAAGAAGAAATAGGGAAATCTACCCTATATAAACTACTTCCTGGATTGCCTTCTTTGTGGCATTGCGGGCGGATGATTAACTTATCTGCTTCTGATGGTAATAGACTAGATGTCGAATGGTCGAAGAAGCAGCTGCGTCGTCTTGTGATTTATCCTGCATCTTCATCCTCTATTTCTTTAGTCCTTCCGCCGGGTATCAAGAGTTTTCGTTTGCGCACTTCTATGGAAAAGCCGGGAATACGCGTTCCCGCGTTTTCCCTTCTCTCTTTAGAATCGAAAATCCCGATTTTTCTAGATCGATTTGAAAAATAATAGGTGCCGCGGAGATAGGAGGACTTTTCCTCTAGGAGTTCTGCCGATTTTCGGATGCTTTTGAAGGGGAGTCAATCAAAAGAAACCAAAAATCGACAGACCCTTTGAGGGTGTGTAACCACTTTAGGTCCGGTCCAGAGAAAAAGGGCAAAGGGAGATTTTCTTGCTTTTTCTCTGGAGTCTCCACGGCTTTAGAACGATCAAAAGTGCACTAGTTGGCTACCACACTTTTGCTGTTAGTTTAACCGCAAGGGTTACAACGTTTTTCACATTTTGGTTTGCAAGGTTCGCAAGGTCTTTCGCATCGTGGTTGACATTTAGGTTTTTCGCAACGTGGTTTTTCACATTTTGGTTTGCAAGGTCTTCGTCCACAGGTATCATCTTCTGGACAGCAAGGAGGACATGGGCAAACGACCTCTTCGCATTCTGTTTTCATCATAACTCGGCCGCCGCAGCAGCTATCATCAGAAGAATTTCTTTCAGAGGAATTTCTTTCTGTATTCCTCTGATTCATTGTATCTCTTGTAGAATTATTGTTGTTTTGATCGCCGTAGGCAGCAAATGCTCCTGAGCTCATTACAGACAATCCTAAAATACAGGCTACTAACATCCGTTTCATAATTTCCTCCTCTTATCCGAACACTTTCGTTAGTTTTAAATTATCCTATTTTATTATATTAATCTATATAAATTCTTTGATTTTTTATTACTATGAACGTGAATGATTTAGTATTTTGTTAATAATGTAATTAAAGGACAGAAGTGGGCAGTAGTGACCTTTTCTGTAGCAACTTTTTTTTCGATTTTTTTTGACAACACGGATGAGGATTCCTAGAATGCAAAAAGTATGTTATCCGATATCACACCCCTTAGTCGTCTAAAAGAATCGTTTTCTAACCCCCATGCTTTGTTAGGCCTTCATCCCCTCAAAGATAAGGGTAAAGTCATTCGTGTTTTTCGTCCGGGAGCTAAAGAAGTTTACGTAGAGGTAAAAGGCACTGTTTTACCGATGGAGAAAATTGAAGAGGGATTTTTTTCTCTACCTGTTTCTGCAGACGTCCAACCCTTAGATTATCGGATCTATCACCATAATGGGCTTTTGGCTCACGACCCTTATTGTTTTTGGCCAACATTGGGTAATTCTGACGAGTTTTTATTCAATAAGGGTGTCCATTACCTTCTCTATAATGTCTTAGGCGCTCATCCTGTCAGCCATCAAGGGTGTGAAGGGACAAAATTCGCTGTATGGGCACCAAGTGCTCTACAAGTTTCACTCGTAGGAGACTTTAATCAGTGGGACGGAAGAGTCAATCCCATGCGCATTATGGGAATGAGCGGGATTTGGGAATTATTTGTTCCAGGAATTGGGCCCGGTGAGAAATATAAATTCGAAATCCGTACGCAAGAAGGGGCCATTAAAATTAAGAACGATCCATGTGGTCATGCGTATGAAATGCGGCCTTTAAATGCCTCTATCGTTGCCGATGTCCATACGTTTATCTGGTCAGACGAAGCTTGGATGAAGAAGCGTATCGCAGAGGCAGATCAACCTAAACCGATGAATATTTATGAGGTGCATCTTAGCTCCTGGAAAAAAAGAGAAAATGGATTTCTTAACTACAGAGAACTTGCCCATGAATTGGCTCAATATGCCCATGAAATGGGTTTTACTCATATCGAATTACTTCCAGTTGAAGAGCACCCTCTGGATGAGTCTTGGGGCTACCAAGTAACGGGTTTTTTTGCTGTAACTAGCCGATTTGGTTCTACGCAAGATTTCCAATACTTTGTGAATTATCTGCATGCTCAAGGAATTGGCGTGCTTTTAGATTGGGTACCCGCGCATTTTCCTAGCGACGCTTTTTCGCTCGCGCAATTTGATGGTACTTGTCTCTATGAACATGCAGATCCTCGACAAGGTTTTCACCCACACTGGAACACTCTTATTTTTAACTATGGGCGTCATGAGGTTACGAATTTTCTCATTGCCAGTGCTCTTTTTTGGCTAGAAGTTATGCACATCGATGGGCTACGTGTCGATGCTGTTGCCTCTATGCTCTATCTTGACTACGGGCGTAAAGAGGGAGAGTGGGTTCCCAATTATTACGGAGGAAAAGAAAACTTAGAAGCGATTGAATTCCTTAAGCATCTTAACGCAATCACGCATGAGCATTGTCCAGGAATAATCATGTGTGCAGAAGAGTCCACTTCCTACCCTCAAGTTACTCACCCTTTAAAACAGGGCGGTTTGGGTTTTGATCTTAAATGGAATATGGGCTGGATGAACGATATCTTAAGCTATTTTCATACCGACTCTTTCTTTCGCCATTATCATCACAATATGCTGACGTTTTCCGTGCTCTATGCTTTTAACGAGAAATTTCTTCTTCCTTTATCACATGATGAGGTCGTTCACGGGAAGCGAAGTCTTTTATCAAAAATGCCGGGAGATGATTGGCAACGCTTTGCTAACTTGCGCCTTTTATTGAGTTTCCAAATTTGTCAGCCCGGAAAAAAGTTGTTATTTATGGGTGCGGAGCTCGGGCAATGGGATGAGTGGGATGCCCGTGTGGAACTGCAATGGGGGTTGTTGCGTTTTCCCATTCATGCGGGTATTCATCGCATGGTCCGTGAACTTAATCATTTTTATCTTCAGCATCACGAATTATGGGAAATCGATTTCGATTATAGCGGATTCCAATGGGTTGATTTCAGTGATAATGTAAATTCTGTTATCAGTTACTTGCGTAAAAGCCGCTCCTCTGCTCTTCTTTGTCTTCACAATTTTACAGCCGCTTGCTTCGATCATTATGTAGTTCCTCTGACCGGTGTAAAAAATGCAAGGGAGCTCTTCACAACAGACCGCGAAGAATATGGAGGATCTGGTAAACTCAATGTTCAGCCAAAAATTCTTCCTGGAAATAGGGGGATGGAAGTTACTTTAGCACCTCTTGCAACTATGATTTTTGCCGTAGAATTTGTATGACTCATCAAGACTATCTGCGACTTGTGGAAGAGATCCACACCCACAATTATCACTATTACATTGCCTGCAAACCGAAGATTTCGGACCGCGAATTCGATCGTCTGCTAAAAAGGTTAGAAGAGATAGAGAAGGAACATCCCGAATGGATTACTCCTAATTCACCAACACAACGGGTGGGGGAAATTCCTCATAAGGAATTTTCTCAAGCGACTCATTCTATTCCGATGCTTTCTATTGCTAATACCTATTCAAAAACAGAAATCGAAGAATTTGTCGCACGCATTCATAAGCTACTTGAGAGGAAAGATGTTGCATTTTGTGCAGAGCTGAAAATGGACGGTACTGCAATCTCTGTACGATATGAAAAAGGGGAATATAAACGAGCTTTAACTCGTGGTGATGGAAGAAAAGGGGATGATATTACCTTAAATCTCAAAACAATTCCTTCTTTGCCTTTACGTTTGCAAGGGAAGAATATTCCAGATCTACTCGAAGTTCGCGGAGAAGTCTATATGCCCCATGCTACTTTTCATCAATTGAATCAGGAAAAGCGATTAGCTGGAGAAGAGCTCTGGGCTAATCCTCGAAATGCGGCAGCAGGATCTCTTAAATTGTTAGACCCACGTGAAGTAGCCAAAAGGGGACTCTCCCTAGTTTTTTATGGAATTGCTGCGGATACTCCCCATGTTCAAACTCAGCACGATGTGCATGATTTTCTAGGCCACGTGGGCTTTCCGAGTTTCCAAAAAGGTCATCGAGCTATCTGTCGTAGTGTTGAGGAGATCATGGCTTTTGCTGAGAAGATTCAGCTTCAAAGAGCCAAGCTCCCATTTGATATTGATGGAATTGTGGTTAAAGTCGATGAGCTGCGTTTTCATGATATTTTGGGTGCAACAAACAAATCACCGCGCTGGTTAATTGCGTACAAGTATGCGGCCGAGCAGGCGCTTACCCAGATCAAGGATATTTCCGTGCAAGTCGGCAGAACGGGAGTATTGACACCGGTAGCTGAACTTGAGCCAGTTTTACTCGCAGGCAGTACCATTGCGCGCGCCACTTTACACAACCAGGAAGAAATCGAAAAAAAAGATATACGCATCGGCGACTATGTTTTTATCGAAAAGGGAGGAGATGTAATTCCTAAGGTTGTTGCGGTGGATATTTCGCAACGGCCTGCGAAAACGCATCCCTGGAAAATGCCTAAAAAGTGTCCTAGTTGTGGAAGTCCTGTCGTTTCTTGTGAAGGGGAAGTCGCGGTTCGTTGTAAAAATAGCTGGGAGTGTCCTCAGCAGAAAATGCGGCGTATCCAATTTTTTGCGAGCAAAGATGCGATGGATATCGATCATCTCGGTGAAAAAATTGTCGAACAACTCGTAGTAAAGGGTTTTGTAAATGGCTATGCGGATCTTTATAAGCTCACGGCTGAGGATTTGGCCCAGCTTGAGGGGTTCAAAGAAAAATCGATCTATAAACTACTGACGAGCATCGACCGTTCACGACATACTTCTCTCTATCGTCTTATTTTAGGGTTAGGGATTAAACATGTTGGAGAGACAACAGCAGAATTATTAGCAGAGCAAGCGGGTGATTTAGAACATCTACAGCATATATCAAAAGAGCAGTGTCTCGAAATTGGAGGGATTGGCGATATAATGGCTGACGCCATTGTTGACTATTTTTCGGCAACAGAATCCCGGAAAGAAATACAAGCACTTTTAGCTGCAGGTGTTAAGCCTGAAGCGCCGAAACGCAAAAAAATTCAGGGCCATCCTTTCGCAGGAAAGACATTCGTATTAACGGGTGCCTTAACCAACTATTCTCGAACGGTAGCGGCTAATTTGATCAAAGAGCGCGGGGGTAAAGTCACAAGTTCTGTTAGTAAGACAACAGATTATCTAGTCGTTGGAGAAGATCCTGGTTCCAAGCTCGTTAAAGCGCAAAATTGGGGAGTCGAGATTCTCGATGAAAAAACCTTTACCTCGTTGCTATAAAATCCTTACTTGAATCAAAAAATTTATATCAATCAATGATTCATTCCTCTTCTTTTCTATTAGTAAATATTTTATTCATATAGAAATCAAATAAATGCTGAGCTTTTTTTATTTAAATTAATTGAATATTAAATATTCAATTATGAAATATTGAATTTTTATTAATTATATTATATAATTTTTACTAACATTTAATAATAATGGTTGTATATGTCAATGAGTGTGAGTAGAGCAGCGAGTTTCGTGAATGTCAGCAAAGAAAGTGGCATTCCTCCACGTCTTCCTTGCCTTCCCATTCACCACCTTCCGGACGAGTGTATGGAAGAAATAGCAGGGTATATTCTGCCTTCCGATATTACTCGTCTAGCTTCCATTCATCGTGGAATGAGTTCTGTTTTAGATGATGTTCCTAGCTCTCTAAAACCTTGTATTTACCAAGCTCATGAACTGCAGCAATGCAAAGCTAATCTAGCCATTGAAGGGAGAGTTCCCCCGAGATTGTATACTTGGCTTAGTAAAGGAAATATTGGTGAGAAGATCGTAAAAAACCTAGTCGCATCGGTTATGACAGGAGCTTTAGGTTGGTTAATTGCGAATTTAGCTGCTCCAGTTCTTCCTCTTTCAGCAGTTGTCCATGTTTTTTCTTTTATCAGCGGCTATCCATTGAGCTTGTTAGCCGATCGCATATACAATCTTTATCGTAACAAATCGATGAAAAATTTTTCTCATCTTTCCGATGCTTTTGTAAATCGTCTAGCACAAAGGCAGGGCAGTGCGAGTAGAGAGTTAAAAAGCTGCAAGAACCATCTCGTTGACCGTATTAAGAATCAATTGCAAGCACTTCCACGGCACAACCCTCATAATTTACCTTTTCATCCCTCAAATCCTCATTTTCGCTCTCATTTTTTATTAATTGAAGCCTCTAGGCAGCTCATTGAGGAAAAAATGATACGAAAGGGCATGAAACGTATTGTTCGTGAGGATTGGTGCAGTCAGATTAACAACCTGGTGACAGCAGGATTTGCAAAGGAACTTGAAAAAGAACAATCCCGAGACCAGCAAGAGCTTCAAGAACAACAACTCCAAGAAGAGCCCCCTCAAGAAGGCTTATTTGCTGAACAACAACTCCAAGAACCAGCTCCACCTCCGCTCCCTGTTTAGTCCATACAAGCGTCGAAAAATTTTAACAAACTAGTTTTCAACTGTTTGAGTTGCAAGTTGGCTTGTTCTCATGAAAATTAATGAAAGAAGTGGTACAAGGGCATGAAGAAACCAACGAGCTTTTATGACATCATCAGTAACTTCTTCTTTACAACCCCTCGAATTAATAGGACTTTCTTATCCTAAGCCTAGCTGCTGGTCGCGCTTTTGTGCTTCTCTAACGGGAAAGCGTCAGCGATCTTATGCAGAATATATGGAAAGAGCGACTCTGTGTAGTAACTCTTGCGATCGTAGTTGGTATCATCAACGCGCGCGTAGGCAAGATCCTCTGGCGTATTATACCTGGTCAAGAAGGGTCGTCAAAATGATGCCATCACTTCCTCCCCATCCTCCACCTACTCCGCCACCAGAACCCTCTCCTACTCCGCCTCCCGAGCCTACGACAACACCTCCCATGCCCCCCTTACCTCCTTCTCAACCGCAGACCCCGCCCTCTCCCTCAAGACCACCCTCTCCTGCTTATCCAGCCGAACCTCCTTCTTCTCCGACACCGCCACCAGCGCCGCCGTCTCCCGAGGCTTTTTTTAGCTCCAGGAGAGAAGAAACAAGAAAACAAAAAATTGAGGATAGAAGGCGATGCATCGATTTTACATTGCAAGTGACGGATGAATTTCCAGCGTTGGAAAAAAATGAGATTATCAACATCGTACGTGAATATTTTCCGCGAAGAAGCCGAGAGGAGATCGTTGCACTTGTTATTACGGTTGCAGGGCTACAATTTTGTCAAGAGCATGACTCATCAGCATTACTGCAGTATTTGGAGGAAACTTTTCACGTTGATTCCGACAAAATTCCCTCATGGGCTCACGATATCCAAGAACTTATTTTACAAGGCCGCGAGACACCTCTAGATAAATGCGATTCGCTAGGGATGAAAGCTCTGCAAAAAATTATGAAAAGAGCAGAATCTGAAGATATCCCTCTAGAAGAGATCAAAGAAAGTGATTCCTCATTCACTTTAGTTCACACTAAGGAGCGTGAGAAGAGATCGGCTTGTATTACTGCGACACTTCATTATATTCAAAATCGACCTTGGACTAAAGAATCTTTGATTCGTTACTTGGAAAGTAACGGTCTTGTGGGAAATGAGGAAGGTGTTGCTTTAGTGGCCTCCCTTTCTGCTCTACACTTTGCGTTAAGTGAATCCAATGAAAGAGAGAATATAAATGCCTATCTTCTAAGAGAATTTCCCGGTTTTAAAAACGCTGCCCTTTTTGACTCTATCGTCTCGGTGGCTATTCATCAGGGGTTTCCTTTCTTAAACCTTCTAGAAAAAGGAAAAATTGCAGACTCGTTGCGAATTGAGCTTTGTGAATTGATGAATTTAGCTTGGAGTTCACGTAAAGCCATCTAGAATTAGACCAAAATATTTACCAAGAGAGTCACAATGACCATAAGCCGCTTTCCAATGTTTGATCCACCGCCTCCAGGACGTGGAGACTCACCCCAATCTCCGCTCTCTGGTAAACCTTCTGATGTTAGTCGAATTAGACACATCCTATTTAGAGTGTTTCAGTGGATGACAGAAAGCCGATTTGTAAAAGATAGCCCCACTAGAGTCGCATGGTGGCAGCAGCGTGCTCGGGAACTAGATCCATCAGCCTTTAGTGCGTGGGAAAAAACAATCCGAACTAGGATCGCTACGGAGTTGTTTCCAAGAACGTCGAGTGTATCATCATCTCATTCAACTCCAACCGCTGCCGAATTAAAAGCACAAGAGAGAAAACTTGCAATAGGTTTTGCACTAAAATATGTACGGGATATTCCTTCTTGGTCATCCCAGGATTTAGAGATCGCCTTGGGTGAAGGATTTACAGAGCTAAATAAAGATGAAATTAAAGTCTTAGTTATGGCGATCTGGGGATGGCAATTTTGCTCTCTTACAACTTGGGATAAAGCCAGTTTAATGCAGCATTTTGAGGAGCAGTTCCCCGATGCACAGGATGCCTACCAGAATGCCGCTGAGGCAGTTAAGGATCTTGTAATGGGCAAATATGATATTTGGCAAAGTATCGATTCATTCAGAACTAGAGAAGCTGTCGATCAAGTAATGACTATCTTAAGTAGTTGCATGCAAACCTCTCAAAGGAGCACCTTTATTGACTTTGCTCGAGAATATCTAAACGATCATCCCTCTTCGACTATAAGTGACTTAAAGGACGCCCTTGTGGAAAACTTTCCAGATCGGGATAGCAAAGAATTATCTGAGCTTGCACGTCTTCTCTTAAGTAAAAAAAGTGTCGATAGTACGGATAAAATGCTTCTCGACACTATGCTACGAGCATCGAAAAGAAATAGGTGCATTACATCTGTTTTAGATAATTATCGAGAATATGCCTGGACGAAAGAATCCTTGATTCGCTCGATCGGAGAAAAATTTCCGGAGAATAAAGAGGAGTTACCTATTCTCGTTGCAGCTATTTCAGCTATGAGGTTTGGTTTAGCTCAATCAAGAAAAACTGAAGATATCATCGGATATCTTAAACGAGAATTTCCTGAGATCGATAATGAAGATCTTCTAGAAGAAATCGCAAAAAAAGCAGTTGAAGATGCTGGGGAATTCTCTCATTTTATGGACGCGGGAGAAATACCAAAAAAACTCCAGGATGATTTGCTGTCATTGATCGAGGCCACTCTTTAGAGATCGAGAATCTAAACGGTAGTCACTTGAAGTCGATCGCGATTTTTCACAAGAGTACCACGCAAAGTTTGGTTACTAAAACTATGAAGTTTGACCGTTTGAAGAGTGCCTATTAGGGAGTCATCTCCTTCAAAGACTACATTTTTCCAGCAACGTGTTTTGGATTTGAGTGACTTTTCATCTTTATTCCGTCTTTCAACAAGTACTTCAATTTCTTGTCCGAGCATGGCTTGCCGCTCTTCAGAGGCGATCTCATTGTAGAGACTTAAGAGTCGTTGTAACCGTTCTTGTTTAATTTCTTCCTCAATATCGTCCTTCCATCGAAAAGCTGGAGTTCCTTTGCGGGCGCTGTAGGCAAAAATAAAGGCGACGGAAAAGCGCACATCAGCAAATCGTTGGTAGGTTTCCATAAACTCTTCTTCTGTCTCAGTAGGAAAGCCCACAATGATATCAGTGCCAAGAGAAACGTTGGGAACGATCTCACGTAACATAGCGACTTTTTCGAGGTATTTTTCAATCGTGTAAATGCGGTGCATTTTTTTTAGAATGCGATCAGAGCCAGCTTGCATAGGAAAGTGGACAAATTCGCATGCAGAAGGCAGATCACGAATTGCCTCCATGAGTTCGCGCGTAATGTCAACAGGATGAGAGGTCATAAAGCGCACGCGTTCAATTCCAGGAATCTTATCGAGGCGATAGAGAAGATCGTGAAATAGGCAATTCCATTCAGATTTATCTTTGCCATAACTATTGACATTCTGTCCGATCAGAGTGATCTCTTTGTAGCCGTTACCTGCGAGAAGTCGGCATTCTTCCTCGATACTTTCAGGGGGCCGTGATACTTCTTGACCACGTGTATAAGGAACGACACAGTAAGTGCAAAATTTATCGCATCCACGAATAATCGAAACATGTGCTTTAACAGGGTCATCGCGCTTAGCAATTAAGTAATCGAGATTTTCTTCGAATTGATCTTCTGTTCGCAGGGTTTGCCTGCCTGTCAATATGACTTCGTCGAGAACATCATTGAGGTCGGTGATATTATTGGTGCCTAAAACAAAGTCAACGTGGGGGAGCTTGCGAAAGATATTGTCCTTTTTAGCCATGGCCATACACCCTGTTACCCCTATCACCGCACGTCTTTTTCGCGAAAGTCCGAGTTTGCCAAGCTTGCCCATAACCTTTCTTTCGGCGAGGTCGCGGATAGAGCAGGTATTGAAAATGAGGAGATCTGCTTCGTTTTCATCATCAATTCGCAAAAGACCGCGCTTTTCGAGTTGCCCGACCATGATTTCCGAATCGAGCTCATTCATCTGACAACCATAAGTACGCAGAAAAAATGTTCGTAATGGACGGTTAGTGGCGATGGTCATAAGGCTCCTTAAAATAAGGTAAAAACTCTATCACACCTTCATTTTGCTGCCAATTGTCCGATGTATTTGGTTACATACTACATGAAGAAGGGGAGGCGCACACCCATGCGGTAATAAGAAATAAAGAAAAAATATTACGGTTTATAATGTGAATATTTTAACGTCCTTGTGAAAATCATCTTGATAGGACTCTTAGAAAGGGCTTTTTACGGTTTTCTAATTCACTCCTTGGAAAAAAAGGGGAGAGCGTCTAATATAACGCCTTTCAAAACAATTTTCGCAGGCTTTATTCATGGCTCAACCGAAAAAGAACACATCCACTCTCTTAACTAAAGAACAAGCTTTGGCCGATCGCCAATGGCTTATTTTCGACGCTGCAGGAAAAACTTTGGGCCGCTTCGCCTCTGAGATCGCAAAAATACTACGCGGCAAGCACAAGCCAAGTTTCACATCTCACGTTGATACAGGTGATGGGGTCATCATCATCAACGCAGAAAAAATCAAGGTAACGGGAGCTAAAGAAGCTCAAAAAATTTATCGCTATTACACAGGTTCTATGGGGGGGATGCGTGAAGTTCCTTATAGAATTATGCAGGAGCGCAATCCTGAGTATATCATTCGTCATGCAGTCAAAGGTATGATGCCCAAGACACGTCTTGCCGAAGCGCAGGTGAAAAAGCTACGTATTTTCAAAGGCGACAAGCATGACATGGTCGCCCAGCAGCCTGTCCCCGTAAACGTCTAATTGAGTAAAGAGTTTTATGATTAAAGAACATCTTGGTACCGGAAGAAGAAAAACAGCTGTTTCCTCAGTGCGCCTACGACCAGGCTCCGGTAAAGTCACGGTGAACAATCGCCCTTTTGAACAATACTTTCCTTTAGAGATCCAGCGTCGTACAATTTTGTCTCCTCTGGAAAAACAGGGAGACCCTACTCGTTATGATCTAGTCATACGGGTAAGTGGTGGTGGTATTGAAGGACAGGTAATTGCCACTCGTCTGGGTATATCCCGTGCTCTTGTACAAGAAGATGATCGTCAAAGACAAGTTCTAAAAGACGCAGGCTTCTTGACGCGCGATTCACGTAGAAGAGAGCGTAAAAAATACGGCCAAAAAGGTGCTCGTAAGCGCTTCCAGTTCTCTAAGCGTTAAGATTCCTTTTATTTCTTTTTTGTTTCAAAAAAACCTTCGATATTTCTCGAGGGTTTTTTTATGAAAAGGTGTGATCGCGAAAAGTGATATGTAAAAAGTCTTCTTCGTTTAAGGACTTTAGTAAATCTTCATCATAGAAGTGTACATCACCGGCCCATACATAAATTTTCTGCGAAGGAAAGCTTTCAATGGCAGCTTTCATCGCAATATTTCTTTGCACTACAACTTCACGTTCATAATCTTCCTCAGCCCTAAATAATTGCGCTTCAATTTTAGGGATTTGATCGCTAACAGTAGCAAGTTCAACATTCAGTAGTTTTGTTTTTTCTTCTATTTTTAGTAGGCTTGTTCTTTCCTCTGCTTCTAATTCTTCGGCAGAGGATTCTAGAGTCTTGCGTTTAAAGACATCCTGTAGAAGATCCAATTCTGCTTGTATTTGAGACCTTCGTTGTTGGAGTTGCTTGGAAATCTGGTTAAGTCTTTGTAGTTCGTGAAAGTGTTTCCATGTTTTATGATGGGTGGCGAGATTTTCCCATCCTTCTTCTAAAACGCCTCTCGTCAACGCCTTGTCTACTAAATCATGTTGTGGGAGTTCTCCTCTCCCGAGTCCCTCATGAAGAATGACATCCCCACAGCCACAGCAAAAATTGACAAATCTTTTAATGTAAGCTTCTTGAACCGGGTCATCATGATGTGTATCTCCTATAAGAATGATACGTGCTCTGTCTAAAGAGCTTACATTTCCTCGTACAGAGAGAATGCCTGGGTGTAATTCTTTTGGAATCCCAGAAGAAGTAAGCGGCAGGGGTGGTAGAGGAAGGTCAGGGATTTGACAAAGAGGAGTATCCTTACTGAAAACAGGAGT
>JABDCS010000004.1 GCA_013288005.1 Chlamydiota bacterium | reverse complement strand
GGAGCTGCAGGCTCTGAAGCAGCATCTTCATCAAGTTCTAGTTCTTCTTCAACTAGTCCTGCGGTAGTAGGCGGAGCATCTTCTTCGCGTAGTCCTGCGGTAGTAGGCGGAGCATCTTCTTCGCGCACAGCAACCTTAATGGCAGAAGGCGTATTCGCTTCCTGTGCATCCTTGGCTGAATTGGACCCCGTATATAGAAGGGCCGATACACTTCATATTGATCTCCCTAAAGATGCCAGAGAGTGGCAGAAAATTATTGCTAAAAGTGCCTATCAATGCGGGATTGACCCATTTCCTGAATCAATAGTTGTTAGCCCTGGTTTAAGTAGATTAAGAGAGATTTGGTTAGCTTTCCGACCTTACAAGAACACTTATGCTTGTTCTCCTCATACTATAGAAGCTAGAAATCAAGCATCGCGTTTGGGCGTTGATTTACATGATTTAGCCTATTGGAGTCTTCAGCCCTATGATCAGCAAGATGCAATACGATTAGGCATCGATCTTCTCTCTGATGATCAAGTCCGCTTAGCAGGCATTATAAATGTGAATCGCCCCGACGAGCTTCACGAAGATATGCGAAAAAGAGAGGCTCGCTTACGTACGCAATTAGACTTAGGCAACCAAGCGGTTGAACGACTAAAAAAGGCCGAAAAAGAGGCATTAGTAGCATTTTCAACATCTGGGGAAGCTATGCTAGCTGAATTAAGTGCAAGTTTTGATTTCCTTTCGAATCAGAGAAGTGAACTTAGCAGTCAGTTGGAGGAGTTAGTGAAGGAGATGAATGACGCGTTGAATGGGTTACATCCAGATACTAATTCCGAAGCTCGTGAAACATTAGCCTCTTCTTTCCAAGAGGAGATTGACATCTTAAAGAATCAAATTTCCGATATTACCACTGTTATAGGAGGATTTCCTTTAAAAACAATTAAAATAAAAGATGAAGTTCAAACCAAAATGAAAGCTACCATAAGCCGATACGAAAAACTAAGAGAAAATGTATACGCGAATATCGATAAAATTTTCAAATATTTAGAATTTTATAACAAAAACAAGAAGATAATTTAATATTTATCAATTTCCAATAATCTAACTTATAAATACCAATTCTGCTTAGAAGTGTAAAATGCATTTCTAAAAGGAATTGGTATTTTGCATTACAGATGGGACTTTTATTAAACAAAGACTTGATCATGATTAATTAAGACATCTATATAATCAAATTCAATTTGATTTTAATTTTAATTTGCATTAAAATTCTTTCCGCGAATACTTTGTTTCGTAATTAATATTAAAAAAAGGCACATAATGGCAGCACTCACCTCAACAAGAGCCACATCAGCTATAGTCGGAGCAGCAAGCTCTGAAGCAGCATCTTCATCAAGCTCTAGCTCTTCTTCAACAAGTCCCGTGCTAGTAGGCGGAGCATCTTCATCCCGCATAGCAAACGTAATGGCAGGAAGCGGATTCAATTCCTTTAGATGCGCGGCTGAATCGACCGCCGTAAATAGAAAGGCCGATACACTTCATATTGATCTCCCTCCAACTTACAAAGCTTGGCACAAAACTATTGCTAAAAGAGCTCATGAATGCGGGATTGACCCATTTCCTGAATCAATAATTTTTAGCCCTTATATAATGAGATTAAGACAGCTTAGTTCAGCTCTCAAACCTTATGAGAACACCTATGCTTGTTCACCTATAACTCTTGAAGCTAGAAATCAAGCATCCCGTTTCGGCGTTGATTTACATCGTTTAGGTCGTTGGAGTGTTCGGCACCGTGAGGAGCTAGATGCAACACGATTGGGCATCGATCTTCTTTCTATTGATCAAGTGCACGCAGGAGACCTTTATAGAGAGAGATTAAGAGACTTTAGTTCAGCTCTCCGACCTTACTATAAAACTTATCGTTGTTCACCTCGAACTCTTGAAGCTAGAAATCAAGCATCTCGTTTGGGCGTTGATTTACTTGATTTACGTAGTTGGAGTCTTCAGTACCCTGAGGAGCAAGATGCAACACGATTAGGCATCGATCTTCTTTCTATTGATCAAGTGCACGCAGCAGTCGATATACGTTCGCATCGCCCCGACGAGCCTAACGCAGATGTGAGAAAAATAGAGGCTCGCTTCCGCTTAGAATTAGACCTATGCTACCGAGCGGCTGACCATCTATTTAAGGCCGAAAAAAAGGAAATTAAGGCCGAAAAAAAGGTACTTGCAGCACACGGAACACCCTGGGGCACGATAGGTCAGTTAGCTGATCGTTTTGACTCCCTTTTGAAGAAGAGTAATAAACTTAGCCTTCAATTGGTGGATTTAGTGAAGGAAAAGAATGACGCGCTAAATAGGTTACCTCAAGACACTAATTCCGATGCTGGTGAAACATTAGCATCTTTTTTCCAGGATAAGATTGATGGCTTAAAGAATAAAATTTCCCTTATTGACACTCAAAAGGAAAAAATTTCGTTACTATTAGATAAAATAAAAAATGAATCTGAAACCATTTTTAAAGATATCCAAATCAAATATCAAACAATTAGAGCTAAAGTATACACGAATATGAATAGGATATTTAAACGTTTAGAATTTATAAAAAATTACAATTAAATAATTTAATATTCATCAATTCCATAATAATCTAATCTATAAATACCAATTCCGCTTAGAAGCATAAAATGCATTTCTAAAAGGAATTGGTATTTTGCATTACACATATAATCTTTATAGAAAAAGGGCTGCTTGTAATTAAAACATCTATGTATCAAATTTTATTTGATTTTAATTTTAATATATATTAAAATATTTCTATGAAAGCTTTGTTTTATAAATAAATTAATGAAAAAATATTAAAAAAAGATATATAATGGCAGCCCTTACTTCAACAAGAGCCACAGCAGTAGCTGTAGCGACAGCAACTAGTTCGGGAGGAGCATCTTCTTCGCGAGCTCCCGGCGCATTTAGATTTGAACTTCCTATAAGGACAGAGATGGCTATTCACATTAGAAAAGACTCTATATTCAGTAAGAATCTATTACCTACTTTTAATGCTGAGCCTACATCGACAGATCGATTTTCTTATAAGTTAGGAAGCGAGCCTCTATCAGAAGTTTCATCAACTAAAGTTGCACTAATTGGCGGTAAAAGAAAATCACCCACACTAGAGGAAGCCGTAGAAGCTATACATGATTATAAAGAAGCGTTCCTATGTCCTCTATTAAATACTGCTATTAGGAAGCAAGCACACCGCCTTGGAGTGGACTTACACGATACTCGACATCAACACCCCGTGCTTGCTCAAGAAAAAAGTGCAAGAAGATTGGGAATAGACCTTCTCTCTACTGAAAAAGTTAGACTTGCAGAACAAATAATTGATGGCTATCAGATAAAACTCGAGCGCATCAAACAAGAGAGAATAAAAAAAGAGATTAGGGAAATTGATTTACTTGAGAAACCTGCGATCTGCAAGTATAGGTTGGAAAAAATAGAAAATGAATTAGCTCACACACAATCTGAGCTTTCTGAAAAATTACAAAAACTCATAGATTATGAAGCATTAATACGTGTTGTTAAAAACGATAGAGAACAAATTGAAGTTCAAATTGCAACTACACTCGCTGAAAGAGATGAGGTATCGCGATTAATCGCTACAAGACCTAGTGCACATATCATAGAATCTTACAATATGAGAGTCGATATTTTGACAAGTGCATATAGAAATGCAACTGCTTTTATAGAAAATCTCGAGATAATAAAGAAACTAGATGCAGAAGTGACATATCTTCAAAGGCGTACCGCAGAATTAAGTGAAATGAAAGAGAATGTCTTAAGTGAAATCTCGATGCACTAGACAAAGATTATCACTAGCAGCACCTCGATCTCCACTTGTAGTTACACTAAATTAAAAATACACCCTCTTAGATAGTTACGCGTCTAAGAGGGGCAATCTAAATGCTAACTAAGTTAGCAAATTCAAATTTTTCATGAATGATTTCCAACTTTAATTTAGTATAGTTATTTATTCAGCTTATATTCCTATGGGCTGAGCATGAACAGATATGGAAAGAACTCCCCACTCAACTGGAGAAAATATCTCGAAAAAGATTCTATTCGCGAAGTACTTATCGCAATCACCCGCAGTTAGAGGGCTTAATACTGTCGCTGCGTTCAATAACGAATTTGTGTTTTGTAAAGATCTAAGAAGATGTTCTAAAGGGAATATTAAAAGAAATGGTTTGAGAAAAGAGCTCTCACTGCTATGGAGGGAAGTATATAGCAGGAGAGAGCGTAGATGGAAAAAGAGGTCATTGTTGTCACGGGATCGTGTGGACGAATCGGAGCTTCTGTTGTAAAGCGTTTAGGCGATCGTTTTAGGATCGTGGGATTTGAATTGCTGAAGGCATTTTACGCTTCCGCCACCGAAGAGTTAGTACCTGTTGACATTTCTTCGGAAGAGAGCGTTCATCAAGCATTTACCCATATCCGCAATTTTTACGGGAACAAGATCCATTCTGTAATCCACCTAGCTGCTTACTACAGTTTTTCCTCACAAAATGAAGATCCTTACAATAAAATCACAGTTGGAGGAACTCGCTTACTTCTAGAGCGACTTAAAGAGTTCGAAGTAGGTCAATTTATCTTCTCCAGCACGATGCTCGTACATGCCCCGTGTGGAGTTCATGATCGAATTAATGAAAATTCTCCTGTGCATCCGACGTGGGCCTATCCACGCTCAAAGGTAACGACAGAAAAGCTCATTCACGATAAGAGAGGACCTATTCCTTCTGTGATTTTAAGAATTGCAGGAGTCTACGATGATGTTTGTCATTCGATCCCTATTTCCAATCAAATCCAAAGAATTTACGAAAAACAGTTAGAGGCGCATCTGTTTGCTGGAGATATTACCCATGGGGCTTCTTTCATGCACATGGATGATCTTGTCGATGCGATTGTGATGGCTGTAGAGAAAAGACAGCAATTACCTCCCGAAACCTTGCTTGTTCTAGGGGAAACTAAAACTCTTAGTTATGACTATCTTCAAAGACGCATTAGCTCGCTGCTTTTTGGAAAAGAGTTGAAGACGTATTCGATTCCTAAACCCCTCGCAAAAGTGGGAGCCTATTTACAGGATAATATTCCTTTTATTCCCCATTCTTTTATTAAACCCTGGATGATAGATCTGGCTGATGACAATTACAATCTCGACATTAGTCATGCGCAAAATGTCTTAGGGTGGAATCCCAAACGCAACTTAGATGATACCTTGCCGATTATGATCGAAGCATTAAAACGCGACCCTGCTGCCTGGTATAAAGCTAATCAATTAAAACCTTCGCACAAGCTTATTGCCGAATGGAACAAAAAAACTCGTTGAAACATCTAGGATGTTGTTATTTTCTTTTGTTTTTAGGGATTTGGTTAATCGCTTCACCGTGGACCTTTGGCTATCCCGAAGAAATTTTGCAGAAGAGCGATGTTGTCTGTGGGATTCTTCTTTTAGTAGGGGGATGGCAAGGGAGAAATAGTGCAAAAAGTTGGCCCTACTGGGTGGTATGTATAGTAGGGTTGTGGTTGCAGATGGCCCCTCTACTTTTTTGGACGAAATCTCCTTCTGCCTACCTCAATGATACCTTCACTGGTGTACTGATTCTTCTTGTGGGGATTATTATCCCTGGCATTCCGGGTCATACAGAGAGAAAAGGCCGAGAAATTCCTCCTGGATGGTCGTACAATCCTTCCTCATGGGCCCAACGTATGCCCGTAATCGCTCTGGCTATTTGGGGTTGGCTGGCTGCTCGTTATCTCACAGCTTATCAACTCGGGTTCATCACCACGATGTGGGATCCTTGGTTTGGAAATGGGACAGTGGAGGTGATTACCTCTTCTATTTCGCAAGCTTTTCCTGTTCCTGATGCTGGTATGGGGGCTCTTGCTTATACGCTGGAAGCGCTTCTAGGGTGTAAAGGAGGGACGGCAAGATGGCGTACGATGCCTTGGCTTGTGATAGGGTTTGGGATCCTCGTTATTCCTCTCGGCCTTATTAGCATTCTATTGATTGTTTTGCAGCCTATTGCGGTACATGCATGGTGTGCAATTTGCCTTATGATTGCTTTAGGCATGCTTATTATGATTATGCTCACAGTCGATGAGGTTACAGCGAGTTTACAAGTCTTAAGAAAAGGAAGACACTTGGGTATTGCTTGGTCCACGTTGCTTTGGGAAGGGCTTCCAGAAGCAAAAGAGGAAGTCGATACTCGCTCCCCTTCCTTAACAGCGCCTTTTTATCAATTGCTGCAAGCAGCATTTTGGGGATGTAGATGCCGTTGGAATATGCTCCTCACAGCATTTTTGGGGTCAGCGGCTATGATGCTGCCCTCTTTTATTGTCATGCCAAAATGGCTAGCTGATAGTGATCATATTTGCGGTGCGCTGGCAGTTGTACTCTCTATTTTAGCTATGGCCGATATTACCAGAGTTGTACGGAAGGCTTTATCCCTATTCGGCCTTTTTATGGTTGTAGTCAGTTGCATGTACTATTCGGAAGCTCATATCCTTGTTCCTCATTTGCTTATAGGAATTGGATGGCTAATTTTTTGCTGGCCAGAAGGAAAGGTAGTAGAACGTTATGGGACAACCCCTAGTTAGTGCGCATAAAGCCTGTTGAGTCTTGTGACAACATTCTCCATGTAGCTGGATAGCTCGACGGGAAAAACCGTGCAATTCTTTTGAAAGGGACCATATAGCACGCTGTTTACAAAAATAGAAAATAACTCCGGGTTATACCCAGGAGGAGTTGGTAGATCAAAATTCATTTCGACCTTATCTTCTAGTTGTTGCCATAAAATAAGACGCATGACTTGAGGATGTTCCGACAAATAAGCAAGTTGGCGAGCAAGACCATTTTCCTCTTTTTCGAGGGCTTGAAAATCAGCAAAAACCCAATCTTTTACAGCACGAAAAAGGGTTTTCTTATCTTTAAAGTAGTGATAAATTAAACTTTGCGTTACTCCTGTTTGGGCTGCAATATCCCCTATGGATGCGCCTTCATAACCGTTTTCGATAAAGGCTTGGGCTGATGCCTCAAGAATTTCTTGTTGGGTTTTTTCCCCTTTTCTGAGTTCCTCTTTCATGGCTCTAACATCCGTTCCAAAGTGACGACAATCATCTGCAAATAGGCTTCTCTTAAAGCTGCTGAGCGAATAGTCGCATGAGAGTTGCAGAAAAAAGGTCCTCGCACTGCACTTCGCAAAAGAGCAGCAGCTACAGATAGATCGAACTCTTTTGCAATCATTCCTTGCTTTTGCAGTTGTTCTAAGGCGGTGCAAAGAGGGTCTGGACCCGATAGCTCACTGGGTAACGATTGATTATTCGGGAGACTTGTATTTCCTTCTAAGCTACTCCAGCGCAAAAGTCGGGCCATCGAAGTGTGATGAAACCAAAAATCGAGCTCGTGTGAAAGATAATTTTCTAAAAAACGACGTAATCCAATGTCTGCAAGAGGAAATACTTCAACCCTTTCTTCATGAGTTACCGCAAAAAAAGGTTGTTTTACGGCATGCCAAAGGAGATCTTTACTAGGGAAATAATGGTAGATAAGGCTTTGGTTGATTTGCAACTTCTTCGCAATGTCCCCTAGAGAAACACCGGAAAAACCCTTGCGAATAAAAAGTGTAGTCGCTGCTTTTAAAATCCGATGACGCATCCGCAAATTTAGGCGCGTCTGGACTTTTGTTTGTACCATATCTTAGAGCGTCTATCCCCAATAACTTTATATCGATTTTTCTGAGCAATACTAAGCGCGATTTTAATTGTAAAGTAGATAGGGCTGACGGCGAACAGCAAAAGCTTGTCGTTCTTTTAGCTGGTATCCAATGAATTTCCAGGCCACATAGTCTTCTTGTTGCAACCATTCCCACATTTTCTCATTGCCGTTTGCCTTGCAGAAAAGGTCACGTGCTTGGGGGTTGAGATTGTGCATTTTCTCTTTAAAGATTTTGGGATAGAGGGCCTTAATCATACCGATCAGCATATATTGAATGGTGAGAGGGCGAAAGCGGCTTCTATCTGTGATCACAATTTTAATTCCATGGCAATCCTGACCTTTTAGAGAACCGTAAAAGGGGCGAAAATGGTAGGGGACAAAATGTACACCGGGGATTTTTTGTTGATTTAAGCGTGTAGAAAGACGTTTAGCATCGATCCAAGGGGCTCCGACAATTTTGTAGGGAAGCGTAAATCCAACACCAGTATTGACGACACAAAGAGAACCTAAAATACCTGTCGTGGCATAAAAAAGGGGGGTGTCAGGTTCGGGTATATTAGGACTTGTAGGGATCCACGCCAGTCCTGTTTCTTCAAATGTCATCGCCCGTTTCCATCCTTGCATGGAGACAACAGTCAACCGACAGTTGACGTGGTATTCGGCATTAAAATAACGCGCAAGCTCCCCTATTGTCATACCATGACAATAGGGGATATTGAGATATCCTATGAAAGAGCGGAATTTTTCCTCCAACATAGGTCCATCAATGATCTGGCCGCCGATAGGATTGGGTCTATCTAATACCAAGACCAGAATATTATGCTTGGCCGCTTCTTCCATGATGTAAAAAAGAGTCGAAGCATACGTGTAAGAACGAACACCTATGTCTTGAAGATCGTAAATAATGCAATCAATCCCCTTAAGCATCTCTGCAGTCGGGCGGCGTACTTCGCCATGTAAACTGTAAACAGGAATGTTATCCAAAGCCTTTTTGTGGGCAATGTGTTCTTCTGCGTAATGACTGCCTTCCAGTCCGTGTTCGGGTGTAAAGAGTGCTACTAGTTGATAACTTCCTGCATGCTCATTAAAAAGCTCTTCTGTTTTTTTTAAAGAGGCATCCACACTCGTGTGATTAACGACTAAAGCAACGCGTTTTCCCTTTAATTGTTCTGTATATCCTTCAGAAAAGAATCTATCGATTCCTAATTGGACACGTGCTAATGCGGGCATCATCCAGCACAAAATAGCTAAGAAAAATAAGGGGAAACGCATGGAAATCCACGTATCTTCCTTTCAACATATACTGCGCAGGTTCCACATGGCAAGGATTCGTGTAACGCTATCAGGATTTTTAACACCCGATAGCGCCTTAATCCCTCTCCATCAAGGGGTAGAATTGCGCTCAAATGTTTCTAAGAAGGTGTCACCTTTTTTGACAGCGCTATCAAGAGCCTGTTTAGGTGTAAGTTCTTCAGCAAACACTTTCTCTAAATGATCGACAATCATTTCGCGAATTTGCATATAATTACCCACACGAATGCCATGCGTGTAAGGTGTGGGGGGACTACTCATGACTTCTAAAACGGGGATCTCTGCGGCAGGATTGTTCTTGTAAAATCCCTTCTTTTTGGTGAGATGATAAGCGGCATCGGTAATAGGTAAATAACCTGTTTTTTGGTGCCAGTAGGCTTGAATTCCGGTTGATGAAAGGTATTCAAAAAATTGCGCTATTCCTCTGTATTCTTCTTCCGTAAAGCCTGACATTACCCAAAATGAAGAGCCCCCAATAGGGAGATTAAAAGGTTTGTGAGCGATCGAAGACCAATAAGGAAAATATCCTACTCCAATAGGAAATGAACTCTTTTGTTTGAGGAGGGGTAAACGATTGGCTCCTTGCATCAGGATGGCACATTGTTGATCCGTAAATAGTTTTTCGGCTGCATCACTCAATCTTCCCGCGTAGGTGAACATGCCATTTTTCTTCCATTCTACCAATTTGGAAAGATGAGAGATTGTGTCAGGATTATTGAATACAAAGCGTGTACTCAGTCCATCAAAACCATTACCACGTGTACAAAACGGTAAATTGTGCCAGGAACTTATCAATTCTAAATGGTAAGCAGCAGGCCACGCTGTGGTAAAGCCTTTATATCCGCAAGCGATTAGCTTCGTACACGCTTTCTCTAATTCTTCCCACGTCTCGGGGAGTTTTTCAGGATCTAGGCCCGCCTTAGCAAATGCTTCTTTATTATAGAAAACGACACCAGTTGATGCATTCCAAGGGAAGGAGACCATTTTACCCGACGCTGTCGAATAAAAGCTACGAACTGCGTCTATGTAAACATCGGGATCAAACTTTTTGTTGTAAGAAGACATGAGTTCGTCCACAGGAACAAAGAGCTTAGGCATGTGCATCATCGACAACGTCGCGACTTCATAGACTTGGAGAATTTGGGGGTGTTCTTGGGTCTTAAATGCTTCTAATCCTTTTTCTACAACTTCTAGGTAATTCCCCTTCTTAACGGGAACAATTTTGTAACTGCCTGAATGATGGTTGAAGTCGTCCACAATCTCGCAAAAGATTTTTTCGAGAGGCCCATCAAAGCCATGCCACAGTTGGATATCAGCTCCCGATACAAAACTCACCATACAGGTAAAAAGACCCGTTAGAGCGGCTAGAAACTTCATCATAATCCTCTTATTCTATAGAAAAGTGGAACATGATAGGTCAGTTCTACTGCTAAGTCTAGGTCCTATATTTTATTTTATCCTTTTTGAAAAATCCCCGGGTGAGCCAACCTGAGAAACACTCTCTGAATTGACGTTTGTCGAGTTTTTGGATTATTTCGATCGGAATAGCATTTGAGGTCTAATGGGTAAGTATATGAAAGTTTTATTTTCTCTTTGTGTAGTAGCAATGCCTCTACTTTCTTCTCTTCATGCAAAGGACTACACATGGACACCTCGAGAAATGATGAGAACCAAGAATATCACGGATGTCCAGCTTTCTCCCGATAATCAAACAGCTCTTTTTGTGGTTACGACTACAATCCTCACGGAGACAAAAGGCGGCTACCATTCGACAATCTACCGGACAAAGGCGGATGGCACAGGAGATTTGTATGCTTTCTCGTCGCTCAACTATTCATCCTACCAGCCGCGTTGGTCTCCAGATGGGGAGTGGGTCGCTTTTCTTTCCGGTCGAGATGGAACACGTCAGCTTTATCTGATTCGGTCTGATGGCGGGGAAGCTAGACAATTGACGAACGGTGAAGAAGGGGTAGACGCTTTCCTTTGGTCGCCGAATAGTCAATCCATTGCGTTTGTAATGATAGATGAAATTGAAGAGAAGAAAAGGCAAAAAAATGCTAGTGCGGCCTATGAATACCAAAACCCAAGCTACGTCAATCGCCTTTGGTTGATCGATATCGACTCGACTGATGCCCCACGGGCTTTAACCAACGATAATTATTGCTTACATGCGTGGCTGGCGAATGTTGACCTTGATTGGTCTCCGGATGGCAACACGATTGTATTTGGGTATTCTGCAGATATGATTTCTGATGAGTCTGATTATGTGAGCAGCATCGCCTCTGTTGATGTCACCTCCGGGATGATTTCTCCATGGATTAAACACGCACGACATGAGTCCCTCCCTCGCTATTCCCCAGATGGTCAAAAAATTGCGTATCTCAGCTGCGATTCTCCCAAAAAATATGCCTACAATACACGCATTGGTGTGCGTTCATCTGTGGGGTCGGATTTTTATGAGCTTGCGCCTACGGCGGATGAAGGCCACCTTGAAGGACCAAGCCTATTAGGCTGGTCGGCAAATGGTCATGATGTCCTCTTTTATGAAGCTCATGGCACGCGCTACCACATCAGTTTTGTTCCTATCGACGGCAAACCTCCACGAGATTTATCTGCCGGCGACCATTTTTTTAGTGAAGCCACCCTAAGCTATGACCGTACCTCTTTAGGTCTTATTATCCAGTCACCCAATACCCCGCCAGAGGCTTATGTCGCTCCATTAGACGCCTTCAAACCTGTGCAAATCTCAGAAGTAAATCGCTCTTTTCTTCAGTATCCATTCCTTAAAACCGATGCTGTTTC
Source organism: Chlamydiota bacterium (assembly GCA_013288005.1). GTDB lineage: Bacteria > Chlamydiota > Chlamydiia > Chlamydiales > Rhabdochlamydiaceae > JABDCS01. Next base: position 92,086 of record JABDCS010000004.1, on the reverse strand, counting down.
TTGGCACTCAACGGACGATCTTGTCATTGAAGGGCTTCTAACCTATCCCAAAGACTACACGGAGGGAAAAAAATATCCTCTCTTAGTGGTTGTTCATGGTGGCCCTGCAGGGGCATTTGATGAATCTTTCATCGGGATGCCTTATCCCTACCCGATAGCTGCCTTCGCTGAAGCGGGCTTTTTAATTTTCAGGCCCAATCCACGAGGATCGTCGGGCTATGGCAAAGAGTTTCGGTGCGCTAATTACGGTGATTGGGGCGGCAAGGACTTTGAAGACATCATGACAGGTGTAGATGCTATCATCGAAGCAGGCATGGCTGATGCTGATAAAATGGGTATTATGGGATGGAGCTATGGAGGTTATATGACCGCCTGGACAGTAACGCAAACATCACGCTTCAAAGCAGCTTCTATGGGCGCAGGTATTACGAATTTGCTCAGCTTCAGCGGAACTTCGGATTGCCCAAGTTTTGTTCCCGATTACTTTGGTGATTTTTATGATGTTCCAAGGATCTACGAGGAACGTTCTCCGATTTACCATGCGCGCAATGTCATGACACCCTGTTTGATCCAACACGGCACACGAGATGGTCTTGTCCCTCCCTCGCAATCTTATGAATTTTATCATGCCCTGGTACGGGTCGGCAAAAAGCCCACTTTTATTCTTTATCCAGGCTTAGGTCACAGTTTGGGTGAGCCTAAGATGGAACTCGATGCGATGGAGAGAAATCTCGCTTGGTTCCAGCACTATTTGATGCCGTAAAAAAAGCGCTGACTACGACTTAACATTTTCTCAAACTCAAATTCATCCAGCTCCATTAGTTCTCTCTCTGTAAGCTTATCCGTATGGGGGATAAAACTGCCCCCGAGAACTCCTTGACAAGGGAAGCCATCAGGAATTTCAGAAGAAGCAGAGGAACTTTTGGGAAATAAGTAGATGTACTCCTCTTGATGGCTCTGTTCGACTGTTGTATAAATGATATAATCCATATGAGCTTTTCCAGCAGTGTCATTGAGAAGTAACAGATGCCCTCGCACAGGAATTATAGCCGAATCCTTATTCAACTCTCTCCCTCCGAGTCCGCTACAGTTAAAAATCGTCTCTTCTGCAATTTCATCCCATGAATGAACTTCTTGAATTTCAATGGGAATACCCAATCTTTTCACCTCAGCACCCAGCTGCTTCATGATCATGACTGTGTCGAGAAAGTAGGTCATGTGTGCTGTGTAGCCAGGATGTTGAATAGCACCGAAATCTAAAATGACGTTTTCTGAAGGAGGCAACAATCCTTCTTTTTCCAATGTATCTAGACCGATATCTGTCCTACTACTTCCATAAACGGGCAAAAAGCGTAGGCAATCCCGGCTTAAATAAGGATGACTCCCTTCATAGATAGAGCGAAAAGCATAGAAGGTCTCAAATCCTATAGCATCGAGATTCGCTTGTTCCTCTGGAGAGGTTAAAAGTGAGACGAACGCAAAATATCCGCCAGCACGCCAAGAAGCAATATCATAGAGTTCTTTTGCTGTAATGCCCGTCACTTTATAACCTTGACGGACTAGTTCAATAGCTGCAGTAAGGCCCATACAACCCGCACCAATCACGCGGATCGGATTGCTTTTATCCTCTAACAAACGGATGGCTTTCCCCACTGATCCAAAAAGTGTTGTCCAGCCCGACCCGCCCATGCCATAACAATTCACAATCTTCTTTTTAGGAATTTCTTCTAGAGAGATATTAAAACATCTCTCTCGCATAGGCCGAACGCAGGCGCTTTTTTTTAAGATTGTCGAAGTATGCAGGCTAGGGGGGTCAAGTCTCACTACACGTGTAGAAGGAGAGGGCTGTTGTGTATTACCATTTTCCATAAATTTTCCACGATTACTTTGCCTAATTTAGAGGGGTGTCCATAAATTAAGATTTCGACGCTTTAAGCAACAGAAATTACTTTAGAACGCCCTCTAAAGAAACGCATCTAAAGATGAGAGTTTTTTCATCAATTAAATGATCCGCATGTAATTAAAATGAGATATTATTATTAAAAAACTCTGGACTTTTTATTTAAAAAGTTTACGTTAAGGTTACGGAAGCAGAACAAACTTCCGCTATAACCAGGAGAATATTTATGGCACAACCTAATAAACCACAACCAGGCGAAAGACCTGAGAGACCACAACAACCAGGTCAAAGACCTGATAGACAACAGCCTCAACAACCAGGCCAAAGACCCCAACGTTAATTTCTAAAAAAAGCCCTCACCCTCTTGAATACAGAGGGTGAGGGCTTTTACAAGTTTTCTTTGCTTAATACACTTTTTCCAAAATAATACGCTTAGAGGGTGTTCTGAGATTAACGCTTTTACGAGGATGTTTGGCTGATTTTGGTTTCAGATTGGGTGGTTAATATACAAATTTTGATATTATCTATACAATCTGAAGCCACAAGCAGCTTAAAAAGCCCTGAAAATCGTCAAACATTGCTTTTAGAACACCTTGTTAGAGATAGGCTATGCTCGCAGGCTTGAGGCTAACAACCTCCGAAAATTTGAATAATTATGCATGTACAACACCCTCATCCCGCATGGATCGAAATCGATTTTCCTCAATTGCGGAAAAACATCTCTCTCATCCGCAATCACATTGGTCGAAGTTTATTCTGCTTGCCTGTGAAGGCCAATGCCTATGGTCATGGTTTGTGCCAGGTCAGCCAGGTAGCTCAAGCTATGGGAGTAGATTACTTAGGTGTAGCTCATCTGCAGGAAGGCATCAAATTACGCGAGTCAGGCATTCACATCCCCATTCTCGTACTCGGGGCTATTCACGAGGATCAAATCCTCGATCTGATTCATTATGAATTAGAATTTACGATTAGTTCAAAATTTAAGGCGGATCTTGTTGCCTCCGTCTGCCAAAAAATCATGAAGAAATGTCGTGTCCACATTGAGGTGGATACAGGAATGCAAAGGACAGGGGTCCGTTGCGCTACTGCCCATATGCTGTTTCGCCATTTACAAGAGTTAGAATGCTTTGAGGTAGTGGGGATTTATTCTCATTTAGCGACAGCCGATCAACCTGATGATCCTTTTGCTCTTCAACAAATTAAGGACTTTGCTTGCCTCATTCATGATCCTATTTTCGAAGGCAAACCCCTTATTCGCCATCTTGCCAATTCGGGAGGAACCGCTTATTTCCCCGAGTCCCATCTGGATATGGTACGGCCTTCTTTGCTCTCTTTTGGTTATCTTCCTCCTGGTTCACCGGCAGCTTTAGCGGGCATTGCCCCTTGCTTTTCACTTAAAGCCAAGGTCTCCTATTTCAAAGTGGTTGCAGAGGGCTCTGGAATTAGTTATGGCCGTAAATATGTCACTTCTAAGCAAACACGCATTGTTACAATTCCTGTTGGATACGGAGATGGGTTTCGACGCTCGCTTTCAAATGGAGGTTCCGTCTTGATTCGAGGAAAACGTTATCCTATACGAGGCACGATCTGCATGGATCAGTTTATGGTAGATGTAGGTGATAATGAGGTTTATGTAGGCGATGAAGTGGTTCTAATTGGACGGCAAGGACAAGAGGAAATTTCCATGGAAGAGGTCTCTAAACTTTGCGATTCCATCCCTTATGAAGTTCTCTGTCTTTTCAACGAGCGTATCCCCCGAATTTATACACCTTAAGAGTGTGCTCTTAAGCCGAGTCCTTACTAAGGCTGTTCTCAAGTTGATTTTGTAAAGGATAACGCTGAAAAATAAAAAACCCGGATGGTTTCCCACCCGGGTACACAACTGCAAGATTTTGAATCTTAGCGATCCAATCTCTTAGAACTCGAACATTGCTCCGAGAGTCAAACCTTGTAAGGCTAGATCTCCAGCGCCATGTTGAGCTGTTCCTGGCATACGGATAAAACGTGCACGATCCGCCCAGAACTGCTCTTCCCAACCCACCCAGATAGCTAGGTGCATGTTGTCGCAGCTCCACCATGTTTCCCAGTTCAAGCCTAGGAACCACTCGAATACTGGTTCAACATTCCAGAAAGAATCTGTAACGCTTACTGCCGATGTAGCAGCACCAGCTGCATCTATCGTAGAGTCGCTACGGGATACTCTGTATTTCTCATACATACCTGTTAAGGCAAATTTACCTAACAAGCTGAAGCCACGTGAGAAATGGAAAGCAGTGTCCATACCAGCGCGTACGCCCACGCCTTTGAACTTCTCTGTATTGCTGCTGTTTACGCTTCCACCAGCTGCATCACCACCAGTGAAACCAACACCTTGGTTCTGACGGTTCCAAGCACCTTTAAGACCGATATGTGGTCTTAACATGATATGCTTGCCAATCCAATACTTGCGTCCCATTTCCCAATCTAGGATGTTCATCCGTAGATTCCAGCTCTGGGTAGCAGAAGTATAGGCCGGTGTAGCACCAGTGCCCGCTGCATTTAGATCAGGGGTATCGGCAAACCAATAAGCATCCAATAGTGTTAAACCTGTGCCAGCAGCTACAGTTGTTACTGTTGAATTGTTATTATGGTTTGTGCGGTACCATGTGTAATTAAGGTAAGTATCCCAACCCCAATCACAGAAATCCAAGCCAATACCTACTTTAAAGCCAGGCTTGTATTTTGTATGCTCGCGATTGACTCTACCTTGAGCAGGTGCCGCAGCAGGAGCTGCAGTATTTGTCATGGCAAATTCTAAACCATCTTCACGAGCCTTCCAATAAATGAAATCAGCTGTGATGAAAAAGTCAACACCACAATCACAAGCGCGAGTTACGCATTCGCAAGGTGGTTTTGGTCTTACAGTGCAGCAAGTTGTCTTGCATACTTTCTTAGTTGGGCAAGGCTCACATACTTCCTTGCATTTGGTTTCGCACTTCTGAACCGGCTTCGGGCAGCAATCTCCATTGCCGTCAGCAAATACCAGAGCCGCATTACCTAAAACTGGAATCATGAACTTCAATGCTTTCTTCATAGAGGAACTCCCCTTTTAACATCTTACGTGTAAACAATTACGTATCATTTAATCAAGAGTTTTTTTTTGCAAGTCAATTCTGCAGTTTTTTTTAGCAGAAAAATTGTCTATTCGCATTCTTCTCTTTTGCCTTTTAGCTATATTCTGAGCGTCAATTAAAGAAAAGCAAAACTATTATTTATTTCTGCATTAAAAGTGCATTTGGTTGAGGAAATAAGGCGTGATAAATCTTGGCTATGCATCCAAAAACAGCGATTCGTTATGCTAAATCCGCTTTTTGTGCAGTTAAAACGAATCAAAAACATGGCACACACAAAAAAACACATCCTTACTAGCTCCATTTTTTTTCTTTCCTTAGCGCTTCTATGGCTCCCCAGAGGTTACCCGGGAGGCAATTGGGCACAAAAACTAAACATCCATAAAAAAAAGCCTAACTTCTCGCTTGCATGCATTGCACCGACACAGCCCTGTGATAAGTACTGGCTATCACCCCCCTTGATAGGTTGTGAGGATGTTTTCTCGCAAAAGTTCACCTATCTCGATGCGGGTGTCCAATCTTATGCTTTTCTTTCTGCAGATAAAAAATACGTGCTGAAGTTTTTGAAACAGAGAAGATCGGAAAAATTTCCTAAAAAGCGCTTTTTGACTTTTTCCAGCTACAAAATCGCCTATGAATATCTACGAGATCAAACGGGGCTGCTCTTTATGCATTTGGTACCTGGAGATGGTTTCAAGCAAACATTGACTCTAGTGGATCATGAACAAAAGGAGCATACGATTGAATTAGGAGATTTTGAGTTTTTTCTTCAAAAACGAGCGGATTTGATCATGCCTATTCTCACTAACAAGATGAAAAACAGCGAAGAAAAAGAAGCCAAAGAGATTATCGATGCGCTTTTTTCTTTTTTTCATACGCGTTTGGATAAAGGCATTCTTGATCACGACCCCAATATCCCCATTAACTTTGCCCTATGTGAAGGTAAAATTATTCAAATCGATATTGGAAGATTTTCGTGGGCTGAAAAGGCCACTATGTACAAAACGGATTGGTTACAATTCGTGAAGAAAAACGCTCTATTTATGCGCTGGCTAAAAAAGAGTTATCCGGAGCTCCACGTCTATTTTATGCAGCATTGTGCTATTTTGAAAGAGCGCTATAAAAAAATAAGCAAGCCCCTTCCACAATTGGTTTCCTCGCCACATCATGAGAATGAATCTTCTAACAGCTAATGCTTATGAATTAATTATCGAGTTTTTTGCTGTCTAATATAGAGAATCTGCGTTACCCTTATTGTTTCAACTTATAGTTTTTTTATGTCTATTGCAGTTTCCGTAAAAAAATTAAAAAAAGTCTACAAAGGAAAAATCCCTTTTACGGCTGTAGACGAAATCTCTTTTGATGTGCAAGAAGGCGAGATTCTGGGTCTTCTTGGACCCAATGGTTCTGGAAAAACTACGACCATCCAGATGCTATTAGGAACTCTAACGCCTTCCTCCGGATCAATCGAATATTTTGGTAAGGACCTGGCGCACCATCGATCAGAAATCCTCTCATCTGTCTCTTTTGCTAGCACCTATACGAGTCTTCCCTACATCCTCACAGTTGCAGAAAATTTGGACTTTTATGGGCGTCTTTATGGAATGAAAGGAAAGGAAATCACGCAAAAGGCCGATCCCCTTTTGGAACGTTTTGGGATCCTCGAAAAAAAGAAACAACCTGTTTCCTCACTTTCTGCAGGGCAAATCACACGTTTGATGCTTGTAAAAGCCTTTTTTACCGATCCAAGAGTTATTCTTCTCGATGAACCTACTGCTTCTCTCGACCCAAATATTGCCATGGAAGTTTGCGATTTTCTTTCGGATCGGCGTGAAAAGACAGGAATATCTATTCTTTTTACCTCTCATAAAATGGACGAGGTAGCCGAGCTCTGCGATCGTACCATTTTTCTTAAAGAAGGAAAAATTATTGCCGACGATTTACCTGAAAACCTGGCTAAAAGTATTTCTACTTTCCGCTTGCGATTGACTATTGGCGATGGAATGAAACGCACCGTCGCAATTGCAGAAAACCAAGGTCTTCCCTATTCGATTGAGCACCGCTCTATTCAATTTTCTCTAGATGAAAAGTCGATTCCTCCTTTTCTCAACGCCTTAATGCAGGCCGGAGTGGCCTATACAAGCATTCAAGTTCAAGAGCCCTCTCTAGAAGATTATTTCTTAAAATTGGTCGAGAAAAAACTATGAATATTAGAAGAATTTCAGGCGTTTTTTTTCGTTATTTTTACGTACTTAAAAAAGGCCCCCAGCAATTATCCGATCTCTTTTACTGGCCTCTAATCGATATCCTTTTATGGGGGTTAACTTCGGTGTGGATCCAAACCTACGCCAAGACTTCCGATCTCTCTTTAATTCTCTTAACGGGTTTAATTTTTTGGCAAATCACATGGCGCGGTTCTGTCGATGTTTCGATTAGCCTGTTACAGGAATTTTGGCATCGCAACCTGGTCAATCTCTTTTCCACTCCACTAAAGCTTAGCGAGTGGATGGCGGGTATTATTTTATTGTGCCTGTGTAAACTCGTTATCACCGTCAGTTTTGGGGCTCTGGCTGTTTACGTTCTCTACTCCCTCAATGTATTTACCGTTGGATGGGCCTTTTTACCTTTTGCTGCTTTGCTTCTGATGTTTGGATGGTCACTCGGCTACATCGCCTCCAGCGCTATTATTTATTGGGGACACCAAGTAGAAGCCATAGCTTGGATGATAGGTTTCGTCTTTGCGCCTTTTAGTGCTGTTTTTTATCCTGTTGCTATTCTTCCAGGCTGGGCTCAAAGCATCGCCTGGTGCTTGCCTTCAACTTACATTTTCGAGGGCATGCGTATTGTCCTTGCTACTGGCACTTTTCCTATCGATTACTTTTGGATAAGCTTTGTTCTTAACATCTTCTTGCTTGGTTTCGCTATTATGCTTTTCACGACCATGTTCAAGAAAAGCCGGAATAAAGGGCTTGCCCGTCTGCAGTAAACAAAAAACTCCTAACGTCAATTCACCAATATTTGCAGAATTATCCAATTTTGCAAAATAGGCGCACTTCGGCTAATGTTCAAAAAATGGACTATTAGAGTGTATTCTAACAGGCGGTGGATATGTCATTGCAATCTCCTCAAAACACTACAAAACCTAAATCAATCCCCCTATTTCGTGCATTGGCCGAATGGTCATCGCGCTTCATGGGATCTTCTTTGATTTTTTGTTTAGCGATAGTGTTGATTTTTGTTTGGGCATTTTCGGGCTTCTTTTTTGATTTTGATAATACTTGGCAGCTGGTGATCAATACAGCTACAACGATCATTACTTTTCTGATGGTTATTTTAATTCAAAACACTCAAAACAGAAACGCTCGCTCTATTCATCTTAAGTTAAATGAATTGTTGCTAGGCTCTAAAAATACGCGCGACAGTTTAATGGAAATAGAAGAGCAAAGTGATGAAGAAATGGATGAATTAGATAATGAATTTAGGAAGTTAAGAGAAGCTTATATTCTCCATCTTGAAAAGAAAATCAAAACCAAAAAAAGGAATGCTTTAAAAGAGAAAAAAAATAGTTCCCGCTGATTATCATCAAGTATAAGGTCAAAGACCGTGCATCAAAAGCAAATTTATCTCGATTTTCAGAGAGCTGAAGCTTCCATTCGCGCCTTATCGTCAACTGCAAACAGATCTTCTAGAGAAGAAATGGTCACTTTATTGTGGGCGTCCATCAATCGTTCTAAGTGACTAGCGATCTCCTTCCATCTCAGTTGTCGATTGAGAAAACGATTGACCAGCACCTCATTAGCCGCATTCATATAACAGGGAAAACTTCCCCCTTGCTGGATTGCCTGATAGGCTAGATCTAAACAACGAAATTTTTTTCTATCAGGAAGAATAAATTGCCAAGTTTGATTTTTGACAAAGTCAAAAGGCGTGAGCATTCCACGAGCTCGTTCTGGATAGGTTAGGGCATATTGAATAGGCACCCGCATGTCGGGTTCGCAGCAATGAGCTAGAATAGAGTTGTCATTGAACTCGACCATTCCATGAATAATTTGTTGTGGATGGATCACCACTTCGATCTGCGAGATAGGAACTCCAAAGAGCCAATGAGACTCAATCATTTCCAACCCTTTATTCATTAAAGTAGAAGAATCAATCGTCACTTTAGGTCCCATGCGAAAGTTGGGATGATTCAAAGCATGTTCAAGCCCTACATCATCCAACTGTTCGGATGTATAGTTGCGAAAAGGACCCCCTGAAGCTGTGATGATTAATCTTTGGATGTTTTTAGCTGGCTCCCCGTTGAGGCATTGGAAAATGGCGGTTAATTCGCTATCGATAGGAATTAGAGAGACATTATTCTTCTCTACAAGGGACATGACGAGCGCACCCCCTGAAACCAACACTTCCTTATTGGCAAAACCAATTGTTTTTTTAGCATTTATGGCTTCAATTGTAGGGGCTAAACCAATGGCCCCGTTCATTGCCGAAATTACAAAATTTGCATCGGTGTGGGTAGCTACAGCTTTGAGACCTTCCATTCCAGGGATGATGGGTATATTAGGCAATCGCAAACGGAGTTCATGCGCTTTGATAGGATCATAAACCGCGATAAGCTTTGGGTGCCACTGGCGGGCTTGTTGTTCAAGGAGATCGATATTAGAATGGGCAGCTAAAGCCACAACCTGCACAGCTTCGGGGCCAAGGTGTTCCGAAATAAGAAGGGTATTGCGACCGATCGATCCCGTACTTCCCAAAATCGCGAGTTTTTTCATATATAGCCTGCATCCGCTCTGAAATGTTTTTACAGAATACAGAATAGCAAGGGAGAGAAAAAAAGAACAAAAGGGATTTTAAAAGGGTGTTTAATCGGCTCAAAAAAATTTTCGCTAAACACCCTCTAAGGGTAAGAAAAAAAGCTCTATTCTTGCGGTTCGAGAACTTTGGGATTTTTTTTATCTACACAATTATTTGTATAATTGTCGTAATCCCACTGTTTGCAATAGCAATATTTACCATTGGCATCATCAGTAATGTAGACTGGTCTATCCGTGTTTTTTTTATTTCTAAAATTGCATATTTGCGAACACCAGCATTGGCAATTAGGGTCGGAAAGGCAGGATTCTTTTGTTCCACATTGCTTGCCACTTGGACTGTCGTTGCTATTAGGAGAACATGCCCCTAAAAGAGCTAACCCTAATAAAAAAACGCTATTTTTGATTGTAACCATAACAACTCCCCCTTCATTATTTCTTGAATAGGCTCTTTTTGAAAATAAAAATTCTTAAGAGACCTAATTTGAAGAAATAACAAAATCTAGATCTGAAAGACAACTATTATTTATTTGAATTTTCCGTTGTTAGAATGATTTTACCGGATGTTTGACGATTCTCCAGAAGACGGTGGGCTTCGCTAGCCTGGGAAAGTGGTAACACATGATCGATCTTCAATGTAAGCCAACCCTGTCGTAGGCCTGCCATTACACTCTTGGCACGACCTAACATTTCTTCTCTTGTCAGAGTAAAATTGTTGAGATGTCCGCCATGAATAGATAGGGAACGGGCCATTAAAGAATTAGGTTGAATAGGATCTGCTGGCCCGCTGGCGGCGCCATAAATAACAATATCGCCTCTTATTGCAGCTGCCTCCAAATTCCCCTGAAAGGTTGTTTTGCCTACACCATCTAAAATAAGATCGGCTCCATGATCATTCGTGAAGCTTTTAATTTCTTGGGCGAAGTCCTTTTCTGTGTAAAGAATAACTTTTTCCGCTCCCGCTTCTTTTGCCAGTTTCGCTTTTTCTTTAGTCGAAACTGTTCCAAATACTTGGGCCCCTAATTGCTTTGCCCATTGCACGAGAAGAAGACCCATACCTCCTGCTGCAGCATGTATCAATACAACGTCTCCCGCTTTGGGTTGGCGAAATTCATGGAGAAGATAATGAGCAGTCATTCCTTGTAGAGGGAAGGCTGCACCTTGTTCAAAAGACAGATCATCAGGTAAGGGAATGAGGCGATCAGCTTCTACGAGACAGTTTTCTGCGTACGAGCCACATGCTTGCACAAAAGCGACTCGATCACCCACTCCAACAGCTAAAACTCCCTCCCCCACTGCTTCCACAATGCCAGAGCCTTCCCAGCCAGGTGTATAGGGTCTGTCCGAAGGGTAATAGCCTTTACGGAAATAGATATCGACGAAGTTGACTCCAATCGCTTTTATTTGAAGAAGAACCTGACCTGGACCGGGTTTTTTCAATTCCTTATCTTCATATTGAAGAACTTCGGGACCGCCATATTCATGAACTGAAATCGCCTTCATACCACCCTCCACAAATTATTGTACTTGTGACTAAAAAATGGCAGTTTCAATCATTTAGGCTTTTTAAAGCGAGCTTGGTTTCTCTTACTTTTAAGGTAATGAATTGGGGTAGGAAGGCTTACAGTGTGTTTCTTTGATTTTCATAAGGGTGAAAAGGGAGATGATGAGATAAATCGGTAGCGTCAAAAAAGCTGACTGATAAGCGGAGAGTGAAAAGACTCTAGCTCCGTCTAACAATTCTCCTGTCCAGGTCAAATCGAGAAACTTTCCTGTTAAAGGATCAGAAAAAGCTCCTAGGAAAGCATCAAATGCATTCATAAATCCAATTGCAGTCGCTGCAAGAATAGGCAGACTAATCTCCCTAATCATTGTGAAGCAAAGCAAAAAGCTGCTTATAGAAAATCCGAAAATGAATAGCAAAAAGGCGAGGGAATAAGCGGAAATTCCTGGAGCATAAACAACTCCAGTTATAGCAAAAAGAGCAAAAATTGTTCCCCATAACATAACAATCCGTCTTCGGCCGATCCAATCCGAAAACCATCCTAAAAGAGGTGCACCAATGGCGAAGCCGATAAAAATCAGAGATACCATTTGGGCGGCCATATTATGGGATAAAGTAAAGGCTTGCGTTATAAAAGAAACACCCCACAATCCCCCAAACACCATTACTGGAGCAAAAGCAAAACCACTGTAAACCGAGAGCCACCAAGATTGCGGATTTTTCAAGACCTTTTTAACGCTCTCTAACAGAGAAATTTTTGAAGATGTTAGTTGCTTTTCTCTTGAATGACTTGGCGATCGATCCCGTACAATAAGCCAAAACAAAAGAGCCAAAATGAAGCCCGCCATTCCAATCGACTCAAGAGCATGACGCCACTCCATTTTTTGTATGAATGCAGCCAAGGGGGCTTGACCACCCACAGCTCCGAGCATGGCCATTGTCATCATAAGTCCCGCCATGAAAGCAAAGTGGCGGAAAGGAAACCAATTAGCAATTAGCTTGAGGCAATTGACGGCAGCGAAGGCTGCACCAGCTCCTGTCAAAAAGCGGCCAATCCCTGCGAGCATCAGAGAATCTGCAGCTGCAAAAATTAGACATCCCAATGCACAAAGAATGATAGCTAGCGTGGTGGTTTTTCTTGGGCCAAATCTATCTAAAAGCAGCCCTGCAGGAATTTGTAAAAGTAAATAAGCATAAAAATAACAAGCGGCTAAATTTCCGAGCTCAGCACCGCTAATAGCAAAGGTTTTCATTAAGGTGGTTGTCATGACACTGGGCGAAACTTCAATTGCGTACTTATAAAACATAAATACGGCACTGAGAAGCCAGATCGCCCAAGCACGAATGGGATGTTGAATTTTATCTTTTTTTATCAGTAGCCTTTTACTCATGGGACCAGCTCTCCATTAGAACGCCATCATGGATTAAATAGACCTTGAATTTCCTCATAGGACTTGCCTTTAGTTTCTGGCAACCAACGCGCGACAAAATAAAGGGCGAACAAACAAAAACACATAAACAGAACAAAAACTCCACCGGCTCCCACCCACACGACGAGATCGAGAAAAATAAGAGAGATCAGATAATTGGATAACCAGTTGATCAAGATTGCAATACTCATTGCCCTTCCCCGGATATTGAGGGGGTAAATCTCTGATATAATCACCCATGTCACGGGGCCCAAACTTATTCCAAAGAAAACGACATAGGCCATTAGAGCGATGGCTGAAAGTAAATGAAGATCCAGATAGGAAAAAAACATCCCACAAGCCAAAGCTCCTAAAGCAAGAGCCATTCCACTTGTCCCAACTATAAGAAGAATTTTTCTCCCCCATCGATCGAGTAGCCAAACCGCAAGAGCCGCTGTTAAAAGATTAATCGTGCCGAGTCCCAAAGTTGCAGTAAGAGTAACATCTTGAGAAGGCAAGCCGATTAACTCGAAAATTTGGGGGGCAAAATAAAAGACTGCATTAATGCCCGAAAATTGTTGGAAGGCGCTAAGACTGACTCCAATAATAAACGCTAAACGCACTCCTGGTGCTAGCAGGGCTTTCCATTTAGGATGAAGAAAAGAATGCGGAGCTTCTGCTTTAATTTTTAGCCGCTTTGCTTCTTTTTGTCCCTTTTCTACATGATTCTTACCCATTAACCATTGAGGGCTTTCTGCCAGAAAAGGAAGAGCCATAAGCTGTACAAATCCCGGCACTAAACCCCATGCAAGCATTTCACGCCAATTTTCTTGGTGTGCAAGAAGCAAGGCAACTCCATAGGCCAATAGAATACCAATAGAAACAGAAAGTTGATAAAAAGCGACAATCATCCCGCGGCGCTCTTTAGAAGAGATTTCACTTAAGTACATAGGAGTAACTACAGAATAAAGCCCTACGCTCACACCCGACAAGAACCTTCCTAGTAACAAAGATGTGGTTGAAGTAGCAAAAACAGCAATACTCGTACCCAGTAATAAAAGAAGGGCCGCTGTGAAAAAGGCTCTTTTTCTACCCAGACGATCTGCTATAAAACCTGCCAAAAAAGAGCCGCATAACGCACCCAAAAGGATGATACTTACCGTTACTCCCTGCATCGTAGAGGATAGATGAAATTCATTTCGTATAAATAGCATCGCACCGGCAATGATGCCAGTATGATAGCCAAAAACCACGCCTCCTACAGAAGCAGCGAGAACACAAAACCATAAGTATATATGCATAAATAGATAAGCTCTTAATTAGTGAAGCTATTCATAAATTAGAATTTCCTCGCTTTTCAATCGAACAAATTCACGATCGCATAAGCACTTCCTATTAGCCAAAGAAACAGCGTAGTCGCTAAGTAGAAAGGTTTCATCCCCACTTCTTTGATCTTCTTGAGATTCGTTTCCATACCAATCGCTCCCATAGCCATCGTAAGCAGTAAGACATCTACCTTATTCATAATATCTACTACAGCTACAGGTACTACATTCAAAGAATGAATCCCAATAACAACTAAAAAAAGCAGAGCGAACCAAGGAATAACAAGACGGGATTTCTTAGACACAGATTGGATTACGGGTCGCGCAATCATAGAAACTACAAGCAAGACCGGGACAAGGAGTAATACACGTGTCATCTTAACTATAACCGCGATAACAGCTGCCTCTTGACTGACATTAGCCCCCGCCACGACGACTTGAGCTACTTCATGAATACTAGCTCCAGCGAAAAGACCATATTGCGTATCGTTAAATCCGAAGATATTTCCATGTTGCAATAAGGGAAATAGAAACATAGATAAGGTTCCGAACAACACAACCGTAGCAATGGCAATGGTCGCTTTGTAGGCTTCACTTTTGATTACATCCTCTACAGCTAATACAGCGGCGGCTCCGCAAATGGCCGATCCAGAACTTACTAATAAGGATAAATCACGATCTAATTTGAATACCTTTTTGCCTAACCAGGTGCCCAAAGTTAATGTGGAACTCACAATGAAAATATCTAGTAGAAGCCCCTGCAATCCCACCATCATGATTTGCTGAAAACTCACTCTAAAACCGTATAAAATAATGGCTAGACGTAAGAGCTGTTTAGAGCAAAAACGGATACCCGGCGCCCATTCTTTAGGTAGACGATGATGTAAAGTATTGCCGTAAAAAATCCCCAGGATAATAGCGATCATCAAAGAACTGATGCCATACTCCATCAGAAAAGGGAGCGAAGACAAGTACAAGCTTGAAAAGGCAAATAGGGCGACAAAAAGAATCCCATTGATTGTATAGGCGCGGTTTTTCTTAGAAAAATGCATATCGCTATACCTACAGGCGGCTCTTTTCTAGATAGCATCTTGTAGATTAAAAGCTGCAAATGAAAATCTACGTTAGAAAATCTTAAACAAAACGGGGAGTTTCCTACTTTTCTGCAACGAATCCAATTTCTTTTAAGTGGATGATGTTTTTGTGAACATAGTCAGGAAATGAGTCATCAATAGGGACAGGGGGGTGGCGGGCGAGCCACCGATCGATCTCTTCATCCGTCATGACTTCTGCTTTATCTCTCCCTTCCACAATACTCGATAACTTTAGGCGAATTTTTTCTCTCCCTCCCATCCATGAAAAATGCCAACCAGCTTGGCTGATTTTGGGGAGCTTGTCTTTTTTATTTCGGAAATATTGTGGAGTTTTTTGCATCAATTTTGCGTAGGGCATTATAACAGTTCCACACCAGATCCGGTTATGCCAACCATCCTCTCCAACATTATCGATTTGACGGTTGAGCTGGTAATAATAATTTCCCATTTGTAAGGCATATGTCCCCATTTGCGCATATTTCTTTTGGAATTTTGACTGATTTTTACCTGAACGGAAAGAAGGACTTTCTGCAAAAGAGACGGGTTTTGCCGATGCGAGTAAAGGGGCAAGTTTCTTAATCACACTTGCTCGAGGAATTTCATCCAAATCCGAAATTAAAATGACATCCGATTTATGACAATTCTTGAGGCCGCGCATAATGCAATTGCGCTGAAAATTCTCTCTCTCCCACAACCCCATCTCTGGATGCCGTTCCTCTACCATTACATGAATGATCTTAGGCAAATATTTTTTAAAGCGATGTTGATTTTCTTTAAAGTACAAATGCTTTGAATCGCCTCGTTGCGTCTCTATGGATTCGACAAGAACAAAGTAATCGACAATTTCATCGAGCTCTTCAAAACGCATCTCCAGAAGTTCAAGTTCGTTAAAAAAAGGGAAACAGTCGTAGACTTTAGCCTGTAAAAGAAAAGGAAGTGCGAGAATGGATAAAAGAAACCCTGTAACTCTATTCATAGTCAGTCCTGATCGTAATAATGAGAGTTCAACAAACCCTAAGAAAGAGGGTGTATCAAAAGTAAATTTATCTCGATTTTCTGAGAACCAATTTTACGCTCTAGCGAAACATTTATTGGCATGATTATTCAAATTTAATGATTAAGCAGCCCTACATTTCTGAGAAATCAAACCTATAGATCATTACACTAGTCTATTATGTGAAAGCAGGTCGGAATGCAAATAAGATGGAATTAAAAGATTTTTATAATTTATAAAAGCTTCCATTTATATAATGAACTAGATACAATTCTCGCATGACATCAAACTATTTGCTTTTAAGCACAGATTATACAGTTTTTAATGCACTTACATGGGGTAATTGTTTAAATCATTACCATAAAGCTCGTGCATCAACTACCAGCTGTTCGCAGCGGCTCTTTCATGGCGCAATTGCCCTTATCGAATTAACGCCTATCATAAGCCAAATTACTTCACTTTTTGAAATGGCTATCGCCTCTTTGTTTAAACCTTCTCCAGAATTAACCGCTTCGGATAGAAGAGAAAAACAGCCCGTCCCATTGCGACAACCTTCTCTAAAAAGGAGAGTGCTAACTCCTTCTGGCGCTTCTTATCTGGCGTCGGTTAAAATCCCTTCTTCCCAACTCCGGCGGACACCCTTATCATCCGTCACTTCACCTGAATCCCCCGTTACCAGACCTCACCAACACCGACTTACAGCTTCTTCTAAAGCTTCTCGCCAACCCCTAGTTACCCTCCCTTCTTCCCAACTCCGGCGCACACCCTTATCATCCGTCACTTCACCTGAATCCCCCGTTACTAGACCCCACCAACACCGACTTACAGCTTCGTCTAAAGCTTCTCGCCAACCCCGCGCAGCGCCTTTGGCCCCGCCACCTTCAGCGGTTGTTGATATTACCTTGCCTACAGAAACTCTAAAGCTGCAGAATGCCCTTTTCCTTCTTCATCGACAAATTGAAAAGCAATATTCTGCTATGCCTTGGCCAGCTAAAATACAAAAAATTATGGTGGTGACGGAAATTAGGGGGGGGCGAGGAGATATTGCAGCAGCAGCAAAAGCTATTGGTGTTCTACAAAAAATTTGTCCTACGCTCACTTTCGATTGGGTATTTAATGGATTGAGTGAGAAATATGATCCGCTATCTTTTTTACAGTGTGAGGATCCTTCAAAAGTCAATATTCGCAGCTTGCGGTCAGAGCCTTTAGAAAATGCACCCTGTGACCTACTACTTGCTGGGCCCATAAGGTTTGGATGGACTGTAGATTTTTGCGAAAGGCTCACTGGCCGAAAAATTACTGGTCCTGCATTTGGCTTTGTGGAAACTGGTGATATTTTAAGGAGCTTTACCTACCCAACAGCTGAAGCCATCGTCAGAGAAGCTGCGGCAGATGATAGTCTTGAAACAATCTATCAACAGTTACACCCCCGCATTTTTCTTCCTAAATCCGATAATTGTGAAGGCCTTCTCCCTATGTGGTTAAAGACAGGGTCTGGCGTGTTACTAGACGAAAGTCGACTAGATGCTCCATTATCGCGCGGTTACTGCTGTCCCTCCTATTTGCCTCAAATACAAGATGCTGATTTACGCAAGGATGTTTTAGAGGCTATGAACGTTTTTGATGAAGAATCACCACCCAATTATGATCAACA
Source organism: Chlamydiota bacterium (assembly GCA_013288005.1). GTDB lineage: Bacteria > Chlamydiota > Chlamydiia > Chlamydiales > Rhabdochlamydiaceae > JABDCS01. The sequence continues at coordinate 74,285 of JABDCS010000004.1, read as the reverse complement.
CTCCTTTAACTCAGGCTACGCCCACCATTCAGCCTCTTGGGGAAAATTTATTGATTGTGTAGCTATTCACGAAAAAACCAAAAATATTGTGATTGTATTGAATCAAGCTGGGGAATTTGCATCCTCCCAACTTTCAACGCAAAAATTTCAAAATCAAATTTTCACACCAGAACGACTTGCTTATCTTAAGGAAAAAGGAATTGGAAGTGTGGTACTTAAAGGGCAAGAGTCTGAGGGAATTACATTGCAAGAAGCAGAAAACCCTCATTCAGAACGTCGTTTGACAGTTATTGTACGCCCCTCTTTTAATCCCAACGATATGAGACTACTACAACTTGCATCCGAGCGTCTTCTTGCTACAGGGGATAATAGCGCTGTTGAATCTTGGTGCGCGCGATGCAAACTTTATCTATACGAAGCAGTTAGGAATTTAAGTCGCAAAGTGACCTTTCTTGAACAACAGGTTGAGTTAGCCCAAACAATTTCGCCCAATCTCAGCAAACTGCTCAACTTGTTTGGAATGGGCCGTACACACCCTGATTCTGATTCAAATACGCCTCTTAGCAGGGCGCAAATGGATGAAATAGAAGAACTATTAAATGATCCGAATTTAACCGATGCCACATTGCAATTCTGCGAGCAAATTACTTCAAATTATTCATTTTCCCCCGTGCTTGAGTCAGCCCTTAAACGAACTGTTTGGCACCATCTTATCCCCGAACTAGCTCAGATCGAGGCCGAAGCTCTTGATGAAAGCTATCGCGCCGGTATAGTAAATTATTTCAAGAACCCTGAAACTTCTGAAAAATCTCTTACTGTCAGGAACATTCCTGAGTTAGGTAAACGCGTACAAGAACGGGTACAGCACTATCTATCCACCCAAACAAATTTACCTTAATCGATAACAGCAAAAGAGCATCGCTACATCAATCGCGCCGGAGCCAGGCTCAAGTAGTTCTAAAAGAACTTTTACCGAGCCTGGAACTAGTTTCTTAAATGATGAACTTCGTTTTCTGTGCGTTGGATGCCAAATATCTGCCCCATACTTGCCCTCTTCAGTGATGGAAAGTTGACACCAGGGGTAGATGAAAAAGAGACCTTTGGATTTATCTCTAATTTTGAATGTTCTCTTTTCTCAAATTTTCAAACATTTCCGGCCCAGCCCTTGAACAGATTGATACGGCTAACTTATCGCTCGCTCTTCAGCTAATTATAAATTCTCACTCGGATTCTTAGAGTTCTCTATCCAATCTGGATCGACGGCTAAACCGACTCGACTTGACCCAATACAGATTGCATTGTTGAACACTAGTAAAATTTTCAATCTCTAGGATTTCCCGGCTCGTGATTTTTATATCACTTCGCTTCGACTCCTGACGGAAGCCAAACTATTGGCTTCCTTTCCAGGCAAAAAAAAACCAGGTAATCCTGGTTTTTATTTGCTCGGAACAGGGTCCGGTCTCCACCGCCGGCTCGTGATTTTTATATCACTTCGCTTCGACTCCTGACGGAAGCCAAACTATTGGCTTCCTTTCCAGGCAAAAAAAAACCAGGTAATCCTGGTTTTTATTTGCTCGGAACAGGGTCCGGTCTCCACCGCCGGCTCGTGATTTTTATATCACTTCGCTTCGACTCCTGACGGAAGCCAAACTATTGGCTTCCTTTCCAGGCAAAAAAAAACCAGGTAATCCTGGTTTTTATTTGCTCGGAACAGGGTCCGGTCTCCACCGCCGGCTCGTGATTTTTATATCACTTCGCTTCGACTCCTGACGGAAGCCAAACTATTGGCTTCCTTTCCAGGCAAAAAAAAACCAGGTAATCCTGGTTTTTATTTGCTCGGAACAGGAGTCGAACCTGCACGCTATTGCTAGCAGGGGATTTTAAGTCCCCAGTGTCTACCATTCCACCATCCGAGCAAAGAATGTCTAAGATGTGCTTGAAGCCAATAAGGATAGGTCCTTAGATTTTTATCTGCAAGCAAAAGTAAACCCCCTAAAAAGGGGGTTTAAGAATTCTTATGTCTCATCATCAAAAATATGATGATGGACCGTCTCTTCACTAGGATCTTTTTTTTCTTCATTGAGAGAATGCACGTGCCCATCCTCAATATTTTTTTCTTCGTTTTCGGGAACACGCAAGAGCGGTTCTGGATACTCACTGTTTCCTTCATGTTGCGCAGAAGGCTCAACTGCTTGAAGCTGTGGAGCCTGCTCTTCTTTAGAGGCATTCTTTCCTAAGCTTTTGGAAAGAAGAGCCCCTTCAACATACGTTGCATCTTTGTACCGAGCGATGGTTTCTGAGATAAGAGTTGAGGGAGGGGGGATAAGTGCGGTCAACATCGGTGAAGAAACGGGGGGGAATGTTTCTTCATGAAGAGCACCACCTCCTTCAAAGGCAGCGGTCGTACCGGCCGTTTCTTGCGTTTCTTCTTCTTTCTTCTCAGTCCACTCTTTTAATTCTTGGCGCTCATCAGAAGAGCGACGGCGACGGCGACGATTACGCCGTTTATCTACCTTGCCTTCTGCAAGTTCGGTGCGGGAGGGATTTTCCTCTTCTTCGCGTTCTGTTGGCTGCTCCTTAGTTGCGCGAACAGGACCTTCTCGTCCACCGCCAATCTTGATGGATTTCTCTAAAGAGATACTCTTGAGAATGACACGAGTTTCTTTCGTTTCGACAATTTCGTAGTCGTTAACAGGTAAAAGGAAAGCTTTAGGCTTTTCTAAGCTACGAAAGAAAAGTGCGTTTCCAAAAGAAACAACTTCTACAGCTTCAACGATATATTCTTCTTGTGAATTGTTTTTACTATTGCGAAGAGTAATTCTGCACCCTTCGCGCGGTGTAATCACCGACTCTATGATGGGCTCTCGGGTAAAATGCACGTTAATTTTCCGTTCGTTATATGTTTATGGACCCCGATCAATCGTTCAGGCGGGGTCCAGACGTGGTATTGACAAAACTTTATCGCTAACAAGTTTTATAACTACCGTAAATTTAGCTATTTTCTTTATTCGCCATGTATTCAACAAGATCGATAACACGGCTCGTATAACCGACTTCATTATCATACCACGCGACTAATTTGTAAAAACGACTATTTAAAGCTATACCCGCTCCCTTATCAAAAATACAAGAATAGCGACTTCCGATAAAGTCAGTGGATACGACTTCATCATCGCAATACTGAACAATACCTTTCATGTAGGTTTGTGAGGCGGTAAGCATTTCTTGACAGATCTCTTCATATGTGGTGTCTTTTGCAAGACGGACCGTGAGATCAATAACTGAAACATCTATAGTGGGTACTCTAAAGGCCATACCCGTTAATTTACCCCTTATAGCGGGAAGACAAAGCCCCACGGCCTTTGCTGCTCCAGTACTAGCGGGGATAATATTAATACTTGCTGCTCGCCCACCCCGCCAATCTTTTTTTGAAGGCCCATCCACACTCGGTTGCGAAGCTGTTAGGGAATGGATCGTTGTCATTAAGCCTTCTTCTATTCCCCACTTATCCAATAAAATTTTAGTTAGGGGGGCTAGACAATTGGTTGTACAGGATGCATTCGAAACAATTGTATGGGTATTTGGATCATAGTCCTGATGATTCACACCACAAACAAATGTCGGGATACTATCGCCTTTCGCAGGGGCTGTTATAATGACCCGACGAGCTCCTGCTTGGATGTGTCTAAGGGCTTGATCCTCTTGGGTAAAGAGACCCGTTGCTTCAACAACATAGTCCACGCCGAGATCTTTATAAGGGATTTTTTGGGGATCACGCTCAGAAACGACTTTGATAGTACTTCCGTTACAGATAAGCGAATCACCTTTAGCTTCGACATGAAAAGGCGCAGCGCCATGAACAGAGTCATGCTTTAAAAGATAGGCAAGGTTATCAGCGGGGACGAGGTCATTGATGAGGACAACCTTAAAGCCTGCATTGTTTTGGTGAGCTAAGCGTAAAAATAAACGCCCAATACGTCCAAAACCATTGATTGCTACTTTAATCTCCATATCATCCTCGTCCGTATCGAAAACATTGCGGATCATAAAGAAGCTGGCATCAGATGTAAAGTCTATACTCGTTCCATCCGTAAGAGATCTATTATGATGCTTGTTCATGATAGAACCACTCTTAAGACGATTTATACGAGTGTCCTGAATATAAAAAGGCGTAAATAGATTATTCTATTTACGCCTTTTTATTCTAAACGTGGCTATTGCCAGATTTTGTGGAAAGCTTCAATTATTCAGCGAGATACTCGATGTAACATGTAGAAGCATTGTCTCCGACTCTTTGACCCTTTTTGATGATGCGTGTATAACCACCATTACGCTCTTTAAATCGCTCTGACAGAGAACCAAATAGCTTACCTATGACTTTGCGGTCTGTATTGTAAGCGCTTGTGTCACCATTCTTAGCTGCACGCGCCTCTTTTGAGTTCAGTGCATTATACCTGACCATCATAACGGCAATAGCCTTACGTCGACTATATAGCGTGTTGTTTTTAGCTAAAGTGATCAATTTATCGGCATGCCGTCGTAATTCTTTCGCTTTTGCTAATGTAGTTTCGATTCGTTCATGCTCAACAAGTGACTTGAGCATGTTCGCAACCATGCAGCGTCGATGAGAAGATGTGCGGCCGAGTTTAAATGTATTTTTTCCGTGTCTCATCCTTCAATTCCTGCTTTTTCTGTAAGATAATCTGTAACCATCTGCTTAACGTTATCGCGTGTAATGCCAAATTTATTGAGGTCCATACCAAGATGTAACCCCATCTCATCGAGCTTTGCTTTGATCTCATTAAGTGATTTTTTACCGAAATTGCGGAACTTAAGCATTTCCGACTCGGGCATAATCACCAACTCTGCAATGGTATCTATATTGGCACCTGACAAGCAATTTGTCGATCGAACAGAAAGTTCAATCTCATTAATACGAAGCGAAAGCTTCGCCATGATTGCATCTCGGTCTGTATTAATTTCTTCTTCTTCTTTTTCAAATGAAATCGCATGTAATTTCATCTCATCAAATACACTGAGATGGAGAATCGCGATTTGTGTAGCAAAAGTTAATGCTTCTTCGGGCGAAATACGTCCATCAGTTCCAACTTCAATGATCAATCTGTCAAAGTCAGTGTCTTGACCGACTCGTGTATTTTCAACGAAGTAATTCACTAAACGGACAGGTGAATAGGCTGAATCCATCACGATTTCGTCAACAACTTTATCTTCGAGTTGTTGGCGCTCTGAAGGCACATATCCTCGTCCCATACCTATTTTGAAATCGATTCTTCTTGTCATGGGCTTTGTAACATGAAACATAGCCATAGAAGAATTTACAACATCAAAATCAGATTCTTCCAAAAGGTCGCCCAACGTAACAGCCACTTGCCCGCCTGCTTTTTCTAATTGCTGCGGAGTGATCTCAAGCATCTTGGTAACAATACGGATTTTACGTCCGCCGGGTACTTCATCCGATGCTAATTTACGTAATAGGGCTCCTTTAAAGTTTAAGATGATATGTGTCATGTCTTCTACAATACCATCCACAGCCATATATTCGTGAGGGACTCCCTCAATTCGCACGGAAACAATGGCCGGTGCTTCAAGAGAGTTGAGCATGATCCTACGTAATACATTACCTACAGTATGCCCAAACCCTTTTTCAAAAGGCTCAGCGATGAAGCGCACAAAATTGGATTTACGCGAGGACTCATCTACTTTGATTTTAGTTGGCAATTCAAACTTGCCGTACTTAACCGCCATGTCTGCTCTCCCGGAGAAAGATGATTGTTATACGCGTCTTCTTTTACGAGCTCGGCATCCATTATGTGGAACCGGCGTTTTATCACGGATTACAGTAATATTTAAACCCGCGCTTTGTAAACCTCGGACAGCAGACTCACGTCCTGCCCCAGGACCGTTCAAATTGACTTCAACCTCTTTCATGCCTTGCGCCATAGCGACTTTCGCTGCGTCTTGCGCGGCTACGGTAGCGGCGAAGGCTGATGATTTGCGAGAGCCAGAAAAGTTGACTTTACCTGCGGAAGCCCAAGCAATTACATTCCCAGCAGGGTCTGTTATGGAGACATGTGTGTTATTGAATGTAGCTTTAACAAACGCTAACCCGCTTGGTACTGATCGAGTTGTTTTTTTACGAGCTTTAACTACTGGCTTCTTTTCGTTAGAAGTCTTTTGAGTATCCTGCTTAGCCAAGGTATTCTCTCCTCTTATCGATTATTTCTTCTTGCTCGCTACTGTTTTTCGTTTGCCCTTTCTAGTGCGAGAATTAGTTTTAGTTCTCTGACCACGTACTGGCAAACCGAGTCTATGTCGCATGCCACGATAGGAGTGGATGCTAATGAGTCGCTTAATGTTATTTTGCACTTTTCTTCGCAGGTCACCTTCAACAACGAATTGTGACTGAAGAAGATTGTTTAGCTGCGCAATTTGATCTTCTGTTAATCGGTTGGCTCGCATGTTAGGATCCAAACCGAGTAAAGTAATCACATCATTGGAGAGCTTTCTGCCTAGGCCATAAATATAGGTGAGGCTGATCTCTAACCTCTTATTATCTGGGATGTCGATTCCAATTACCCTTGGCATGTCAATTCATTCCTTTTTTGCATCAATAAAAAATAACAGATCTTCAGGTTAAAACTCAAGTCAACGTCCTCGAAGCCTGCTGTATTTCATAAAACCATCGTAACGCTTCATTAAGAGATGCGATTCGATTTGCTTTGTCGTGTCTAAGACAACCCCCACTAAAATCAGAAGCGATGTTCCGCCAAAGAAATAACTTACTGAGGGATCAATATGTAAAATTTTACCAATTAACGTTGGCAGGATCGCGATGATGGCTAGAAAAATGGCCCCTGCAAAGGTTATTTTACTCATGGTAGATTCTAAATAATCTTGTGTGGGTTTTCCTTGCCGAATTCCAGGGATAAAAGCCCCATTTTTTTTCATATCAGAAGCAATCTGATCCGGATGGAACTGGGTAGCGGTCCAGAAATAAGTAAATCCTATAATAAGTAACACGTACAAGAAAACATAGGACCAACTGCCTGGCGAAACCCAACTAGCTACTTTACCAACAATACTATCTGTACCCAAGAATTGGCCTATTGTGGCTGGGAACATGAGTAGGGAGGAAGCAAAAATAACTGGAATTACTCCCGCATAGTTAATCTTCAGTGGAATATAAGCATTTGTTTCTTGTGGGTCGGCACCGCCGACTGTTCTTCGTGCATATTGTAAGGGAACTTTACGTTGTCCCTGAATAATCAAAATAGTCCCAATAATGATCGCTACAAAAAGTGCCGACAGAATAATTAAAGAAGAGAATGTAATCTGTCCCGTTTCCTGCGAATCAAGATTGAGTTGTTTAATAATTGTTCCCATGGTGGTAGGTATGCTCGATAAGATACCTATGGTAATAATCATACTGATTCCATTACCAATACCCTTCTCTGTGATCTGTTCACCAATCCACATTAAAAGAATCGAGCCTGCAGTCATGGTCAACATGACAAGAAGGTAAAAAAGCCAAGGAACTCCTAAAACCTGAACGCGCAAAATTGGTTCTACAATGACGCCAGGGCTTCCTGCATTGAGCTGTAAGGCATATTTAGCAAATAGGCCTGACCAAACAAAAGCAAGACCAACCGTGATAAGGCGTGTCCATTTTCCCATTTTTTTTCGGCCTGCTTCGTAATTCTCTTTTATTTCCTTTTGTAAAGAAGGAATCAGAACGACGAGGACCTGCATAACAATAGATGCTGAGATGTAGGGCATAACTCCCAACGCCACAATTGTCATGTGGGCAAAAGCACCGCCAGAAAAGGCATCCATCAATTGGAATAAATTTTGTGAGCCGCCTGTAGCCGCTCGAAATAATTGAACTGCCATGTCGCCATCAATCCCCGGAACAGGAATATAAGCCCCTATCCTACAGGCGAGCAACATCAGAAGCGTAAAAACGATTTTCTTCTTGAGCTCAGGTATAGCCAATATGTTTTTGATTGCTTGATACATGGCAGCTTTTCTTGTGGTTATTTACCTAATTGCTTACGCGCGGCTTCTGAAAATTTTATGCCTTCGGCAAATGTCAGATTTTTTGTTAACTTACCTACACCAAGAATTTTAAAGTCTTTAGCCGCTTTCCTGCTAAGGATATTTTTTTCTCTTAATGATTCAGTGCTAACAACTTCACCATCCTTATATAGCTTTTCAAGGAGGCAAAGATTTATAGAAGCAACGTTTTTAGCAAAACGTCCATTGGGGAAACCTCTTGCAGGAAGTTTTCTAAAGAGAGGAAGCTGTCCCCCTTCTTGCCCATAACGACGTGTATAGCCTGATCGCGACTTATCACCTTTAACACCACGACAGCATGTTTTTCCTCTGCGCGATCCACATCCGCGGCCAACGCGCTGATTCTTTTGCTTGGGTCGAGTGGTATTTTTTAGGGAATTCAGTGTCATCATACTGATAATCCTCGGGCTTCCATACATTTTTTTCGATTTCTCAATGAAGAAAGAGCCTTGATTGTAGCTCTAACAAGATTGAGTGGATTATTCGATCCTAAACTTTTGGCGACGACATCCTTGACTCCGCCTAGCTCCAGAACGGCTCGCACTTTTGATCCTGCGATAATACCCGTACCTTCTCGGGCAGGCTTGAGCAAAACTTTCGCTCCATCCCATTCCACTACAATTTCATGAGGAATTGTCGTTCCTTCCATTTCGAAGGTAAGTAGACATTTTCGCGCTGCCTCTCCGCCTTTGCGAATGGCATCAGAAACTTCATTGGCTTTAGCAAAGCCGAAACCGACTTTTCCTTTACCATCACCTACTAAAATCAAAGCGGAAAAACTAAATTTCCTTCCCCCTTTAACGACTTTAGAACAACGGTTAATGTAGAGTACTTTTTCTTCGTATTCTGAACCTGCGCTCTCACGTTCTTGGCGTCGATTCTGTTGTTGTGCCATGGTTTGTGCCTCTGTCTCTTAAACCTGCAACCCTGCTTCGCGGGCACCAGCGGCCAACTCAGCAATGATTCCGTGAAATTTATAAAATCCGCGATCAAAGACAGCCGTCGTAATCGATTTTGATTTGGCTTTTTCTGCAAGAAGAGCACCCACACGTCGTGCAGCTTCTTTGCTCTTTTTTCCGAACTCAGTTGTTTTCAACTCGTTGTGTTGAGTACCTGCGCTGACAAGCGTTTTTCCCGTCTCATCATCAATGAGTTGGGCAGAAATATGAGCATTTGTCTTGTATACAGACAATCTTGGCTTTGCAACATGTCCCCGTACACCTTTGCGTACGCGCATGGCCCGTTTTTTTCTTCTTTCGTTACGCTTTAGTATTGTGTTATCCATGTATCCTGGCTTCCCTTAATTAGGCCCCTTTACCTTTTGCTGCTTTCCCTGCTTTCTTACGCACAAATTCTTTTTCGTAGCGTATACCTTTGCCTTTGTAGGGCTCAGGAGGACGAGTAGCTCTGATAGTGGCAGCAAATTGTCCAACAACTTGTTTATCGATACCTTTGATAATAATGGTCGTGCTTTTATCGACCTCTACGGCCAATCCTTTGGGGATCTCAATTTGTGTTGGATGTGAATACCCAATTTGCAGATCAATTTTTTGACCCTGTACCGCAGCACGATAACCTACGCCAATAAGCAGTAATTTCTTTTCAAAACCTGCACTCACCCCGATGATCATGTTGTTGATGGTCGCTCGGTAGAGTCCATGAGTTGTTTTTTTGGGCTGAAGTTTTTCATCGCAACTTACAAACAGCCTGTTCTCGTTATCAATTTCTACGCTTACTCCAGGAATGGCAACGAAAGAAAGTGTTCCTTTAGGGCCTTTTACAACAAACTGGCCATCTTGCGTTTTTACTTCGACATTCTTTGGTAGCACTATAGGACTTTTTCCCAGTCGTGACATCGTTTATCTCCTCTCTTTACCAAACCAAACAGAGCAATTCACCACCCACTTTCTTTTGGCGTGCTGTTTCGCCATCAAGAACGCCTTCTGAAGTCGACAGTATAGCTGTCCCCATTCCACCAAGGACTTTAGGTATCTGTTTATAACTAACGTATCGACGTAATCCAGGTGAGGACATTCTTTTAAGTCCTTGAATTACGGCTTCACGCCCCGCTACATAGCGAAGAAATACCCGCGCTTCACCCTTTTCTTCATTAACCAGGTAGTCATCAACAAATCCCTGGGCTTGGAGCACCTTAACGATATTGATTTTGATCTTACTAGGGCGAAAATCAACATAGCGGTGTTTTGCTAGTTTACCGTTTCTTATCCTAGTCAATAAGTCAGCTATTGAATCATGCATTAGTATTCCTACCATTTACTTCTTCTTCTTTGAAAGGCAGTCCAAGTAACCGAAGCAACTCGATACATTCTTCATCACTAGTGGCAGATGTCACAAATGTAATGTTCATCCCTTGCGTTCTCTTAACCTCATCAAGATTGATCTCAGGAAATATCTGCTGATCCTCAATTCCTAATGAATAGTTACCCAAACCATCTGCTTTTCTTGAAAAACCTCGGAAGTCGCGAATTCGTGGTGATACGATATTGCAAAAACGATCCAAAAATTCATACATGCGTGTTTTTCGCAATGTCACTTTGGCGCCAATTGTTTGATCTTCACGCAGCTTAAAATTGGCAATGGATTTTTTAGATTTAGTTAAAATTGCTTTTTGTCCCGAAAGCATAGCGAGCTCTTTCAAACAGTCTTGAATAGCATTTTTGTCTTTCGTTGCTTCTGCCATTCCCATGCTGATAATAATTTTATTTAGCTTGGGAATTAACATAGAGTTTTCATACTGAAATTTGTCATTCAGTTGATTTTTAATTTCTTCTTTAAATTTCTTCTGTAATCTTGACATGGCTAACCGTTATGAACCTTTTCTGAGTTGGCGAAAAACAACTTCATTATCTTCTCTTAAGTAGTACAACTCTTTCCCGCCAGTCGCCAATGTTCTGCTCTTCATGTAAATTTTGTTTCCCTGATCATCGCATAGAGCTGTATTGGATATATGAACAGGACGCTCTACTTCTAAAATGCTCGAGGGCTGACTTCTGTCTCTACTCTTAGCATGTTTTTTACGAACATTGACCCCTTTAACAATCACACGATCGCCTTCGCGGGATATAACTGTTCCGGTCTTACCTTTGTCATTTCCGGCGATGATTAAGACATTATCGCCCTTTTTTATCCACTTACTCATGCTAAATCCGTCCTATTTAAATCACTTCGGGTGCAAGAGAAGAAATTTTAATAAATCCGTTTTCGCGAACTTCGCGAGCGACGGGTCCAAAAATCCTTGTTCCTTTTGGATTATCTTTATCGTCGATAATCACACAGCTGTTGTCGTAGAAACGCAGGAAGGAGCCATCTCTTCGGCGAATATAACTTTTTGTACGTACGATAACCGCTTTTACAACATCGCCTTTTTTCACAGCGCCTTTCGGGTCTGCTTCTTTTACGGAACAAATGATAACATCACCAGTCCTGGCGTATCTTCTCTTTGACCCTTTCAAAACTTTGAAACACAACACACGTTTTGCGCCGGTGTTATCTGCTACTTCTAATTCTGTTTCTTGCTGAATCATTTTTTGCTCCGTTTACTTCCGCTTACACAAGTACTTCCACAACTCTCCAACGCTTCAGCTTGGATAGAGGCCGTGTTTCCTCAATGCGGACTTTTTTTCCAACGGGTATTTCTTGCTCATTTTCGGTATGGGCGTAATATTTTTTCGCTCGACTAATCACCTTCTCAAAATGGGGATGTCGCATTGTTCTTTCGACGCGCACCGTGACAGTTTTTTTCATCTTATTCGAGACGACTACTCCCTCTCGAACTTTACGACTATTTCTGCTTAATTCCTGCATATCTCTCCATTAGAGCGATAATGTTCCACTTTTTTGTCTAAGAAACGTGAGCGCTCGAGCACGTTCTTTCTTCTTCATTCTGAGCAGATGAGGCTTATCAAGCTTGCGCGATACGGCCAAATCATTTTTCAATTGAAAAATCTCTTTATTAATTTCAGAATAAAGTGATTTTAATTCTTCCACGCTTTTGTCTTTCAAAGCTTCTTGATTTTTCATAAAGGCCCTATACTTGTTCCACTCTTTCAACAAAGCGCGTCTTCAAGCCTAGTTTTGCCGCTGCTCTACGCAATGCATTTTGTGCCAAATCTCTAGAGACGCCGCCGACTTCAAATAAAACGCGACCAGGTCTTACTACAGCTACCCAATGATCGGGATTTCCTTTCCCTTTACCCATTCGAGTTTCAGCCGGTTTTTTTGAAACGGATTTATCTGGGAAAATGCGTATCCACACTTTTCCTCTTCGATTGAAATAGCGATTTATTGCAACACGACACGCTTCAATTTGATGATTCGTAATTCTTCCCCGTTCCAACACTTGCATGCCAAACTCACCAAAATCGACAAAATTGGCTGCTCTACTTAGGCCAGCGTGTTGGCCTTTTTGCATTTTTCTATATTTTGTGCGCTTAGGCAATAAAGCCATAAACCTATCCTCCTACCACAGCTTTCGTCGCGTGATCTTCGCCTTTATTGATCCACACTTTAACGCCAATCGATCCATATGTGGTTTCTGCTCGTCCATGTGCGTAGTCAATATCAGCTCGTAATGTATGAAGAGGAATGCGTCCTTCTTTATACCATTCGGTACGCGCGATCTCTGCTCCACCGACCCTTCCAGAAATTTGAACTTTAATTCCAGCCGCACCAGCATCCATAGTGGATTGCATAGCTTTCTTAAGAATACGACGGAATGGCACTCTTCTTTCGAGCTGTTTAGCAATCGCATCAGCTACTAATTTTGCATCTAAATCTGGACGTTTAATCTCTTCTACTTCAATCCAAATCTCTTTTCCGGTGAGCTTTGAAAGTTCATTTTTCAAGATATCAATCTCTGCGCCTTTTTTCCCAATAACCATACCAGGCCGGGCAGTGTGAATAGTCACTTCCACTTTACCGCTCATTCGCTTAATGACGAGTTGAGAAGCTCCCGAGCAACAAGATTTGCCCATGAGAAATTCACGTATCAGATGATCTTCGCCCAGGAGATTTCCAAATTCTTGCTTATTAGCAAACCAGACTGATCTCCATCTTTTATTACGTACCAGTCTAAAACCAACTGGTGATGTTTTCTGTCCCATTTCAGCCTTCCTGATCTATTGTGCAGCGACGACTACTGTAAAATGGCTAGTACGCTTCATTACAGGCACTCGACCACCTTTGTTTTTCGATTTCGCACGTTTTAACACTGATCCCGCATCTACTCTAACTTCTTTAACCACGAGATCTCTGCGCTGGATATTTAACTGCGTTTCCGCATTTGCTACAGCGCTATTTAACGTCTTTTGAAGAAGTTTTCCTGCTTTAAGCTGAGAAAATCCTAACAATACAGCGGCTTCTTCCACAGGGAGATTACGTATAAGATCTGCTGCGAGACGTGCCTTACGCGGTGGAATTCTAATATTTTTTGTGAGAGCTCTTGCTTCTTGCATGGTTTATATTCCTCATCCACCAGGTTTCGATTGTCCAGACTCAGCAATCTTTTTGGATCCGTGACCCTTAAATACTCGCGTTGGAGAAAATTCACCCAAACGATGGCCTACCATATTTTCGGAAACAAAAACACTTATGAACTTACGGCCGTTGTGAACTTCAAAAGTAAATCCTACCATTTCAGGAAGGATCATTGACCTTCTAGAATAGGTCTTTATTGCTTTCTTAGTGCCAGCTTTGTTCATCTTGTCTATTTTCTCTTGGAGAAAGTAATCGACAAAAGGACCTTTTTTTAATGATCTAGCCATGAGTAACCCTATTTTCTCCGATCCTTAATGATCCACTTCGTTGTCTTTTTCTTACAGCGGGTGCGGTACCCTTTTGTAAACATAGCCCATGGTGTTTGAGGCAGATAACCATTATGTTTTCCTTCGCCTCCACCATGTGGATGGTCAACCGGGTTCATTGCAGTACCGCGAACTGTAGGTCGAAATCCTTTCCAACGCATTCTTCCAGCTTTACCTTCTACCCGCAAGTTGCGTTCGGCATTGGAGACAGCGCCAAATGTGGCTTTGCAATCCTCATTGACCATCCGCACTTCACCCGATGGCATCTTAAGAGTGATGTAACCACCACTTCGCGCCATAAGTTGTGCTGAAAGCCCTGCAGAGCGTACTAATTTTGCGCCGCGGCCTGGTTGTAGCTCGATGTTGTGAATAACAGAACCAAGCGGCATAAATCTCATGGGCATTGTGCATCCGACATGAAATGGTGCTTCACGTCCTGATTGCACAGTGTCGCCTGCCTTCAAACCTTGAGGTGCTATTATGTAACGTTTTTCTCCGTCAGCATAATTTAGCAATGCAATATGGGCTGTACGGTTTGGGTCGTATTCAATCGAGGCTACCTTCGCAACAATTTTATCCTTGTCTCGTCTAAAATCTATAAGACGATAAAATCGCTTATGGGCACCGCCTCTGTGGCGACATGTTACGTGACCGTGATGATTACGACCATTTGTGCGACGTTTTTTTACGAGCAAAGATTTTTCGGGCTTTACAGTAGCTCTTTTCGAAGCCCCTACACGAGTTAGCTCATCGTTAGTGGAAAGAATTAGCTCTCGTTGTCCCGGTGTTATAGGACGGAATTTTTTTAACATAAGTCGCTACAGCTCCCCCATTACGCTTTTTCTTCGATACTGTCACCGGGGCGGAAGGTAACAATAGCTTTTTTAAATCCTGCCACTCTCCCCATTCGGCCGCGAACCAAGCGCATTCTCGCCTTAACATTGATTGTATTCACTCCGACAACTTTAATATTTTTGTCGGCATAAATTTCTTCAACAGCACGAGCAATTTCAATCTTATTGGCTTTATTGTCGACAACGAAAACAGCTTTTGGAGACTCGCATTTCTTAACGCAAGAATTGCTACTATTAAATTGCAATTGTTCGAAAACACGCGCCTTTTCAGTTACGCGACGATTTTTTATAATGTCATAAGGAGTTTTTTTCAACATATTATGCCCCTCCCTTCAACATCAGTACAAGTTCGTCAACACTCTCGCTAAATAGAACCACTTCGTGTGTGATAGCAAGGTCGTAGCCATTAATATTTTGAAGCATTCTAAAATCGGTTCGTGGAATGTTTCTTATGCTCAGAGCAAAGGCATCTTTGCTATTTAGCATTTTTTCATCCGAACCCTCATTAGGTCTGCGTAAAAACAGCACGCGTTTACCAGCTAACTGTGTTTGTTCGAGAAAAGCAGCAACTGTTTTTGTCTTGGGCTGATCAAACGAACTATCCCATTCCAACACATGAAGCTTGTCTTCACGGATTTTTTCCACGAGTAACTGTCGAATTGCACCACGACGTTCTTTTTTATTAATGCGAACATGTTGGTCAAATTTTGCTCTTGGGCCAAATACTCTTCCTCCACCTTTATATTGAGGTGAAGCTAAAGAGCCTTGACGAGCTCGCCCTGTCCCTTTTTGAGGATGTGGCTTTTGTTTAGAATGGCTAACTTCTCGTCGCGTTTTAGTATGGGCCGACCACTGACGTGCATTGGCTCTTAAAGCAACAAGGTAATCTTTTATGGATTGCTGGCGCACTTCGCCGATGAGAAGTTCATCGTCCAACTTGACCTCGCCTAAAACCTTTCCGGTCAAATCATATTTTTTGAGCGTAACCACGAATCACTCCTCAACTATCATTTTTTCAGTTGCTTTTGCTGTTTCTTAACGGCTTTTGTGATATACACAAGACCACCGCGAGAACCTGGGATAGCTCCTTCAACAACGATTAAATTGTTGGCTTCGTCGATCTGCACAACGCGCAAGCTTTGCACCGTGACTCGCTCATCACCCATATGGCCTGATTTTTTCTGACCAGGCAAACATCGTCCTGGAGTTGAACGCATACCACAAGATCCACCATGGCGATGAAAACCAGATCCATGAGCTGCAGGTCCGCCAGCAAAATTGTGACGTTTCATTACACCTTGGTGCCCCTTACCCTTGGATTGTCCAGCCACATCGACCGATGGACAGTCGGTAAAGTAAGATACACTTACTTCCTGACCTAGCTGAAACTTTTCTGGATTCTCAATTCGAGATTCCGCCAGATGGCGGCGAGGTTCAATTCCAGCTTTTTTAAAATGGCCTTTTAAAGGCTTAGTGACATTCCGCACTTTTGCCGGCTTAACTTTAACAGCTGACAATTGAACTGCATTGTAGCCATCTTTTTCCACGCGTTTAATCTGTGAAACAATATTAGGCTCGGTGAAAATGACGGTGCACACAATAAGATTGCCGTCCTTATCAAAAAGACGAGCCATCCCTTTTTTTATACCCATTAGTCTTAGAGTCATAAAACACCTTTCGATCGGATTAACTCTACTGCACTGCTACTTTTCCAAACTGCCGAACTGGCGAGAATGAATTTTGTATGAAATGCTAAAGATAAGGTCTTTGTGGCTGTAGATTGGAGCCACACTCTTCTTATCGCCTGACCTTCCGTGAAGATCAAAGCGGTGAGATTAGCAAACCATTTGAATTTCTCACAACGAAAATTTAAAAATTAGTAAATTCTCCAAGAAAAGCAAAGAATTCTACCTGCAAATTCTTCAGGATTTGGCTTAGAAAAAACCAACTTTCTCTCAAGAATATGAGACCGTCCTCTCATTGAGCACAATCATTTTTTTGCTTGCAAGGGGAGTGTATCCGCGTTTACTGATTTCAGAATTTTGTAAACTCTTTTTTCTGAAATTTTCGTAACAATGAAAGTAGTAAGAATAGCCCCCAGAATAATTGCTATGCCAATCCACTCGCGAAGAAGAAATTTCTTATACATTGAATGGCGCTGGAATAAAAAATTGATTTAGGACGCAAAAGATGCAGAAAAGTTAAAAGAATAACCCTTATTTGTAAATCGCAAGCGAGAGGAATTTTATTTTAACCCGGCCAGGTGACATTCGGCGACGGCTCTGTTTAAACTTTCCTTATCATCTGTCGTACCTATTAGGGATTTGCTAATTTGATAGGTACTATCCAAGGAGTTGAGAACAAGAGTACAGCGAGAAGAAAGAGGCTTAACTATAAGCTGAGAACAGCCAAGGACAAAGTTTTTTAGACTAAATAAAGCATCTCCCATTTTCCAGAAGGAGAGCTTAACGGAAGGATCTCCCATATTCACAACTTTACTTAAAAGTTGCTGCCCAAACTTGTAGATCGTGGCCAAAGCACTTACGGATGAAATAGCCGGCGCATAATCGATACTATGATGCTGGAGGGAAATAACTTTTTTTTTGTGAATTAAAAGCAGTACCTGTGAAAAATACCTGATACAATCCAATGCATTTTCAGCCACGCTTTTAATTTTTGCGTATAGCGTGGAATTATTATTTATTTTTTCACATGAAAAGAGATAGGACACACCCCCAGCAATCTGTTTAAAGAACGCACTAAGACTAAAAGCTGCCCAATACTGTTCAAGGTACTCGCGGATGCTGCTCTGCGATTGCTCTATAGAATTTATTTGATCTTCTTTTAAGAGTGGAGCAACCAAAGTATTCACATTTTTGGCTTGATAGCAAAAACTTATACTTTTATTTACTATATTATTAGGTTGCTGGACGTAACTTGAATTTACTTTTTTGGAAGGCGTTGCAACAAGCCCCATAATCTTTAGCTCTAGTTATATTTCCACTCTCCTATTATTGAATACTATTCGTTAAAAATCTACAAAACTAAATGTTATTATATTTCAATAATTTAAATAAAATTCGATTTTTCCAACTATAAAAAAACTCCTTTTAAAAAAGGAGTTTAATTTGAAAATTATCTAATTAATAAAGAACAATAATTAAAACTTCATCTCACCATTTCATGGTGAAAAAATTAGTTTTTTTCATGTTCACGTTAGCGCAACTGCTGCCTTTGTCGTAAGGGAAGTAGTTGGATAAAGCTGGGGAAGAAAATGACTGCCTAGAGAACAAACAAGACTGTTCGTGCTTAGGGCAAGCATTATCCACGGAGCCGTTGCAAAGCTTGTAACAGCTCCTGCAAGACCTAAAACACCAATAGCAACATCGGAGACAGCTCCTAGGCTGTTTAAACTTGCTTGATGGGTTTTGATTGTGATTTCTCGAGATGATAAAGGCGATGTGGCGCCAGCCGCATCTGACCGCTGCATATTCTTGTTAAATTCAAATGCTCCAACATAAATCAAAGCACCAAACCCTGCGGCACCCACAGCAGCACCTATTCGAGTAGCTAAAGGGAAAAGACGTTGTTGTAGGGTTTCCAAAACATCAGTTGTTGGCAAAATTAAACAACAAATCTTGTTGATGAGCTTGCTATAGCTGCTATTTGTCTTTTCTTTACAAGCAGACCCCGCTTGTTCAGCGGTCTCGGTAATGGCTTCAGGAATTTTTGCTAGGCTACTAAAATTCTTAAGCTGTTTTACATGAGCGGAAAGACGACTTAGGGATTCGATTGGCCGACAAGTAGTGATCCAATCGGCGGCGGTGTGAAAGACTTCAAAAAAACTCTTTTTCATCCCTTCGACTGTTTTCCAATAGGCCTGTGCAGCTTCTGAAAGAGTAAGACTAGAGGAAGAGATAGGTGGCTCTGAAGAGCGATCGCTAGTGACGGTGTCTAGAGGCATAAAAATTATTTTGTAAAAGGATTTGGTTTATAATGCAAAAATGCGGACGTTTTTTTATAAACGCCCGCACAATTAGGAGTTCTTAGAAAGCCTCTCTCAAATTAATTTTCTTCGTCAATTTTTGAATTTTTGACGCAGCAAAGTTAATTCAGAGGCAATTCGTTACATACTTGCTAATTAGGCTGTAGCAGCAACTGGGGCTACGCTACGAGCAGGAGCAAGCGCAACTGGTGCTCTTGCAACCAACGGCTCAAACGCGCCTGACGCTTTAGCCAAAGCAGGTTCTTGCGAAAGTTTCTTTTGGAAATGCGCCAAAACAGAACATGCAAATCCAGATGTTGCGAAACTAAGGAATACCCAAGAAGGCACAACCACAGATGTAGCCAAAGTAGCAAGCCCTAAAACGCCCAATGCCATATAGCTCAAGTTTGTAGCAATCTTCAGCCAGCTTTGTGTCACGCTTGCATCACGAGCTGCTACAACACGATCTCTCAGGAATTCGGCTGTTGGCAAAACTCTTGCTTTTTCTGCTCCGATCTTCTCTAGCTCTTCTCCTGTTGAATAAAGAGTTGTAAATACAAGAGCACCGCTGAAAACAGAACTCACAGTTCTCGCTACAGAAGCTGTTAATGGGGAAACGACATCACAAACAACGCGTCCCGCTTCAATAACTGGAATAAGTAGTCGACCCACTTTGTAGGTGAAATTCCCGAAGCTACCAACATCTGGTTTTTTAGCAACGCGAGCAGCTGCTTGAACAGTATCTATAGCACTTTCTGGGATCTCTGTTACAGATGCTAGATTTTTCGTTTGTTTACCTAGAGCAGAAACCTTAGCAGCATCTACTAAAGAAGGGTTATATTGGCGCGCCCAATCAGCACCTAAGTAAGTTCCTTTTAATAGATTCTTCAAACCTTTTACAGTTGATAAATATTGCAAAAATGTTTGCCAGCATGATGGATCTTCTGATGGTGACACAACTCTTACATCATGCATAACTGGAGGAGTATCATCTGTTTCGGATCTTTTCACCATGTGACCGGTCTTAGTAACAGTTTTTTCTTTTGTTACTTTATCGCCACCAAGTTGCGTATCAAAATGAGGTGTAGAGACAGTTCTATCAAAAGCGGCTCTTACGGAATGAGACATATTCACGTCCTTTGTTAAGTTTAAATTAACGTACTGCAAAGAGGAGCTTAGCTAACTTTCTTATTTTGGTAAACAAAAATGGCTGACCAAGGAAATGTCAGATAAAAGAAGGAACTTTCTATTAAAATAATTAAAAAGTGATCTTGTGATTTTAATTAAGAGCTATTAACGAAAATAAGTATAAGAGAACTAAGTTTCTGTTGATTCCAATCTTTTCGAGTGTTTTTATTTTTAATTAAGCAGTGACTTTAATTGAGACGGTGGGTGAACTAAGAGGGTGTATAAAAAGAAATATTTCATCGCTTTAAGAGACTAAACCTTAAATCAAGTTCGGTCTTCTTCAAGATTTTTAGGTGAAAGCAACGAAAACTAAATCGGACCACTTTTACTGAAAGAAAATGACGAATTACCTAAACCACGCAAAAAATCAGTAATTTGAAGAGCTTTTTTCCCTTCTAATTGCACTTCTAAAAGCTCTAATGCGTCTTTTCCACATGCAATAATCAAGGATTCTTTAGTGTGATGAATGACTTTTCCTGGCTCTCCTTCAAGATCACGTCGCAGATTGGAGCGTTTAATTTTCAAACGCTTATCTTGATCCCGAATAAAAATTTTACACCATGCACTGGGCGCAGGCGAAAGTGCGCGAATTAAATTATGTAATGTCTCTGCGGGCAAATCCCAATTAATTTCCTCCTCACTAGGACTAAGCTTTGCTGCATAAGTAACTTTTGTTTCGTCTTGAGAGATTTTAATAACACGATTCTCTACGAAAGCTTGAATACTTTTATCAATAGCTTCACAGGCCGCTAGTAGCAATTTTTGCTCGAGCTCTCCAAATGTCGTATTTTGCTCAATAGGCACAGAAATTCTTTCCAGCATAGGACCTGCATCTAGCGCCCTCACCATTTCTATAATCGTGATACCCGTTTCTTTTTCTCCATCCATTAAACATCGTTGAATAGGAGCAGCACCGCGATACTTAGGCAGCAAGCTAGCATGCACATTGATGCAACCCAGCTTCGGCAAGCTCAATAAATTTTGTTTAATAATCTCGCCATAGGCGGCAACGACAAAAAGATCTGGCTGCAATTCAAGCAAAGAAGCAGCAAATTCATTTGTGGATGCTTTTTCAGGTTGATAAAGCAATAAAGAGGGATGATGGGCTTGCACTTCTTGTTTAACTGGAGAGGCAGAAAACCTAAGAGACCTTCCTTGAGCGCGGTCCGGACGGGTTACAACAGCAAGAATATTCAAAGACGGCTGACTAATTAAATGGGCGAGGAGTTGGGCTGCAAAACGTGAGGTGCCGAAAAAAACTATCCGCAAGGTAGGGCCCTATACTCTTTCTTCAATAAGCTCTTCGATTTCATCAAGCTCTTCTTCTGCTTCAGGCAAAGGACTCTGGAAACCAATAAGACCTCTTCGAGAAGTTCGACAAAAACTTAACCAGTGAGCTACATGAGGATCTATTATACCTTCAGCTTCAATGCGATCAAGAGCATCCGAAATCTTAAGTCCGGAACGGTAGGTGAGCTTAAAAACTTTTGTTAATTCCTTGCGCACAGCATAAGGAAATCCATGACGCTTTAAACCCACTATATTTAAGCCACCAAGTTTATAAGGAGATCCAGCTCCGATTGTATAAGGAGGAATATCATAGGCAATACGACTAAATCCTCCCACCATGGCATAAGCGCCAATTCGGCAATATTGATGGATCGGGGTCATACCCCCTATAATCGCATAATCCTCAACAAGAACATGCCCTGCCAACATGGCACCATTTGCCATGATAACGCGATTTCCGATCTCGCAATTATGGGCAACATGGCAATAGGCCATGATTAAGCAATTATCCCCAATGCGTACGACTGAATTTTCCTGACACGAGGAATTGATTGTAGAGAATTCCCGAATCTCGCAGTTTTTACCAATGACGACAAAGGTCTTCTCCCCGCGATATTTTAAATCTTGTGTCTTTGTACCGACACTCGCAGATGGCCAGATAACTGTTCCGGAGCCAATTGTTGTAAACCCATCGATGTAGGCATGGGATTTAATTACAACTCCATCTTCCAATGTCACATTTCGTTTGACGATGGCGTAAGGCTCTATCGTGACGTTCTCTCCTATTTGAGCCCCATCTTCGACGATTGCTGTAGGGTGAATGTTTGACATTTGAATCCGTTACTTATACCTAGGAGTTAATTTGGTCGATACCGACGAGAGCAAAACCAATTTCTGCTTCAGCAGCAACCTGTTCATTTACGGTTGCTTTAGCTTGTACTTTTCCACCCTTGGAAGAAATGTGAATTCCCGATGCATGCAAAAGAAGAGTATCACCTGGCACGACAGGTTTACGAAATTTGGCATGATTGATTGTCATTAAGAGAGCAATTTTTTCGTTGAACCCTTTCTGATGGACCAGGACCCCAAAAGTTTGCGCCAATGCCTCTAAAACAAGGACTCCCGGCATGATGGGAACAGATGGAAAATGGCCCTGAAAAAATTGCTCATTTGCCGTAACATTTTTTAACCCAATAATCATATTTTCTTCGAGATTCAAATAGGTAATACGATCTACGAGTAAAAAAGGGTAACGATGAGGCAAAATTCGTGAGATATCTTTAATATTTAACACAGGAGGCGCAGGAGTTTGAACGCTCATCAAACGATCTCCTTCTTCATATGATTTTGTAAACATTTTGCAAATTCGATATTCGTCGCATGTCCTGACCGAATAGCTATGATATGCGCTAAAAGAGGGTTTCCAAGCAAGTAAAGATCTCCAAGAAGATCGAGAATCTTATGGCGAACCATTTCATCTGGAAACCGTAAACCTTCCGGATTCGCAACTTGCTCATCCTTGATCACAACAGCACTTTCCAAACCTCCACCACGTATGAGACCTTGATCCAATAAGGGAGAAATCTCTTCAAAAAGACAAAAAGTGCGGGAAGGGGCAATTTCTTGAATAAATCGCTCTTCATTAAAGGCGAATGAATAGAATTGGGACCCAATAAAAGAAGACTGGGGATAATACAATGTATAACTAATGCGCAACTCCTCAGAAGGAAGAGCTATAATCGTCACATCATTTTTAGAAAAATAGATGGGAGAAGTGACAGTAGCAATCTGTTTAGGCGCTTTAACATCGCATTTTTCTGCACGATTAATATGTTCGATAAAAGGCAAAGCACTGCCATCGCCAATAGGGACTTCAGGACTTGATAATTGTACGAGCAAGTTGTCGATGCCTAGCGCAGCTAGTGCTGATAAAAAATGCTCGACTGTTTGAACTTCGGCATCGCCTCGACCAAGAATCGTGCAACGAGGAGTAGCTTTCACATACTCTAATCGCGCAGGAATTAGGGGCTGACCGGGCAGATCAACTCTCTGAAATATAATTCCATGACCTGCTTCGGCAGGTTGCAAAAGCATTTGGACCGCTTGCCCTGTAAACAACCCCCTCCCCTCTATTTTTATAGGGGATGCGAGTGTTCTTTGAGCAAGTAGGGACGTAGACAGATGGGCTTCAAGAACTTCTAAAGACAACAATCACCTCATTTTACCCATCTTGCGGACAATCAGATATACACGGCTTTAATCCACTAAAAAATTAGCGCATGAAACGGTTTTAGAGCAAGACGAATCCAAGAGAAGAATGCGGAGAAGGTCTATTACAATGTAGATTCACGCCTTTTTCTAAAAACTTTTATTAGCCATTTTTGAAAAAGCAAATAGGAGCAAAGTAATCCTAAACTAATACCTAAAATTAAGGTGTCACCCCATTTAACATAGGGAGTAAAGAATGTATATTGGGGAATGTTCGCATAGAGGACTCCCTCTTTTTGTTGAAGTTGATCGACAATTTCACCTCTAGGACCGATCACTGCTGTAATTCCAGAATTGCAAGCACGAACTATAGGTATGCCATTTTCTACCGCACGTAGCCGACCATGATCGAAATGCTGTTTGGCTAATTTGGAATTCGGGTACCAATTATCATTTGTTAAGTTAACAAATAGTTCGGCTCCCTTTGCCTTACCCTCCCGCATGATTTCAGGAAAAGTTTCTTCATAACAAATTGAGACAGAGAAGGGTCGTTTTCCGATAAAAACTTTCGATTCTGTACCTGGCGTATAAAAATCAGATATCCCATATCCTGCCACCAACCGTCTACACCATTCGAAAGGTAGATATTCAGCTAATGGCAAAAGGACTTGTTTTTCATACCGTTGTGGCCCCCCCTGATCGGGCGAAAAATGCAAACCAGCGCTGTAGCATTTCTTTGTTTCGGCATCTCGATCTTCCATGCCAATAATAACGTCAGCTTGATAAAAGTTAGCGAGAAACTGGCTGAAATAAGAATTTGATACCAAATGACATTGTGTGCCTTTTCCATCCTCACGGATGGCCGCAAAGGGGTGCTGAAGAGGCGGTAGCGCCTTTAGAGCGGCAATGCCAAAAGCATCCTTCAATAAAGCGATTGCTGTTTGACTATCATAAATCGGCTGGCTGGAGGCAAAAGGTATCGTATATTCAGGCATGACGATCAAAGAAGGTTTATTCACCTCACACTCTTTAAGAAAAGTAAAAATGCGTTGCCATTGGACTAATGGCGAAAGAAATTCCTTAATTCGACCTTGAAGGGGAAATTTTTGCGAAGGAAGCAAACCCGTCTGAACTAAAGCTACTTTTGATTCTACCTTCTTATCTTCTACAGGATGGTGGAAGGACCAAAAAATTGAACCAAAGACATAAGGAACGAGGGCAACTCCAAGCCACCTCAAAAACCCTTCACGAGGCCTTTTTCTTTTCCAAAGCTCTTTCAATGCCACAAGGTTGGTGAGCATGACCCAAAAAGAAAGGCCCAGGACACCTGTAATAGCAGCAAGCTGCATCGAAAGAGGATAAGCTGCAAGCGCCATACCTGCAGGATTCCAGGAAAATCCGCACATGATGTGAAAGCGGCCCCATTCCATCATTGTCCAAATTCCCGCAAGGGCGCCTATACGTAAGAGCGATAGTGAAGGTTTCGAGAAAAGGAAAACTGAAAAAATAGCAAAGAGCAAACCTAAACACACGCACAATCCTAGATACACCCCTAAGATATAGGCGCCGTGAAACTCAGTGGCCGTCATCCAGGACAATTGGATCGTTTGGACACCTGCATACCAAATAAAAGCTATAAGAAAACGGTAGTTGGATCTTATAGAGAGATTTCGTAAAGCATCCCAACAAATTGCATAGCCTACAGCAGCTGCAATTGGACACAGCCATCCTACCCAGGCAGGTTGACCGAAAGCCACGATCAAAAAAGCAATACTTAAGGAAAAAAAAGATTGTAACATTATTTGTGTTCCCCAATTGGCTTCTTCGCGCTTTTTTTCAATAGAGGTCTGCCATTACCATTGACCATTAAGTAGAGTAGAGCTCCCAGTATACTTAAATTTTTGAGAAACATGACAATTTGCAGTCCCTTCGTATCCCCCTGTAAATTCCAAAAAGCATGTAACAACAAAGTCGTCGGAATAATAAATAAAAATAACAGAAATGCCCCAAAGCGCGTTTTTATACCAAAAAAAACTAATAATCCACCCAGAAGCATAAAAATAACAGCTGTGCCCATAAGCAGGGGTACATGCGCTAAGCTATAATTGAGGATTGCGTGTAAAAAATTGTGTGACGGACTCAGATGAAGGGCGAATGACTGGATAGCTGCTGTCAATTCTGTAATTGAACCTTGCCAATTTAGTATATGCTGCAAACCTGCTAAGATAAAAATTAGACTAATAAATATCCTGCCTACAGCCCCTAAAAAAATTTGCACCGCACCCATAGCCCCCTCAACTTTAGACTATTGCCGTCATAGTGATATAAAAAGCTATTTTAGGTAACTATTTATTAGGGATTTCATGCATAATATACGCTTTAATCTGGTTAAAAAGTGCAAGAAATCACACCTTTTCGACGGAAACATCTTTTACAGGTTTTGCAAGATTCCGAACAAGCCACGCGTCCATCGGATGCTGCGTTAAGCACCTATTTTCATATCCATAGAACGATAGGATCTAAAGATCGTCGCTGGATAAGTGAAACTTTTTATGGAATGATTCGCTGGTCCGGGCTCATCGACTACTTTTCTCCTCGTCCTATAAGTAATGAAAATCGAATTGAAACCTACCTCAAACTCAATCCTTCCGAGTGCCTTCAGGATATATCGATCCCGGCCCATGTACGAGTCAGCTTTCCCAAACACTTTTACAATCTTCTTGTTGAATCATTAGGTTTTGAAAAAGCATGGGGCTTTTGTCAAGCAAGCAATGACCAAGCACCAACAACTGTTCGGGTCAATTTATTGAAATCTTCTAGAGATGATTTACTCGCACGCTGGAAAGATTTTCAGGCCTTCCCATGCAAAGATAGTTCTTCTGGCATTGTTTTTCCTCAACGTGTGAATTTTTTCGGATTGCCAGAATTTAAAGAAGGGCTTTTTGAAGTCCAAGATGAGGCAAGTCAGCTTGTTTCTGCTAGAATTGAAGCAGGTCCTGGCGATCAAGTGCTCGATTTTTGCAGTGGGTCTGGTGGAAAAACTCTAGCTTTTGCTCATTTACTAGAAGGTAAAGGACAAATCTATCTCCATGATGTGCGCTCTGCTGCTTTGGAGCAGGCAAAAAAAAGATTGCATAGAGCAGGAATTCAAAACTCACAACTCCTTTTAAACGATAGCCCGCAGAAAACTCGCTTAAAGGGCAAAATGGATTGGGTTTTAGTGGACACTCCTTGTAGCGGGTCCGGAACATTACGCCGCAACCCCGATATGAAATGGAAATTTTCTCCTGAAGACCTGACTCGACTAGTTCTTTTGCAAAGAGAAATTTTTCAAGAGGCGCTGCAATATCTTAAACCTGGAGGAAAAATTGTCTATTCTACCTGTAGTATTTTTCCTCAAGAAAATGAAGAGCAGGCACGTTATTTTGAAGAGAACTTCAATGTCGAATCGCTCCCTCCACATTTTTTTAGCTTTCCTGCTAAAGGAGGAATGGATGGGTTCTTTGCGGCTACCTTTAAAAGGACATAAAGACCATAATTGTCGATAAAAACTAATTATAAAAACACCCTCTTGGGGATAAGCTTATGTCACTTCGTATCATGCTAAAAATCTTCACAGTGCTACTTGTCACTTCTGCCTCTTTGATTTATTCAGCAGCCGCTAAACCTCTTATTCCGCAAGAACAAGAAGGGCAAATCACGATTAACAATCGCATTCTTGCACGCATGAATGATAAAACCATCTCTGTTTTTGATATCGTTAAAAAGATGGATCTTTTTCTTTCCTCCTATTACCCAGAAGCGATGAACTCACCCTTATCAAGATTTCAATTCTATAAGACTAATTGGCGACAAATGCTGGAGAGAATGATTGATGATCAACTTATTCTTGCTGACTCTGAAGGGAAAGATCTTAAAATAAGTGATGGTGATATACGCAAAGCCATATTTGAACGCCTAGGGCCCAATGTAATGGCCTCTCTTGATAGATTGGCTATTACTTATGATGAGGCACGTAAAACTATTCATGAAGATATGGTTGTACAAAAGATGCTTGGGGCTAAAGTGCATTCTAAAGCCTATCAAAAGGTATGCCCACAACAAATCAAGTCTGCCTATACAGATTACTTAAAAGAACAAGACATAGGAGAAGAATGGGAATACCAGGTTATCTCCATGCGCTGTGCGAATATTGCTCTTTCTGAACAGCTCGCTATGCATGCTTACTCCCTTCTTTCAGCAGCAAAAAGTGGCCCCGAAACTTTAGCTGCTAAGATCCAGGAAATGCGTAAAGAGCAAGATCCCGAAATCAATGTCACAGTTTCAAAACTATTGCTCGCTAGTGAAAAAACTATTTCCGAAGCACATAGGAAAGGTCTTGAGGGGCTGCAGCCCGGCATGTACAGCCGACCGATTTCTCAAACAAGTGGAAATGATAAAACTTCTGTACAACGCATCTTTTTCTTAAAAAATCACGGAGTAAAGCCGGCCCCGACATTTACATCTGTTGCCAATTCTTTGCGTGATAATCTTTTAGAAAATGCTGCAACAGAAGAAGAAAGAGCCTATAAATCGCGTTTGCGTCAACGCTATAGTTACGATAGGTTACACATGGAAGAGATCGCTGCGGATTTCCAACCCTTTTCTTTCATTCCGCAGTCATGACGGTATTCCGGCCTTCAGAACTTCGACAATTTTTAGACAATCTGGGTGTGAGGGCGAAAAAGAGCCTCTCGCAGAACTTCCTTATAGATGGCAATATCCTCCGTAAAATCGTTTCTGCTGCTAATGTAACTGCTGATGATCTCATCATTGAAATAGGGCCTGGTCCGGGAGCTTTAACAGAATTTCTATTAGGAACCGGTGCCCGCGTCATTGCTATAGAGAAAGATGCTGTTTTTGCTAAAGCCCTGCATAGGCTCCAGAATGAACGGCTTGGAATTTTTGCTAACGATGCTCTTAATTTCGACCTTTCGCCCCATTTTGCACATGGACATACGGTAAAAGTCGTAGCAAATCTCCCCTACCAACTTACTTCACCTCTTCTTGAAAAGCTTGCACCACTTGCACCCCATGTCCAAAGCCTAACCCTCATGGTACAAAAAGAGGTCGCAGAAAGAATGATCGCCTCCCCAGGCACTCATGAATCAAGCTCTCTTTCGCTTTTCTTGGCCCTTTTCGCCAAAACACGACTATGTTTTAACGTAGAACCCACTTGTTTTTATCCTCGTCCCAAAGTTCGGTCTGCTGTTGTCCACCTCGATTTAAATCTTCCCCCCGACAATCTCTGCCCAAAAGATTTTCTTGCTTTTGCTCGAATAGCATTTAGCATGCGACGTAAAACTTTAAGGGCTTCTCTTCGCTCGCAATTCGCCTCTGAAAAAATTATCTCGGGCCTTCAAATTTTACAGCTCGATGAAAACGCACGCCCTGAAAATTTGTCTCTTGAGCAATTTATCCAATTATATCGCTATCTCACTCCAACTGGGGCTTAGAAGGTGTAACAAAAGTAAATTTATCTCGATTTTCTAAAAATCCAAAGGTCATTTCTCCTAAAAAGACTCACAAAATCGCTAGAAACTTTACTTCGCGGGCTCTCTCTTAAAGTAGAGCCATCCCGCAGTAATACTTACAATAAGCATAAGCAAGACAATAACTTTAGTTAATTTCATCGAAGCTATAACGCCTATGTAATGGCGCATTTTCCAATAAAGAGTGGGATTGACATCCTCGGTTGCGATCAAAAGCTCTTTTTGAATAAGGGCATTATTTTGATCAAACAGATTGATATAACCTACCCCTTCTCCTTTTTTGATAGGTAGATGATGGACCTTCCATTCA
Organism: Chlamydiota bacterium; assembly: GCA_013288005.1. GTDB lineage: Bacteria > Chlamydiota > Chlamydiia > Chlamydiales > Rhabdochlamydiaceae > JABDCS01. The sequence continues at coordinate 45,003 of JABDCS010000004.1, read as the reverse complement.
ATAGCGGTGTGCACTTGAGGCTCTTCAGAAGGATAATATTCCAAAATTAAGTCTTTCAACATATGCGCCTTTAAAGCAGATGCACTTCCCTTAACCACAAGAGAAAATGTATCGTACTCTTTGGTCAAGAGAAGTCGGGAAGCTTTTTTTTCATTAAAAGCTGCTTCGAAAAGGTTAATCACATCGATGTAGCGATGCTCACTAAGCTGACTCCCCATGATGACCGCAATGACATGACGGTCATCTTTGTCGGCTGAAGCAATGAGAGTGAACTTGGCTTTGGACATATAGCCCGTCTTAATCCCGGTAGCATAAGGATAATGGAACCGTCCAGGCTTTAAGAGAAGATTACTTTGCCCATAAGTTGAAGGGGGCTGTAAATTCGTCTGTGGTCTTAGCCCTTTTTCTTGCCGCACAATGGTCCGAAAAAGCGGAAACTTCATTGCTTCCCGAGCAACAATCGCCATATCCCTTACAGTAGTATGATGGTCAGCATGATGTAACCCATGGGGATTATTAAAATAGGTACTGGTTAACCCTTTGGCTCTAAGGTAAACGTTCACGGATTGCATAAACTCAGGAATGCTTCCGCCAAAGTGCTCCGCAAGCACATTAGCCGCATCTCCTGCAGAACCAATTAGTAATCCATATAGAAGTCCCTCAACAGATATTTTTTCTCCAACTCGCACTCCCATATGAGTAGCGCCAGATTCGAGTAAGTATGAGGGATAACGAGATGACTGCGTCCGTTTAAGATGAACAGGCCCCCATCCCAAAGCCGTTGCCTTAGCGCAGGTCTCTTCTTTTATCCGATGACCAAAATTCTCCAAAATGTATAAAGCAGTGGCTACTTTGGTAATGCTTGCAGGAAAAAGCTCTTGATTAGCATTTTTTTCAAAGAGCACACGCCCTGTATCAGCATTAATCAAAATACCAGCCTCTGATAAAAGCGAAGCTTTTAGAGGTTCAGCAAAGTTTTGTCTGGAAAACAGCGCAAGGATACCAAGCGCGCACCACATTCGTATGCAATTGTTCATCTTTGTCCATAATTTCCCCCTTTCGGGAGTTTGCCTTTATGCCTTTTTACCAAAAGCCAAGAAAAATCTGGAGTTTTTCGTACTGAAAATATTGCGAAAAAAAGCATGAGCTGCTTCTTTAAGGCTTTGAATGCCACCCCTCTTGACAGGGCCCCTGGTAATAAGATAAACTTAGGAAAGCGCCTGGTAGGCGAACGAGGAGCGAAATGGTAAATCCCAATCAACTGGAAGAAGCATTTCATGAATTTACCCAAAACTTTGGAAAGTGGCTACCAGACGGAATTATTCCCGTTAATCTTGCCCTCTTGCATGGTCTTGGATTACTCCAGCACGAGGAATTTGATCAGAATGCCAGTGATAATTTCACGCATTTTTTCAATGTTGTGGAGACACAGGAAAAGGTCACCCTCTTTAACGAGCAATTTGCCGTATGGATTGTGCCAAAATTGATCGATGAGTCACCCACAACTTTAACCTTTATCGCCCTTCTCACAGAGAGCCATAAACCCCATTTAGAGATTGGGTTTTCAACATCCGGTGTATATAACACACCTAGGTACATTCTTAAACTATTACAGCATTTTATTTGTGAAGTGATTGACACCGAAGCTGTTATTTCCTCTATCAACAAGAAAAAATAGCCATTGCGTCGACTTTACCTTTAATCTTTTATGGGTTTTGTAAGTATCCAACATGATCATTCTGAAAAAAAATTTTGTATAGATTGAAAGATTTGGATTCTATTGTTTTTGAGCAAATTTTGCTCAAAAAAATTCGTAAAAGGAAAAAATCAGGGGTTAAGAACTTTTCGTGTGCTTAACCAAGGTTAAGACATTAAAAGGATGATGACGTTCATAGTGTACCTCATCCATAAAATTGCGAATAAAGAAGATTCCTAATCCTCCTTCTTCGCATTCTTCAATAGGAACAGCCTGAGTCCGATGTCGGGGTTGCAGAAGCGGATTAAATGGCATTCCTTTGTCGATAAATTTAAAGGCCACTTGTTTCGAAGGATACTTACAACAAATAATTTCTACGGGGGCTTTGGCACCCCTGTAGGCGTGATTGACGACATTAACAAAGGCTTCTTCTAAAGCAATCTCCAGCTTACGCCTGTCATTGATGCTAAATTGACAATCACTTGTTACTTTTCTTACCCAAATGATCATCCCTTCTAAAAACCCCATATTTGCTTGAAATACATTCTGGTAAATAAGAGGGTCTTCTTGCATGTCAAATACTAAGAAAAAATTAAGATGTTTTTCTCAGTAGTAACTGGCACGCAAAATGACGTCAAGTATTTTTTTGGATAAAAGCCGACTAAGGGGAGTCCATGCGGCATCATAGGCTCCTTCTGTTGAATCAAGTTGTCCTAATGAAAAAGCAACAGAAGTTTGCTTAACACCTGCAGAATCGATAAAACTTAAATCGCGAATAGAGTCAGGCTCATAATAGTCGAAGTCTAGATCAGCTCCGACCACAATCGGTCCTAATAACACTTCATCATTCATGGTATCAATTAAGGTCACTTCAGCATCAACATGACGCCGCCCTTCTGTAGAGATAAGATCTTTGTTCCGCTTTCCATGTGAAGTCCGATTATACCGCCAACCCAGACTTTTGTTATCTTGAGCGATAATTTTGACATTCAATTCTAGAGCAGCGTTACAAGTCTGATAAATAAACCTTCCTGAAGTGGAAAAAGCTTTGATTAATTCATCAGTAAGTTGTCCATCCATGTCATTATTCACATAAGGAATACATAAGGAGGAGGTTTCGGGACCACGACCGCAGAATTCTTCATTTACCCTATAACCACAACCAACCTGAAATAGGCAGAGCGCCAGGAAAAAAAACTTAGGATTTGTTTTCATTATCACTAGTAGAATTTGCTTTTTTTTCAAGGTGCTTGCGGGCCAATTCAGCAACATGGGTATTCGGGTAGCGATGTGAAAGTTTCACATAGTATAAATGAGCCGCTTGAGGCTTTTTTGTCCTCTCAAAGAATTGAGCTGTTTCATAGAGCTTTTTAGCATACAATTCCTGCATTTCTCCTAATACATTTTGCACTTCGGTCAGGCGAGATTCTCCGGGAAAAGCATCTTGAAACTTTGCAAGATTGATCTCTGCTAATGAAAGGAAATCGGGATTAGGGTACTCCGAAGTTGCTTGTTGCAAATAATTGCGGCCAATTTCGACATAACTTTCGATAGCCAATGCATGCTTTGGAAAACGTCTGATAAGATTTTGGAAGGATTCAATTGCCTGACGATGGTCCTCACCCTCAGTAAGAAGCTTTCCTTTTCCAAACAACGCACGTGCTGCATTATCGTGATGGGGAAGAGCTGCAATAATCTCATCATATATAGCCAAAGCATCTTCACCCGCCGGAATCATTCGCGGCAGTTTTTTGAAACCGAAAAGATGTTTTTTCTCGCCATGGCGAAAAGCTTCTGCTATGGCCAAACGCAAACCAATTGCCTGTTCAAAGTACTTGCATGCCGCTTGTTTTTTCAAATAACGGCTTAAAGTTTCATCTGCCTGCTCGAGTTCCTGTAAATGATAATTTCCTGCACCTAAGTAAAAAAGAGACTCGTGAACAAAAGGAGAAGCAGGGAAATTTTTGACAATAATAACTGATTGACGGACTAACTCTTCCCATTTCTCATTCTGATAAGCATCCGCTGCAGCACTGTAATGCTCTTGAACAGACATTGTCGCCACTTCAGCCATTTCCAGAAGCTTTCCACCTTTAATCGTATACGCAGCCTCAAGAGGCGAAATAGTCACTAAAGTTAATAAGGTGTAGATTACTTTATTAATATGTTTTTTCATTACTTACCTTCTTCTAATTTAATTCCAACAATAGATGGTACTTTTGCTAGGTGTTGTTTCAAGAGAGCTTCGATTTTTACTCCCCAAGTTGCATCTAAGGATACCTCGCTATGCAGTTCATTTTGTTTATAAAACCGCATTATGACAAGCGCTTCTCCGGGCATCTGCTGGAAAATCTCACGAAGCTGCACAATATGACTCATTCGCGCGTTCTCTAAAGCGATGTCTAGACAGAGTTTCTTCGTCATTTCCTGTTTCTCCGGCGCTCGTTTTTTCATAGCAGAATCTGGATTCCTTTTTTCACGGGTCTCCATGAGGCGCGCCTGCATACGCGAGCGATCAAAAACGAGATCACAAGCCTTAATACTCTCCTCAGTAACCGCAAGAAAATCTTCAAGCCAGCGACAGACAAAACGCGGATTACCTTCCCTCTTATCGACCTGTAAAACAGCATAAAGAAGTTTACCCTCTTCAAGCAACTGTCCCTTGGTCTCATAGAGATCTGACCATAGAGTTGTCTCATGCAACTCTTCTCCATCGCTTATGATCAACACAGCAAATTTGCGTTGACTCCGTTGTGCGAGTTTCACCTGCAAACTCTCTATAACAAAACCACATCTGAAAACGGTATCATGCTCGCCTTGAATCGCATCTCCTAATCCTACACAAGAAAGTTTCTTAGCCAACTCACGGTGCTGATCAAGAGGGTGTCCGGACAAATAAAACCCGAGCAGTTCTTTTTCTTTTTTAAGTGCGTCGAAAGCAGATATAGACTCCATAGGAGGCATTTGAGCTTCTATTGTCTCCTCGACACCTTCGTCTAAATAAGCAAAAAGGTTAATGATCCCCTTCTCGGCTTCTTTTTGTTCTTTAGAAGCCCGCTGGTAAAGAGGTTCGACACAATATAAAAGCTTCGGACGACTCCATTGGGTGTAATCAAAACAACCTGCTTCAATGAGCTGCTCTACTGCTTTTTTTCCGATCTTTCGTGTATCTATTCTCTTAAAAAAATCATAAAGAGAAGCAAATGGTCCACTCCGTGTTCGCTCTTCGATTATACAATCGACAACGCCTTCCCCGACTCCTTTAATGCCCGTCAAAGCAAATCGCACACCGCGCGATGTAGCTAAAAATTCGCGCCCTGATTCATTGATATCAGGAGGCAGAATCGCCATTTCCATTGAGCGACATTCGCGAATAATTTTTGCCACACGGGAAAGGTCATCCCGATCGCATGTCATCAGTGCCGCCATCCATTCGCAAGGATAATTGGCTTTCAGATAGGCTGTGACATAACTTAGATATCCGTAAGCAGCTGCGTGTGATTTGTTGAAACCATAAGAGGCGAATTTTTCAATCTTATCAAAAATGATAAGGGCTGTTTCATCATTGAGTCCATGAGCTTGTGCACCTTCTTTAAATTTTTCGCGCTGCTTGGCCATCTCCTCTTTATCTTTTTTCCCCATAGCACGTCGCAAAACATCGCCTTCCCCGAGCGAATAGCCAGCAAGGCGACTAGCAATCTGCATCACCTGTTCCTGATAAACCATAATGCCATATGTCTCGGCTAGTATATCGGCCATCTGAGGATGATCGATTTCAATAGGCTCACGACCGTGTTTGCGATTAATAAAGGAAGGAATCATTTCCATGGGTCCAGGTCGATATAAGGCTCCAACAGCGATAATCTCCTCAAAACAATCAATGTGGAGTTGTCGGGATAAATCTTGCATGCCACCAGATTCTAGTTGGAAAATACCGTGTGTCTTTCCTTGATTTAGAAGAGCGAATGTCCGTTGATCTTCTAAGTTCAAATTGACCCAATCGATATGCAGGCCATGTTGCTTTTGAATAGCGTCTATCGATTTTTGAATAGAAGTAAGGGTTTTTAAGCCGAGAAAATCGATCTTAAGCATACCAACAGCTTCAACGGGTTTCATTGAAAATTGTGTTACAGCCATGTCAGCATCTTTGGACATACAGAGAGGAATACGGTCCATCAATGGATCGCCCGAAATAATAATACCTGCTGCATGAATCCCTGTATTACGCACCGAACCTTCTAGTTTGCGAGCGTATTCGATAATTCTTTCAGCATCTTCGTCTGTTGCAATAAGCTTTTTGAACTCTGGATCAATTTCCAATGCTTTTTCCAACGTCATCCCAGGATCTTCCGGGACAAGTTTTGCAATTGTATTGACCTTGGCCAGAGGAATATTCAGCACCCGCCCCACGTCTTTAATCGCCATCTTTGCTTTCATGGTGCCAAAGGTGATGATTTGCGCAACGCGGTCCTTGCCATATTTGCGCACTGTATATTCAATCACTTCCGCTCGACGCTCCATACAAATATCGACGTCGATATCAGGATAGGAAATCCGTTCAGGATTGATAAAACGCTCAAAGAACAAGTTAAAACGCAGAGGTTCAATATCCGTAATCCCGATCAGATAAAGGATTATGGATCCTGCCCCAGAGCCACGGCCCGGCCCCACTGGAATTTTCTGTTGTTTAGCCCATGCGATGAAATCATAAACGATCAGAAGGTAGTCGCACATTCCCTTTGAGGTTATAATTTCTAGCTCATACGTTAACCTCTCTCGAACAACCTCTTTAGGATCGCGACTGGGATAATTTTTAAGGACTTTTTCAAGAGCCGGGTCGTTGTAACGTAGAGAGATATTCTCCTCGCAAAGCTCTTTTAAAAAATTTTCTGCTGCGCGCAAACGCTCATCGCGCGTATAGCTTTTTCCTTCAAGAGAGGGTGGAAGAAAGACAGGGTAATATTTGGTTTTGAAGTCGAGAGCTACCTCACACATAGAGGCGATTTTCAAACTATTGGAGAGAGCCTCCGGAACGTCAGCAAAGAGCTGCCCCATTTCGTCTGGGCTTTTAAAATAGAATTCATGTGACGGTTCGACTTCGCGTTTTGGATTGGGCTTCTTCCCCTTAGGCTGCCCGTAAGCGTCAACGTCCCATATTTCACAAGGTTCCCCCGATTGAATATTCATCAGAATCTCATGGGCCTTCCAATCTTCTCTGTCTAAATAACGTGAATCGTTAGTCGCTACAAGCGGAAGACCCATCTCTTTAGATAACGCGATCAAACCTTTCCCCACAGTTTCTTCGCGTTGTAGAAAATCCTGAAGCCTTTGATATAGCCACGGCTCTCGGTCAATTCCATCTGCTTCTATTTGGGCAGCGCTCACGGGATGGCGTTGAATTTCTAAATAAAAGTCTTCTCGGAAGACACTTTGGAACCAACTGATTTCCTGCTTGAGCTCTTCTTCTTTATTTTCAAGAATAAGGGAAGGAATAAGTCCTCTAAGCGGCCCCGAAAGACAGATTAATCCCTCTGCATACAGACTAAGAATTTCCTTATCTATACGCGGAGCATAATAAAATCCTTCGAGATGAGCCATTGAGGATAATTTGCAAAGATTACGGTATCCATTCTGATTTTTTGCTAGTAGCACCAGAGGATAGCCCCACGATTGGCCATGTATCCTTTTTTTCTCAAAACGAGAGGAAGGGGCAAGCATCAATTCGCATCCCATGATAGGCTTAACGCCTGCCGAGGTGCACGTTTTATAAAACTCAATCGCTCCATAAAGATTGCCCTGATCTGTCAAGGCAAGAGCCTGCATCTTCCACTCAGCTGCGCGTATGGCTAAGTCTTCAATAGATGCAGATGAGGACAAAATAGAGTATTGCGAACGGAGGTGTAGAGGAACCCAAGACATCGTCCATCCTTAAGATTGTACTAAAACTAAAGGTTCATCGCTTTCAGAAGAGATTCTTTCACTTCAAAGTAGGGACGTCGAACTCTTTTCTGAAATAGTTTGTGGAAGAGCCTCATTATTGGGGGTAGTAGCGCGAGGGTCTTTTGGAGAAATTTCTGAACGGTACCGGACATTCCACAAAGGCAAAAGCAAGCCTGTCGCAACCGCTCCGCTGATTCCAATTGTCCAGAAAAATGCCTCCCATCCCCAATATTGTGTGATGAGACTCAATGGATATCCTGCAGTTGCAGCACCTAAATAGGCTATCCAACCAATAAAGCCTGTAGCACTACCTGCTGCTTTTTTATGCGATAACTCTGCTGCCGCCATGCCAATGAGCATTTGGGGGCCAAAAATTAAAAACCCAATTGCGAAGAGCAAGCATGAATCCAGAATTTGGGCATTAGGGGGAGAAAGCCAAAGTCCAGCCACCGCAAGAATCACTGAAAGACTAAAAAGAGCACAAATCGGCCCTCGCCTTCCTTTAAAAATTTTATCGGATGACCACCCTGCAACAAAACTTCCAAACATGCCCCCAAGTTCAAAGCTAAAAATACAGGAACTAGCAAACATTGTTGAATAGGATTTGTGCTCGCATAGAAACAGCATACCCCAATCATTAACGCCTTGACGTATCATATAGACAAAGAAATACGAGCATCCAAGAATCCAAATATATTTATTGGTTAATACATACTTGAATAAGATTTCCTTAGCAGACAGCTCCCTTTCTTCGTGATCTTTCCCTTGTGACGGATGGTCATTTCGATAGTCCTCAATTGCAGGTAGACCCAAAGACTGGGGAGTGTCACGCAATCGGTTGATCAATAAAAATCCCACGAAAATACAGAGAACCCCTGGAACGAACATCGCATAGCGCCAACCTAAATACGCTGCGCAAAAAGCTGCAACAAGTGGTATAAGGGCACCGCCGACACTGTGGGAAGAATTCCATGTTCCCCACCAAGTACCACGCTCCTTTTGCGAATACCAATGGGTAAGTAGTCGTGCACAAGGAGGCCAACCCCATCCTTGAAACCACCCATTTAATCCCCAGAACAAGGCAAATAATGCGATAGAGGAAGAAAATCCAAATAAAATATTTGCAACCCCCGTGAGGATAAGGCCCATCGCCATGAAGTAGCGAGGATTGGAACGATCCGAAAGAACTCCGCTAATGAATTTACTCAGCCCATAAGTAATGGCCATAATACTGGCTAAAATACCCATGTCACTCTTATCGAAGCCCAAATCCTTCATGAGGGTAGGCATCGCAAAGGTAAAACTTTTTCGAGAAAAATAGTAGAAGATGTAACCGACGTACATCGAATAGAAGATACGCAAGCGCCAATATTTATAGGCTTTCTTAATAGAATCTTCGTCTTCAATTGGCGCAGCATGCGGAGTTGGCCGCAGCAAATTCAAAAAACGCATGATGCTCTCACAGTTCGGCAAAGGCAAGAATAACTCATTCTTTCAATCATAATCAACCTATTATCAGCTCAAGCGCGTTACCCAATTAGATTCTCCTAGAAATTTTAGGAGCGTGCATCAAACTTTGAATTTTTATTAAGCATTTTTTTTACACTGGACGAAGAAGAGACTGACTTGTTAATACAATTTAACATATATATACAAAAAGTTAAGATCGGTAAAAATTTTAATACTTTAAGCGGTAAATTATTAATAATTAGCCACATAAAAAAGGGATATCTGTGAGTGATATTCATAGTTCAATCAATGGCAGGCGAGGGAATTCAGATGATAGGCATCATGACCCCCTTTACCAAGCCCAGCTTCAACGATTAAGAGAAGAGAATAGTGGAGAGGAAATTTTAGAAAATCCAGCTTCTAAAATTTTCCACTATGCAGCTGCAAATGTAAGTTTAAAAAAACTTATTGATGAATTCACCGGGGGTCACACCCTACCACTCGGATTTTTGAACCGACAAAAAGCTATAGATGATATCCGAGCATTCAAAAAAGTTTTAGAAGAATTAGCCCATTTCGATAAAAGCCATGACCCTGAATTTACTAATCAGTTAAGTCTACTTTGGCAAAATTTATATGAAAATTGTAAGGGTTTGGATCAAACGCATTTCCAATCAGACATTCTGGCCTCCCAAATTTTTGAATTTGCGGATGTAATTACGCATTTTCCTCCCGGAGAAGATCACACTTTGGGTTATTATCTTTCTGAACATGCAGGCCAAGACTGGATTCCTTTCCCCTTTATGAATCTCTTGAGATCTCTTCATGAAGAATTCCAATCAGATCCTTCTACGAGTAAGCTAACGCAATGGTTGGATTCTCTCGCTTCGATGATCAATGGCCGAGAAGGCTAACAGTTTAGAAACTTAAATTTAGAAAACTCCTGCTAGCAGTAACAGGGTATAGTAAAAGAAAATTTATCTCCATTTTCTCAGCTTTTTGATACACCCTATATGATTACTCTGCCCTTGTTTTTTTACAGGAGGTGAAGTAAGCTCTTACACATCTTACTAATTTATTTTATTATGGAATATTCCATTGCTAAGGGTGTTTTTGATGTGCTCCCTGAAGAGCCTCAAAAAGAAGATTCTTGGCGCAATTCCACTAATTGGGAATATGTAGAAAATATCATCAGAGAGATTGCATGAGATTATGGCTTTCGTGAAATCCGCACTCCTGTTTTTGAGCGAACCGAACTTTTTATCCGTAGTGTAGGCGAAACTTCTGACATCGTCACTAAAGAGATGTACACCTTCCTTGATAAAGCCAATCGTTCGATGACCTTACGACCTGAAGGAACAGCCCCCGTCATTCGTGCATTCGTCGAAAAAAAACTACACACACAACGCCCTGTTCAGAAGTTTTTTTACATCTCTCCTATGTTCCGCTACGAACGTCCTCAGTCTGGTCGTTATCGCCAACACCACCAGTTTGGTGCAGAAGCAATTGGAGTATGTTCGGCCGAACAAGATGTTGAATTAATCGACCTATTGACAGAATTCTACAGAAGATTAGGACTGAAGAATCTTAAAGTTGCTGTTAATACTGTGGGCGATCCTGAATCGCGTCTTCATTATCGGGCAGCATTAGAAAATCACTTTAAGCAATATCTCGACTCTATGAGTGCAGATAGCCAAGCACGATTTTCTCGTAATATCATGCGTATTCTCGATTCCAAATCTCCAGAGGACCAAGAATTTATCCAATCTGCGCCATCGATTCTAGATTTTCTGTCACCAACAGCTAAAAGCCACTTTGAAAGAGTTTGCTCTTTACTTACACTAATCGGATTAGAGTGGGAAATCGCACCGCGCCTTGTAAGAGGTCTTGACTACTACAATCACACAGTTTTTGAAGTCTCGAGCGGGCAATTAGGTGCGCAAAATGCTCTTGGGGGTGGTGGACGTTATGATGGCCTTATTTCATCATTAGGGGGCCCTAATCTCCCTTCTATAGGATTTGGATGTGGTCTCGAAAGAGTCTTGCAAACGATGCAAAAGCAAGGGATCGAATTTCCCTCCACTGCAGCCCCCTTTATCTACATTATCCCTTTAGGAGAAACGGCGAGACCTTCATGCATGAAATGGGCAACCTCCTTGCGGCACGCACATATTCGCGCTGATGTCGATCTAACGGGGAAAAAACTTCAAAACTGTTTACAAACAGCTAATTACCTTAAGGCAGTTTTCTGCTTAATCGTCGGAGATGACGAATTGCGTTCAAAAAAAGCGCAGCTTAAGGAAATGGCTACACATCAATCAAAAGAAATCAATTTGGATGATCTCATCAATACAATCATCCAACTAAATCCAAAAAGGAAAACCTCATGAAACGTTCTCTTTTTTCTACTTTCCTGCTTACCCTACTTGTAGCTGGAAATATGCATGCTAATACTTCATCTGCTGAATCAGCAAAGCCTGTTGCGACAAAAGCAGATGCTGAGACTACCGATCTTAAAGCCGAACAAATTGCCGATCTTTCCGAAGCCTTTGGCCATATCCTAGCCCAACATATTAAAACACTCGGGATCGATTTTGACGTAAAATTGCTCGTTAAAGGCCTGCAAGATGCTCATCAAGGTAAGCCATCTCCGATGGATGAAATGAAATGTGTTGAAACACTTACAGCCGCACGTCAGCAAGCCTTCTTGCGCATTGCAAAAAATAACTTGCAAGCTGCCGAACAATTTATACAAGAAGCTTCTAAAAAAGAAGGCGTGCTGCCTATCGAAGAAGGAAAACTTTACTACCGCATTGAACGTCAAGGAGAGGGATCGGAAGTCGCTAAAGGTCAATCAGCCCTTATTCGTTACAAAGGCACCTTTATAGATGGAACAGTATTCGGAGCTTCTAAAGAAGATGATGTTATCTCCGTTGATGAAACTATTCCTGGTTTTGGGAAAGGTCTTTTAGGCATGAAAGAAGGGGAAAAGCGCACTCTTTATATTCATCCCGAGCTTGCATACGGAACGAATGGACAATTGCCACCTAATTCCTTACTCGTTTTCGAAGTAGAATTGATTAAAGCAAACGCTCCCGATGATAAAACTCAGAGTATTTCTCGATCTCCTCAAGAAGGCGGATCTGAAAAAGAAATTAGTCAAGCTGATGCCCCCACACCGTCAAAAAACACTGAACACCAAACCATTAGATAATATCCATCTTTGCTAGACTATGATAGTCATGTCCGGTTTTCCATTTCAAAACTCCCTATCTTTTTTAAGGTAGCGTTATGAAAGAATAAAACCGGATGACTATCTATTGAAGGCCAATGGGATTTAAGAGAGTGTATCAAATGAAATATTTCATCGCTTAAGAGACCTAACTAGTGTTAAGATTTAGCCGCTTTTAAGAGGATTTTTGATTTGTTTTCCATTCGGAAGAGATGAATAATATACGCACTTGATATTACTGATCTTTTACGAATGAAAAAAAAGCTTAAAAATACCTGATAAACGACTGAAAATTAACTCCAGTTCCCTCTCCTGGAAGATTTTTGATACACCCTAAGGACGCAGGTCGAGTTTGAAAATCGCTTTGTATCAGCCAGAAATTCCACAAAATACTGGCAATATCGTTCGAACATGCGCTATGACAGCTGTAGACCTGCTTCTTGTTCGCCCTCTGGGCTTTAGCACTTCTGATCGCATGTTAAAACGCGCTGGACTAGATTATTGGTATCGGATCAATGTATCGTTTACTGATGATCTTTTTTCTTACCTAGAAGCATGCTCTACACGTTTTTTCTTTTTCTCAAGTCGCGCTTCAAGACCTTATAGCGATATTCAATACACCGAGAGCGATACACTTATTTTTGGCTCAGAAACAGCTGGCCTTCCCCCCCTATTTTGGGACAAGTGGTCGCATTTGTTTTACACAATACCTATGATTTCTCGTAAAAATCCTCCTTACCCCCTACCCGATGTTCAAGAAAGTATTAGGCCTTCTCTTGAAAACGATCTACCGCAAGAATGGAAAAGTCGCAAGCGAGAGCAAGATTCTGGTTGCCTAAATCTCTCGAATGCTGTTTCGATAGTAATATACGAGGCACTCCGCCAGAAAGAATTTCAGAGCCTACGACTATGAAATTGTTTCATATTTCTCTAACGTGGCAAATGGTTCTTGCCACAGTTCTGGGTGTTCTTTTCGGATTATTTTTTGGCGAATCATGCCGTGTATTTGCCTCCTGGGGATCTGCCTACATCATGATCCTCAAGATCACGACAATCCCCTATCTTGCCTTTGCTATTATGCATGGCGTGGGTCAGCTTAGAAGTTCTCAGGCCTTACGTATCCTCAATAAAGGCCTTATCTTCATTGCCCTTTTTTGGGCTATTAATATTGCCATGATCTATTTAACCGTCTTCCTTTTCCCTCAAGCAAAGGGGAGCGGATTGGCTGGCTATGTCTCAACAAAACCTGCGGCAATTAATTTTGCGCAGGTACTTATTCCGGAAAATATTTTCTACGCGTTATCCAATAATATTGTTCCTGCCGTTGTAATATTCTCGTTACTTCTGGGCATTTCCTTCATGCATATAAAAGAAAAGTCTTCTTTGATGCAGGTGCTGGATGCATTTGTCGGTGGATTAACACGGATTACAGCCTGGATAAGCAGAATTACTCCGTTTGGCACATTTCTTATTATTGCGAACCAAGTAGGGACCATTCAGCTTGCAACTATCAAGCAAATGAGCACGTATATTCTCTTGTATATACTCTCTCTTTGCGTGCTTATTTTTTGGGTGATTCCCCGAGTTGTAAGCATGCTCACCAATATTTCGCCGGCTCGTTGGGTGCGTGATCTTTTTCCTATTCTTGTCCTCGCTTACACAACCAATGTCGTTCTCATTTCGATCCCTTTCATTATTGAGCTGATCAAACGAGAACTACAACGTATCATGCCGACTGACGATAAGATTCAAAGTGAAATACAGGGGACAGTTTCCATTGTATTTAACCTCCCACTTGGGTCGATTTTTATTACTGTCTTTATTTTCTTTATTTCTATTTTTTACCGAATTCCTCTCGGACTTAGCAGTCAATTACAACTTTTTGTCAGTGCTTATTTAACAAGTTTGGGATCTGTGGGCTTGGGGGCGTGGATTAATAGCTTAACCTTCATCCTCGATACTTTGGGATTACCCATCGAAGCGCTGAATATTTTTCTTTCTGTACTTCCTTTTACTTCTGGATTCCAATCTATGGTTTCCGTGATGGAGATTTCAAGTTTATCCCTTTTTATCATACTCGCCTGTCATAAGTTGCTGACCCCGCCCTCCTTAATGCCTTTTCTCCGGAAAGTAGCTGTTACAACTATCCCGATCATCGCTCTTGTCATGGGCTTAAAATCCTTTAACCCCTTACCCCGTATTGAAAATCTCAATAAGAGCATTTATGAAGTAAAAATCCCTCAAGCGCCCGAAAGAGCAACTTTTCTAACGGCAACAACAACTCCTTCAGTTCCTCCAATCAAAGAGGATACTTTCGATAAGATACTTCGTACAAAAACCTTACGTGTCGGATGCAATCTTCTGGCTATACCTTTTGCATTTAACAACACGTTTGATCAGATCGTGGGTTTTGATATAGCACTGGCTCAACGTCTAGCTGAAGATCTTGGATGTCGTCTTGAACTCGTTCCTTTGAACTATCCGCTTATTGGAGAAGAACTTCATCAAGGCCTTTACGACATTGGCATGTCAGGACTCTCCATCACAGAAGATAGGATTAAGAAAATGTCTTTTTCAACTCCTTATCTTGAGTCGCCTATTATTTTTGTAACGACTAAAAAGTTCAGTAAAAAATTTTCAGAAAAAGATGCAATTTTTAAACATCCTGAATGGCGGATAGCTGTTTTGAAAGGTGGCGCATCTGAATGCCGAGCGCGTAGCTGGTTTCCTAATAATCCCATCGTTATTCTCAACGACTACGACTCTTTCGGGACAAAGCCTGACCTGGCCGATGTGCTTTTGTGGGCAGAAGCAGAAGCTATTACTTGGGTCGCTCGTTTTCCAAAATATGTGATTGTCCAACCAAAACCATCAATAGGTGTTGATGCTTTGGCGTATGCTGTAAAATTTGATTCTGTGAAACTTTTAACTTATTTGCATGAATGGTTAAAACTTAAGGAACTCGATGGGTTTAGGCAAGAGCAATATAACTTATGGGTACTGGGTAAAACGAATATCGTTGAGGAAGATATACCTCGCTGGTCGATCCTCCATAATGTGCTGCGCTGTCATTCCTCCCCTGAATCTGCGAAATGATGAGAAAAAAAAAGCTGTACTAAAAATTTAGTACAGCTTTTTTAAGAATAGTAAGGGTCTGTCAAAACTGCTTTTGATACACCCTCTACAACTAAGACCTACCTTCTTTGGTAATGAAGCTCTTAACAGCCTCTTCATCGTGCAACCCAACTATCCTTCCCACTTCCTCTCCATCTTTGAAAAGTATCATGGTGGGAACTGATGTGACTTTTAATTTGGTAGCTGTTTTCTGCGCATGATCGATATCGAGCTTGCCAATAACAGCCTTTCCTTCAACATCTTTAGCCACTCGATCGAGTACTGGAGCCAGCATTCGGCAGGGACCGCACCAATCTGCTGTAATGTCAACTAATACAAGCCCTTTCTCTACTTCGTCATCAAAATTTTCTTCTGTGAATTTTTTAATAAGATTGCTAGCCATGATTTACCTTCCTTCCAAATTTAGCTCCGATCCTATCATGAACTGTTTTGCTGGTAAAGCACGAGAAATCATTGAGCAATTCAAAAGCAATTTTTTTTCAAACAAAAATATTCATGGACATTTTTTAAGGCTCATCAGGGTAGATGTTTCAATTGCTTAAAAGCTAAAGATTCGACTATCATTTGCGGCTTTCGCGGCCATGGCGGAATTGGTAGACGCGCTAGATTCAGGTTCTAGTCGGGCAACCGGTGGATGTTCGAGTCATCTTGGCCGCAACTCTTTAACTACTCAAAATTAAGTAGAAGAGATTATTTCTGCAGGTCCTAAGGCGGGGTCCCTTGAGCTCCATTATCGTACCAGGACTTCAGCTCAAGTATAGAAGTTCGAAGAGCTTCGGCAAATTGTCGTTGTGCCTCTTTTTTCTCAAGTGACGCAAATTTATCCCAATGCAAAGCAGATCCAAATACACATGCAGTACGACCGCTCAGCTTAGGAAAGCTTCTCTCTCGACCCCATATTTCGTATGTGCCATGAATATAAGTAGGAATAACAACGCATCCCGCATACATAACTAAAAAAGAAATTCCACCTTTCATCTTTCCTAATTCGCCTGTATTACTGCGCGTTCCCTCGGGAAAAAGAATGACTTTTCCTCCTTCTTTCAAAAGAGCGTCTATTTCTCGGAACACTCGAACATCACCTGCTTCTCCGCTAACTGGACGGGCATTTAGCGCTAAGATAAAACGTCCAAAAAATTTTGATTTGAAAAGACTTTTACGCGCTAAGAAAAAAACTTCATCGAAAACAGAGATCGAAACTATAGGAGGATCAAGAAAAGAAGTATGATTGGCTGCAAGGATTGCAGGACCTTTGACAACATGTTCCAACCCGTAAACCTTGTGTCGATAAAAAATGCGAAAAAAAGCGCGTACCGTGCTAATTACTAGACGGTATAGAAAAGTCGGTTTTCGCTTTCTTTCCATCAAGCTCATCCTTTCTCTTTTACATACGCAAGAACTAGAGTCACAACTTCGTCAATTGTTAGATCCGAAGTGTCAATCTCCTTTGCGTCCAATGGTTTCTTTAGCGGAGCACATTTACGGGTAGAATCCCGCTCGTCTCGCTCTTTAAGATCTTGAAGCACCTGTTCTCTGGTCAGAGAAGCAGATGTAGATATGATTTCATTAAATCGCCGTTCGCTCCGAACATCTACATTAGCCGTCAAAAAAATTTTAACCTCGGCATTGGGAAAAACAACTGTCCCCATATCTCTGCCTTCAAAAACTGCGTCTATATTTTTTGCAAATTTTCGCTGTATATCCCGTAAAAGCTCTCTTATTACTGGCAAGGTCGCGATTTCAGATGCCTTTGTAGATATCACAGGCGTACGTATAGAGTCGGTTACATCAATGCCATTGACACTATATCGTTTACCTTCTGCATGTTCCTGAATGTTGAAATTGAAGGAATTTAATACTTCTTTTAAAGCAGTAGCATTTTCTATAGAAATTTGTTTCTGCAGGATTTCCCAAGCGAGCGCCCGGTACATGGCGCCCGTATCAAAGAAAGCAAACCCTAAAACAGAAGCTACTCTTTTTGCAATTGTAGATTTTCCTGTGCCCGAGGGGCCATCAATTGTAATAATCATGATAAGAAAAAGTAAACAACGGGAGCTGTCAAAAGAAGCGAGTCAAGCATATCTAGCACGCCACCTAGTCCAGGCAAGCGATTGCTGTCTTTTACAAATGCATCTCTTTTCAACAAAGATTCTGAAAGGTCTCCGATTTGCGCCAATAAACCTATGACCATACCCATCCAAAGCGCTTCTGGGAAGGTTAAGAAAAAAGAACCACTTAACCATTTTTTCCCGACCGCATACATGGCAACACTTGCTGAAACAGCACAGATAAATCCTGCAACCGCTCCTTCAATTGTTTTCTTAGGACTCAAAAAAGGAGCTAGCTTATGTTTACCCCATAGCTTCCCTATAAAGTATGCTCCTACATCAGTAATCTTTGTGACCGCAATCAAATACATGAGCCACCAACGCCCATCTTGAGGTGGAGCGTCTTTTACGAGTGGGTAGAGAATACCCAACATAAAACAGAGTGGGATTGCCACATAACAAACTCCAAAAAGCTCAATAGCGACTTGAGCTAGAGCTTTATAGGCGTGTTTGAAATGGGCAAGGAAAAAAAGTATGACACCAACAAAAAGAACAATAATGGGCAGTTGCCCCAATTGGGGAAATTGCCTCGCAAAGAAGAAAGCAAACACCTCGATCACGGACAAAGCAATCATAAGTCGAGATGAGGGATGTAAATCCTTGGCTTGCGCTAATTGAACATACTCCCAAACACCTATAGCCGCTAATGTTGCAATGAAAAATACTACAGCTAAGCTCACCCAAAAATGGGGTGAAAAAGCTATTAAAAGTCCTGCACAAAAAATCACGATGACAGACATCATGAATCTTCGTGGTAAATCACTAATTTTTCCAGCTTTCATATTTCAGTATCCTAGACGTCTTTCGCGCTGTTGATAGTCCTCTAAGGCCAAAAACAACTGTTTTTCATCAAAATCAGGCCATAAGACATCTGAGATGTATACCTCAGTATAGGAAAGCTGCCAAAGCAAAAAATTACTGATACGCCATTCTCCACTTGTCCGAATAAATAACTCAGGATCCCCCCAAGGAGCTGTATCGAGGTAATTAGCGAAAGTTTGTTCGGAAACTGTCTCTTTGGCAATTTTGCCTTTCGCAAAATCTTCCATCATAGAAATAGCTGCTCTGCGTATATCGTCTCTTCCACCGTAATTTAAGGCTAAAACAAGTTCGATTCGTGAACAATGACTCGTCGCTTTTCGAGTCTCCTCTAATTCTATTAAAACATCCTTAGGAAGGCGGGTTAGATCTCCGATGGCCTGTAACCGCACTCCTTCTGCGATCATTTCTTCTCGCTTGTAACGTAAATACATCTTGATAAGATGAAATAAACCATAGATTTCTGCAGTAGATCGATTCCAGTTTTCTGTTGAAAACGAATAAACCGTCATTACCTTGATTCCGACATTGGCAGCAGTTTGCACAATCTTGTGTAAATTCGCGGCTCCAGCACGATGGCCAAAAAACGTAGGTAAACCTTTTTTTCTCGCCCATCGGCGATTGCCATCCATAATTATGGCTACATGACGTGGAATATTAGCAGGATCGAGTCGCTCAAAGAAATTGGAAGTGTAGCCCTCTGAAGAAGAGCGTGGGGTTTCAGCGATTAGAAGATTCATAATATATCATGCATAACAATAGTTTGTTCACGATCTGGGCCGGTTGAAACAAGAGCGATCGGAATGCCCAAAAGCGCTTCGATCCTTTCTATGTAACGACGAGCTTGTAAAGGGAGTTTGTTAAAATCGGTAATACCTTTTGTTTCAGATTGCCATCCCTCTATTTCTTCATATATAGGTTCAATATTTTGCCACTCTTCTGTACACGCAGGAGGCCATTTCAATTTTTCATTACGCAGCTGGTAGCCTGTGCATATTCGAATTAAGGGCAAGGAATCAAGAATGTCTATCTTTGTCATCGCCAAGGAGACAATACTAGAAAAAGAAATTGCATAGCGCAAAAGAGGAATATCAATCCAGCCTAATCTTCTTTCGCGTCCTGTAGTGGTTCCCACTTCGCGAATGATATGGGAGTTGGGAAATAGACCTCTTTCTTGTTCACTTAGTGCTGTAGGGAAGGGACCATTTCCAACGCGAGTTGTATAGGCTTTAAAAATTCCGATTGCGCGTATATCTGCTCTCGGCCCCATTGAGACGCCTCCCAAAATTCCAGGCGCTGAACTCGAACAAGAGGTAACGAAAGGATAGGTTCCATAAGTAAGGTCTAACAAAGCACCATGAGCACCCTCAAATACGACTTTTTTTTGCTCATGCAGCGCCTCTGCAACTAGCATTTCTACAGGCAATATATAAGGACGAAGTTCTTGAGCGTAGGCCGAATAGGTTTGGTAAATATCTTCTTCAGAAAAGCCCTTATGCCCATAAAGCGCATTCAGCTCTTCATTTTTCAGCGTGAGAAAACTACCTAGTTTTTCTTTGAATAAAGGACTGATAATGTCTGCAAGACGCAGTCCGATTCGTGCAGCCTTATCCATATAACAAGGCCCAATGCCTCTTCCTGTCGTCCCTATAGCGGATCCCCCTTTCCTTTTTTCGATTAATTTATCCAACTCACGATGTAGAGGAAAAATTACATGTGCATAAGGAGATAACCCTAGCCGATTTTGTAAGACAGCTCCTTGTTCTTTAAGGATTTTTAACTCTTCGATAAGAACGGGCGGATCTATTACAGTCCCCCCACCTATATAACAAATTGTTTGAGGATAGAGAATTCCTGAAGGAATAAGATGAAAACGGTGCTCTTTACCTCTAACAATAATTGTATGGCCTGCATTATTACCCCCTTGAGATCGAACAACGAGATCGGCAGTAGATGACACAATGTCAACCACTTTTCCTTTCCCTTCATCACCCCATTGCAAGCCTACAACTACAATACCTGGCATAAATTAATTAACCTTATAATGGAAACGGGTGAGCATAGCGCAAATCCACTTTGCTTTGGAGAATTTTTTACTGTACTTGGAGTGTGCTAAAATCAAGCTTGGTTGCGCTAGCGACTCTTATCAGCAAATTTTCGATTCTTTCGGAATCAAATATTTTTTGAAAAACTTGGCAAAAGGTTAATTCAGTCTCTTCTCTTAGAGGGTATACGCTCTATTAAACACCTTGATTTTGGATGGACATAATACGCCTTCTCTCGCTATGCTGAAGCATTAAATTTTTATCTTCAATTTGATAAATTCGGGACTCAATATCCATGGAAAAGCAGAAACGTTGGCAAACAGTACTTATTATTACGGTATTAGCGCTTACACTTTATAATATATTGCCCACTCTTTTTTATTACGCTAAACCCCTTCATAGTCCCATTGAGGAAAAACAGGCCCTAGCAATCGCAAGTGATGCCACGACCAGGGTCAATGAGCTCGAGGCTTTCTCCGAAAAATGGCTACGCTCCTATTGCAAGTTATTGAATATAAAACCTCAAAAGGTTTGGCTAGACACGAAGAATCCGCAATTCGTCTCAATTACTTTTGCTTCTACGAATGACGCTACGCGTTTTTCACAAACTTTTCCCCACGCTGGAAACTTGATTCCTTTTGTTCCCGCCCAGCTTTCATTAGTTGAGGATTCCGACGCTGTACAATCTAAGACAGTGCTCATCAAAAGAAAAATCCCCCTTCACCTCGAGACAAATAGCCCCGAAGAATATTTTCAGTTTTCTTTTAAAAAAGACGCTCAAGGCGCTCCTACTCCTCTTTATCGCGCCGTAATCGAAGACCGCGTTTTACAATTGGGAACAGCTTTAGGCGGCACGAGTGAAAATGCCGCATTGGCAAAAGCCGTAATCGATCACCCCAACGATGCGCGATTGCAAGATACTGCCGTTTCCTTAGCTGAAAATATCACTAGCTTCTCTCAACTCTTCGGTCAAGAAAGCGCTGTTAGCCATCGTTATTTTGCAAGCTTTACTCAACTACCTATTGCTCAACCTGCCAAACGCGTACAAGCCGAAAAGTTTTCTCAAGCTCTTGAAACAGTGAAATCTACTATTCATCAGCAAAAAACCCAACTTGAGCAAAGCTCGGATGCTTCAGCCGGATTTACCCAACAACAAATCGCCGCTCTCGCATCAAAAGAACAAGCTCTTTCTTCTGCAATAGCTATTGTAAAAAAGAATACCGCTGCTTTTGCTTCAGGGCAAAACCCCTGGTCATTAGTTTCAATTGAAGACTCTCTTAAATTATTACGCCAAGGCCCTGAAGCCGAGACATGTCAAGCCTTCGACTTACAACTGAATAATCCCTTTATTCAAAAAATTATAATCGATTGGGCGAATGACCGTATCATGCTTGAAGTATATGCAGACTTTCTCGATTGGAAGCAGAAATTGCCGCAGGATACTCAGGGGCAAAATGCCAAAGACCAAGCTGATCAATTGCTCTATAACCAAATAGCTTTTGCATCTCGCCAAACTGATGAGATAATTACCCCTTATCAAGGGCAATTTACAGTAGCTATGAGTCATTTACCTGATACTCAGAGTTTTCTTGTGATGCGCCTTTCTTCGATAGCCAAAGCAGAAACGGAACAAGTGCGCTCTTCGATTCAACATCTTTGGCAACCCAAGCATCCCGATCTTCAAGCAAATGCCTTTCCTGTTTGGGATTACGAGACATATAATGCTCTTCCTGCACACGAACGTTCATTCGGATTATTAGTTTACTCGCCCGTTGTCAATAATCAAAGTCCTCCTCCAGGACTACGGATGAATTCCGTGTACGTTATTGCCAAAGGTATTGAAAAAATACTGGCTCCTATACGTGACAATCCAAATAGTGAACAAGCTCGCCAGTTCATTGAGGATTTTGGACAATTACAGCGCTTATTGCAAAATGAAGGCTTTTATGGATATCCAGGCAATACACTAGTATCCGACAGTGATTTTTCTCAGGATTTTGTTTTTGAACAAAAAGATTATTACCAAAATGTTCTCAAAGCTTCTCGCGAAAATTTCTCCGTCCTTGGAACGAAACGTTTTGCCCTGTTGGAATTTTCCAATCTAGAACAGCGAATTTTAACAGAAAACAAAATCGATACGCGTATTCATGAAGACCTCTTAAAATGGCGTGATGATTATTATGCTGCCCAACTGGGAATTAAAGGGACTTCCCCTTTAGATATCCCAGCCCCCACCCAAAATGTTTATTGGAGCAATGCCAAACTTAGCTTCATCAAGTATTTTCGCGGGGATGATCGTAAAGTCTTGCATTGGGGACTCGATCTATCAGGAGGAAAAACCGTCCAGCTTGAATTACGTGACGCCAATCAACGACTTGTCACAGATGAAGTTGACGTACGTCAAGGCATCAATGAACTGTATCAACGCGTCAACAAAATGGGTGTCTCCGAAGTGAGCATCCGTCAGGAAGGAAAAGCGATATCTCTTGATTTCCCTGGTTCTCAATCTCTATCGGCAGGCGAACTGATCAAAGCCTCTACAATGTATTTTCATGTCGTCAACGAGAAATTTTCCCCGAGCAACCCTAGCATGGCTGAACACGTTCGCCAATTTCTTCAAGAAGTGTGGAACGAAGCTGTAGTGACTAATCAGACAACAATGGAAAACATTAATCGGATTGCCTGGCAGCATATTCATGGCAATTCTATGAATCCAGATGTCATTCAGCCTCGAAGTGAATCAGCTCGTTTCTTGCATCAACAAGGATTGCAATTAGCTGGGCCTTCTGATCTGAATGCCTCTAGCCTCTACGATATCAACACATCAAAAATTGCATTGTGGCGTGGAGATGACTTTACCGAATGGCATGGTCAGAGCAACCCTCTTCTCTTCGTTTTTCGTAACTATGCACTCGAAGGTTCCAATCTTGATAATGTGACAGCTTCTTACGATCCTTCGAAGGGCAATTTTCTTTCTTTTACCGTTAAGGGGTCGCAAACAGGACTCAATAAAACCAAGAGTAATCCTCGAGAAGATCTCCGCAATTGGACCGGTGCGTTTGCACGTGAAAAAATAGCAGGGACACCTCTCGAAAGCTATTCCGGCGGGAAAGGTTGGAGAATGGCTGTGATCCTTAATGGATCTGTAATTAGCGCTCCGACTCTAGATTCCGCTCTGAGCGACAGTGCTATGATTAGCGGAAGTTTTACACAACGAGAGGTGAACCAACTCGAAGCTGACCTAAAAGCAGGTTCCTTGAGTTTTACTCCCCACATTCTATCGGAAAAAAATGTTAGCCCTGAGTTAGGCAGCCACGAACGCCATTTAGGAATTCTCGGGATTTTCATTTCCTTAGCCTTAGTCGCTATCGTAATGATTGGATATTATCGTTTTGGTGGAATCGTAGCGACCGCTGCAGTTTTCTTTAATTTACTCATCATGTGGGCGACATTACAAAACTTGCAAGCGACGATGACCTTAGCTGGCATCGCAGGTATCATTCTAACTTTGGGAATGGCGGTTGATGCAAACGTTTTAGTCTTTGAGAGAATTCGAGAAGAATTTGCCAAGTCGGGGCGGATGGCCCATGCCTTACAAATGGGTTATAAACGAGCTTTTTCAGCTATTTTCGATTCTAATATCACCACTTTAATTGCAGCATTAATCCTATTGAATTTCGATTCCGGCCCCATCAAAGCTCTGGCCGTTACTTTGATTATCGGTCTAGTTTCATCGATGTTTACAGCTCTCTTCTTAACGCGTTATTTCTTTGCTGGCTGGGTAGAAAATCCCCAACACAAAGAACTAAAGATGTGCAATTGGTTTAAAGCTCGTAACTTCAATTTCCTCAAATACACCAAAATAACCATCGCATTTAGCATCGCTGTTATTGTGATTGGAGTAGCCCTTACCTTAGTTCAACGTAAAACATTCTTGGGCATGGACTTTACAGGCGGTTACGCGATTTCACTCGAATTGCAACCATCCCCGAATAGCGATTATCGACAGGTTGTGGAAAAGGCTCTTCTAGAAGGAGGGGTCTCACAACAAGATTTTCAAGTTCGTGAACTGAATCCGTCCAATCATATACGTGTATTTTTTAGTAAGAGCATGGAGGAGCCAGGTCATCCATTTTACCAAATGCCTATTGAATATGATGACAAGGAACCAACCTACCCTTATGAAACAAATCCACGCATTGCTTGGATTGTCAATATTTTGGGGAAAACAGGTATCGAATTGCCCACTTCGACTCAGCAGACACTGGATCAAAATTGGATAGCCATCAGCGGTCAAATGTCCGACACCATGCGCACGCAAGCCTTAATCGGATTAAGTATCGCCCTGCTTTGTATCCTAGGTTATATCACCTTCCGGTTTGAATTTAGTTATGCAATCGCAGCCACTATCTGTCTGTTACATGATATTATTTTTACTGTAGGAATGATGGCCCTTCTGCATTGGCTCGGTGTACCGGTACAGATCGACTTGCATAGCGTTGCGGCCTTACTGACAATTGTGGGTTATTCTTTAAATGACACGATTATTGTTTTTGATAGGATCCGTGAAGAATTACGGTTTAAAACAGAAAAAAACTTGATCGGCACCATCAATCATGCGCTCAATGTTACACTTAGCCGCACAGTGTTGACTTCTGGAACAACACTACTTGTTTTGCTGCCTTTAGTAGCGCTAGGTGGAAGTACAATATTTTCTTTCGCACTCGTAATGGCTATTGGGGTCATATTTGGCACCCTTTCTTCTCTCTTCATTGCCGCGCCCGTTATGCGCTTTTTTTACAATCGCGAACATAAGATAGAAAAGGAAATGTCATTGAACCACTCCGAATCCTAGAGAGTGTATCAAAGATAAATTTTAGCGACTTTCAGAGCTTTGGACCGATTTTCGATTCAAAAAACCTGTACAGGAATGCAGTTCTGTACAGGTTTGTAATCAAAAATCTAATTATCCAATTCCTAGAGTGCTTGTTAAGAAAAGCTTAACCATTTTCTAATTCATCTAAATCGTGATTTTTGTCATTGCAAACATATCAAACATAGGCGATAAGCAATCCCTTACGATTGTGTCCTGAAATTAAGTTTTTAACGCTTTAAGAAATATCGCTAGAATTAAGGTTTCGTCACTTTTGGGCGATGAAATATTTCTTTTGATAAAGTCTAGATTATCATCAAGGTTTTCAACTGTGGTAGCTAATGCGCCAGAGCATTAATCAAAATCCTATTTGGGTATATCCAGATAATGATCCTGAATGGACAGAGAGTATTATTAGTGATTTCAATATTCACCCTGTCACAGCCCAAGTTCTTGTTTCACGAGGTTTTGAAACTCAAGAAGCCATTCATGACTATCTCTATGCAAAGCTTCCCAATTTACATGATCCGCATCTTTTCCCCGATATGGACAAAGCTGTTGAACGGGTTTTACTTGCTTTTCGGGAAAAGGAAAACATTCTTGTGTACGGGGATAATGATGTCGATGGCATTACCGCTACAGCACTTTTAACAGAATTTCTCCGCTTTAATGGGGTCAATGTCTTTTACTACGTTCCTAATCGCACCTCGTTAAAACAGAGCCTTATTCTCGATGCTCTAGATTATGCAAAAAGAAATAATTGCACTCTTCTTATTACAGTGGATTGTGGAATAACTGCTGCTAATGAAATTGAAAAGGCTGTTGAGCAAAATGTCGATGTAATCGTCACCGATCACCATGAGCCTACAGCTAAATTGCCGCACTGCATAGCCACGCTCAATCCAAAACTACTCAATAGTACCGCCTACCCGAATCGAGAGCTGACCGGAGTCGGAATGGCGTTTAAATTGATTCATGCTCTGACAAATGCCTTACTATCGAATAATGAAATTGGTCCGGGCAAAATCGATCTTAAACGTTATCTTGATTTAGTAGCCTTGGGTACGATAGCCGATATGGGTTCTTTACTAGGAGAAAACCGTATTCTAGTCCGCTATGGATTACGTCAGTTGCGCAAAACGCGACGTATTGGACTTACTAAACTCTTTTCGATTTGCGAACTTAAACCAGGTGAGTTAACTCCTGCTGATATCGCCTCCAAAGTCGCTCCTCGCCTCAATAGCTTAGGTCGAATTGCTGATCCCTTAAAAGGTGTAGAACTTTTATTACTCCGAGATCCGATAGCGGCCGAAGCGCTAGCTCAAGAACTCGATCTGAATAATAGCGAAAGACAAAAAATTGAAAGACGTGATGCTGAAGATGTGGAAGAAGTTTTACAAAAACATCCACAAATCCTTAAAGATAAAGCAATTGTTCTTCATTCAGAAAAATGGCATCCCGGAATTATACCTATTATAACCGCCCGCATCGCTAAGCAATACAATCGCCCGACTCTAGTAATTGCAATTGATCAAGGAGTTGGAAAGGGGTCGTTACGAACGATTCCCGAATTTCCTTTGCTTTCCATTTTAAAAGACAATGCAGACCTTCTAGAAAATTTTGGCGGTCATGATTATGCAGCAGGATTGACCATCAAGGCCAGTAATTTACCCCTTTTTAAAAGCAACTTTATTGCTTATGCCAATAGCCGTCTTAGCAACCAGGATCTTCAGACTAAATTGCGTCTTGATGCTAAAATTACCTTTAGAGACATTACTTTCGACTTTATGGAGTCATTGAGTTTATTAGAGCCATTTGGTCACGAAAATCCTGCCCCCATCTTTTATTGTGATGCCAAACAAATTTGGCCTCCTAAAATTGTGGGGAAAACACATCTTAAACTCTATTTAGAACAGGAAGATAGGTTATTAGAAGGGATAGGCTTCGGCATGGCGAATAGACGTCAGCAGCTTTGCCGTCGCAATCTTTCGCTGCTTATTGCATTTACCCCCCACATCAACAACTTCCTCAATAAATCCAGCATTCAATTGCAAATTCGAGATTTCAAAATTCTGGAAACATAATACAAAAAAAATCGCCATGCAGCCAAAACTGCATGGCGATTCTTATGTCTTTTAAGGAATTAATTCCTTTCGATTAGATAAAAAAAATCAGAATCACATTACTTGATCCTGACTCCCATTCTTATCTAGATAATTTCGTTTATATTCTTCGACGTCGTTCTTATGAACTACCCAAGCAGCGCCTCTACGGCTTGCTTTAAGAAGACCGACTCGTGTGGCGTAGTAAATTTTTTGTGCCGGAACATCGAGATGTTTAGCGATTTGATTCACAGAGAAAAATCCTTTGTCATTATCAAAAAGAAGTTCGCCGTTGAACATAGACTTTGTACGTGAATATTTTTGGCGACGATAGTTTTCAAGATCATCAAGATCAATCATCCAACGTGCAGCATCTTTGAAAGCTTTTAGTTTATTTTGTTTGATAGCGACATAGATCGCTTGGCGTGTAACGCTGTTAATCTTGGCAGCTTCAGTAATAGAAACAAGCCTTCGAGTTTTGGCGGGAGCCGGGTCATTATTTACCGACTTCTCCCAGTCAGCTCCTTGACCAGATTGATTATTCATAGTTTTCTCCTTATAAAAGACATATAAAATTAGTAATCGTTTTTTCGATTAATTGATAAAGTTTTTATCATATTAGACTACTATTATCCAATACATTGAAATAATATTCAATTAAAAAACCTCATTTATGAAATTAATCCTTTAAGTCGACGGAAAACTTTACCAGAATTGCGCAAATAGCAAAAGAAATCACTTTCAGTTACGTATTTTTTAAAGGTTTTATAAAAAAGTTTTAACACATCAAACTTCAGGTTTTTTAATTTACAAATAAAATCATATATTTAGTTTACGCTAATAACTATTTTATTAAAAAGTTAAATTTTAACTATTATAAAATTAAATCACACAAATCCTTAATATTTAATAATTTAATTTATAAAAAATAATTAAATATTTGAAATTAGATGATAACCTTTTAATTTTAAGAAGTTTAAATAGGTATAACTCTAGATACTTGCTGAGGAATGGATCTTTATGAGACATTTTTAGAGTTAAGGGGGATCTTTGTAAGGTTCTAGTTCTACCAAATTCCCTCCTATGCAATGATCCTAAAAAAGGCCCAAAAAGGGCCCTATACGCAAAATTAGCCCGTTTTGGACTGTTTTATTCAGGAGATTTCATGAAGGCAAATAGTTGTAGAAAAAGTACCTTTGGCTTTTTCCTACTTTTCTTTTCTTTACTTGTTTCATTTGCCCTAGAGAGTAAACCTCCTGCGCTCACTCCGAAAGATACTAAAGTGAAAATCGAAGAGATTTTAAAAGCCCACGTCTCTCACCAAAAGCTCACTCCTGAAATTATCCGACGCTCCTTTCAGAACTATTTTGACGAACTTGACCCCGGAAAGACCTATCTGCTTGAACCAGAGATAGTTAAATGGACCCAACCAACCGATGCCTTGCTTGCTCAGACCCTTGAAGGTCTTAAACGCGATGATTATGCGGTTTTCGAAGAAATCCAAGAGACTATGGTTCGAGCAATTGCAAGGCGCAATGAACTTGAAAATACGCTTCAAACAGCTGTTTTACCTAAAGCTGTTGACCTAAGTGATTTAAAAGACCCAAAATGGGTTGCTACAGAAAAAGAATTGTCGAATCGGTTAGTCAAAATTCGCGGCGCGCAATTAGATGCTGCACAAAAAATTTCTCAAGATAAATCGGAACAATTTTTACTTCGCCTCAATAAAAGACGTTTAACACGGCAAGAAGAGCTAGTTCCCAAAGACAAAACGGAAAAAAAACAGGTTGTTCTCTCCCTTGTCTTAAAGTCGATCAGTTCAGCATTAGATTCGCAAACCGCTTATCTCACCCCAGCTGAAGCGAATCAATTCATGATTCAAGTCCAACAACGCCTATCCGGTATTGGCGCGCAATTACGCGATGATTTGAACGGTTTGACGATCGTTCGACTTTTGGAAGGCGGCCCTGCTAGCCTCGATAATAAGATCAAGGTAGGCGATAAAATTATTGCCGTCGATCATCAACCCATTATTGGTTTTGATATTGTAGATGCAGTGGAACTAATACGCGGACAAGAAGGGACGAGAGTGATCTTAACGATCCTTCGGCAAACAGGAACTGAAAGCCAGCCGCAAGAAGAGCTTCATGAAATTGACTTAGTACGAGGAGAAGTTGTTTTAAAAGAAACTCGTTTTGATACCCATCATGAGCCCTTTGGTGATGGTATAATTGCCTATCTTCATTTACATTCCTTCTATCAAGATCGCACCAGTTCATCTGCACAAGATTTAACGAATGCTTTGAATACCTTTAAAGAGCAGTACCCAATAAAAGCGGTAGTCCTTGATTTGCGTAATAATGGTGGCGGCTTGCTTCCTCAAGCAGTAGGCGTTGCAGGGCTTTTTTTAGGGAAGGGAATTGTAGTATCGGTTAAGGATAACACAGGCCTAATTCAGCATTTGCGTAATCTTGAAGATAAAATAGCGTGGGAAGGACCTCTTATCGTACTTGTTAATCGCACGAGTGCATCTGCAGCAGAAATTGTCGCTCAAACGCTTCAAGATTATGGGCGTGCTATCATCATTGGGGATGTTTCAACATACGGAAAAGGAACCTTCCAAACTTTCACTTTGGAATCCAATCACTTTGGCAAGGTAAATCCTAAAGGCGAATACAAGGTCACAAGAGGGAGGTATTACACGGTTTCAGGAAAAAGTCCCCAACTTGTTGGCGTTTTACCCGACATTGTGGTTCCAGGGCCTTTTTCAGAAATGGAAATAGGAGAAAAATTCTCCAAATATCCTCTAGAAAATGAAAGTATTCCTGCAAACTTTGATGATGATTTATCCGATGTACCCCCTTTTCAGCGATTCAATTTAGGACGTATGTATAAATCCAATTTGCAAACAATCATACATACTTATGACCCTTATCGTGATCTCCTCAAAAAGAATTCCCAAGACCGCATTCAGCAGAACGCTCTTTATCAAAAATTACTTGGCGAAATGAGTAAAAAGGATGGAGCTTACGATTGGATGGATAATCTAGGACAGATTGATTTCCAATTGCAGGAAACCATGAATGTCGTTAAGGACCTTCTTTTTTTCATGCAAGAAGATAAAAAGGCTCTAGAAGCTAGTTAGCTATCTTGCAAAAATTAGATGTGGGGCTTCCTAATTTGATAGAGATGTATCTAGTTGTGAATAGGTGTAAGTAGGCTCTTGGACCATTGCTTTCTATTCAACGGATCTTCAAAATAGAGCATCTTTAGAAGCTGTCCACAAATTTAGTTAATGAAGCTATTCTCACTCAATGAGTTTTGTTTATGAACGTACGTGTTCGGATTGCGCCTTCACCAACGGGTGACCCTCATGTAGGGACCGCCTACATTGCCCTCTTTAACTTACTTTTTGCTCGCCATAATAAAGGCAAGTTTATCTTGCGCATTGAAGATACTGACAGAACGCGTTCTCGGCCGGAGTATGAAAAAAATATTTACGACGCCTTAAGATGGGTAGGGATTCATTGGGATGAGGGCCCAGATGTCGGTGGACCCTTCGGGCCTTATCGGCAATCGGAAAGAACGGACATTTACCGGCTTTATTGCCAACAACTTGTTGATGCTGGGAAAGCCTATAAATGTTTTGCGACCTCCCAAGAATTAGCTGAAATGCGTGAAATGGCAGCTAAGCTCGGAAAACGGGTGGGATATGACAGACGTTATCGTAATTGTACACCTGAAGAAGTTGCTCAACGCGAAGCCGAAGGGCAATCTTATGTCATAAGGCTTAAAGTTCCTCTGACAGGTGATTGCGTGTTTGAAGATGCAATTAAAGGAAGAATTACTTTTCCGTGGGCCGATGTGGATGATCAAATATTATTAAAATCCGATGGATTCCCTACTTACCATTTGGCCAATGTCGTCGATGATTACACGATGCAAATTACACACGTGATTAGAGGTGATGAGTGGATGAGTTCCACACCCAAACATATTATGTTGTATGAAAGTTTCGGGTGGAAACCTCCGGTATTCATGCATATGCCCTTATTGCTGGGTAAAGACGGAAAAAAGCTATCCAAAAGACGCAATCCAACCTCTATCTTTTACTATCGAGATAGTGGCTATTTATCAGAGGCTGTACTCAATTTCCTTACTTTGATGGGATATAGCATGTCCGATGAACGCGAAGTCTATTCATTGGAAGAGATTACCGCGGCTTTCGATTATAAGCGAATTGGTACATCTGGAGCCTTTTTCGACATTCAGAAATTAGACTGGATCAATCAACAATATCTGATCAAAAATATTTCAGAAAACCAACTTTGGGATAAGCTCAAAGAATGGACTTTTAATGACGCCTCTATGCAAAAACTCATGCCTTTGTGCCATACCCGCATAAAGACATTTGGTGATTTTATGGAGCTTTGCCAATTCTTTTTTATCAACCACATCCCTTATCAAAAATCTCTATTTACAGTTGGCGGACTGGATGAAGAAAAAGCTGCTTTTGTTATGCAAGCGATTATTTGGTCGATGGATAACCAAGAAAACTGGGGACGCCCAGGAATCGAGCAAGCTTCGCATCGTGTAGCCGAGGTGTTTGGGATTCATCACAAGAAAGCCGTTATGCCTGTCCTTTACAGCGCTATTACTGGCAAGCATCAAGGGCCGCCTCTTTTTGATTCGGTTGAATTGCTCGGAAAAGAGCGCACGAGAGCGCGCTTACTTCGTGCTATAGATTTTTTGGGGGGCATTTCGAATAAAAAAATGGACGCTCTTACAAAAGCATGGGAAAAAGGTGACGGAAAAGCGTTATTCCCCGGCAAAACTCCTACAGCAAGCTAATTCCTATCAGAGAGTATTCTAGCCCCTGATTGCATGCGGATTAGGCACCATCAGGGATCTAAATTAAAATTTGTCAATTTTTCAGAGGAATTGGTAGCTACCTAACATCACTCGTTTCCTGAGGCTGTTCTGTATTCTCTTCTTCTGAAAATTGCGAAATTATATAATTTCTCTGATAAGCGCTATCAAAGCACCCTGTTAACATGCACGATAGAGCTATAATTAATAGGTTTCGCATATTCAATAAAATTTAATTTCCTATAGTTATAAATTAATTAAAATAGTTTAATTTGTCCATGGATAATTCTGAAATAGTAATAAAAGAAAAAAAAATAGTAAGCCGAACTGCACCATTCTGCGCGCAAATAACCGAGCGCTTATTACTTACAAAAACAGGTTCGAGTAAAACAACTTATCATATTACATTAGATATAACTGGATCCGAAGTTCACTTCAAATCAGGCGACTCACTGGGCATTTACGGACAAAATGACCCAAAATTAGTCGATAAGTTTATGGAGGTTCTTCAGGTTACTGGCGAAGAGAGTATTATCGATCCTAAATCCCAAGAGCTTATTACTTTACGTACTTTTCTGACCAATCGTGCCAATCTGGGACGTTCAAACTCCAACTTCCTCCGCTGGTTGAGTCCTATGCATGAACTTTTGCAAAAAGGCAACGAAGAGCCGTTAAGGCTTTTTCTTCAACAACATGATCCTCTTGATCTTCTGACCTCTTTCATCAAGGAGCACCAAGAGCTTGACCTTCTAGAATTTGTAAAACACTTTTCTCCTTTGCTTCCTCGTTTTTATTCGATTGCCTCATCTTTAGTCCACTCTCCTGATAAAGTTGATTTAACTGTCGCGCTATCCTCTTATATTCACAGAGGTGAAACACGCTATGGGGTAGCTAGCCATTTTCTATGTAAACTTGCGAAAGAGCGCTCAACGAGTATTCCTATCTACGTGCAACCAACTGCACATTTTACACTTCCTGCAAACTCCTTAGCACCTATGATTATGATCGGACCAGGAACAGGGGTCGCTCCCTTCCGAGGTTTTATGCAAGAAAGGCTCGCTACAGCAGCCAAGGGCAAAAATTGGCTCTTTTTTGGAGAATGTAATCAGGCGACTGACTTTTTTTATGAAGAATTTTGGAAGGACCTTTCTCGACAGGGGTTTCTCCACGAACTCGATCTCGCGTTTTCAAGAGACCAAGTGGATAAAATCTATGTGCAACATCGCTTATTGGAGCGCCAAGAGACTCTTTGGGCCTGGATGCAAGAGGGAGCTATTATCTATGTATGTGGAGACGCAGAGAGAATGGCACGTGCTGTCGAAGAGACATGGGTGGAAATTTTTCGCCGACAAGGAAATATGACCCTAGAAGAAGCTAAAGCTGCTATTCGCACCCTGAAGAAGGAGAAACGTTATCTGGTCGATGTCTATTAGAGAATGCCTTAGAAAGCAGATTAGGAGCTTTGGGTCACTTTAGGTTATTCCTCGATCGAAGTAAGCATACAAAAACATTGCAACCCTTCTCCACACCCAAAATCCGTTAGACCATCACCTGAAGTAGATGTGCACCCCACCTGATCAATATCTAAATGCATTAAGTGGGCTATTTTGCGCCGTATTTCCAGAATTCGCGACTGAAAACGAGGACGTTTTCCTTCTATCGTGAGAGCAATGTGTTCAATTCGCTGTTTACCCAGAGTTTCAAGAGCCTTTTCAAGGTAAACACTGCTATCGGTTATCCCATGCTTGTGACATAATTCAATTGCACACCCACCCAGAATGGGAACATGCGTTACAGCTGTGATCGCATTACAAATTGCATGAAGAACGACATCGCCATCAGAATCGGCAGACAACCCGGGTACATCATCAAATATCAATCCTCCAATTACGCAAGGCTTAGTAGAATCCTCGGGAAGAAACCGATGACTGTCTTGCCCAATTCCTGTTCGAATTCTAAATGCCATGAGTAATCCAAAAATCATCAGACTGCAGATCATTTTAAAAGCAAATTAGAATAATATGCCACATCTCCATATCGCCAATACGTTTTTTGAACACGAATTGAGCAAGAAAAATTTCCAATCATTGAAAGAGGGTTTTCACAACCATCCCATTTTCCTCCAGCTCCAATACTTACCTTTTCTTTACGCGAGTCCTGAGGATTGCATACTTCTCACTCATGCGCCCCCTCTAGGTTTTTTAGACAATTTGCGACGACAAGGGATTCGTCCTCCTACCCAGTGGTATATATTTTCGGACAGGATCCCTTTTATGCAGGTAAATAGTTGGGGCATGAGTCGTTTGGTAGAAACTTGGGCCCAAGAGCACCAGCTTAAATATTCCTTACCCGCATACGAATTGATACAAGAAATGAATTCCAAAGCATTTTCTTATTCTTTTGGCGAGCAATTACCTTTATCTCAGCTCCTTTATACGCATGAACATTTTGTCGAATGGGTCGAGAAGGTAAAGGGACCTAAAGTTTTGAAAACTTGCTACGGATTATCTGGACAAGGACATTTTCATCTTTCATCGGATGAGAGTACTGCAAAAGCCCATGCCTTTGCTAAAGCGGAATGGCAGCAAAACCGCCCTATTCTTGCAGAGCCTTGGGTAAAGCGCATTCTCGATTTTAGCACCCAATGGTATGTGACAAAAAAGGAGATTGAATATTGCGGTGCGACAATTTGTGAGAATGACAAATTTGGTCGCTATCTGGGTACCAGAGTAGGTGATGAAAAGGAACTCTTCCAACACTACTTGCCTTTTCTTGAAATACAAAAAGAAAGGTGTCTGCAAATTCTGATGACGATGGTAGCAAAAGGATTCTTTGGTCATGCAGGAATTGATGCTATGGTGTATGAGCTTGATGCAAAGATCCAACTTCATCCACTTGTAGAAATCAATGCTCGTAAAACGATGGGTTGGGTAGCATTAGAAATAGCCAAAAGGCATTTTTCTGGTCGTGCATTGCGGATTGCATTGAATAAAAGTGACATATCTTCCTCCCCCTTCCTTCTTCCTCAGCAAATTGCAAAGAGCCATTTCTACAAGAACTTGTACTTACAAGCTTAACTGCGAATTCATTTCTTTTTCCCTATTGCGGTATACAGTTGATGGAAAAATCACTTTCAGGCTAAGACCAGAGTAGATTTCAATTTTTGTCTAATGCATTCTGTAGGGGTAGTGCGCACTAGGTAATGCCCTGCGCATATGCTGTGCGGGAGATTAATGCAAGAAAGCCCAAGCATTAATTGCCAAGAGCAAGCACTACGTGCTAAGGACTATCTCTCTTGCTCTAATTGGGGATTAAAATGGAAGTATTGAAAATTCAGGGGGGAAAGCCCTTAGAAGGCCGTGTGAAGGCATCAGGCGCAAAAAATGCTATCACAAAAATGCTCGTCGCTTCTTTGCTCTCTGACAAAAAATGCACTTTCTACAATGTTCCCAATATCGCTGAAGTCGAAGTTACAGTTGAGTTGTGTCGCGAAATCGGTTCCGAAATTACGTGGCATCGAAATGAAGGTATTATCGAAACGCTTACGCGTGAATTAAAAACTGCCTACGTTCCTCAACGCTTCTCAGGCTCGAATCGTATCCCCATCTTGATGATTGGTGCTCTACTTGGAAGGACTGAAGAAGACATTATCGTACCTACCGTTGGGGGATGTCGTATTGGAAAACGTCCGATCGACTTTCACGTTACCGCCCTTGAAAAATTAGGGGCTTCCATCGAATACCGCGAAATGAAAAAAGAGGGGGCTTACTTTGCGCATGCCCATCATGGATTGCGCGGTGCAATCATCCATCTTCCCTACCCCTCTGTTGGAGCAACGGAAAATACGATTCTAGCAGCTTCTCGCGCTAAAGGAACTACTGTTATAAAAAACGCTGCCATTGAACCTGAAATTATCGATCTTATTTTATTCCTACAGAAAATGGGCGTGATCATCGCTGTCGATGTCGATCGGACCATCCGTATTCAAGAAACACATCAGTTTTATGAAGTAGAACATACTGTAATGACCGATAGAATGGAGGTTGCCTCCTTTGGGTTAGCTGCTATTAGCACTAAAGGACGCGTACTCGTCGAAGGCGCCGAACATCAGAATATGATTACATTTCTGAACAAACTTCGCGAAATAGGCGGATGCTTTGATATTAAAAATAACGGCATAGAGTTTTACTACAAAGATGCACTAAAAGGCGGCGTACATATCGAAACCGATGTCCATCCCGGTTTTATGACAGACTGGCAGCAACCCTTTGTTGTTTTGCTCACGCAAGCGCACGGAAATTCCATTATTCATGAAACAGTTTATGAAACTCGTTTTGGTTATGCCCAAACCCTAAAATTAATGGGCGCCGATGTTGAAGTTTTTTCCCAATGTCTCGGCGGAAAAGAGTGTCGTTTTGCCTCTCGTAATTTTCATCATAGTTTGATCGTAAGAGGCCCAACCCCTCTGGTTGGAAGAGAGATTGCAATACCGGATTTACGTGCAGGATTTGCCTATGTTATGGCTGCTCTTTTAGCTCCAGAGACAAGTGTAATAGCCGGTGTTAAATACCTTCAAAGGGGCTATGAAAACCTAGTTGGTAAATTATCTTCTTTGGGGGCGGACATCACAAGTAGCTTGGGCGAAACACCCTCAACCCCTATGGCCCTCTCCGGTACAGTTTGATTATTCTTCGACTTTCCTGTATTCTTTCTCCTCATGTCTTGGAGAACAATACAAAGAAAAAACTTTACGCGCGTTCAAGAGCTTTGTGATTTTCTGGAGCTTGATGACGTTGCACGAGCAAAAGTTTTAAAAACCCCTCGTTTTCCTTTGAATCTGCCCTTTCGCTTAGCAGCAAAAATGGGTAAGAATAATCTGAATGATCCTCTATTCCGACAATTTGTCCCTATAAAAGATGAATTAGCAGTTTCATCAGGATTTCTTCTAGACCCAGTGAAAGACGCCTCTGTTCGTAAAGAAAGGAAACTTTTACATAAATATCCAGGAAGAGCTCTATTACTTGCCACTGGCGCTTGCGCGATGAATTGTCGTTTTTGTTTCCGTCAGAATTTCGAATATGAAACGGAACAAAAATCTTTTGAGAATGAACTTCGTTTGATCGCGGACGATCCTAGCTTAAAAGAAATCATTCTTAGCGGAGGGGATGCACTTTCCCTCAGTAATGCTGTATTACAAGAGCTGACTCAAGGACTCTCTGCAATTCCTCATCTTTCTCTACTCCGATTTCATACCCGTTTTCCTTTAGGAATTCCTGAAAGACTCGATGAAGATTTTATCGAATTGTTAGCGACTTGCCGCTTACAGATCTGGTTCGTTATCCATTGCAATCACCCTCTTGAGCTTGACGCTGATGTCGCAGCTGCTCTTAGAAAGATCCAGAAATTGGGGATTCCTGTTTTGAACCAATTTGTTCTTTTAAAAGGGGTTAATGATACTTTTCCCATCCTAAAGGAGCTTCACGAACGTTTAATTGAATGTGGAATTATCCCCTATTACATGCACCAACTCGATCGTGTACAAGGGGCTGCACATTTTGAAGTGGATAGAGAAGAAGGATTAGCTCTCATCCAACAACTACGAGCTTCATTGCCCGGTTATGCAGTACCGCGTTTCGCTGTAGAAATACCGGGAGAGATAAGCAAAACAATAATTGCTTAACGTTACATCCTATCTAGAGTTCTAAGACCGAGAAGGTCTAAACCTTTTTGAAGAATACGTCCTGTAGCTTCACATAGCAAAAGGCGACTTTCCTCACGCGGATCACCTTCTACACGGCAATCGCGAAAAAATGCATGGAATTTTTCGGCTAAGTCATAGAGATAATCACAAAGGCGATTAGGAAGAAGTTCGCGATCTACCATATCAATGGCTTCTCCGAATTGTCGTAAACGCAAAGCTAAAGCTATTTCAGAAGCGTGTTCTAAAGTAATAGATGCCTGACTTATCAAGCTATCAATCGACTTACCACTTTTCCGCTTGATTCCTTGCACCCGCACATATGCGTAAAGAAGAAAGGCTGCGGTATTACCTTCAAATTTCAGCATACGATCGTAACTGAAAACATAATCCTTAACTCGATGGCAAGAAAGATCCGCATACTTAACAGCATCAATTCCGAGAATGCGTGCCATTGTATCTAATTCTTCATTTGGAACATTCGGGAGCCTCTCGGCCAGAATGGACTGGGCGCGATTTACAGCCTCTTTCAATAAATCCACTAACTTTTCTGTTTCCCCCGAACGCGTTTTGAATTTTTTGCCATCGGGACCTAAAACAACACCAAAAGGCACATGGTCCATACGCACATGAAGGGGGTCATAAAAGCCTGCTAATGCGGCTGCCTTGAAAATCATTTGAAAATGAAGAGACTGACCGGCATCGGTTACAATGATGACGCGCTCGCCTTTTTCTTCGTGTACACGTTGCCAAAGAGCAGCCATGTCTGTGGTATCATAGTTGTAGCCCCCATCCGACTTCTGAACAATCATGGGCAAAGGCTCACCTTCTCTGTTGACGAACCCCTCCATAAAAATGCATTTTGCTCCATCGGAAATTGTTACGAGCCCTTTTTGTTCGAGTTTAGCCACAATTTCTGGCAGGATGGGGTTATAATAGGATTCTCCTCGCTCGTTAATGGAGACATCGAGAATACGGTAAATTTCTTCAAATGCACATCTAGAGACTTCGCAAATTTTCTCCCAAGCCTTGAGAGAATTCAAATCACCACTTTGCAAGGCAACAACTTGTAATTGTGCCTTTTTTTTAAAGGTAGGATCAGCGTCAAATCGCAGTTTAGATTGTTTGTACCACTGCATCAAAATGGGTAGATCAACGATTTTTTCACCGTGTAAAACTTCAGCATGTTCTTCCTGCATATAGGTAATTAACATACCAAATTGCGTGCCCCAATTTCCGATATGATTGAGACGTAGAACATCATGACCTAAAAATTCCATGATTCTCGCTAAACAATCCCCAATGATCGTCGATCGCAAATGGCCTACGTGTAACTCCTTCGCTACGTTGGGAGAAGAAAACTCGACGATGATGCGCTGCTTGTGCTTAGGCAAATAGGCTCCTAAATGCGCATCAGAAAGACTTTCCTTAACTTGATTGGCGAGAAAAAGAGGATTTAGAAATATATTGATGAATCCTGGCCCGGCTATTTCGATACGATCTACAATAAGTGTGCCGTCCGAAGCTTTTTTTTCTAATTGATCGGCGATATGGTTAGCCACTTCCCGGGGATTTCTTCCAAGGGCTTTTGAAATTTTTAAGGCGCTGTTGCACTGGTAATGACCAAACTGCGGCTGTGTACTTTGGCTAACATCAGCTAGGATAAGAGAGGGATCGACTTCTGGGTAGGCATGAATGATGGCACGCGATGCCATTTCTTGAAGAAGAGCGAGAAGGAGCTGCATCGATTTTTCGACCTCTTGATAAGGCTCTATTGTTCAAGCCCTCTAAAGAGGGGTCTTTTAGAATTAAGTTTCCAAGGTTTCAGGAGGATTTTTAGATACGTTTCGATTCCAAAAGCTCAGAAAAACGAGAAAACTAATTTTAGACCACACTCTTAGAGGATTTGCCATTCATAGAAACGAGTTAGTGCTGATTATTTAGCGGACATAGTGATGAAACGTTGGAGGTAGTATCCGTTTTCCGATTCCATATTTTAAACGATAATCACCTAAAGCTAAGGCTGCAGCTTGTGTGGAAAAACGGTTTTGTTCTGCAATATCGAAAATGATCATAAGTTGATCATATAATTGATGTGTTTTCTGCCGAGATAAATCAGGCCGGTAACCTTGTTCTTCAAATTCGTGAGAAACATTGATCAATCCACCTGCATTCAGCACAAAGTCTGGAGCATAGAGAATTCCACGTCTCATCAATTCATCAGCATCCCTATCTGTTAATAGTTGATTATTGGCCCCGCCTGCGATTGCTTTACATTGTAGATGGGGGATGGTGTTAGAATTGATAATACCGCCAATTGCACAAGGCGCCAAGATATCGCAGGGAACACTGAGAATTTCGTTATGATGACACACACGAGCACCGTATCGAGCGGCTACCTTTTCTGCAAGATTGAGATCTGCATCAGCTACGATAAGTTTTGCACCTGCCCAAAACAAATATTTCGCAAGATTACTGCCTACATTCCCCACCCCTTGAATAGCTACAGTCCGATCTTGAACAACGTCGGAATCGTACAATTTTTTTAGAACAGCTTGGATACCTCGGAAAGTTCCCCACGCAGTGAAAGGAGAAGGATCGCCACTGCACCTCTCGTGCTCAAGACCGGCAACATAAGGAGTTTCTTCACGTATGACCATCATGTCCTCAGCTGTGCTACCCATATCTTCGGCACAGATATAAATGCCTCCGAGTGTGTGCACGGCTCGGCCAAAAGAGCGTAGCATTTCAGGATTCTTTTTCTGACGTGGATCCGCAATGATCACACTCTTGCCTCCTCCAAAACCCACTTCCGCTAAGGCAGATTTATAGGTCATGCCTTTAGCTAAACGCGTAACATCAGTTAAAGCTGATTCAAAGGTAGGATGAGGATAAATCCGCGTACCGCCTAGCGCAGGACCCAAACTGGTATTATGGATGCAAATGAGAGCATTCAATCCAACTTTCTCATCGCGTATTCGATAAACCTTTTCGTTTCCAGGAATAGATAGTTCCTCAATAACGAGGCTTTCTTCAACCGTTAATGCCATGAATAGCTCCTCTATGCTCTAGGGCTTATATTAAAAATGAAAGTAGCGATATTAACACGACAAAGGTGGTAAATCAATCGCAAATTATTGATAACCCTAAAAAACCAATTCTATCAGTAGTAATAGACTCTGCGAATAAAAAATTCTCTGTTATTTTATGTCAAAATTGACTTCTTAAACTACTAAAGAATCCCTAGAACCCAAAAACTGTTGAAATCAAAATTTTAAAGCATCCTTAAAATAGGGTCGAAAAAGCGTCCTCATCCTAATATTTGTCGATGCTGGTTGAATATTATTCCTGGAGTCGTTTACCCTTCCTGGTTCAGTAAGAACCGAGGTTACAATGGCTACACTTGTCATTTCTGAAACACAAAAAGACGAACTGCATAAATTCTTAAAAAAAAATCGTAAAGCCGACCTCATTACAACCTATCTTTTTTTTCTTGAGCAGAAGTACAACGTGAACCCTGTACTTTTTATTCGTGAAAAAATGATTTACCAAAGCCAAGAAGAGCTCATCAAAAAGCTTGAAGAGCAAGGTAAATTATGGAGAGAAACCGAAATTAAAATTCAATTTGGTCAGCAGACTGTTAATGAGCAGACGCAGAAAATCTATATTTGCCCTTTTACAGGTAAAGTATTTGGCGACAACACACATCCTAATCCCCAGGATGCGATTTATGATTGGGTATCCACCTGCCCCGAAAACACGGAACGTGTCGGCGGCTTAAAAGTGAAAAGATTTTTTGTATCTGAAGACGCTGAAGTAATTAAAAATTATATCGTCAAACGAAAAGAGCCTATAACTAAAATCGTTTATTCCTCGGCTATCACAGGCAAACTTTTTAATAGTAAACATTCTGTTATTGAAGATCTGGTCAAGAACCAACTTAAAACCCTTTCTCTTATCGAAGTGCCAGGTCAAAACCGCTTCCAAATCGAAGAGCACTTCCTCGCTTTTATTCAAAAACAGCTCGATCAAGGACGCATTGCTTCTTTTGTTGAAGCTTTATCTGATGATGACGATTTCGTCTCTTACGTTGAGCAATGGACAGAAGAAGAAAGAGATGAGGATGAGGAAGAAGAAAGCGGCGAGCAGCTTGTATAAAGAAAAAATATTTATCC
The DNA here is from genome assembly GCA_013288005.1 of Chlamydiota bacterium. Taxonomy (GTDB): domain Bacteria; phylum Chlamydiota; class Chlamydiia; order Chlamydiales; family Rhabdochlamydiaceae; genus JABDCS01. The sequence goes on along the minus strand of JABDCS010000004.1, from coordinate 2,862 downwards.
TCAATGGTCCAGAAGAGACAGCAGCTTTAGGAAAAGAGATTGGCTCTTCTTTATCTAAAGGAAGTGTACTGGCTCTTAGTGGAGAGTTGGGGAGTGGAAAGACAACATTTGTTAAAGGAATTGCGGAAGGACTCGGATTAGCGGGCTCTCATGAGATCAATAGTCCTACATTCAATTATATGAATGTCTACGAAACAACGCTCCCTCTCTATCATTTTGATCTATATCGCTTACGCTCTCCTCAAGAATTTCTTGAGTCCGGTTTTGTCGAGTTTCTATCGGAGGGCATTGCGTGCATTGAATGGCCTGAGCCTGCCCTTCCTTTTTTACCCGCATCTACCTACTTTATCTCCTTTATGCACACAGGAGTTAAGTCGCGTAAAGTATCCATGAATCAGACATTGCCATGATAAAATTTACTAAAGCGGAGTTTGTTGGAGCTGCTTTGGAAAGCCAGCATTTTCCAGTTATGCGAAATCTTCATGGAGATTTTTTTTCCGAAATCGCCATTGCAGGTCGTTCCAATGTAGGCAAATCTTCCCTCATCAACCATCTATTGCGCACTACCAATTTAGCCCGTGTTTCTTCATCACCAGGAAAAACACAGACGATTAATTTTTATTCCATTGATGACGAGATCTTCCTGGTCGATTTGCCCGGATATGGTTATGCAAAAGTGCCTAAAAAATTACGCCTCGAATGGGGTAAATGGATCTCGGATTATTTTTCTTCCCGAAGAGAACTCAAAGGGATTCTCCTGCTTCTTGACATAAGAAGAGAACCCTGTGAAGAAGATTTAGCCATGGCTGAGTGGGCCGTCCGACAAAATAAACCCCTTTTAATCGTTTTTACAAAAACCGACAAAGCGAATGACCACGAGAGAAAGCTAGCCTCACAAAAAGCTCTGCAAGCATTTTCTCATTTAGAAGATCTGGCATCTTTTCCGCCTATCTTCTACTCTATTCGTGAAAAAACCGGTCGAGATCAATTGATACGAGTACTTAATCAACTACTATGACTTTGCTAAAAGATGCGATTTTTGTATGCCTGGATTGTGAAACAACAGGTCTTGACCCTGTTGCCGATCAAATTATCGAGATTGCTGTTGTAATTTTTTCCTTCGATAAAGCGCTGCAAACATTTGAAACCCTGATTGACCCAGGTTGTTCAATACCTGAAAGTTCTATCGCCATTCATCATATCGATAATTCGATGGTCGTCGGTAAGCCCAAAATTCAAGAAGTATTACCCGAAATTCTCAAACTCATTAATCGTCATATTATCGTAGGACATGGGATTGGATTAGACATTGCTTTCTTGCTAGAGGCAGCCAAACGCAATGCGATTCCTTGTACCCTAGAGTCAAATGCTACACTCGATACTCTTCGCATGGCCCGTTTATATGGAGAAAGTCCGACTAATTCTCTCGAACGACTACGTGAACATTTCAATATCGCCTCTGAAGGGGCTCATCGCGCAATGAGTGATGTCATTGTCAACATCGAAGTATTTAAATATTTGGCCGCTTCTTACCAAACTACACACCAACTCTTTGAACGCCTAAAAAGACCTATTCCCTTAAAAGCTATGCCTCTTGGCAAACACAAAGGCCGTCATTTTTCCGAAATCCCTTTAGAATATCTGCAATGGGCTGCACATAAAGATTTTGATCAAGACCTTCTCTTTTCGATTCGTTCAGAACTGAAGAAAAGAAAAAAAGGAAATCTTTTTGAGCAATCTGCTAACCCCTTCTCTTCGCTTTAATCCCGGATTGCGCCCTAATCTCACTTGTCATCCAACAGCATCTGAATATCGCTTTATTTTTTATCCATGATGTAAAGTAAGTTTATGATGCGGATATTTTTCTTACTCCTCGTTACCTGTACAAATTCTCTTATGCACGCGCTCCCTTCGGGATTGCGTTACCAAACTTTGGAAAGAAACACTCCTCTTATCATTCATATCGTGGAAGTCGACCCCTCTAAAATAAAAATTCTTCCGCATCATGCAGGTAACGAAATTCTCGCTCTTGAAACGACCTCCTCTATAGCCAAAAAAACTGGCGCTATTGTGGCCATCAATGGTGGATTTTTCCGCGCACAAGGCCCTTATCGAGGCACCTCGGCTGGGACATTGCGAATTGAGGGCGAATGGTACTCCTCACCTCGCTTCAACCGCGGAGCGATAGGATGGAGGCAATCAGAAGATCTTCAAATTTCTCAAACTGCAATCGATCGCATTGCCCTTGATATGACGCTTTTTTTACCGAATGCTCATTTGCCTATTCATGGAATCAATCAGCCTTCATCTTCGACAAGCGCCATCTTATACACTTCACGTTTTCATTCAACGACGCTAACTTCTTCAGCTTTTTCCGAAGCGACGGTTGCAAGCGATGGTAGCTATCACGTACGCACAGGGCCCTCTAGAATCCCTTCGGATGGGTATGTTTATTCGTTAGGACCTTTATCAGCCATTTCTCTCCCTTTTGAAAGCCCTTCCTCCTATGCTAAACCACAATTCACGATCCGACCTCTTAATCACCCTAATGACGCCGGTATGTGGGCACTTTTCCCCCATATAGTCGGCGGTGCCCCCGTTTTAGTGACCGATGGTAAAATTGTTGATGATACAAGCTTAGAACGTCTTCCAGATTCTTTCGCCAAGACACGCCACCCTCGCACAGCTATTGGGATCACACAGAAAGGGAGTTGGATAATAGCCGTCATCGATGGCGATAACTCTGCCTATAGCGTTGGAATGACAATTGGTGAGCTTGCGCAGTTTATGTTAGAACTTGGATGCGTGCATGCTTTAAATCTCGATGGAGGAAGTTCCAGCACCCTTGTAATCGAGGGGAAT
>JABDCS010000003.1:80765-118700 GCA_013288005.1 Chlamydiota bacterium | reverse complement strand
TCACGATTCTTGAAACTATTAAGATTACTACAAACTTCCTCTTAGTTCTATCCGCCATAACCAACTTTACGCCTTGATCGAACAATCATTTAATTTTTTCTTCACATTTTCTTCTAAAGTATTTAAAAAAAATTAAGATATTTGACATAATTTCACTCTGTATTAAATTTTTTTTGAGGATCTAATGTCTTGGGGAATTACAAATCTTTTGACTGAATACCAAGCCCACAAGGAAAAAGAATTTGATTCAGTGGGCCCTACGGAAACAGTTCTTGAAGCTGCGGCAAGGGGAGCTACTATTGAAATTAGGCAAGAATACCTTAGAAATAATAGACCTATCACAAGGAATGAATTTGAAACAGCGGTCCTAGATACTCCTCAAGGGTATATACCTTTTACAAAATTTTCGTTTGAAGTAGTCTACGATGGTCTTAATAACAGGACACAAATTTTCGAACGACATAGAGTTGTTCACAAGAAACCTTGCGGCCAATGGATATACGAGAACTTAACTCCTATTCTAACTGCTGTGACAGCGGCGGCGGCAGTCGCGAGTGTTGTTGCACTACGAACCTTCAAAAAATGATTTCTTTATATCGATATGGGCTACTTCTGAGGAAAGACGTCTTTAGTGCAAACGAATTGCCCTTTAGCAAACTCTAGATAAGGCCTACATCATGGTCGATACAACAAAAAAACGCCCAATCATGAATTTTTGTAATCTTGGCTTAGTGCGCGGATCATCCAGGGTGAGCTGCACTCTTCTGCGTATGATTGATAAAGAGCACGAATTATCTCAGCGCTTTTTTCTTACTATAGCATAAAGAGTTAGAAAATTTTTGTGCCTTTAGAAATTGTTTATTAAAATTTCAGTTAATTCCGCTCGTACTTTTCATGCGTTAAGTCTATAAACTCATGAATCTTCTTTCCCAATTGTAAAGAATAACGATTTCTGGCCAACTCTATGCCATTTTGCGTTCTAATCCGAATATGAGCATTCAAAGTAGATCGAATGTGGCATTTTTTAAGTGTTATTTCATTCTTCAACAAGAGTAAAATTTATGGCAGGTGTGACTTTTCCAAGAGTAATATCGCAAAAGCTTATGGTTTCGCTTGAATATCTCGATAAACCTTATGAACCAATGCTCTCTGAGCAAGCCGAAGGTTTCATAAAAGGTATTCTTGCGACTAATAATGCAGCATCGGTAGTGTTTAAAAATATCGTTCTGGCTTATACATCAATATCCGAGCTAAACTCTTCCGATAATATAAGGCTAGGGCATGGGGTAGGAATGCTACGTATCCTTTTTCCATTGACTGCCGAACAATTCCTACCAATGCTGCAATTCGAGGGTGATGACCAATGGTCTGCTGTGGGCGAATATGTTAACAAACTTAGCCAGGAGCGTGTCTCTCACGTTTCTTCATAAAACCTGTTAGTCAAAAAATCTGAATGAGGCCTACTGTGCGATCTTTTTTCAGGCGCAACAAAAACACCTAGCCATGAATTTTGTAACTATAAGTACCTTGGGGATCCTCCAGAGTGGGCTACACTATTCTGCTTCAAGATATATTTCCTTTTTTGATTACTAATTGTAGATTTGTAAGTTTCAAATTTGTGAGATGTTGGTATGTCCTTATGAACTGATGCGGCACGAGAGTCCTTACGTAGAATACTCTGAGAATGGGGGAGCTAAGTCATCTCTCTCCCAAAATGGTAGAATGGTCCGCCAAGCAGATTACGTTAGAAGAATCACTATCCCTCCAGAGCTAAGAACTAAGAGCTTCGCATCATCTAGTCCGAAACTCTATTCCCAACCACGATGTTGTCAATAAGAGTGCTTTGAAAAGATCAGTTGAAGTATTGAAGGATGTCCCTATTCGCTGTAGATTAGCTATGTCTTTTTTAATATGCATCGTGGGTGGACACAAGATAGGTTTTTTCTTATAAGCAGTGTGTCTTGAAGAGTGGTAGGAATCAACTTCTTAAGCATGGAGAAATGGTGTGTCTTGTGGACTTTCAAATTTAACAACTGTGTACGAAAGAAATAGGGTATTAGTGATATTTGACGCCACTGAACCATGGGAAACACTTGAAGATGCTGAGGCGCGGGGAGCTCAAATTGAGGCTGATGAAGAGAATACGAGAGATGCAAGGGTGATTACGCAGCAAGAATTAGATGAGGGCATTCTCAACCCCCCACCCCGAAGTGCTGTTTTTTCGGATCTTTCATTTAGAAGAAATTATAATAGTCTTACAAATCGGATAGAGTTTTTTGAACAATTACGTGTGACTCATCAGAAACCTTACACACTGTGGATGCGAGAGAATGTAGCGCCTCTTGTGGCATCTTCGGGTTTACTATTAGCTGCATGTACGGTTGCTCTCAGGGGATTTTATCTGTCAGGTACTGCAGGTTTTACTACTAACTAGAGATAAGGAGTTTTGTGGCATTAGGATTTGTAAGCTTTACACCCGGCTGTTCTAGAGAGAAGGAAGCAATTTTTCACGCTCGCGTACAAGAAGCTTTAGAGAGAAGAAGAGGGGATGAGATACGCAATCCCGATACAGATTTCTTGTTTTACCAAGAAAAATTAAGGTTTATCCAATCTCAAAGACTTCCGCTTTCCCCAACCCATTCATCCGTTGGTACAGCGGGAAAAGCTTTGAAGTCATGCACGCAATGGCTACGTAATCATTCTATGCCGCTTATCGGTGCAACTTTGCTTCTTGTGAGTGCGATAGCGGTAAGAAATTTTGCTGCTGACTCATAATCTGCAGCTGTCCGCTCTTTTAATCTCTCTGTCATGATTTTTTTTAAGTGATTGAAGAATTACAATTTTTTGTTGTAAATTTTTCGATTGATCAATCTTACAAAAAAACGAGGAAGTGTGGGCTTTAGTACATGTCTTTCAACAGAATATAGAAAATTGTGGTCAGGATCTTTTGAAGCACTCTACGAGGATGAAACACCGGAAAGTGCAGAGGCGCGGGGTGCCGAAATTGAAGAATCAGATCTCATGTGTTATAGAAGTTACACTCCCATTAGTGCCGCAGATTTTTTTGGAAATACTAGCGAAGTTTCTCCGCAAAATAAAGCCGTGAGGAGTTTTCTAAACCGATATTATGATGAGAACACGAGAAAAACCATTTTTTTTAGGGATGAAAGTATTACGTGCCGAAAAACTTGTGTGCAATGGTTAAATGAGAGCCGCATAGGTGCAGCCGTCATGGGTGTAGCACTGGCCGCCTGGGCTTGCGCCTTTGATAATTGGGCCGATAAAGTATAGCTTTTAGAAAGGCTCGTAAATTTTTTAAAGAAGAGGTTGTTACGTGGCGCAAACCCTGCGCAGAATGGCTAAACGAGAATAAGAATAATATAGTCAATGTTTCGAGGAATATAGTCCTTATTACAGGGGCGATAGCTTCAAAGAACTTTTCCAAGCAATGGTGAGAAGGTTCGGATATATCACTTTTTCTCTAGATTGTGATTGGTGGGACCTTCAATTACTTGTCCATCCGTATTGAAGCGAGACCCATGAGCAGGGCATTCCCAACAATGCTCGCTCTCGTTCCAACGTACTATAGCACCTAAATGGGGGCATACAGCGGAAACCTTGTGGGGATTCCCTTCACTATCTCGATAACAAGCAATTTTTTTTAACCCTTCGCATAAAATGGCGCCCGAGTTGCGCTGAATTTCTTTCTCGGATTTTACTTCGCCTGTTTTCAGCCAATCTCGGTATTGCCAGAATGTATTGCAGTTTTCTTGGATAAAAGTTCCTGCAGATTTTAAGGTCTTACGATGTGGGTCGTAGATTTTTTCCCAAGCGTTGGAGCGGCCCATTATGAGATCGCAGATCAAAATGGCTCCTAACGTACCATATGTCAATCCATTACCTGAGTCTCCTGTGATGAAGTATCGTTCTTCTCCCTGTTTCAACCTGCCGATAAAAGCGACACGATCCAAAGGTTCAAGAATTTGCCCAGACCAATGGTGATGAACCTTTTTGAGCATAGGAAACCTTTGCATGGCCCAAGATTCCAGTTTTTCGTAAGAGGCTAGAATATCCTCTTGCTCGGCTGTTCTATGATCCTCGCCACCCACAATTAAAAGATCTTTACGTCCATCGATTGGGCATGTGCGAACATAGTGGTAAGGATCTTGCGTATCGTAATATAAAGCCTTAACCACAGATCCTTTTGGAATTTCTCCTGCTATGACATACGTTCGATATGGGGCTTGTTTCATGTGGGGGAGAAAACGACTTCCTGTAAAAGCGTGGCCAGCGTAGATAACATGCCGCGCGACCACCGTGTGCTTTTGCGACGTAGAGATGTGAAAACCATTTTTTTTGGGTGTCACATCTTCTGCATGCGTTTTACAACAGATCACTCCTTCATGAGCTTGGATGAGTTCACAAAGCTTTTCTAAGTAGGGTAAAGGGGAGAATTGCGCTTGATGTGGAAAACATAAACTCATTCCTGTATCAAAACCTTCTATAGGGGGTTTTTTTACAGTTACAACATCGCGTATACCCGCGTTGTGCGCCGCTTTTAACTCCTTTTCCAAAATGTCAGGAGATTGATTTTGGCCGGCAAATAGGTAAGCTTTGAGGTATTCAAAATCACAATCGATACTATGCTGTTTTACAAGGGATTCAATGAGGTCGATAGCCTTACGGTGGCTTTCGGCGAGAAGGCGTGTGGTTTTTTTGCCGAAGCGACTCTCTAATTGATAGTACCGGTCATCTAAGATATTTGTGAGGTGCCCCGTTGTGCGAACGGTTTGTCCACTTCCAATCGAGCCATCCTCCAAGACAACAACGCGTTTATTTTCTTGGCTCAATAAGTAAGCCGCAGTAAGTCCTGCTATACCGCCACCAATGATACATACATCTGTTTCATGGTCGTGACTTAAAGAGGGGTAGGTGTTGAGCTTTCTTTCGGTCTTCCAAAAAGGGGTAGTTTCGCGTCCTGTCATACTGCTCTCTTGGTGTTCTTAGGGAATCTTCTATATCTTGTAAAATCAACTATAGCAAGTCCAAAGTCTCACAATAACAAGTGGTTAAGAGAAAAGGTTATTGACTGAAAATCCTAATCTATTGATTACAAGGCTGTTAGGAAGAATTTCGTCTTTTATTAGGGGAAAAATACATTTTTTAATTATCTAATATTAACAACTGATAATCAATACGTTATTAATTAAGAAAAATAATATTTTATAATATTGAATCATATAAAATTTTGATCTAACATAAGTTTATTGAGGTAAACATTGAATAAGATATGAATGCTTGTCAAGTTGCCCAATCAGAGTGTCACTGAATATCGGTAGAAACTTTATTCATCGGCATTCCCTTAGTTGATTCACTACAGTTGTACAAGGGTGGGGATATGAGCAAAAAAAATAAAAAGAGATCACACATGAATTCTGATGGCCAAAATTTTGGTCAAAGAAGTAGTTCACGTGGATCGTTTGATAAAAATGAAGGATCGAGTTTTGGCGGAGGAAGTGTAAGAAGTACTGGCGATAGAGATGCCTATCAAAATCAAAGAAATGGGCAATCTTTCCAAGGAAATGAATCGTTTGGAAGTAACCGAGGTGACTACGGTAGACAGTCGTTCCAAAATGAGGATATGGATCGCGGTTATGGAACATCGGGCCGTGGTGGATATAGCAACTCTTCCTATGAAGGTGGCCAATCACGAGGCTTCGGAAGCGAAGGTAGAGGTCACGAAGATTATCGGTCATCTGGTGGTCGCGGTGGATATGGGAATTCCTCATATGAAGGTGGTCAATCACGGGGCTTCGGAAGCGAAGGTAGAGGTCAAGAAGATTACCGGTCATCTGGTGGTCGCGGTGGATATGGCAATTCCTCATATGAAGGTGGTCAATCAAGGGGCTTTGGAAGTGAAGGTAGAGGTCAAGAAGGCTACCGCTCATCCAACGGTCGTGGGGGATATGGGAACTCTTCGTATGAAGGTGGTCAATCGCGTGGCTTCGGAAGTGATGAGAGAGGTCAGGAAGGTTATCGATCATCCAATGGTCGTGGTGGATATGGCAATTCCTCTTATGAAGAGGGTCAATCACGAGGCTTTGGAAGTGAAGAGAGAGGTCAGGAAGGTTACCGATCCTCTAATGGTCGCGGCGGATATGGGAACTCTTCGTATGAAGGTGGTCAATCACGAGGATTTGAAGAAGAAAATCTAGGCGGTTGGAGAAGCGATCGAGAAGAATATGGACGTGGTAGTCGTGGGAAGTCTTCATCCAATTATGAGAACAGAGGTTCTTCACGAAATGATGAGGGTTTTTTTGGATCTCAAAGTGAAGATTCTGAAGGTAAAGGACAAGGAAGAGATAGAGAAATGCGCGAGTACAATGAATACCTACGCAGTATGGAAAGAGGCGGAATGTCAGGTCAAGGCGAAAGTCGAAAACGCTTTGATATCAACGAAGAAAGAGGTTCTTTTGATCATGATGAGATGAACCATGAAGAAGAACATGACAATGAAAAGTCTTCTTTAAGAGGAAATAAAACTCGTAACTTTGCCAAAGAAAAAGCCAAATCCAAAGCAAAAAGCAAAAGAAGAAAAGCTGCTTAATTAAATTCGCAATCGATGCTCTGGGTAACCCTTGTAATGAAGGAGTTATCCAGAGTTTTTGTTTCCTAACCCTCTAATCGCGCAAGAAGATGATCGCCTACTCGAAGTGCATTAGCCATCGCCGTTAATGAGGGGTTAACAGCTCCAATCGAGGGAAAAAAGCTCGTATCGACGACATATAAATTATCCAACTCATGGGCCTTACAATTGGTATCTAGAACCGAGGTCTTAGGGTCTTTACCAAAACGACATGTCCCTGCTTGATGAGCAACACCTGCGATTGGAATGTCCGATTTTAAGTAAGCATGCCGAGGAATTAAATGATCAGGATGCATGCCGAGATGCTTCAGCATGCTTTTTAATTGTTCATAGAGCTTTTGTTTAGCCATCTGATTATTAAATGTGTAACTGAGGATAATCTCTCCCTTTGGATTGAGAGTGATCCGGTTTTGAGGGTCAGGCAAATCTTCTGTACTCAACCAGAAATCCACCGCATGTTTGGCAATATCATCGAGGAATTGGTGCGGGATAAGAGCTGTTTCTAGGGGTTTTTCTCCTTTAAACATAGGCCCTAGAGACTTACCAATCATTTGAATATTTCCCATTGGATAAGGAAAGTCTTCCTTACCAAAATAGAAGTCATTTATCGAAAGAGTCTTTTGGAAGTTCGTTAAATTGGGCGCTAACGAAAGCGCTAACACCGCTTGGCTATTATGAAACATGTAATTGCGTCCTACTTGATCGGATCCATTGGCCAATCCCCGTGGATGACGATCGTTAGCAGATAGCAAAAGTAACTGAGCAGAATTGGCTGCCCCACATGCGACGACGACGATATCTGACGTGAAGGTTTGTTTCTCTCCGGCTACCTCTACCTCAATACTATTTACAGAAGTTCCAGAAGTATTCGTAGTGAGTTTAGTGGCTCTAGCATTCGTCAATAGATGCACATTGGGAGATTGTAGCGCAGGTCTGACACCGATCATTTCCGCATCGGATTTCGCTTGCACAAGGCAGGGGAATCCATCGCAAGTATTACAACGGATACAGCGACTAAAGGCAAAATTGTTTTCATTGAGCATAATCGCGCAAGGAGCTGGAAAAGGATGAAATCCTGCAGTGGTGAGATCGTCGTATAATTTTTGTATACGTGGTGCATGGGAAACATATTCGAAAGGGTAAGGAGCGCTAAAAGGAGGCTCTGTAGGATCTACTCCACGTTGTCCATGGACCTGGTAAAGTTGTTCGGCTTGTGTGTAATAAGGTTCCATCTCTTCATAGGAGATAGGCCAAGCAGGTGAAATTCCATCGTAGTGCTGAATCTCTCCAAAATCTTCTTTTCGCAAGCGATAGAGAGCTGCACCATACATTTTTGTTGCACCCCCTACAAAATAATGGACCTGCGGTTGAAATGGTTGACCTTCGCGGGTATACCAGGTCTCTTTAGATACATAGCGATTGTTGACGAATACAGATTCCGCATTCCAATTCTCTTTTTCTCTTGTCAGCCAATCACCACGTTCAAGAATTAAAATGGATTTTCCCGAGTTAGCGAGATGTTGGGCTAGGGTCCCTCCGCCTGCGCCACTACCAATGATAATAACATCGTAATTCATAGCGATCCTTCTCACAAAATCGGTAAAAATCTAAATTTTTTTAGAACTTATAAATAGCCCGTTCTCTTTCCTTCATATTCTTGTGGAGGCTTGTTTTGCAGGGTATATTCTCCATATTGATCGATCAACTTAGCAATAATACCCGTCCATCCAGTTTGGTGATTGGCTCCCAATCCTATCCCTGTATCGCCATGAAAATATTCATGAAAAAAGATGTAATCACGCCAATGAGGATCTTCTTGGAATTTCGTTATTTTGCCATAAACGGGTCGATACCCGTTTTTGTCTTTCAAGAAGATCTTGATTAACCTATACGAAAGTTCGGAAGCCACTTCCCAGAGGGGAGCTAAATGCCCACTTCCGCTAGGCAGCTCAACTTTAAAATCTTGGCCCAGGTAATAGTCAAACTTTTGCAACGATTCGATGAGAAGGTAATTGAGAGGAAACCAGATGGGTCCTCTCCAATTGGAATTGCCCCCAAAAAGTCCAGTCGTGGACTCCCCGGGTTCATAATCGAGCCTAAAAGAAGCCTTTCCTAATTGAAAGATGTAAGGGTGATCAGCGAGACGCCGAGATAAAGAGCGCACGCCATAAGGACTTAAAAATTGACCTTCGTCCAAAACTTTTTCTAAAATTCTTTTAAGTTTTTCAGAATCAACAATCGAAATTAGCAATTGTCCACTTGAAGAGAAGTTACGAAAGTCACCCGCACCTTTTAAATATTCGGGCCTATTTTCTATGAGCCATTTAAATCGTTCTCGATAATGCGGGAAAAGGTGATGGATTTTGGAGTGGTTAGTGGCAACCGCGAATAAAGGAACGATCCCAACAATACTATTCTCATCTATCTTAATCGCGCATCCATCTTTAGTTGTGAGCTGTTCATAGTAGAAACCTAATTTCTCGTCCCATAAACCTTTTTGCCCTGCCGTATTGTTGATTGCGTCGGCAATGTATACAAAGTGCTCCAAGAATTTGGTCGCCATATCTTCGTATACTGGGTCATCAGCGGCTAACTCTAGGGCAATTTGCAGGAGGTTGATACAATACATCCCCATCCACCCCGTTCCATCTGGCTGTTCGAGGCTGCCTCCACCAGGAGGGCCTTCATTGCGATTAAAGGCACCAATATTGTCTAAGCCAAGAAAACCTCCTTCAAAAATATTCCGGCCGCCTTCATCTTTGCGGTTGACCCACCAAGTAAAATTCAGGATTAACTTTTGAAAGATTTTCTCTAAAAAAGCCCTATCTTTTCTTCCATATCTCTTTTCCTCGATCTGATAAATGCGCATAGCGGCCCATGCGTGTACAGGAGGGTTTACATCGCTAAATGACCATTCATAGGCAGGAATTTGTCCATTTGGATGCATGTACCACTCTCTTGTCAGCAGTAGGAGCTGATTCTTAGCTAAATCAGGATCGATCATGGCCAAGGAAATAGTATGAAAAGCAAGATCCCAAGCCGCAAACCATGGATATTCCCACTTGTCTGGCATGGAAAAGACATCGTAAGCATCTAGAGTTTTCCAATCGTCATTGCGACCTTGCTTACGTTGAGCAGGAGGTGTGGGGCCAGCGGGATCACCTTGAAGCCATCTGTCTACATTGTAGTGATAACACTGCTTATTCCATAGAAGCCCTGCAAATGCTTGCCGTTGGATATTGCGCATGTCTTCAGGCAAATCACAGGGGGTGACCATTCGATAAAAGTCATGCGCTTCTTGAATACGCGCTGTAAAAGTATCGGAAAAAATTTTACCGAATGGGTCCGAAGGTAGGGGCTTTTTTGACAGGCGTAGGCGGATTGTAGATTCACCCGAAGGGGGAAGAGAGATCAAGTAGTGGGCAGCCGCTTTATTTCCCTGATTAGCCGAATTGATGGCTTTTTTATTTCCGTGAATTAAATATTCATGAAAAGCGTCTTTAGTGAAAGGGGAGTCGTTAGGAACTTGAAATAATTTCTCTTTATTCGTTTCATTATCGGTGAACAAAATTTCGTGCGCTTTTTCGGAATAAAACCACATCTCACCGAGAATAGGGTGGGTAATTTGAAGCGTCTTGGGTGCATCTTGAGAAGAATTAGTGGATAATTTGATTTCAGGTTTTAACGCTGTTTTTTGCCATGCCCACGTGTTGCGGAACCAGAGAGTTGGAATAAGATGTAGGTCTGCAGGTTCAGGCCCCCGATTAATTGTATGGATTTGAATTAATAGATCTTCTTCGTTTACTTTGGCATATTCAATGAAAACATCAAAGTAGCGGTTTTCATCAAATATTCCCGTATCGAGTAATTCATATTCAGGTTCTTTTCGACTTCTTTTCTTATTTTCTCTTACTAATTTTTCGTAGGGAAATGCTTGTTGAGGATACTTATAGAGGTACTTCATATAGGCGTGGCTGGGGAGATTATCGAGATAAAAGTAATACTCTTTGACATCCTCCCCATGGTTGCCTTCTTGATTCGTCAGTCCAAATAGCCGCTCCTTCAAAATAGGGTCATGGCCATTCCAAAGAGCGACTGCAAAGCAGAGTTGTTGCTTGTCATCCGAAATACCTGCAAGACCATCTTCTCCCCAACGGTAGGTTCTAGAACGTGAATCTTCATGGGAGATAGAGTCCCAAGCATTGCCATTTGCACTATAATCTTCTCGTACTGTTCCCCACTGACGTTCGCTTAAATAAGGGCCCCACTTTCGCCAAAGTGCTTTTCCAAGTCGGGCATTCTCTAATCGAATTTCTTCTTCGGTCATTCTCTATAACCCAGGACTTTGATGCATGAGACCCCCATCCACAAAGACAGAAGTAGCCGTCATATACGCTGCTCCATCGCTTGCTAGGAAGGCAACGACACTTGCAATTTCTTCTGGTTTAGCCATGCGCCCTAAGGGGATAGCTGTATCCAGTTTTTTCATTAATTGAGGGTCATTCATAGTAGAAAGATTGATGGGAGTTGCTACAGCGCCTGGACCTACCCCTACTACGCGAATTTTGTATTTCGCCAGTTCAAGACCTGCTGTTCTCGTTAGCATACGCATACCCCCCTTGGCGAGACAATAGGGAAGATTGCCGGGCATGGGCCAATCTTCGTGAACGGAAGTAATATTGATAATGCTGCCTCCTCCACCTTGCTTGATCATTTGCTGAGCCGCAATCTGCGTCCCAAAAAAAGCACTTTTGAGGTTAATGTCGAGGACTTTTTGATATTGTGTTTCTGTCGTATCGAGAATCGAAGTGCGGGTTTCAATTCCTGCATTGTTCACTAGAATATCGATACGGCCAAATTTTTTGACCGCAGTGTCAATCAAGAGTTGAAGATCTTGAATTTGGCTAACATCTGCGTGTACGCCAATGGCTTGATCGCCAAGTGCTAGGATTTTTTTTTCGAGCTCATTGGCAGATTCTGGATGGGAAACGAAATCGATGACAACATTTGCGCCCTCTTGAGCCAATTTCCACACTATTGCAGCTCCAATCCCACTATTACCGCCTGTGACAATGGCGACTTTACCTTTTAAATCCATTTTTCCTCCTTTAGAGAAGAGTGCGTTTTCGATTATGAATAAACGTGATCCTCATCTTTAGTAATCAAAAAAGTTACAAGAGATACAACTGCAGAGATGAAAGTGGCGATAATGAAGGATTCTTTGATGCCAACTTTGTGAGCTAACAATCCTCCTAACCAGGGGATTGCACCACCAACTAAACTGTCACAAACACTAAATCCAATGGCTATACCCGTATAGCGAATCGCTGTAGGAAATAAGCCTACAATATAACAAGGCATGAGAGCCGCCTGTATATTAAGACCAATTAAAATGATAAAAGCTAAAATCGCAACTATAGTTATCGCATTATTGAAAAAGAGCAGAGCTGATGCGACTAAAATCCCCAGCGTACTCAAAATAAGTAATCTGCGCAGCGGATATCTATCTCCGACCCAGCCCCATAAAGGTAAGGTAATGGTGTGCATCGTTGTAATTATCAATCCAATGATAAAACTCTTTGTTTTGTTCGTTTCCCAAAATCCACTAAGATATATTTCTATAAAAATTGTATACATAAAAAATACAACGACAGAAACAAAAAGAGAAAAAAAGCAATTAAGCAATTTCTTCCAATGCTTCGTCAATGCATCTTTGACAGGGTTTTTGGAAAGGCAGTTTTTTAGTTTTAGAGCAGAAAATTCTAGACTCTCCCCCATTCTGTTACGAAAAAAAACAGCCAGCAATGCGAGAAAACCCCCTAGAGCAAATGATAAGCGCCAGCCGTACGTTTCAATGAAATGTTGGGAGAAAAATTTATCAATGATGAAACTCTCTACTTGGCTTAGTAGTATTCCAATATGAGGGCCTACTAAAGCAAAGCTGCATATAAAGGCTTTTTCCTTTTTTGCTATTCCTTCGGCTAAATAGCACATGGCTCCGGGTAACTCGGCTCCCACAGACATGCCTTGAATGAAACGAAGGATAGACAAAATAACCGCCACAGCTATTCCTGTACCTGGCAAAATCCATCCGATTCCCGCTATAAGAAAACTGGGTATAACCATTAAGGCTATAGAGGAAGTGAAGGCTATTTTTCTGCCAAAGCGGTCTCCTATATCACCGAAAAGGATAGCACCTACAGGGCGACCCAGAACTCCTATAAAAAAAACGAAGAGAATGTTGAAAGTTGTAAAAACCTCAGCATCCTGAAAAAACAATTTAGAAAATACTTCGCTCCAATGGATAAACAGAAAAAGTTCAAACCATTCGAGAGCGCCACCTATGAGGACTGCAGAGAGGAGAAACGGGCGATTGCGGCGAAACAATGCGGATTGCATGATTTTTTTCTTACACGAAGAACAAATCCATTTCAAGAAGTAAAACTATTGATACATCCTCAAGTTTGTGCATAGCAATTTTCTTGTAAGAAATGGTGAATGAATTTTATTTCTTTCATCATTTTGGAGAAGGCTTCAACGCCTATTGTCTGCGCAGAGTCGGTAAAAGCATTATCTGGATCGGGGTGCATCTCTACAGTGATTCCATGCGCGCCCGCAGCGACAGCAGCCCGTGCCATCGGTAGGACCATAGACCTATGCCCGGTTCCGTGGCTAGGATCGACAAAGATTGGAAGATGCGTTAATTCTTGCAAAGCGGGGACTGCATTGAGGTCGAGTGTATTTCGTGTGTGTGTCTCGAAAGTGCGAATCCCTCTTTCGCATAAAATAACATGAGGATTTCCTGCACTTAGGATGTATTCAGCAGCGAGTAAAAGATCTTGATACGTGGCAGCAAAGCCTCTCTTCAATAAGATAGGATTTTTTACACGTCCTAATTCTTTAAGCAAGGAAAAATTGTGCATGTTCCTAGCGCCGATTTGTAAAATGTCGACATAATTGGCGACAAGTTCGATCTGAGGCGAATCCATAACTTCTGAAATAGTCACAAGATTATAGCGGCTTCCTGCATCATGTAAGATCTTGAGACCTTCTTCGCCAAGTCCTTGAAATTCATAGGGAGAGGTTCTAGGTTTAAAGGCTCCTCCACGTAAAGATTGTGCCCCATTTTCATAGGCAATTTGCGCACAAAGTTCCATTTGCTCTTTAGATTCGATTGAACAGGGTCCCCCAATAACAAATAGTTCGGAGCCTCCTATCGTTTTCCCTTTAATTTCGAAGATGGTTTTTTCTTGCGCAGCTTTACTAACAAGCTTGAACTTTTCTTTTAAGGGAAGTACAGCAGCCACTTCGGGAAGCTCTATAAAGAGGTCTGGTTTTACACTTTTATCAATGCCTCTTACAATGCTGAGACGGCGCTCGCCTTGGCGCACAGCATGTAAGCCCATCCTTTCTAGGCGGCGTATGAAGGCAAGTTCGTCGGTGCCGGGTTGTAGTTCTAAAATCATAATTTTTTTCCTTCTGCAAAGCCTGTAGCTAAGGTGAGTTCTTTCTGGAGATCACATATCTCTAAAAAATTCTGAATAATGGTAGATCCATCAGGGGTCAAAATAGATTCCGGATGAAATTGTACGCCATATATCGGATATTCCTTGTGATGCAGTGCCATGATGAGCCCATCAGGCGTCTCAGCATCCACGATAAGTTCAGGAGGTAGCTTTTCAACAAGTAGGGAGTGGTAACGCCCCGCTTTGAAAGGGAGCGGCATGTTTTTTAGTAAACCTTTTCTCGAGTGAAAAATGAGGCTATCTTTTCCATGCATGATAGCGCTGCTTTGGTGGATTTCCGCACCGAAGGCTAGCCCTATTGCTTGGTGACCCAGGCACACTCCTAAAATA
The DNA here is from genome assembly GCA_013288005.1 of Chlamydiota bacterium. GTDB lineage: Bacteria > Chlamydiota > Chlamydiia > Chlamydiales > Rhabdochlamydiaceae > JABDCS01. The sequence goes on along the minus strand of JABDCS010000003.1, from coordinate 104,198 downwards.
GGAATATGAGGACCGAATTTTTTTATCGCATTTATACAGATTCCTGCATCTTCTGGTCTTCCGGGACCCGGAGTTATCACAATACCTTGAGGGCGCATTTTTTCTATCTCTTCCAAGGTGATCAAATCATTGCGAACGACCTTTACATTCTCTTTTTTCAAAGCAATCGCTTGGTAGAGGTTGTAAGTAAAACTATCGTAATTATCGATAATTAAGAGCATGAGCCACCTCCAAAACGGTGCTTGCTTTCATGAAAGTTTCATCAGCCTCTTTTTGCGGATCTGATTCTAGTACGATTCCTGCGCCCGCTCTCACCAACATTTTCCCATCTTGCAACACTGCAGTTCTTATCGTTATACAGCTAGATAAATTCCCTTTAGCATCAAGCGCTACGATGGCACCCCCATAAAGGCCACGTTTAGAATTTTCGATTTCATCAATCAACTCCATCGCGCGGATTTTAGGAGCCCCTGTTAATGTACCTGCTGGAAAGGAGGCTTGAAAAGCATCTAGAGCATCGTACTTGGCTTGAAGTTGGCCCACAACACGCGAAACGATATGATCTACATGAGAAAATTCATGAACTGTTTTGAATTCGGCAACTCGCACGCTCCCAGGTATTGAAACAGCCCCTACGTCATTGCGTGCCAAATCCACGAGCATAACATGTTCGGCGGTTTCCTTAGGGTCATTTAGGAGCTCTGCAATTGAAGTTCCTTTGGGTTTTGTCCCCGCTATAGGCATGGACTCGATTTCTTGATTGTGAACCGAAATAATTTTCTCTGGAGAGGCGCCTGCTATAGCGAAATTTTCTAAATCGAAAAAAAAGAGATAGGGGGCAGGACTAGTCTTTCTTAAAGTGCGATAAAATTGAAAAGGATCTCCTTGGATTTCAGCTTGAAAAGTTCGAGAAAGAACGATTTGAAAAATATCTCCAGCACGTAAATGTTCTTTAGCTTTCTCAACCATTGAAACATAATCCTCATCGGATTTATCTACGGTAATGGGCCCTATTTCGTAGATGCATTCGTCAAGAGGCTTACTCTTTTTTAAGTTCTTGTAGAGTTGTTCTAGTTCTTGCTCGTCTCCAATAGTAGAAAGAATCGCTCTTCCCATTTGATGATCAAAAGATACTGCCGATCGATAGATTTGAAAAAAATATTCACCATCATAGGTCACATAACCAATCGGTCCTCCTGTATACAAAGCTAGGGGATGGTCGGCTTGGATGGGGTGCTCTTTCTTAAATTGTCGAAGAGCGGTAACGTAATCGTTTTTTCCTGCAATAGAAGCGATAGGGTCTAAACCGACAAACGAATAACGATCTTTTTTAGGTGAAGATTCTAAGATGCAAGCCCCTCTACTTGCTAGGGCATGGTAAGCGGTAATGGGGGTATATTGATCATAGGGGATTTCCCTAAAGCGAGCTTGTTTCATATATCTCCAATGTTCAGGAGATAATTTTCATTATTCCCTGAGAGTGTTATTTATTTTTCTTAAATCTGTGTTGAACGAATCAGTTGCTAAGAGGGAGTTCAATAGCCTACACCAACCATCTTCTCCTGATTTACCGGTCATGCAAATTCCTTGCTTTTATATTTGTAATGTTACATCATTACAAGATATTCGTCCAAGAAGATTTCGAAATAGAAATTTTTTTTTACTATTTTTAGTAGCGGTAGAGGGTGTTGAATGCTTTTTCTGTCAAAATTTCGGGTAGACTCTTCTGCAAATGCAGATTTTTGCTCCATCGCACAAGAACTGCGTTTAGATCTCTCACCATCTAGAAATTTGGAATATGTCAAAAATTTTCTTCAAAATTTTTCTGAGGCAGTCATGTTGACAGTCCGCAAGAAAACTCAAGGAGGAGCATTTGAAGGAACTGAACAAGAAAGGGAAATATACATTGAAGAACTTTTAACTCTAGAACCGCCTTTTTTTGATTTAGAATATGATATGCGACCTGAATTTATTCATCAGGTCATAAAGAAGTATAGTAAGACGCGGTTCATTCTTTCCTATCATAACTTTCAAGCAATCCCCTTCGACTTAGAGAAAATTTATCTACGTATGCAGGAATATTCTGTCTTTAGCTACAAAATTGCGATCATGGTGCATTCAGCCGTGGAGGCTCTTCAAATGCTCCTATTTGCTAAAAGCCATCCTAAAGCCAGTGTGATCTGCATGGGAGAAGAAGGCTCCTTTGCTCGTATACTCGGACCTGTTGTAGGGAATCTTGTTGGCTACGGATGCCTTGACGAGGATGAAGGGGTGGTGCCAGGGCAAATGAAAATTTCAGAATTAGTCGATATTTACCGCTATCCTTTTTTGAATAAAGATACTGCAATATACGGCCTAATCGGAGACCCAGTTGATAAGAGCCAGGGCCACATTTATCACAATGCAGTTTTTAGGAAGCGGGATAAGAATGCTGTCTACGTAAAAATGCGTATAAAACCGGAGGATCTTGCGAACTTTATTCCACTCGCAATCGATATGGGTGTGTGTGGCTTGAGTATCACGATGCCCCTAAAGGAAAAAATATTACCTTTTCTTGACGAGGTTTCCCAGGATGCACAACAGATTGGAGCTGTTAATACACTTGCTTTTAGAAGAGGAAAAATTACGGGAATTAATACTGACGGGCAGGGAGCTTTGGATGCAATAGAGAAAAAATTGTGTGTGCGTGGAAAAAAAATCGTTCTCTTAGGTGCAGGGGGGGCCGCGCGTGCAATTGCTTTTGAGGCAAAATTGCGAGGGGCAGATGTTGTAGTTTTAAATAGAACCGTTCAAAAAGCACAAAAATTAGCCGCTGATTTGAATTGTGGTGCGGGCGGACTCGATGAAATTCCCGAAGATTATGATATCCTTATCAATTGTTCGCCGGAATCCATGCCAATAGATCCCCAAAAAATTCGGCCCCACTCATGCGTTATGGATATTGTTTATTCTCCTCGAGAGACAATTTTTCTAAAAGAGGCTGCTCTTAAAAATTGCTCCCTTATTTATGGGGAAGAAATGTTTCTTAACCAAGCAGCAAGGCAAACGGTTTTTTGGATGAATCCATGAAGAAAATACTCATTCACCCTTCAACAGAACTCTATTTAGGCAGAGGGATCCTTACGAGTGATTTTCTCCTTCCTTTTTTAGGAAAGTTAAAACAAGTGGTTATCACTGATGAAACAGTTAAAGAACTCTATGGTGGCCATCTTGCCCGACAAATCGGGGCTGAGCTTCTCACGATTCCGATAGGCGAACAGGCTAAAAGCTGGGAAACCTTACAAAACTTAACTGATGAACTCATTAAAAGGGGATGTGGACGTGATACCCTTTTGATAGCCTTAGGTGGGGGTGTTACAACCGACCTGGTAGGTTTTGCCGCTTCCATCTATATGCGTGGTGTTTCTTTAATTTTTATTCCCACAACTCTTTTAGCTATGGTGGATGCTTCAATTGGTGGTAAAACGGCTATCGATACCTCGCATGGAAAAAATCTTATCGGGACGCTCTACCCACCCCAAGCTATTTTTGCAGATCTTGAGATGCTCCACACACTTTCCGAAAAAGAATGGTTCAATGGTCTTGCTGAAATTATCAAGATGGGACTCATTCATGATCCTTCTCTTTGGGAAATGGCAGTAAAAAACAGAAAAGACCCCACCCTCATTTTAGGGGCTATTCAGGGTAAAATTTCGATTGTTGAACAGGACCCTAACGAGCAGTCTTTAAGGCGCATTCTCAACTTTGGACATACAATTGGCCATGCACTTGAAGCAGTTGCTGATTATGCGCTGCCGCATGGAGAAGCTGTGGCCTTAGGGTGCATAGTCGAAGCCTATTTAAGCATGCAGTTGGGATATCTTAGTGAAGCAGAATTCCGACAAATTCAAGATATGTATAGTTTCTTCCCCCTTCAACTACCCAAGAGTTACGTGCGTGAAACGTTTATAAAGGCTATGCAACATGACAAAAAAAAGATGCAGGGAGCGGTTCGTTTTGTGCTCATCGATAAGATTGGCCATGCAATGCCCTTTGATGGAGCCTATTGTCGTGCGCTAGATATCAACGAACTTGAAACGGGATTGGATTGGATGGAGAAGACCTTTTGATGAAGACCCAAGAAATTACTCCGCTAAAGGAGAACTCTACACACAGGCTATCTGTCCCAGGTTCCAAAAGTTATACAAACCGGGCTCTTATTATGGCAGCGCTTACAAAAGGCAAGGTCTGCCTAGAAAACCCCTTGTACAGCGATGATACTAAAGCCATGATTGAGTGTTTGCGCGATCTGGGCTTAAAAATTGAAATGCTTCCTGACCAACTAATTATCCATAATGACATTGCTTGTATTGAAGATAAAAATTACGAGTTATTTGCTCACGATTCAGGTACGACTGTGCGATTTATGCTGGCACTACTTTGTATAGTTCCTGGCACAAAAGTGATTGGAGGTAGCCAGCGATTAAATGAGCGGCCCATTAGAGATTTGGTTGAGGCCTTGCGAGATTTAGGGGCGAAAATCGAATATTGCGTTCAAGAAGGAGAGCTTCCAGTTAAAATTTCTTCCTCCACCTTGTTCGGTTCTGCTGTAGGTCTTAAGAGCGATGTGAGTAGTCAGTTTTGTTCCGCTATCCTATTAATTTCCCCTTATTTAGCACACGAATTAACGATTCACATACAGGGAGCTCTAATTTCTAAACCCTATATCGATATGACAGTGGAGGCAATGCAAGATGCTGGCGTAGAGGTTGAAATAAAGGAAAATGGCAATTATTTTGTCGCAGCTCATCAATTCTATAAAAAACAGCGCTACTTGATTGAAGGAGATTTTTCGAGTGCAGGCTATTTTTTTGCTATGGCTGTTCTAACTAAATCTACGTTTACAATAATGAATTTAAACCCTTCATCGATGCAAGCCGATCGAAAATTTTTAGATTTTTTGTCTCAGATGGGCAATGTAGTGAAGTACGAAGAGAATGCAGTTTCCGTCCAAGGTAAGCAGCTTGCGCCTTTAGATATTAATATGGAGGATTGTCCCGATCAAGTCATGACTATGGCTGTCCTGGCAGCATTTACAAAAGGTGTCACGCAAATAAAGGGCGTTCGCTCTCTTAGAGTTAAAGAAACTGAGCGCGTTTTAGCTATTAAAAATGAATTAGGGAAAATGGGTATTCGTACCGAGGATACACCTGATACCCTCACTATTTATGGGGGGGATCCACAGGCCGCTGCTATCGATACCTATAACGATCATCGTATAGCCATGGCGTTTACAGTTGCCGGTACAATTTTACCTGGAATGATTATACGACATCCTGATGTTGTGAATAAAACCTTTCCCGCTTTTTGGGAGGCTTTAAAAAATTTACAATGAATATCCTACTTATTGGCTTTATGGGGTCAGGCAAGTCGACTGTTGCGCAACACTTAAGTAAACTTTTAGGTCTTACATGTGTGGAAATGGATCAACTTGTTTATGACAAGACCCAGACAAACAACATGGATGAAGTATTTGCAAAAGGGGGAGAAACTCTTTTGCGCGAGACGGAAATAGAAATTGCGAAAGAGTATGCTTCAAAAAAAAATCAGGTGATATCGACAGGCGGCGGCATCGTAATGAATAAAATCATTCTTGATTATTTTAAGGCAGGCGAGAGTAAAGTCATCTTTTTGCATGCATCATTTCATAAGATCTCCCAACAACTGGCTGGAGATTGTTCCCGACCCTTATTTAGAGATTTAAAGATGGCGAAAGAGCTCTATGATTTCCGACTACCCTTATATGCAACATATGCAGATGCGACGATCGAGGTTGATCCTCATACACCTTCTGAAATTGCTTTAAAAATACAAGAATTAATCGGAAGTACAGATGGCCTCTAATTTTTTCGGAGAAATTTTTCGGATTACTACATTTGGTGAATCTCATGGTCCTGGGATGGGAGTTGTCATTGATGGGTGTCCTGCTGGATTAGCGATTACAGCAAAGGATATCAACGAGCAACTCGCTTGGCGGCAACCCGGGAAAAATCCTTACACTTCTCCTCGGAAGGAGGCAGATGAAGCAGAAATTCTCTCAGGGGTTTTTGAGGGGAAGACAACCGGAGCTCCCTTAACAATTCTTATTCGCAATAAAGATGCCGATAGTTCTCAATATACACCCATTCAAAATCTGTATCGCCCCGGCCATGCTAATTTTACCTATCTAGAAAAGTATGGCATTTTCGACCATAGAGGAGGGGGAAGGGCCTCTGCACGTGAGACGGTCGCGCGGGTCGCAGCAGGTGCGGTCGCTAAAAAATTTATCGCTCTCTACGATATCGAGTGCACGGCTTTTGTTTCCGAGATTGGGGGAATTGCGATTGCCGATCAAGATCTTACTCATCTAAAAAACATTCGCGCCAAAACCTATGCAAGTCCTATTTTCTGTCCCGATGAGGTCGTGTCAGAAAAAATTATGCAAAGAATTCAAGAGATTAAAGAGGAAAATGATTCATTGGGAGGCATTCTCACCTGCATCGCTCAAGTTCCGGTAGGGCTTGGTGAACCTGTTTATCGAAAGCTGGAGGCGTTATTAGCGTTTGCTATGCTTTCAATTCCTGCATCCAAAGGCTTCGAGATTGGTTCTGGCTTTGGGGCAGCACGTATGAAAGGTTCAGAGCATAATGACGCTTTTACTAGCGATGAAAAGGGAAATGTATACACTACCACTAATTTTTCCGGCGGAACTTTAGGAGGAATTTCTACTGGCTCTTCTCTCATTTTTAAAGTAGCTTTCAAACCCACTTCAAGTATCAAAAAACCGCAAGAGACTGTTAATTTGCAAGGCGAAAGAGCGACTTTTCAGCTTCCGGAAACAGCTAGGCATGATCCTTGTGTAGCCATTCGTGCTGTCCCTATTATCGAAGCTATGACGGCACTTGTTTTAGCAGATGCCCTTCTCCTTAATCGATCTTCTAAAATAAACGGCTAAAAAAGCTCAGAAAATTGAGTAAAATTTTATTTTTTACACTCCCTCTTAGAACATAACTCATGATCTATTAATAGTTTCTGAATAAAAAAACCTTGAAGTCTTTGCATTCAAAAAAGTAGTATCCGCCTGATCTTGATCAGCTTGACCAAGATTATTTGAAAAAAAGATGAATGGCTTAGTGAGGATTTTTTATGCAGAAAGTCTTAAGTACTCTGTTGGCTTGCGTATTCGCATCCACAACGCTCTTGTCGGCACTTCCCGATGAAAATGAAAATCAAATGAGGGAAATCCAGTGCACACTGACTCCTATTGACAGAGGTCGCATTCACCCGCAAGGAAAGCAAGGACTTAAAACACGAGCGAGAGCGTTTAGTTCTAATTGGAGTGGATATGTAGCAGCTCCCAGTTTTCAAAAATCTGAACCTGGTTCGGTGACCTATGCAGCTGGAAGCTGGATCATTCCAGCACTAGAAGCGACTCCAGATACAACCTACTGCGCCGTATGGGTAGGAATAGATGGATTTACCAATGGAACAGTAGAACAAATTGGTACTGCACATAATTGGTTCCAAAGTGAACAGCAAAATTTTGCATGGTTTGAAATGTATCCAATGGGAGCTTATGAAATTACAGGATTTCCTGTTGAAGTAGGCGATCAAATCAGCGTCAGAATTGGGTACAAAGGGGAGGATAACTTTAAGCTTGTTATGTTTAACCATACCAAGGGAGTTTCTACGATTGTACCAGGAGATTATACGAAGTTAAGTATAGCTCAAAGATCCTCTGCGGAATGGATAGTTGAAGCTCCTTATGCAGGCGGTATCCTTCCACTTTCTGATTTCGAACTTGTTACTTTTAACTATTGCTCAGCCATTATCAATGGCGAGAGTGGTTCAATCAGCAATGGCGATTGGGTAAATGATCAAATTACCATGGTCAATGGCAATGGCGATGTCAAAGCTATGCCTTCCGAACTTCTGAAAAATGGAAATTGTTTTAAAGTCGCTTGGGAACACGAATAGACCTAGCATCCTCTTACGAAGAGGAGTATCTATGCCCAGCCATTAGATAGTCCTCTTTTTTACCTGCCTATAAAAATTTTAGTTCTCGAGATTATCGTAAAGACTTTTAGTATCCCTCACTAATGATTCATAGGGATATTCAGGCCAGTCATCATCGAGATAGCGATCGATAGCTAAAATATCTTGTTTGATTTGCTCTACCGCTTTTAAGACACTTTCGGCCAGTTCATATTGGTAATCACTAAAAATGAAAAGCTCGTGGAGTATGTATCTAAGATCATCTTTGATTTCCGCTTTTAGTTTTTCTCGTAGTGAGTCATCTTCGGGAATTTGATCTCGGTAAAACCCCCTAGAAGCGATAAGTGTCGCTTTATCAACAATATCCGCCGCAATTGTCACAAGACCTGGAGGAAGAGGATCGAGATTTTCATTTTGAGAGGGCGTATTTCCTAAGGGCATAAGAACCTTGTATAAAATAATTTTACTAACCTCTCTTACATGATGACTATTTTTTTGAGAATATATGTTCTTCGCTACGCTTTTTTTCTATTGAGATCTCCTGTATAATTATTAGTATGATAGGAATTATTTTTGATTGCGACGGTACACTCGTCGATAGTGAACAAGCTCACTTATTAAGTTGGCAAGCAACTCTCCAACAATTTGGAAGGGTTCTCAATGTGCCGGAATACATGGCGTTGGCGGGGCAATCCGGCACGATCGTTTCCCAAAAACTTCAGCAAAAATTTCAGTTAGATTCAGCGGAAGAGATTTTAGACCATAAAAATAAGGCTTTCGAGGCGCTTCAAAAGAAAGGAATGCCGCCTGTCAGCCGCACCCTTAAATTTGTCCGTCAACTCATCGAAAGAAAACCTCAGGGAATTTTTAAATTAGCTGTTGCATCAGCTGCTTCTAAAAGTGAAATTCTTGCCCACCTTGAGTCTTTAGATCTGCTTCCCCATCTCGAGATAATTGTCTCTGGAAAAGATGACCTCGACGACTATGAAGATCCTCAAGGTGTAAACAAGCCTCAACCCTATATTTACTTGCACACTGCGAAATTGCTGGGGATTTCTCCTTCTCAATGTGTTGCTTTTGAAGATAGTGGCCCAGGACTTCTTGCAGCTGTTCGAGCAGGAATGATTACTTTTGCAGTGCCGAATTCGATTACCTTGCATCATAATTTTTCCCAAGCTTCCTATGTTATTGATCCGCAGACCGAAATTGATCCTGATGATTTTTTCATGAAAATTGATCAAGCCATGGCCGTGCGATGAAGGCAGTTAAGGCGGCGGCTAACGATGTTTTAGGGCATGCCTCTTTTGCAGCGCGCGCTGAAAATGCGCCTCCGCTTCAGCAGTATTCTGGTAGAGATGGTGTTCCGCTCAGTTTTCGATTTTATGACAGCATGAATAAAGATCGAGTGATTTTCCTTTTGCATGGCTCAAGTGCTCACGGTGAATATCTTCACTCCTTCGCCGAATATTTAAGCATTCACGGAGCTGGGCAGGTTGTAGTTCCCAATCTTCGAGGCCATTACTCATCGGGCGGCGTGCGAGGGGATTGTGCTTTTATTGGGCAACTAGAAGAAGATCTTTATCATTTTATCAATACATTTGACCTGGAAGGAAAGAAGATCTTCTTAGCAGGTCATTCGAGTGGTGGTGGGCTCGCTCTACGCTATGCAGCAGGTCCTTACGGGGATGAGGTTGCTGGCTTGCTTCTTCTCTCTCCTGTGATTCCTAGAGCACCTACTATGAGGAAAGGCGATGGTGGTGGATGGGCTAAGGTTTCAGTTCTTAGAATGGCAGCCTTTTCTTTTTTGAATTCTTTGGGTATTCGATGGTTTAACAATTGCAAAGTGATTACTTTTAATAAACCACCAGAGTTTTGTGACGGTCGAGAGACACTCTCTTATTCTTACAACCTTTATGCTTCTTATCACCCACGCCAGCCTTACGATACAGATATCGCTGCAATAAAATGTCCCTTTCTTCTTCTCATTGGTTCGGATGATGAAGTCAATGATCCTCTACCTTTTGGTCGCATTTTCCAAAGACCTTCTTCCATACGAATTCTTGAAGGCGTCAAGCATCTCGAAATCACACTTAATCGGTCTGCAATGGAATTAGCTGTAAATTGGATGAAAGGATGAGTCCTGTTATTATCTAGGTAGATTTTTGTAAGGAAGACTATTCCAATACTACAGCGATTTTTAGATTTTTTTGCCCCCTATGTGAGAAAGAAGAAGGATAATCCGGTGTCTTCTACTCGAGGTTCTACCAAACGTTCTGCATCTCATAAGAAGAACTCTATTACTCAGAAGGGAGATTATTACAATCTTCAAGAAATCTATCAAAGGGTGAATGAGCGTTATTTTGAAGGCAAGCTCGCTCTATCTATTGCTTGGGTGGGGAATAAACAAGCAAAGCCTCGAACACGGATCATGTTCGGCTCTTACAACCAACGTACCCAACATATTAAAATTCATCGTCGATTAGATGCCTCTCATGTGCCGATGCATTTTATCGAGTTTGTCATTTATCATGAGATGTTGCATCATGTATTGCCTCCAATTCTCACAAGGCGACGCAGAAGAATTCATCACCCTGTATTTATACAAAGGGAAAGAGAATTTCATGCCTATGATTTAGCTATGTCATTTCGTGAAGAAGTAAAAAGGAACTGGTTCAATAAGGATTAGGTGTTAGCTCTTATGAAATTAGATCGGGCGATTGCAAGAATGGAGCAAGCAGCAGCTCTTTATGCAAGTATAGACATTTATTGCGAAGGTACTGGAGTTGTCGATTTACAAGGCACCGATTTTTTTTCAAAAGCTATTGAGTTGTTAGGCCCTTGTTTACCTGTTCACAAAACGCGTGTCGATTTGGAGACAATTTTTCAAGTTGCCTTCCATGGAAAAAGTAGAGCCCTCATTGTAGCGAATAAGGGTGTGACATTTGCTTCTTTATCGCCATTTACCTCTATCTCGTACATCACACGTCATATCGCATGCTCTGTCTATCATCCCGATCTAGGTGTTGAAACAGTCAATATTGGACTTAGCGGAAATGTCTATCAAGGCCAGGTCGTAGTACGTGCAGAATCCGCATGCCCTCCTTCTTTTTTATTTGGATCGCAAAGATGCAACTGCTGCTATCAATGGTCTAGCTTACGCGAACTGGCTGCACATTTTAATCCGATCCAACTTCCTGAAGGATTAAAAGATGAGGACCTTGAAAAATGGGTATCGACGCAATTTTCCTACAAGAATGGTCGGCATTTACCTATGCAAGATGGAAGGGGAATGATTATGATGCACCTCGATTCTCAATCTGGAATGGGCAGCGGCTTGACAGAGGGAGAGTTTGTCTGGGATCTTTACAATCGTGCACTTATGCGTCAATTGGCTGAAAATACAACGGAACAAACCTATCACACCTCCATTAAAGAAGGGTATGAAGCGATTGGTTTACAAGCTGATGCACGGAGACAAAATAAGGAAGTAGGGTACCAAATTCCGGCTATCCTTTTAGACTGGTTAGGATGTAGCCCTACTCTTGTAGTTCTTTCGAATAATCAATTTAAACTTCGGCAATTTGAAATGCATGGTTTTGAGGTGCAACGTGTGAAGTCTTTGGGCAAAATTAGTCTAGCTGGGCAACGGGAAGCTAGGCAGCGAGGAGAAGATTTTCACCATCTCGATATGGATGGCCAAGAGCTTTCTTTTGATGAAGAGATGGAGCGTCTTAAACATGAATTGACTATCGCGTAAAAAATTTTAAATCCGCGAGTCACAAGAAAAAAAAGAGAGGAATCGTGCCTCTTCAAATTCAAAGTCCCGTTAGTCATTCGCAAATGCCCTTGACTCTATCATCACTACATAAAGGGTCCGATTCATCGCAATCCTCGAATAAAGTAACCCAAGTAGCATTAGCTGTCTTAACAATCATAGCAGGCACCTTTATTGCTACACTTAATCTGCCTGTTTCAGCAGCTATCGCTGTAATTGTTTTGTTATTGCCTATACACGAGCTCGCTCGTAGGGAAATAAAAGAGCTCAATCGGGTGAATGTACCCAAAGCACTTATGCGAGAAGCCCCATGCCACAACGCAAAAGTTGTTTCTCAGGCGGTTATGGGTGAGCCTGTTCAAGTCGAAAAAACCTCTATGAGCTTTTTGTCTCCTACCTGGGTGAATATTCGAACATCTGACGGCTATAAAGGATGGGTGTGTGCAAGAGATCTATCCATCCTGCCTTCTCATCGATTACAAAAGGGAAAAGAGGTTACACGAGTAACCGCAAGGGGCGGCGGCTATTTATACGCAAAAAAAGATACTGAATATGGTCCGGCCATGACGATTCCTTATGGTTCGACTCTGCACTTGGGTGATACTTCAGATGCCAGATGGGCTGTAGTAACTATTCCTGATGGAAGCGAATTTTTTATTCAAAAAGGAGATATTGCTCCTCAAAAGCCCATAAAAACCCAAGAACAACTAGTTGCATTCAGCAAATCCTTTTTAGGCACGCACTATGCATGGGGAGGGAAGTCTGGTAATGAGTATGATTGTTCAGGATTTACACAAATGCTCGTAGAACAGCTCAAGGGAAAAAAGCTCCCGCGCGATGCGAAGGACCAAATTAAGGATTCTCAACTCAAAGAAATTGCAGCTCATGAAGTAGAAGCCTGCGATCTTGTTTTCTTTGGAGGAGAGCAAGATAAAATCCGCCATGTTGGGATGTGTTTAGGAAATGGTGAATTCATCCATGCAACAGTAGCTGATAATAAGCCATGGGTACGAATTAGTCGTCTGGATGAAGCCAACTGGAATGGCCAACATCCTTCACGTCCTTATCGTGCCTTTAGACGTTTAAAAGACATGTGGTCTTAGAGGGCGTATTAAATGAACGTTAAGACCTGTGAACCCGCTATCTTGCCTCTACAATCTCTAAGGTGGGAATCTTTTACGGAGGTTTTAAAAGAAGCCCACCAAATTCTTGCTCTTTACGACGAGACTTTGCAGACAACGGCGAATAAAGAAGAACTTTTTTCGCTTTTAATGCTAAAAGAAGCGGTTGCATCTGTAGAGGGCAATAAATCCAAAGGCTCTTCTTTTGAGTTTTTCCATCAAAAAGATAGCGATCAATCATCCCAGCTTAAAAATTATCAATCTGCCTTATCCCAAGGGGCAAAATGGGTAGAAACACGCCCTTTTTCCGGTGCCTTTTTCTGTCATCTTCACAAGATCATAAGGAAAGATGGATCTGCCTCCAATGCAGATATAGGGAAATGGCGAGATCGCCAAAATTGGATTGGACCTGAAGGATGTGAAGCCGCAGATGCCTACTACTTTCCTCCCAAATTGGATGTGATGCGGAATCGACTTGATAATCTTTTCCGTTACCTGCGTTTTGAAGATAAAGACCCACTCGTTCAATTGGCGATTTCCTTTGCCCAATTTCTCATTATTCATCCTTACATGGATGGCAATGGACGGGTGGGTCGAACATTCATTCCTTTATTTCTTTATAAACGTAAGGTCGTCTCCTATCCACTCGTCTACTTAAGTGCATATTTTCAGCGAAATCGCAGTGCTTATTTTGAAAAGTTGTATGCAATCACAACAGATGCCCTGTGGGATGATTGGATTCAATTTTTCTTAAGAGGGATTATAGAGGAGTGCGAAAGCAATAGAAAAATTGCAAACACTATTCCGGAAAAAGAATCTCCAAAAAGCTCTACTCATTGAGTTTGGTAGAGCTTCTTAAAAAATCTCATGTTAGCAAGAGCTGCAACTACCTGAAGATCCTTTTTTCATTTTCCCTTTACCACTCCCATTTTTGAGAGCTTTTGAAGATGCACCCGATTTGCTACCTGATGTCTTAGCTTTTTTAACCATATATCCTCTCTTGAATTTGAACGACTAACGTATAAACCTGCTAATAATCAAAAGACTTTTTTTAGGCCAAGATTTTATTTTTAGAAGAGTAATTGTACCCATTTACATATCTATCTTTACCATTTTTTTTAGAGAGAATAAGATAACATCCTGTGATACAAGGAGTAGCATTTTGTCTACGTATAGAGCTATTTATCAAATTGCAGCAGCAATCACTGCCTTTTCGATCTTAATTTCTGAACCCTGTTCTTCCAAAGAGGTCTCTGTGCATCCTTTTGAAAGCTTCCTTCAAGATTTTATCCCGCATGTCTCTAACAAGAATACACAACTCAATAAAGCTATTTGGATTTTGGAAACTACAGGGAATAAAGATGCAGCAGATTTAAAAGCTGATTTAGATACTGAATATCGACTGCTGTTCAATAATCCGGATACCTATAAAAAGCTTCTCGAATGGGACGAAGATTCCTCCATACAAGATCCTTTACTGAAACGGCAATTGAATGTGTTGATCCGCAATTTTAAACAAAACCTCATCCTCAAGGAGCTGGTTGAAGAAATTGCGCAGAAAGAGGCCGCACTTGCCCAATCTTATGCAAATTTTCGACCCGAGATCGAGGGAGTCGCTTTCTCCGAGAATAGCATCCGTGAGATCTTGAAGAATGATAATAACCCTACCTATCGTAAGAAAGTATGGGAAGCATCTAAGCAGATTGGAGGAACCTTAGCTCCAAAAATTTTAGAGCTTGTTTCATTACGTAACAAAGCTGCGAAGAGCCTGGGGTATGATAATTACTTTCAAATGCAAGTCGATTTGCAGGAAGTGGATGGAGAATGGCTGCTGAGTATTTTTGATGATCTCGCACAAAAAACGGATTCTATTTATGAAAAAGTTATCCAAGAAACTGAAGAGACGCAGGCACAACGATTTGAAGTTGCTCGTAAGGAGTTAGGCCCCTGGGCATGGAGTGAACCTTTTTGCCAGGAAGACCCTATGGATGCTAAAGAGCTAGATTCTTTAGTTGTGGGTGTGGATATCCCAGAAGTCGTTCAAAGTTTTTATAAGAAAATGGGTTTCGATGTTGGACCAACTTTACAACGCAGCGATATGTTCGAACGAGAAGGAAAAAATCAGCATGCTTTCTGTATGGATATCGATCGAGAAGGGGATGTCCGCACCCTTAATAATGTAAAACCTACGATCAAATGGCTAGAGACAGTCTTGCATGAGCTCGGTCATGCTATTTACGATCTTGGGTTTGATCCTAAGCTACCCTGGTTATTACGCGATATCCCTCACATGATACCTACAGAAGCCATGGCCTTGCTTGCAGGACGGCAGGCTTATCGTTATAATTCTCTTTCATCTTTAGTAGGGAAATCGGAAGAAAAAGACCTCTTAATCCAAAAAGCTGCTACAAGGCTTCATCGCGGTCAACTGATTTTCAGCCGCTGGGTGCTTGTTATGACGCATTTCGAAAGTTCCCTCTATCAGAATCCCCATCAAGATTTGAATGATCTCTGGTGGACACTTGTCGAAAAATACCAGAAGATTGCTCGGCCTCAAGGAAGAGAAGGAGAGGATGATTGGGCAGCAAAATACCATCTCGGCCTCGCTCCGGTCTATTATTTCAGTTATTTATTGGGCGAGATGTTCGCATCTGCGATTGAGGAAACTCTTCTTAAAGTAACAGGATCTAAAGAAATTTGCTCAGAAAAAGCCGGCCATTTTCTTCAGGATAAGCTGTTTTTTCCTGGTAATCGGATGAACTGGAATGAGCTTATCCATCATGTTACAGGCGAGACGCTTTCGCCTGATGCTTGGGTCCGTCAATTTGCGCAGAACTAAAGGTTGAACAAGATTCCCCTATTGCCCTGAATAATGAATATCATTATTCAGAAGATATGCAAAGACATAGTGTAAGCTGGGAAACAAACCCCCTTTTTCAGGATCTTTCTCCAGAAGAGATTGCTATTGTCGGAAACTGGGTAACGGGTAAAAGCTTCAATTCGAATGAATATCTCATTCGTGAAGGTGAGCCTGGAACGCAAGTTTATGTGATTTTACAAGGGCGAGTAGAAATCCTCAAACATGGGCACACGGAAAGTAACGAATATCGTGTGAACGTTTTAGAAGAGGGTGCAATCGTCGGTGAAATTGTTTTTTTTGGCAAAGACGTGCGTACGGCTTCGGTGCGTGCTTTAAGCCCTGTTGATACTATAGAATTCGAGCTAGGAAATTTGAAGAAAGAGCATCCTGATATTGCTCTTAAAATTCTCGCCAATTTTGCCTCACATTTTGCTGCACGCTTAGAGGAGACAACGAATGAAATGGTGATTGTGCAGAAGAAAAAATTTCTGCATGAAAAAAAACTGAACGCGATGGGAATTCTCACTTTGAGAATTTTTATCATCCTTCTTCTCTACCAGACGACTGTTAGCTCTTTTTTATTTTTTAGTCATTTCAAGACGAATAGTATTTTCATGTTCATGGAAATGCCTTTGATTCTTATTTTTTCCTATTATTGTTTCCGAGTTATTAAAAAGAGCGAATATCCCTTATCCAGTTATGGATTGACTCTTCATGACTGGAAAAAATCCCTTTTTGAATCCATGATTGTCACTTTGTCCTTCATGTTTCTGATCGTCGTCGTTAAATGGGTGATTGTTGAGACTGTAGCGAGTTACGAAGGGGCAAAGGTTTTTGGCTTTGGTATAAAGACTTATGGTGTCCCCATAAAAAAATCTATTTGGAAGTGGTGGGACGCTCCCGAGATACCACTTACTTTGGCTAAAATCGCGATGATATTTTATATCATTTCAACCCCTTTACAAGAATTTGTCATTCGAGGGGTTGTCCAAACTTCTTTGCAAAGATGCTTGAGTGGAAGAAACCGTACACTATTGGCTGTCGTAATTAGTAATCTTTTTTTTGCTATTTTACATCAGCCTTTACACTGGCTTATGCCTTTTATGGCTTTCATTCCTGGACTTCTGTGGGGATGGCTCTTTGCGCGTCATCGCACACTCTTAGGGGTCTCTCTTTCCCATTTGATTATTGGTTTCTGGGCTTTCTATATAGTTGGCTTTGAATACTAATAGATAAAATTTGTTTTTTACTTCACCCTCTCTATTCAATGGCGTTTTTTATTAAAGTAGGTGAAACTATCTACCTTATGGAAATCTAATTAAAAAATAATTGATCACTTCGTCATGGATGCAGAAATAGGCAAAGAAATTGATCTTCGTATCGAACGTCTTGGTATCCACGGGGAAGGCGTGGGGTCTTTTTATGGCTACACGATTTTTGTAGAAGGAGCTTTACCGGGCGAAATTGCCCATGCCCAAATTTACGAAAAACGCAAAAACTTTGGTCGTGCTAGGCTAATAAGTCCAGGGGCTCCTTCTTCTCATCGGGTCCAACCTGTTTGCCCTCTTTTTGGTAAATGTGGGGGCTGTCAGTTAATGCATATGACCTATGCGGGACAACTAGAAACCAAACGCCAGAGAGTGGTGGATGCGCTTCATCGTATTGGAAAACTGCCCGGCTGTGAAGTTAGCCCCTGTCAGCCCTCTCCACGACCACTCGCCTATAGGAATAAAATTCAGTTGCCCGTAGTGGACAGCCAATTGGGTCTTTATGCCCACAACACACACGATATTGTTCCGATTGAGAGATGTCACATTCATTGCGAATTAGGAGAAAGAGCATTTCAATGCATTCGCATTTATTTACAAGCAAACCCTCTTGAAGAAATTCGTCATGTCTTGATTAAAACCGCTATCCACACAGAGCAAGTTCTTGTTGTTTTCGTGACTAAACATAAAAACACACCTGCTCTTACTGCTTTTGCAGAAAACCTTATGAAAAAATTGCCTCAGATTCGTGGGGTGGTGCAGAATATTAACCCTTCTTCCAGCAATACGGTATTAAGTGGTAACTTTCATACTCTTGCAGGAATAGATCACATCGAAGAATCTATAAATGGACTAAAGTTCAAAGTTTCTCCTGCTTCTTTTTTTCAAGTGAATCCTTCTCAAGCGCAAAAACTCTATGCCTATGCTCTAGAATGTGCAGCTTTGCAGGGCGAAGAGAAGGTATTAGACGCCTATTGTGGTGTAGGAACGCTCTCCTTAATTTTTGCCGAGCATGCTAAAGAGGTTATCGGAGTAGAATGTGTGCCAGCCGCTATAAATGATGCTCGAGAAAACGCCTTGCGCAATAAGATTACCAATGCTGTATTCCATTGCGCGCCTGCAGAAGAGTTCATTACGACATTGAATGAAATTGACGTCGTTATTCTCAATCCTCCGCGGAAAGGGTGCGATCCAAGCCTTCTTTCGAAATTAAAGACTCTTAAGCCTAAAAAAATCGTGTATATATCCTGTGATCCCGCTACTTTGGCTCGGGATTTAGCGTTGCTTTGCCAAGATTGTTTCCATTTAGAACGCGTCCAACCTTTTGATATGTTCCCTCAAACTGCCCACGTCGAGACCATTGCTCTCTTATCGCTCTCGTGATAGAGAGTGGTAAAAAGAAACGAGGTGCTCGTATGTGGAAAAAGTTGTTCACTCTGTTGTTTTGCTGTTCAGCTTCACTCTATGGAGATGGTCTTCAAAGTGATATTGACAATGCGACCACAACATTAAGGGAAATGGCAAAAATTCCTGAAGGGACGATCCCAAGTGAAATTTTAAAGAACGCCCAAGGTCTTGTTATTCTGCGGACTATCAAAGCGGGTGCAGGGATAAGTGGAATGGGAGGAACCGGGATTGTCTTAGCCAAAACAGTTAAGGGGTGGTCAGCCCCATCTGCGGTAGGTGTGGGAGGGGCAGGTATTGGTATCCAAATTGGAGCAGAAGTGAATGATTTGGTTCTTATTTTAAATAGCCGGGAAACCGTCGATAAATTTGCCAAAATGGCTTCATTGAGTCTCGGTATCGATGTCAGTGCTGCCGCTGGTCCTGTGGGTAGAACGCTAGAAGCTGGAGTTGTGTTACCAAAACAAGCCGATGTCTATTCTTATAGTCTAACCAAAGGGCTATTCATGGGGATTTCTCTTGAACAGACTGTCTTTGCTGTACGCAATGAAGCGAATGAAACCTATTACAAGAAACCTGTAACAGCAAGTGAATTGCTTTCCGGTAAAGTACCTCCTCCAGCAGGAGCAAAATCGCTTTATCAAGAGCTAAATAAAGATATCCGTTAATCTCTAGAAATAGTCTAAGAACCTCTCTAATAAATTTTAAGAGAGGTTCAAGTAGGAAATGTCTTTTTCTTATAATAATAAAATAGGAAGACGGGAGCAATAAGTCCGACATTTCCTAATCCAATGAATAGGGCGTATTGTCCCGTGCTTTGGATGTGAATATTATCGGGGGGGAAGAACCCGACAATCACAGTTATCGCACAGCCGAATAATCCCAGTAAACAGGTCGTCCACATCCCGATATGCTTCCCTGGAATTTTAAAAGTTACAGGCCGATGGTGATGTTTGTAATGAAGGACTAAAGCCGCAAGAAACATGAGCACATACATAATCATGTAAAGTTCTGTACTCAACGCGGTTAAAAACCAGTAAAAGGCATTCACGCTAGGTACAAGTAAAAAGGTCAAACAAAAGACGCTTACGAGAATCGCCTGTGAAAGAAGAATACGTGAAGCAACGCCGTGTTTATTTTTTTGAGAGAAAAACTTAGGCATATAGCCAAACTCAGCAGCATGTAAAAGCCCTTTTGCCGGCGAAATCAGCCAGTTGATCATACCCCCAATACTGCCTACAACGATAAGAACAGTCATTATAGGAATGCTCCAATCCATTCCAAAAACATGGAAAAAATTGGTGAAAACCTGCATCACCCCCGCTACTAAATTGATTTCATTAGCAGGCAGCACAAATGCAATAGCTAATGAGCCGAAAAGCATCGTGAAAAGGATAAAAGCACTTGCAATGAAGAGGGCTTTAGGAAAATTGCGTTGAGGATTGCGTATATCATTTACATGCACACCAGCTAGTTCCATCCCCAAGAAAGATGCCATAATGGCAATCAACGATATCCAACTTGTGGAGTTATCAAGAGAGGGGAAGATGGTAGTGGCATTGACATCGATTTGTAGGGGTTGACCACTTAAAACCCATATTGCCCCTAGCACGAGCAAGAGCAGCATTGGGAAAACCATGCCGATAATCGCGCAGATCGTATTGACAGTTGCCGAAACTTTGAGTCCATACAGGTTCACTATTGTCAATGTCCAGAAAACGATCAGAATAACGGTGACGAGATAGGCTTTATTTTGGGCGAGATGCGGGTCGATAAAATAAGCAGCGGTGCCTGCGATAAAAGAAAGAATCGTCGGATACCACACCATCGTATTGATCCATTGCAGCCAAATCGCAAGCATGGCCGTTTTTTCTCCAAAGGCTTGCTTAATCCAGTGATAGACTCCACCTTTTTCAGGAAATAAAGCAGATAATTCTGCAGCTACAAGTGAGGTGGGAATAAGAAAAACTATGGCGGCAAAGATAAAAAAGAAAATTAATGCGCTGCCAAATAAAGCAGATGATGGCAAATTGCGAATACTGTCTATAGCAGCCGTAATCAGTAAAACAAGTGAAAAAAGGGAAATTTTTTTAGTCGTCATGATAGGGAGTAAAGTAAATCTAAGGATTTTAATAAAAATTAACGGATACGATCATGATGAAAGAGAAGGCATTTTTTATCCATTAATAGTAAAAGATCATTCTACAATTAGGATTCTTATCGTGAGGCCATTTTGAAAAATTCTCCTTTCTCTTCTCTCCATCTTTTCTTGCTCACGGCTTTCTATTGTTCGATCACGAGTAATAGTGAGTCAACAACTTATAATGTAGCAACTTCTTCAGATCTCCTGAATGCAATCAACCAAGTCAATATACATCCTGCAGGAGGCGATACGATTCAATTCACTGCAGGCGGCACCTATCTATTACCCATCATCAATGGTTTTCCTCCTATTAATCTGAATGCCGGTGCCCCATTAACAATGGATGGAGGTAATTTAAATGTGGTTTTAGATGGGGGTGGTACAAAAGGTAGCGCTTTATTCATCACACAAGGAAATGTCTCCATCCAGAATTTCAGTTTATTAACGATGCAAAATACCCTTGCGAAAGGCGGTGACGGAGGGAATGGTCAAGTCAATGGAGCGGGAGGCGGTGGAGGGGGTGGTGGTTTAGGAGCGGGAGGAGGAATCTTTGTTGGCAGCACAGCCCATGTAAGTATCACGAATGTGGCTTTCTCGAATAACGAAGCTGAAGGGGGAGGTGGAGGTGGCGGAGGTGGCGCTCTCAATGCAGGAGGAGGTGGAGGGGGTGCATGCAATGGAGGTTCTGGTGGAGAAAGTGGCGAATTACCCGATAGCCAGGCAGGAACAGGTGGAGGGGGTGGTGGTGGAAAAATTCAGGTAGGAAGCTCGGGTATGAATCCCTCTTCTTCGACTGTTGGCGGGGTTGGGGGGCAAGGAGGAGGACCCGGAGGCGCTGGGGGTATTGGAGGCAATAGCACAACTACAGCCGTAAATGGAGGCGCAGGTGGTGCTGGGGTGAGTAGTGGACAAGGTGCTGGCGGCGGGGGAGGTGGCGCTTCGGCAGCATCAGCAATGCCTAGTCTATGGGGAATAGGAGGTGCAGGGGGTGCAGGGGCTGAGTTTGGCGGCGGCGGTGGTGGTGGTGGAGGGGGAAATCGTTCTGTCATTGTTTCTACTTCACAAGGTGGTGGTGGACAGGGGGGTGCAGGAGGATTCGGTGGTGGTGGTGGTGGAAGCGGTTTTGGTAATGCAGTCCCTACAGGTCCTATTGGCGGTCAAGGGGGGTTTGGAGCTGGAGGTGGCGGTGGTGGAGGAACAGCTGGCGGGACCTCCATCTATGGAGGAGGAACAGGCGGAGCTGGTGGAATAGCCGGGCCTATGTCAGGTGGCGGAGGAGGAGGTGCTGGTTTTGGTGGCGCTGTTTTTGTAAGAGCAGGGGGATCATTAACTTTAAGCAATAGTGTTTCTTTTTCTGGAAATAGTGTTTTTGCTGGCGCTCCTGCAGACGGGGGGACGATTGGTCTTGCTGCAGGCCCTGATATTTTTCTTATGTCGGGAGGAACATTAACCTTTTCTTTAACCGCACCCCTCACGATTTCAAGTATAATTGCTGCAGATGGGTTGTCTTCTGGAGGAGGATTAGTTGTCGATACGGACGCTCTGAATATCCCTCTTACTTTATCGGGTGTGAATCAATACACCGGGGGTACTTATATCAACAACTTCGGAGTTTTACGAGTCTCTGCGGATAATAATCTAGGTCCAGGCGATATCACTTTTAGTGGGGGCACTCTGGAACAATTAACGCCCTTTGATAGTAGTCGCAATTTAATATTCAATTCGGAAGGGAATGTTGGTCGAATCCTAGTTGACAGTGGGATGTCGACATTTAGCGGTATTCTTTCTGGAATCGCTGGGCTTGGAAAAGGCGGTCCTGGAACTCTTAAAGTAACGGCCAATAATACTTATACGGGTGCAACGGTAATTTCAGGCGGTGTTCTCCAGGTTTCGACAGATTCTAATTTAGGAGTTGGGGGTAACCTGACTTTTTTAAGCGGTGGGACACTCGAGCTTTTGGCTCCAATTAGTAATAGCCGGGATGGGACCATTACTATTGGTGGGGGTGTAATCCAAGCGGATACTGGGACTTCTGTATTCAGTGGTGTTTTTAGAGGCATGGATGGATTAACGAAAACTGGAGCAGGTACTCTTGCTTTAACAGGAAGCAATACCTATGGGAGTGACTTTGGGGAAACGAGTATCGATGCAGGTATTCTCCAAATTGGTCATGAGAGTTCTTTAGGGAACTCTCGAGCAGACGTTACTTTAAATGGCGGGACTCTAGAACTTCTTTCGACATATGGAACTGCTACTTCAACGCGTAATGTCATACTCAATTCTAGCGGAACGATTATTACGGATAGCGGTGTAGTCGCGACATTTAGTGGATTAGTATCAGGTAGCAGTCCTTTTATCAAAGAAGGTCCAGGGACTTTAGCCTTTACGAATACAAATACGTATTCGGGTGGTACAACGATCAATGGTGGAACTCTCCAAATAAATGCAGATGCGTCTTTAGGAAGTACGGGAACTTCCCTGACTTTTGGAGGAGCTGTACTCGAGTTACTAGCGAGCATGAATTCTTCTCGGAACGCTTTGCTCAATTCTGGAGGAGGAACAATCCAAACGGATGAAGGTGTTATAAGTCATCTCAGTGGTACTTTTTCTGGAACAGGTACTTTAGCTAAAAGTGGCAACGGAATTCTTAATTTAACAGGTACTAACACCTATTCGGGAGGAACCCTGCTCAATGGTGGTACTCTCCAAATATCAAGTGATACAAATTTGGGTAATACTAGTGGGGGTCTTAGTATTAGCAATGCGAGTACATTGGAATTACTAGCAGGAGTTAATAGCGCGCGTGATGTCGTTTTAAATACGGGTAGCGAAACCATTCAAGCAGATAC
>JABDCS010000003.1:0-80665 GCA_013288005.1 Chlamydiota bacterium | reverse complement strand
ATTAGCAATGCGAGTACATTGGAATTACTAGCAGGAGTTAATAGCGCGCGTGATGTCGTTTTAAATACGGGTAGCGAAACCATTCAAGCAGATACTGGAACCTCAGTATTTAGTGGGGTATTATCTGGAGCAGGGGGATTAAGAAAAACAGGAGGTGGAGTGGTTAGTCTTGGAGGGGTCAATACCTATCTAGGTGGCACCACCCTGGATGCCGGGACATTGAGTATAGGGAATGATAATGCCTTAGGGGATGCTTCCGGAGCGCTTACATTTAATGGGGGCATTTTAGAGTTATTGTCTACCTATGGCACCGCAACATCTCCACGCGCTATTACTTTAAATTCAAGTGGTACGATTCAAACAGATACAGGTGTGGCTGCTACTTTTAGTGGGATAATCTCGGGTAGTGGGTCGTTGACTAAAGCAGGCCCTGGGACATTGGAGCTGACAGGGAGCAATCTCTATTCCGGCGGAACGACGATCAATGCAGGTTTATTGCAAATTGGTAATAACAGTGGTTTAGGGACGGGGGGAAATATTACGTTTGGAGGAGGAACACTCGAACTCCTTACAGCTTTTGGAACAGGTTCTCTTCCGCATAATGTCATCATCGGTAATGCTAGTACGGCGACCATTCAGACAGATACGGGCGTGGATGTCACAATTACAGGAGTTGTGTCCGGTGCTGGGTCCTTTATTAAAGCAGGCCCAGGAACTCTTGCTCTAACAGGCATGAATACATATGGCAGTGGATCTAGTGGAACGAGTATCAATGCTGGCATTCTCCAAATTGGTCATGAAAGTTCTTTGGGCAGCTCTCAAGCAAATGTTACTTTAAATGGAGGCACTCTAGAACTTCTTTCGACATATGGAACCGCTACTTCAACACGTAATGTCATACTCAATTCAAGTGGAACGATTATTGCGGATAGTGGTGTAGCCGCGACATTTAGTGGATCAGTATCAGGTAGTAGCGCTCTTGTCAAAGAAGGTCCGGGAATTCTTGCGTTAACACATACCAACACCTATTCGGGCGGTACAACGATCGATGGTGGAACTCTCCAAATAAATGCAGATGCGTCTTTAGGAAGTAGTGGAACTTTGGTGACCTTTAATAGCGGAGTTCTTGAGCTACTTGCGAGTATGAATTCGTCTAGGAACGTTTTGCTAAATTCTGGGGGTGGGACAATCCAAAGCGATGCAGGCGTTACAGGACAATTCAGTGGGGCCTTCACGGGAACAGGCACTCTAACTAAAAGTGGCAACGGCACCCTTAATTTAACAGGTACTAACACCTATTCGGGAGGAACCCTGCTCAATGGTGGGACTCTCCAAATATCTAGTGATACAAATTTGGGTAATACTAGTGGTGGTCTTAGCATTAGCAATGCGAGTACATTGGAATTACTAGCAGGAGTTAATAGCGCGCGTGATGTCGTTTTAAATACGGGTAGCGAAACCATTCAAGCAGATACTGGAACCTCAGTATTTAGTGGGGTATTATCTGGAGCAGGGGGATTAAGAAAAACAGGAGGTGGAGTGGTTAGTCTTGGAGGGGTCAATACCTATCTAGGTGGCACTACCCTGGATGCCGGGACATTGAGTATAGGGAATGATAATGCCTTAGGGGAGGCTTCCGGAGCGCTTACATTTAATGGGGGCATTTTAGAGTTATTGTCTGCCTATGGCACCGCAACATCTCCACGTGTTATTACTTTAAATTCAAGTGGTACGATTCAAACAGATACAGGTGTTGCTGCAACTTATAGCGGTGTAGTCTCTGGCAGCGGTTCTTTAATTAAGAGTGGAGTGGGGACTTTACAGCTTACAGGGAACAATCTCTATTCGGGTGGGACGAACATTAATGCGGGGTTGCTTCAAATTGGCGACAACAGCGCTTTAGGCAATGGTGGAACTATTACCTTTGGAGGAGGAACACTCGAACTCCTTACCGCTTTTGGGACGGCCTCTCTTACACATAGTATCCTCATTAATAATGCAAGCACGGCGGTAGTCCAAACCGATAGTGGGGTTAATGCAACCATTACAGGAACAGTTACAGGAAATGGTTCATTTACTAAAGCAGGCCCAGGAACTCTGATATTTGCCTCGAATGCCATCTATTCAGGTGTGACGGCGATTACCGACGGGACCCTGGGAATTTCTGGTAATGGCACAATTTCTCTCTCTGAAGCTGTCAACATAGGTGCAACTGGAGTTTTTGACATAACAGCCTACACAGGAAACGCTGTCACTATAGGTAATCTCATAGGGGCAACAGGATCCTCTATTCACCTGGGAAGTAATACCCTGATCACAAAAGCTACTGTCAGTACAATTTATTCAGGAAGCATTGACGGTAGTGGGGGCTCTTTGATCAAGCAAGGGACCTCCAAGCTAACCTTAGCTGGGGCCAATACCTATACAGGTTTAACCAGAATCGATGCCGGCACTCTTGCCCTATCAGGCAATCTTACTTCTTCTCTTCCTGGGGGTGTAGCTCTAGCACCAGCAGGAGCTATCTTTGATTTAACAGGATTTACTGGGACTACATTGACAATCGGAAGTTTGAGTGGAGGGGGTCCTACGAGTTTCCTCAACCTTGGCACTACTTCACTCGATGTCAATACGGCTGTCTCGTCTATTTTTGCTGGAGTTATCACAGGCAGTGGTTCGCTTGTTAAAGATGGAGTGGGCACCTTAACACTTCAAGGGGCGAGTACTTATTCGGGAGGTACTACCATCCATGCAGGAACACTCAGTGTCTCAACCAATCCTAATTTAGGGAGCAACGCAGGAACTTTGACAATCACGGGAGGAAGTCTTCTTGCAACAGGCTCATTTTCTACTTTACGGACCCTGACAATTCCAACGGGAGATACAGGGACCGTTGCGGTCACTGCAGGGAATGAATTAGATTGGCAAGGGAATATTACTGGAACAGGCACCTTGGCTAAAACAAATACGGGCTTATTAAGAATCGTATCCAATACGACTTTTGCTGGCAATGCCCTTGTCAATGGAGGGACTTTAGGAGTTGATGGATCTTTCCTCGTTCCTATTACTGTTAACGAAGCAGGAACCCTTATTGGAACTGGTACTGTAGGCTCGGTCACCAACAATGGGCGCGTCTCTCCCGGGAACAATTCGGTCGGGACGCTGTCGATTGCAGGAGACTACACACAAAACGCGCCGGGAAATCTTCAGATCGACATTTCAGATACAGGAAGCAGCGATCTTAATGCTATTACCGGTGATGCTTTCCTCAACGGGACATTAACGGTTAACCCTCTACCAGGGTCTTTTTTTGCTGGATCTCATGTTTATACGGTTATTGATACGGCGGGAAGTTCAGGGGTTGTAGGTGCATTTTCGAATTTAGTGGTCTTAGATCCCACATTACAGATCGGAATTATTTATGATCCTGCTATAAATCCCACACGTGTCCTTCTCGGCATTACGAGTAATCAGTTTTTTTCACAAGAAACTGTAACCGAATATAACCCACGTAAAGTGGAATTGTATTTAGAAAGTCAAACCTATTTTAACAATGGGTTTGCCATTCCCGCTCAGCAAGATCTAATCAATGTTATTGCCAATTTTTTAAGCCCGCTTAACCAAGAAGAGCTTACCAAGGCTCTTGATCAGCTGCACCCCGCCCTTTTTGGTGCATATGAAGTTGTGAATAGTAATATTCGTGCTTTTATTTCCTCCACAATGGCTCGTCACCCAACAGAGCTCTGTTGTCATCGTATTGAATTATCACTTCCTTGCGAAAACTCCACTCTCTGGTTAGAACCTTTTGGTTTTCTTATCAATCAAAAGCATACCGGTGGTCAAAGAGGGTTTCATGCGTCTACAGGTGGTCTGATGCTGGGGGGTGATTATGTTTTCGAGAATAATACGGCGCTTGGTTTGAGCATTGGTGGAAGTGACACCTATCTTAAGTGGAATAATAACATAGGAAATACTCGTATCTACAGTGGATTTCTTGGTCTATATGCCGATTGGTTATGGGATCGTTGGTATATCGAGTCTGCGCTTCTTGGAGGATGGGACTATTATGATGTACATCGCCACATCCATTTTTCAGGGTTAGACAGAACGGCCAAAAATAAACACCATGGATATGACCTCGACGCCCATTTAGGATTCAGTGTGGATTTTTATCGCAGTCAGGTTGTCTTGCAGCCATTTGCCTGTGCGGACCTCTCTTATTTACATCAAGAGGGGTATCAAGAGCATGGGGCTGAAAGTTTGGACTTAAGTGTTCATATTAAAAACGAGTGTATGCTGCGTCTCGAAGAGGGTCTTTATGTTACTCGTGCCTACAAGACCGATCGGGGATGTTGGTCGCCGGGTGCATGGATAAGTTTTGTAAGCGATATTCCCGTCTTTAGAAAAAATTATGTCGCGTCCTTAATCGGTGAGCAGGGGACTTTCACAGCTAGAAGCTTCTATAGATCGTCAAATCGTGCTTCTGTGGGCTTAGATATATCGACAAAGATTGATAATTTTTCCTTATCTTTCCGTTATGGAGGGGAATTCGGGCCGGATTTCATCGGTAATAAAGGGGACTTCCGCCTTGAATGGGAGTTCTAAGTTTTTTTATATTTAGTAATTTGTACATAATTTTAGATAATAGAGTTAATAGTTTATTATTGAAAAATTAAACATAATTAGTTATAATAATATTTATAATTAATAATGTTCAGGTAATTATTACAAATAGAATTGAATCCCTAGGAGTTGCTTCTGTTTCTCTCCTAGATGCACCTAGTTCAAAATCCAGCTGTATCACCTCTGATTTCTTCAACTCTAAGGCTATCATACCGCCTGCAGTAGGGCGAGATTGGGATGTAACTGTTTGGGAAGAAAATACGGGCCGTTTTTCTGCAAAAATTCGTGGCGACCTTCCGGTAGACTTTGCTATAGGAAATGATGAAAGCATCGGTGAGAAGCAAGAATTCTCCCTAACACAGATGATTAAAGATGCTTTTTCTGCATGTGTAAAAAAAGTAAAAAGGTACATGGAAAAGCTTTTTACTTCTGATGAAGAAATTGCCCACGCCATTACTGCACGTGATCTTCTTAAAGCTAAACAGCGCGAAGAGACTTACGTCCGCCATGCTACTCTAACGCACGATGTAACTAAACCAGACGCCTTAGATCGTTACTATGATCGAGAAGTAGCAAGAAATAATCCTACTGTATGGAAAAAGCATCTTGATCGATATCCAGACAAAGCTGCTGCTGTACGTGACCCAGCCTATCAATGGATGTCACAATACACAGCCCGTAAAAGAAGAAAGCTACCGCATTAATTGAAAAGCCCCTTTAGAGGTTTAAGAACATTCTCTATACCTTTTTGGGGGGATTCCAAGAAGCCCTCTACCATATTTCCTAGATTTTCTAGAGTAAAGACCGATTTAAGCATTTCGCGCATAATAATGCGGGTAATCTCTTCAGTCGGTATTCCTTTATCACTTGTCACATCATGAAATTCGAGACGTTTGATTCTTTTAAGCTTGTTCGGCGCCCTGCTGCCATCGCGATAGGCTAGGGTGATATCGATATTGGTTAAAATAAGAGTCTTGATGAGGACGCTTTTTTGTTTGCTGGAATGCTCTGAGCTTTCATTCAAATTGGCCATGAGCACGGTCCAGTTTCCATTTTTATTTCCGAAAGAATCGAACTCTAATCCTAGATAAATATTATCGAGCTCGAGATGGTCGATGATTACATGATCGCGAAGATAATTTGTTAGCGGTGCGGAAAGGAGAATTTGCTCGGCAGAGAAAGCGCGAGGCAAAGTATATTTGCGTGGGTTTCCAATTTCTAATTTTTGAATATCGATTGTATGAGAGGTCAAATGAATGTCATCAATAGAGACTTGGACTTTAAGTTTATCGCTCAAGCGGCTTGCTAAGATGTCAGGTACACGGGACCAGCCAAAGAAAATAACCAATACACCGACAACAACGACTAGAATAAATAGACCGATAATGCTGCTCATGATTTTTTTCATAGGTGTGCGCTAAGTTCCGGGTTAGTGTCTAATCCGCAGAATAAAAACTTGCTATTATGAACGCAACAAAGAAAAATAAAAATATAATCTGATTAATAGTTAAAACTATTTGCCATTCGAGAATTGAGTTTTTAATTAAGAAAATTTGTGTTTTTAAGATAAAAAAAAGCGCCTCTCTTCGAGCAGAAGAGCGGCGCCTGGATGGAAACGGAAAAGAAGATTAGTAATCCGCTCCTTGCATTGCGGGATTAGGTGCTTTTTCATCAGCATCTTCTGTAATGATAGCTTCTGTAGTCAGGAGAAGAGACGCGATAGAAGCTGCCAATTCAATGGCGCACCGAACGACCTTAGTAGGATCGACAACACCCATCTCATACATGTTACCATAGGCATCTGTTTGTGCATTCCAACCTTCGTTAGGCTGCATCGATGCCACTTTCTGTACTACGATAGAACCCTCTCTGCCTGCATTTTCTGCTATTTGGCGTAAAGGCCAACTAATAGCTTTCATGACAATTTCGACACCGAGCTTTGTATCGCCTGTTAATGTGGCAGCTAATTTTTCAAGAGCTGGTAGGCAGCGTATAAGAGCTGCGCCCCCACCGGGGACTATACCCTCTTCAACAGCCGCTTTTGTCGCATGTTGAGCATCGTCAACTCGATCTTTTCTCTCTTTCATCTCAACTTCAGTCGCAGCACCCACGCGTATGATAGCTACACCACCAGTGAGTTTAGCAAGACGTTCTTGAAGTTTTTCTTTATCATAATCAGAGGTTGTCTCTTCGATTTGACGTTTGATAAGAGCAATGCGTTCTTGGATGGCTGCTTTTTTACCAGCTCCATCTACAAGAGTAGTTTCTTCTTTTTTTACTACCGCTTTCTTGACTTTACCCAACATATCGATTGTAACGGAATCGAGCTTGAGACCGAGTTCTTCGCTGATAAACTGACCACCTGTGAGGATAGCGATATCTTGAAGGATGGCTTTGCGGCGATCGCCAAATCCTGGAGCTTTAACAGCACAGACTTTTAGGCCTGCACGCAGACGGTTAACTACGAGAGTAGCAAGAGCTTCGCCCTCTATGTCTTCGGCTATGATGAGGAAGGGACTACCTTTTTCTGCAACGAGTTGCAGGAGTGGCAAGAATTCTTTCATCGCGGAGATTTTTTTATCATAAATCAGAACCACTGCATCTTCTAGAACAGCTTCTTGAGATTCTGCATTTGTCATGAAGTAAGAAGAGAGGTAACCGCGGTCGAAGTTCATTCCTTCTACAACATCTAGCGTTGTTTCAAAACCTTTGCCTTCTTCAACAGTGAGAGTTCCATCTTTACCTACACGCTCCATTGCCTTAGCAATGATTTCACCGATTTCTACATCACCATTAGCGGAAATTGTGGCAACTTGGGCGATTTCTTTGCGATCTTGAATCGGTTTGCTCAATTTTTTGAGCTGTGCAGATGTTTCTTTTACCGCTTCCTCGATTCCACGCTTGATCTCCATCGGGTTAGCGCCCGCTGCTACCATGCGTAATCCTTCGCTATAGATCGCTTCAGCAAGAACGGTCGCAGTCGTGGTGCCGTCTCCAGCCTTGTCAGCTGTCTTGCTAGCCACTTCTTTAACCATTTGAGCGCCCATATTCTCGTGCTTGTCTTCGAGCTCAATCTCTTTGGCAACGGTCACACCGTCTTTTGTGATATGAGGAGCACCATAAGAACGATCGATGACGACATTGCGTCCTTTGGGACCGAGAGTGACTTTGACTGCAGCAGCTAATGCGCGCACGCCCTTGAGGATTTTTTGGCGGGCCTCTTCTTTGAACATGATATTTTTAGGTGCCATGGGAAAACTCCTTAACAAGTATTAATTTATTGAATGACCGCGATAATATCGTCTGCGCGAAGGATCACAAAATCCTCGTCTTCGATTGTCACTTCTTGTCCTGCATATTTGTCCATGAGGATGGTGTCGCCTACTTTAACAGGAATAGGAAGAGTTTTCCCTTCAGCGGTGGTTTTACCAGTTCCTACAGCGACAATTGTGGCTGTTTCTTGTTTTTTCTTGGCAGTTTCGGGAAGGATAATTCCTCCCTTGAGAGTCTCTTGTTCTTCGAGGCGTTTTGCTAGAACGCGATTGCCAAGAGGTTTAAGGGTAGTTTTTCCGGTGGCTTGTTGTGCTGTCATTTTGTTTCTCCTTAACTCCTGTGATAACGGTAGTTTTTCATGCATCATTCAAATTATCAATAACAAGCTATTGCAGGTTTGCATCGCTTTGTTAGGTAACTCGGAAGATGCTGTTTTTCTGCGATGGATTGTAGCGAATAAGACTTTTTTTAGCAATATACTTTGACGAGTGCTAAAAAATCTCCTTTTGCTTCCTGTGTAGAAGGAAAATAGGTGTGGCAAATTAAAATTTTTAACCTAGCTGTGGAGTTGACAGTCAAGAGGAATTGTGGATAATCCCAAAGCCTTAGAGGGTGTATGAAAAGAAATATTTCATCGCTTTAAGAGACAGAACTTGAGTCAGGGTTTCGTTTTTGAGAGCATTTTTGGCAGCTTTTCAATTCAAAATAGATGGTTAATATACGCAGTTGATATTATCCATCTATTTTGAAATCGAAAAGCTACTCAAAAAGCTTAGAAAATCGATTTAAATTTACTTTTGATACACCCTCTTACAGAAATTAATTGAGTAGGGGTCTTTAATTAAGGAGAGTTTATGGCGATCGAACGCGTGGATGTGGCCCTCGAGGACCGATGGAATGTTGAAGCTCTTTATTCTCAAGAACAAGAATGGAATAATGACTTTCGAAGAGTATGTCCGGAAAAAGAAGGAGAGCGGTGGCCGCAACTCGCCAAGTTTAAGGGGAGATTGGGCAGTGGGGCAAGTCAACTTGCCGAATGCCTCCGAGAGGTGAGTGAAATCGACCGAAAGCTGAGTAAACTCTATACTTATGCCCACCTTAAGCATGATGAAGATATCGCAGCCACTACCTATAAAGATGCCTATGAAAAAATTATAGGCTATCTCCATGCATTTCGCTTAGAGACTTCCTGGATAGAACCGGAAATTCAGGAGATTGCAGATGCCACGATGATCTCTTTTCTTGAAGATCCTCTTCTTAAAGACTTTCGAATTTCTTTAGAACGCATTCGACGCCTGCGGCCCCATACTTTGCCGGAACGGGAGGAAAGACTCTTGGCTCTTTCAGGAAGAGCCCTAGGAGCTGCCCCAAAAGCTTTTGGCGCTTTAAATAATGCTGATCTTAAATTTGGCAGTGTCGTGGATAGCCAAGGAGATTCTCATGAACTCACACACGGTACCTATAACTTATTCATGAGAAGTCGAGATCGCACTTTACGGGAAAATTCATATAAAGCTTTACATAGTACCTTTGCGAGCTTCGAAAATACATTGTGCGAATTGATTTCGGGGCAGATGCAAAGTCAAGTCTTTGAAGCAAGGGCGAGGAATTACGAATCTTGCCTCAAGGCTGCTCTTTTCCCCCATGAGATCGATACTGAGGTTTACCATCAATTGATCGAGTCTGTGCGCAGAGGTCTCCCGGTTCTCCATAAATATATGGCGCTGCGTAAAAAATTGCTGGGGTATGACGAGCTTCATATGTATGACCTCCATGTTCCTTTAGTGCAAGAGGTCGATATCAAAATGGATTTTGCCGAAGCTGTGGAATTGGTCATAAATTCTGTAGCTCCATTAGGGAAAAAATATCAGGAAGATCTGGCCAATGGCTTACTTAAAGATCGCTGGGTAGATCGGTATGAAAATGCACGTAAGCGCAGCGGCGCCTATTCTAGCGGCTGCTATGATAGTATGCCCTACGTTTTGATGAACTATCATGGCACATTCAATGATGCGATGACACTAGCGCATGAATGCGGTCATAGTATGCATAGTTTGCTAAGTCGTAGAAATCAACCCTATCAATATGCGCAATATCCCATTTTTGTCGCAGAAGTGGCCTCAACCTTTAATGAAGAGCTCATGATCGAGCATCTGCTTGAAAAGCTTTCAGACCCTATGCAAAAGGCGTTTATCATCAATCAACAAATTGAGGATATACGTTCTACTTTCTTTCGTCAGACCATGTTCGCCGAATTCGAATTGCAATTGCATAGTTGGGCTGAGCAAGATGTCCCCTTTACACCAGAGCTTCTTAAGAAGACTTATCACAAGCTCAATCAAGATTATTTTGGTGACAATGTTATTGTCGACCAGGAGACATCGTGTGAGTGGTCACGTATTCCTCACTTTTATTACAACTTTTATGTCTACCAATATGCGACAGGCATTAGTGCTGCGAGTGCGCTTATTGAAG
This sequence comes from Chlamydiota bacterium, assembly GCA_013288005.1. GTDB lineage: Bacteria > Chlamydiota > Chlamydiia > Chlamydiales > Rhabdochlamydiaceae > JABDCS01. The sequence continues at coordinate 70,297 of JABDCS010000003.1, read as the reverse complement.
AGCTTCATAAAAATGGTGAAGAGGCCCGCGAACATTACCTGCAATTTCTCTCTTCTGGTTGTCTAAGAGGCCCGTTGGATCTTCTAAAAACTGCTGGAGTAGATATGAGAAAGCCACATGCAGTTGAGGCGACGATTGAGCGTTTTGCCCATTTGGTCAATCAGTTAGAAACCTTGCTAGTTACTCAAGAAAAGAGCCCTGGTGACATGGCTGCAAGTATTCGTAAGTAACGAATACGTTGAATACTTCAAAAAAGGTTGCTCTAAAACCTCAGCAGAAGTATTTGTTTAGTGACTATAGGGAATAAGAGAGTGTTCACGAACTAAGTTTCTATCGTTTCAGAGCTTTTTTTTAAGTTGCTTCGATTCAGAATAAAAAAAGCAGCTAAAAGCTCAAAAATCGAGATAAATTTATTTTTGCGGTACTCTCTAAGAAATTCCCTTAAGCAAAATAACCTTGGACAAAGATGACAGGTAAAGTGAAGAAATCTTTTGTTATTACTAATGAAAGGGGTTTACACACCCGACCATCTGCCGAGCTTGTGAAATGCGCGACGACATTTAAATCGCAGATCCATTTGATCTATCAAAATTTAACGATCAACGCAAAATCCCTACTCGGTGTTCTGATGCTAGCAGCAGCCCGAGGGACGAAGATTTTTGTAGAAGCTGAAGGTGACGATGCTGAAGAAGCTGTAGCAACGATCGTGCATCTTGCCCGCAACAAATTCAACATTCGCTATTAGGGTTGAGAGAGTGTGTCAAAAATTGCTTTTGATACACCCTCTAAGACCTTCTTTCAACTATTCCATAAAGGGAATTGTCTGATCAAAGACTTCTTTGCTACAAAAGACCGGTGCATTTTGCATCAGAGCAAACGTAATACAATCACTCGGCCTTGCGTCTATTTCAATCACATCACGCCTTTCTTCGATTTGCTGCTCTAGAAAAAGCCGAGCAAAATAGGTGCTTCCTTCGCACTGGTGAATGACAACTTGTAAAATGCGAATCGTAAAATTTTCAAAGATAGAATTACAAAGTTCATGGGTAAGGGGGCGTGTAGTTTTTTCATCAGTAAAAAACAGTTGTAAGGTCTTACCCACCTTAGGTTCGACATAAATAGCGAACTTTTTATGTTCATTTCCCAAGACAATAGCCGTATACGACTTCGATTGCATGATCTTGTTGAAGGTAACAGGAATTAATTCAGTAGTTGTCATATCTTTGCTTTAAAAAAATAAAGAGATAAAGTCAAAACGCAAGTGTCAGAAGAGAGTTTTTAGTACACCCTTAAAGCGAACGGATATGACCATCAGGGTGGCCAACAAGGACTTCGTCAGCGAAGTCTAGAAAAAAACCTGTTTCAACAACACCGGGGATTTGCACAAGACGCGCTTCTTCCCTCTCAGGGTTATCCATTAATGGGAAAGAGATATCGAGAATATAATTTCCATTATCCGAAATCCAAAGATCTCCTTGTGTGTTAGTTCGCCACTGCGATTTAAGATTAAGTGCGTCTATATGTCGCTTCGTTATTTCGTGTCCAAAAGGAACTATTTCCACTGGTAGAGGGTGATGTCCTAATTTCTCAACGACTTTACTGGTATCTGTGATGATGATCACCTTATGACTAGCATAAGCGACAATTTTTTCACGAAGAAGAGCGCCTCCGCCACCTTTAATCATGCGCCTCGCTGAATCCACCTCGTCGGCCCCATCAATTGTCAGATCAATCGCGGTTATTTTATCGACAGGAAAAAGGGGGATTCCGTGCTTTTGCGCGAGTTGGAGCGATTGTTCAGAACTCGGTACAGCGGTGATGGAAAGGCCTGTTTTGCAACGATTTGCTAGATGTAAAATAAAATGATGTGCTGTCGTTCCTGTTCCAAGGCCGACAATCATACCCGGCTCTACTAATTCGGCGGCTCTCTTGCCGAGTAAATCCTTGATCTTATCTTGAGAAAGGGGAATAGACATAGGTTATTTGCTAAACAGATCGTAGGTGAGAATTAGTTTTGCTAGCATTAATAATAACGGAAAAAAATATCGCAATCAATAATAAAAGATTTAAGCGAGTGGTCAACAATTAAGATTTCACTGCTATTCGATTCAATATGCGTAAAAAATCGCATAAGACTAATTTTAAAGCTAAATCGAAGAGTTGGAAAATAATCGAAAAGTTTAAGACAAGAAGGTTCCTACATTGCATTTAAGCATGAAACGTGATATATAAGAATTCTTTTGATGCATGGGGATTTTATGATAGATGAAGAGCCTGATGTCAGTGTTCGTAAAACCGTAGCAGAAGAAAGCCCCAAAACTCAACGTGCGCGTGAAAAATTACGTAAACAACTTGAAGAAGAGCAGCAGAAAATTACTGCAAAAGCCCTAGAGAAAAAGAGTGATGAGATCCATAGTTGGATTGCACGTTATGCTCATCAACGCGTACCTCTAAAAAGTAAAGCGATCTCTCTTTTCGACGGTAATCAAAATTCTGCTGATCAAAGTATGAGAATTATCAAATTGGCTCAGCAGCTCCAATCTTCTTCTTTAGATCAAGAAGAGGTCTAAGAGGGTGTTCAAGCTTGTGTACAATCATTTCTGATAGTTTCAAAAAATAGAGGAGTAACCTACAACGTTTGATATTACTCCTCGATTTTGAATGGAAAATCGGCTCAAAAGCTCAGAAAATCGACAGAAACTAACTAAAAGCACCATCTAAACGCCTTGAAGAATATCTCTTAAGGAGATAATCTTTTGCCCAAAAAATCAATTCTACTTTTTGTAATATTTTATGGAACATGTGCTCGATTGTTTGCAAGCAAGAGGCCTTCTTGAAGCTGTTACTTCTGAAGGGTTACGCGATCGGCTTCAGCGTCCAACAAAATTTTATTTAGGCTTTGATCCAACTGCCGATAGCCTCCATATAGGTCATATGACAGCTATGATGGTTATGGCGTGGCTCCAAAAGTTTGGACATTCACCCGTTGTCATTTTGGGAGGAGCTACAGGGCGAATTGGAGATCCTTCTGGGAAAAGTGTAGAACGTCCTTTATTAAGTGAAGAGGAGATTGCCTCTAACGTTGAGCGCCTCAAATCCCAATTTGCGCTAGTACTTGATTTCTACCATCCCTCTTGTCCTGCAAAAATTCTCGATAATTTTTCCTGGCTTGGACATTTCCCCTTGTTGCAATTCTTGCGGGATATAGGTCGTCATTTTCGTGTAGGACCGATGCTATCAAAAGAAATGGTGAAAACACGTATTGATTCTGAAGAGGGGATAAGCTTCACAGAATTTAGTTATCAACTCCTTCAAGCCTACGACTTTTACTACCTTTTCAAGCATGAAAATGTCGAGCTTGAACTCGGGGGCAGCGATCAATGGGGAAATATTACAGCAGGTTTAGATCTGATCCGTAAATTAGAATCGCAGTCAGCTTATGGCCTAACATTCCCACTCCTGACTCGCAGCGATGGAAAAAAATTTGGAAAAAGCGAAGGTGGAGCTGTATGGCTCGATGAAAAAAAACTCTCGCCCTATCAATTTTATCAATACCTTATTCGAATCCCCGATGCTGATGTTATTCGGCTGATGAAGATGCTTACTTTTATGGACCTCAATGAAATTGCCTCCATAGAAGCTTCTATGTTGAAGAGTGATTATATTCCCAATACAGCTCAAAAACGCCTTGCTGAAGAGATTACGAGACTCGTACATGGAGAAGAAAATTTGTTACGGGCCCAAAAAGCGACAGAAGGAGCGGCACCCGGAGCTACAGCTGTTTTGGACGAAAAGGTCTTAGAAGAAATTGCTCGTGACCTTCCTAATTTAGAACTCTCCCTTTCTTCTGTCGTGGGACAGAAGGTGATAGAACTGATTGTGCAAGTCGGCCTTTTACCAAGTAAAAGCGAAGCGCAGAGAATGGTGCAGAGCGGTGGTATTTATCTCAATAATCAGAAAATTGACGATATTCAACGACGTTTTTCCTCCGAAGATTTAATTGGAGGGAAATATCTTTTACTTGCAGCCGGCAAAAAGAAAAAAGCTGTGGTGACCATTCTAGCCAACTCTTAGATCTTTCCGATTGCAATTGCTTATCTTTTTGCCTCACTCATCTGTTAGATGAATGAGGCGAGTAAGGAGCAATCAAGGTTTTAGATCACACTCTTTTGCTCTTTATTTTTTTCTAGAGAATTTCTTATTTCCCCTTTTTGCATGGGTAACATCACCTTTTTTCTCCCTTTTCTTAAGTATTTTAAAAAAATGATTACAAAATGCTTGCTGGAAATTGGGGTCGCCACAAGAATAAGGTTAATTTATAGGGTGTTGTATTTTCCCTGCAGAGCACCTCGAAGACAAGGTTTTTCAAATAAGAGGAGTAAGAGAAGGATATGGCGACAATCACTAAGAAAAAACTTATTCACGTGATTTCACAAAGCCGAGCCGTTCATCCCAATGATGTGCGGAATGTCATCCAATCTTTCCTCGATGCGATGACTGATTGTCTTGCAAAAGGTGATCGATTGGAATTCCGTGATTTTGGCGTTTTTGAAGTTGTGGAAAGAAAGCAAAAAATTGGACGCAATCCTAAAAATGCAGCAGTACCTATCGTAATTCCTGCCAGGATGGCTGTACGCTTTACACCCGGTAAAAAAATGCGGAAACTTATGGAGAAGAAAAAGGGCGAAAAAGGCGAAGCCGCTTCTAAAAATCTCCCATAAGTTGACTCATCAAGCTTAGCAATCGACAGAAGCTCCTTTTGAGTTAATTTCTTAAAATTAATTTTTTTTAGAGTTTCAAAATCCCAGCTATTATTTCTTTAAGTCTGATATTAATTTAATTAATCCATTCTATATTTTTAATAATAGATATAATAAAAAAATATAATTATTATCTTTTCTTAGATACTTCAAAGTAGGGTTTGAAAAATATCCCTATTTGTAGATAATTTATGTTCGACTGTTTTCCGTTTTTAGGAGGGTCGCTTGTCTATTGCGCGTTGGATTCTTACAGGCTCTGTCTGTTTATTTGCTACTATTGGGATAATAGCATTTATTAAAAAAAATCCTTCAACACCACCGCCACCTCTTTCTAAACCGGCAGTGAAACCAGCTTTAACACCGGTTCCCATTGTTCCTCACACCCCGCCCACATCTTCGATAACATTAGCCAAAAAGGCAGAAAACTCTAATCTAGTTGCACCTAACTCAGAACAAAATTTTTCTTTAACTCTCCAGCCAGAAAAAACATCTGCTATTGAAGATTTTCCTCAAGTCGACCGTATTCATCAATTATTTAATACGAAAGGGGTAAAGCTTCCTATTGTGGATACAATTACTTATAATAGTAAGGTGGAGTGGTTAAAAGGTAGACCGGCGTGGATAGCTGACTATGCTGTTCATTATTCAACATCGCGTCATTTCATCGCCCGCAGTTTAAATGGCAGACCTGACTATTTTACGCAAAAGATCAGCACAGGTGGCTTATTCAATGTTTTACGAAAAGACAAAGATATACAATTTTATCTTTTAGCGGATATCTCCCGTTTTAAACTGGGGCTTTATTACTTCGATAAAGGTACAAACGAACGCGTATTAATAAAGACTTATAGCATTGGGTTAGGTCGTCTAGATCCACACTCACCTTCAGGATGTGCTACACCGCTTGGTCTCTATGCTCTTGGTAACAAGATCGCGGTTTATCAGCCCGGAACCATGGGGTTATTAGGGGGTAAAGAGGTGGAGATGGTACGTGTGTTTGGCACGCGCTGGATACCTTTTGGACAGGAGATTGAAGGATGCACAAGCCCAGCAAAAGGGCTGGGACTTTATGGAATACCTCTCATCGAACAAGAAAATAACGAAGGAAAAACTCAATTTGTAGATAATTGCGCCTTTCTTAATACCAACGAAGGTGATGGAGGCATACGTTTGGCCTCTGAGGACATTAATGAGATTTTTTCTATTGTGATAACGAGACCTTCCTTTGTGCTTTTAGTAAAAGATTTTCGGGATGCCCGTTTACCGGGTATAGAGGTCGATCTACCCCTACATTAATAAGGTTATTATGCTTGCCCATGAGAAACAGATTCTAGAATATGAAAAGACTATCCTGCAGTTGAAAGAGCAGAATATGGGTAATGCTCTATGGTCAAATGAGGAGCTCAAGATTTTGGAGGAAAAACTCCAGAATTTAAAGAACCAAGTCTACTCACAACTTTCCTCATGGGAACGTGTCACTATTTGTCGCCATCCTAACAGACCCCATACCATCGATTATATCAAAAATATATGCACAGATTTTGTCGAACTGTTCGGCGATCGTCTTTTTCGAGATGATTGCTCCATCATAGCAGGATTCGCTAAGATCAACGACGTCAAGTATATGGTGATTGGCCAGGAAAAAGGTAAGGATACCGAGAGTCGCTTACAGCGGAATTTTGGTATGCCACACCCAGAAGGTTACCGAAAAGCTATGCGTTGCATGCGTCTTGCTGCTAAGTTTAAACTTCCCGTGCTCTGCTTACTCGATACACCCGGTGCCTATCCAGGCTTGGCAGCCGAAGAACGTGGTCAGGGATGGGCGATTGCGCAAAACCTTTGGGAGATGTCCAGATTATCGACACCTATTATTGTGCTTCTTATCGGGGAAGGATGTTCTGGAGGTGCTTTAGGTATCGGCGTGGGTGATGTTATCGGTATGCTCCAGCATTCTTATTATTCAGTCATTTCTCCTGAAGGGTGCGCATCTATTTTATGGAAGGATACAACTAAAAATTCACTAGCAGCTTCTGCGCTTAAGATGCATGCGGAGGATTTGTTGAAATTAGAAATAATCGATGAGATTATTCAGGAGCCTCTCGGTGGTGCTCACCATAATCCTGCTGAAGTCTATCAGCGAGTAAAGGGTTTTATTCACGAGCAATGGAATATTTTAAAGCGAATGCCGTTGAATTGTCTGCTCGAACAGCGCTACCAGAAGTTCCGTCAGATGGGCAAATTTATCCAGGTAAGCCAGCCTTAAAACTCTCTCAATCATTTTTCTGGACGACGAACCTTTGTTGGAGAATAGTCTCTAAATAAGAAAGGTTATAGAACTTTACTAGCGAAAGAGGTCGGATGCGTTTACTTCTGAAGGCGGCCATTCAAAGCCGCAAACATTTCAAGGTCTTGATTTTTACACTTGTCGCCCTTTTGGGAATGACAATTGCTAACCAATTGGAGATGTTTGCGTTTGGCATGTTATCCGATGCAGGTGTCGATTTTTTTACTCTTTTCGGAAAAGGTAAGCAAGCTGTTGGAGATAATGTAATCACGTTAGATCAGGTTAATGCCCAGTGGCACGAAATTGATACTAATTCTACCGGAGGGATCTCTAAGCAAGCCGCTGTAGAGTATCTTAGCTCGCAGAAGACCGCCAATCCTCTAACCTGGTTCATGAACTCCTTCAAGTCTAGATGGAATTTAAGTGCAAATGTCCACACCTTGGTGCTCGCTTTACTCATCGTAGCTGTTTTTAAGGCAATATGGCTTTTTATGAGCCGTTACATGACGCAACTACTCGCAATCCGCGTTAGTAGAGATTTGCGTAAACGTTATTTCCAACATATACAAATGCTTTCGATGAGCTTTTATCAGCAGCATAACATTGGGAGTCTTTCATCCCGGGTTGTCTCTGACGCTAATCAAATTTCTGCCTCTTTAAATTCTTGTATTACCAATTTTTTTCAGACTCCCTTCGTCATTGTGTCTACACTTAGCGTATGCTTTTATATTTCTTGGCAACTCTCGCTTGTCATTTTTTTTGGTTTACCGATGATCATCATTCCCATCGTCTTATTGACCAAGAGAGTAAAACGCGTCTCTCGCCAGCTACAAACCAATCAAGAAAAATTCACCTCCGTGCTCATTGATTTTCTGGCAGGCATTCAGACAGTCAAGATTTTCTCTATGGAGCCTTTCTCGCTACGTAAGTATCAAGAACAAAATGAAAGAATGGCTTTATTGGAGGGAAAAGCTGCCAAATACGGCTTATTAATCCGCCCGATTCTCCACACAATTACTACGGTGTGTTTGGGTTTTATTGCCATATTTGGTCTGTATGTCTTGCAAATGGGTATTTCAGAGCTTTTGGTCTTTTGTGGCCTTTTATATCTTTTGTATGAGCCCATTAAAAAATTTGCCGAAGAAAATGCCAATGTTCAACGGGGTGTTGTTGCAGCGGAACGTATGTATGATGTTCTGCATCTTAAGCCCCATATCGAAGACAAGCCAGATGCAAAAGAATTAAAGAATTTTCAGGAATCAATTGAATTTGATCATGTCTGGTTTCGCTATGAAGGGGATTGGATTCTTAAGGATGTCAGCTTTACTGTTCGAAAAGGTGAAACAGTAGCGATTATCGGCCCTACTGGCGCAGGGAAATCAACGATTGTGCAGCTTATTCCCAGACTTTTTGATGCTGAGAAAGGAAATATTCGTATAGATGGACTGGACATCGGTGAGTATACGCAGAAGTCTCTTCGCGACCTCATAGGTTTCGTGCCGCAAAAGCCTTTTTTATTTTATGACACGGTGTTGGCTAATATTAGTTATGGTCAGGAGTGTACCCAAGAAGCGATCGTAGAAGCAGCTAAGCGCGCTTATGCAGACGAATTTATTGAGCGTATGCCAGAAAAATACCACTCTATGATTGCTGAAACGGGTAAAAATCTTTCTGGCGGTCAACAACAACGACTAGCGATAGCAAGAGCTCTCTTCAAAAACGCGCCTATATTGATTCTCGATGAGGCCACATCTTCTCTAGATGCTCTTAGCGAAAATCGCATCAAACAAGCTATAGGGGAGTTGCATGGACAAATCACCCAGATCATCATTGCCCATCGATTGACAACGATTGAGCATGCGGATCGCATTGTTTACTTAGAGCGAGGCGAGAAGGTCGCTGAAGGCTCATGGGAAGAATTGCTGGAAACATGCGAACCATTCCGCCAGATGTGGTATGCACACACCCGGCAAAAAGGAGAGACACGGGAAAATTTAGGAACTCCTATAGGATGATCAAAAACTTTCAGACATGAAAACGATCGAATAAAAATTCTTCGACGCTCGTTTGCATTCGTTTTACATATTCACCATATTTGTCATCTTCATCCAATTGGTCATCTTCGATCATAGCACATACTTTCTCGTGAGCATTTCTACGTAAAGTTTCGGAATGGGTTTTTAAAGCCACGATAGCGGTATCGATAGCTTTAGTCACTCGTCTATAAACAGCGTCAGGATCGCGTTCTTCGGGGCCTCTAACACGTCTATAAAGAAATCCCATGGGTGAAGAATAACGACAGGAGAGATTTCCTGTAAAAAAACAGCCTATTTCAAAAGGTGTCAGTCCAGCCCGAGTTGCTTGCTGTAAAAGATATAAGCAAATTTTCAGAGTCTCAAGGTTTTGGGTAGGATAAGTTGGATAAGTTCTTCGGATTTTAGTTGTAATTTCTTCAAAATTTAAAGCGCTTATTTTTTCTCTTGTCTCTGCGTTAAATGGCTCATGAGCTTGTTTCCATGGAAACCAAGCAAAAACAGCTGGCGATTGAAATTTAGAAGCCAAAAGAAGAGCGTGATCAATAGCTTCAATTTTTCCTGTTTTTTCATTAATCAACATATTTTCAAGATTACGATCAACATCACCCATGTAAAGATCAAAAGCGGCCATATCATCGAAGTATTTTTTAGGGCAGCGATCGATCACATGATCATGACAGGATTTGCTTGCTAGTTTGAACGCTAGTAAAGTCTTTGCATTAGGTATAAAAGGAGTAAGAAAGCACTGCTTTGTTCGCTGTTCAGAGTCAATTCGTGAAGTTCTTGATGTGTTTAAAAGAGTGAAAGAACGGCTTGTTACAGGCGCTTCAATGCTGACAGAGTCCTCTGTTAGCCCAGCAGCTATAACTTTATTAGGCACCTCCCATTTGGGGGTGATGCCATGCTTGGCAGCATTTATATCCCAAGAATGTTCGGCACCCCTAACTTCATCTGCAGGTTGCATAACAGCTATTGTATGGATGTGTTGAGCGATAAATTGGGAAATATCCTCTGCCTTTAACGTAGCAAGGAGGGAACGTTTCTCAGGGTCAATTTCTTTGATAAAATAAGTCCCGTGTCCATGCAAGGGACTAATCTCTAACGCTGCTTTCACCATTTCAGGAATAGAGGGATCATTACTTTCGGCCTCTTTAACCGCATGTTGAATGCGTTCTAAAAAATTTCTGTCGGCATCGGTAATAGGTCGCCCTACTACACGTATGGAGTCGCCAAAGAATTCTCGTTCATCACTACTTTCGCGATCACGTGTAGCTAATATTGCTCGCAGTCGTTTTCGGTATTCTTTGTCTGCTACTTTAGCAATTCTTATTTTTTCCTGTTGCCTACGGGCTGTTGTTGAAGGGGGTGGTGTTAGAGGAGCAAGAGGAGTGCTTATATCGAGAAGGGCTACGGTGAGTTTTGGAGATTGAGAGTCAGAAGAAGAGGAAGATGAAGATGAGGACGAAGATGCAGAGGAGTGTGGTGAAGAGAGTTTCCCAGGTTCCAGCCTTTCAAAAGGCACATCTAAACATGTCGTAAGACAGCGCAATGAAGAATTACGTCTTTTCTTCAAGTCGCTGGCGTGACTAACAAGCTGTAGGTTAAATAGGGTTGGAGAACGATGAAGAGCGGGTAAGGCATGGGACATATATCACCTCCGTTGAAGACAAAGCGGAGGTTAGAATATTTAAAAGGTTTCGTCAAGAATTATTATAGATATAACTTCTTTTTCAGAGATTTTTACGGATTGTTGGCTAAGTTACTGTTGTGATTTGAAATTTTTACGTTCGTATTGTTTATTTTATATTATTTATTAATAACGTAATTATATTTAGTTAGTTTGTAATTATCCGGAGATTTTGTTAATGTTTTACTGTACTATAGAATTAAAAAATGGTGAGGGATGCGCGTAAATTCTTTAAACGTACTATCCGCTCCTAAGGAAAACTCCTTCTCTCATGAGCAGGTCAACCGAATCGTTGATCAGCTCCTTCAAAAGAATTTTGAGCAATTCAAAATAGAAAAAAATCGACTGATACCCCGAACAAGAGTGGAGAGAGTTTGGTCTCATCTGCCATGGAATCGCGCTGAGAGTCATCAATCCGTGCGGAGTTTACTAAACAAACTGCATGCATTTTACGAGAAGAAAATCGGCTACAATGGTTGTTTGCCCCGTTCATCTAAGGACTTTTTTTTTCGTATACTTCCTAAAACCGACTCAACTTTATTTGATAGAAGTAAAATCTCTGTGAAAATGCAACACTGTCTCTCTCCGGAATTGCATAAATTAAAGAATGCTAAAAGCGTAGGTGTAGATTATGCAATTGCTCAAGCAAAGCTAGCGGATGCCTTAGGTGTGAAGCCCAGGATAAGTAAAAAAGGGTGGACAAAAGCGCTAATTTACACAGATCTTACAGGTAGGGAAATTGGAATATTCAAAGTGGCTAGAAAGAAAATAGACTTTATTTCTCGGTTACAAGACCTCTTGGGATATAGGATATGGGGTTTTAATAAACCGGCCTACTATTGCCGAAGCCAGGGTGCATTACCAGATTTTTTCTCTGAAATAGCAGCAGCATCCGTCGATGATTTTCTTAAATACGCATTGATACCGCCAACAACCCTGACTACTTTGCAGGATCAGTTGGGGTCATTTATGCTTTGGGTGCATGGGGGAAGGTCTCCTGATAGTTATAAAATCCAAAAAAATTGTTTTTATGCTTCGGAAATCGAAACCTACCAAAAGTTTGTTGTTGAAGATTTTCTTATAGGAAATATTGATCGCCATAATGATAACTGGTTTTACCATGAAGAAAATGGCCACATCTCGTCTATTTTCGCTATTGATAACGCTAACTCTTTTCTAGAGAAAAATCCCTCTACTCAAACTCTTAAAGGGAAATGGACATCATTTTGGGCTCGTCGTCATCAATATCAATGGAAGGAGTTCCGATTAGCAGACATTCCGTTATTGCCAAAAATCAAAACCGCAATAAAAAAACTGACCCCTTTAACGGTAGATCGAATTTTTCGGCATATCGGAAATCGATTCCCTAAAACATTAGACAGTGATGCTTTTTTTTCGTCCGAAATGCGAGCAAAATTCTATCAACGAGCTCGTGTTTTGCAGAAAGCTGGTAGAAAAACTAACATGACACCTCGCCAGTTAGCCTATCTTTTTTCCGATAAGGCTATGCAGGAGTTTTTAAACCCCTGATTGTGTCGATCAGATGAGCGAGTTCAAGGCCTCAGATGTAGCCAATCTTGGCAAATTCCTCACGTAAGGAATGGTTGTCGGGGCGCTCAAAGGCGCCGCTGGTTTGTAACCATTTGACATATTCTTTAGGTACATCTGCCAGGGGTTTCCCTTGATGTTTACCAAAAGGCATACGCGTAGCTGCTTGACTCTTTTTAAGCATCAGTTCAAGGACGATATCTAAAGGCAAATCGTCGATCATCGCAGAAAAAACCCGATGCAAGACTATAACATCATCCAGTGCTCTGTGTGCTTGATTCGCCTGAATCCCATAGACTTCGCGCAAAAACTGGAGCGCATGTCTCGGAAGGTCAGATCTATATTTTCTTGCCCATTTAAGGCTGTCGATAAAACGCCACGCTGGAAAAGGGGCTTGTGCACGTTTAAATTCTTCTTGAAGAAAGGGACGGTCAAAAGCGTCTCCGTTATGGGCAATTAAGATTGCATCAGGGCCACAAAAATCACTAAATTCTTTAGCTACCGAACCGAATAGGGGCGCGTCTCGCACCATCTCATCTGTGATATTGTGAATCGCGCTAGTCTCTGGGGGAATTGAACATTCGGGGTTGACAAGAGAGACAAAGGATTTTCCCGTAAGGGGATTGAAAGCGGCAATTTCAATAATACGGTCCTTCTCGGGTCGAAGGCCGGTGGTTTCTGTATCGAAGTAGATAGGGTCCATATCTGTCTACTATACCAATTGCGTGAATTGAAAAACAATGTTAGGATATCACCCAAATCATAGGATACTGGATGAAATTACGCTATCGACCTTTAATTGTCGGCAGTCTTTTATGTTTGCCTTTATTGGCTACAATTTCCACAGAGAAACCTAATGGTTCTTCCCAGGCCACTATTGCCCCCAAATGCTATTTTTCTCCTCAAGATCACGTCGATGATAAATTAATTACATTCATTGAAAGCGAAAAGGAGGATATTCGCATTGCAGCTTATTGTCTTACACATCGCGGTGTTATCAAATCTCTAATAGAGGCGCGTAAGAGAGGCGTAAATGTCGAAGTTATTTTTGATCCCTTTACCATCAAAGCCCGGAGTCCTCTTAGGCAAATGGCCCAAGCTGGGATCAGCTTATATGTATGGGACCCTGCTTCTCCTGCTGGAGTACAAGAAGATAAAGCAAAAAAAGATACCCCTCGTAAACCTTTGATGCATAATAAGTTTTGTGTTTTTGGAAAAAAAGTGCTTTGGTCTGGATCTTTCAATTTTACATCGGAAGCCTCACTTTCCAATCAAGAAAATGTGCTTGTTCTCCATGATTCTCTTGCTATAGAACGTTATTTAGGGGAATTTGAGCGTATAAAAAATGAGGGATGTACTCCTTATCGTGTATATCTAGCCAATCAGGCTGCAACTAAGAAAAAGAAATTCTACTGAGAATTTATGAAACAACTTCTTTTCGTTTTTTTCTCCATTAACCTATGTCTTTTATTTTCAGGTTGTTATCAAGCGCAATCTGATGATGACCTGCGGACCATTCCCACAACCAATAATCCTAATGTTGTGCCTTCTTCTGGGAGTAATATGCTTCCAAAAGCTGGATTTTAATTTTATTAATAGTTAGTTTGATTAAAAGAGTTCATAGTTAGAGTTATTTAGTGAAAGAGAAAAAAAATAAAACAATTAAGTATAATTTCTTTCCTTTTGATCGTAAAAAGCTGCTAGAAGAATTGTCCCCAGAATTTCTTCTGGGCTGTCTAGAAGAGATGTTGCTTATTCGAAATTTCGAAATACGAGCTGAGGTTGCCTATCAGCAAGGGAAAATCGGAGGATTTTTTCATGCTTACATAGGGCAAGAAGCTGTCCAAGCCGCCGCCGTCGCAGTAATGGGGCAGGATCAGTGGTGGGTAACCTCTTATCGATGCCACGCTTTGGCTTTGCTTTTAGGGGCAACGCCCAATGAACTTATGGCAGAACTTTATGGAAAAGCTACTGGTAATGCAATGGGCCGGGGTGGCTCGATGCACTTTTATACAGACCGCCTTTTAGGAGGCTTCGGTATTGTTACCGGACAGATCCCCATCGCTACAGGAGCTGCATTTAGCGTAAAATATCTCGATCAGAAAGGGGTCGCCGTTGGCTTTATGGGAGATGGTGCCGTTGCGCAGGGCGCTTTTCATGAATCTTTGAATATGGCTGCTCTATGGGATCTGCCTTGCATTTATGTCATTGAAAACAATCAATGGGGTATGGGAACGGCTGTTAGTCGCGCTATTAGCGTTGAACCTATAGCGGAAACTAAGGCACCAGGCTACGGAATGAAAGGGTATACTTTGGATGGGATGGACTTTTTTGCTTGCTATGCGGGATTTAAGCATATTTACGAAGAAGTTCTTGAGACCTCACGACCCGTTTTAGTCGAAGTAGTTACCGAACGCTTTCGAGGTCATTCCATTTCTGATCCAGCACTCTACCGATCTAAAGAAGATCTACAAGGGTGTGTTGCTAAAGATCCTATTCAGCTTCTCTTCAACGAGATGAAAGCAAAAAAACTAATCGATGATACTGGCTTTGAAGCGCTGGACAAGGCTCAGAAAAATATCGTCATCGAATCCATGAAATACGCTGAAGAGAGTCCATGGCCGGATCCTATTGAACTTGGCCGCGACGTATTCGCTCCATAAATTTAGGTTAGCTATGCCGATGCAGATCATTGAAGTGCGTGAAGCCATTCGTCAAGCTCTTGATGAAGAGATGATGCATGATTCTCGAGTATTCATTATGGGTGAAGAGGTGGCTGAGTACAATGGCGCCTACAAAGTCACAAAAGGAATGCTTGAAAAATGGGGGCCTAAGCGCGTTATCGATACTCCGATCGCCGAACTAGGGTTTGCTGGTCTTGCCATTGGTGCTGCTATGACAGGTCTACGTCCCGTCGTTGAATTCATGAGCTTTAATTTCTCTTTTGTTGCAGCGGATCAACTTATTTCTAACGCTCCTAAGATGTTTTATATGTCGGGTGATCGATTTTCTGTGCCGATCGTTTTCCGAGGTCCAAATGGAGCTGCAGCCCAAGTATCCTCTCAGCATTCTCATAATGTTGAGGCCATTTACAGCAACATCCCCGGTCTGATTATTCTCTCCCCCAGTAATGCCTATGATGCTAAAGGCTTGCTCAAAACAGCTATCCGTAATAACAACCCTGTTCTTTATCTCGAGAATGAGCTTTCGTACGGTGACAAAATGGAAATACCCACCGAGGAATACTTTGTACCTATTGGAAAAGCTAGGGTCGTTCAGGAAGGTGCTCATTTGACCATTGTCGCTCATAGCCGGATGGTGAATGTTTGCAAAATGGTCTGTCAAGAACTAGCCAAAAAAGGGATTCATGCCGAATTGATCGACCTCCGCTCCATTAAGCCACTGGATATTGCGACTATTGCAGAATCCGTTCGCAAAACACATGCCTGTCTTTTAGTGGAAGAGGGTCATATTTTTGCTGGAATTGCCGCCGAGGTAGGGTTTGAAATCATCGAGCATTGTTTTGATTTTCTTGATCTTCCTCTTAAGAGAGTCTGTCAGTTGGAAACCCCCATGCCCTATTCTAAGGTTCTAGAAAGAGAGACAATGCCGACTAAAGAACGTATTCTCTCGGCTGCCTTAGAGATGTTGCGGTAATCTTTCCCTGTCAGGGGGCTGCTCAAAGCAGAAAAATCTTAGTTTTACAATCTGGCACCTTCAAATTATGGCTTTATTTTTTACGAATAAGCTATTATTACCTCTTTATTGACAGTTTTTTCTTTTAACCGACATACTGGCTCCTTCAACTTAGAGAGGATATACATGCCCTTTACACTGACAATGCCCAAGCTATCTCCCACAATGGAAGCTGGCACAATCGTCAAATGGAATAAAAAAGTTGGGGATTTCGTTAAAGTTGGGGACGTATTATTTGAAGTTGCTACCGATAAATCCACCGTCGAACACGCAGCTATTGATGGGGGCTATTTAAGGAAGATTCTTATCGAAGAAGGCAAGGATGCGATAGTGAATCAGCCCGTTGCTATCTTTACAGAAAAAAAAGATGAAAGCATTGAAGGTTACATTCCTGAAGGAGTGATGCCCGAGACGGTTGTTGCAGCAACGCAGAATACACAGGAAGAGGAAGCAAATGCTCCTGCAGCTCCTTCAGCCGGGAAAACAGGTGCTATGTTACAGCCGACCTTTACACCTGAACCGCCCCTAGAAGGCTACGAATTTGGAAACAGAGGTGTTTCTGTTAAAGATCGCCTTTTTGCATCACCATTGGCCAGAAAATTAGCTAAAGATAAAGGTATCGATCTCTCTACAGTGAAAGGGAGTGGGCCTGGGCATAGAATTGTCAGCCGCGATCTTGAGCTAGGTCAACCTGATGCAATTGTTGCTTTTGGGCGTCAGGAATTGCCTAAGGAAACTCCTGGCAGCTATGAAGAAGAAGCTCTATCACCCATGCGTAAGGTGATTGGTCAACGACTTCAAGAGTCTAAAACCTTTATTCCGCATTTTTATACCGTACAAGAAATTCAGGTGGATGCACTTGAAGCTATCCGTGAGCAACTCAAAAAAGTCGGAGTTAAAGTCAGTATCAATGATTTCATTGTGCGAGGAGTGGCTCTAGCTCTTCGGAATCATCCTGGAATCAATAGCGGATTTAATTCTGCCAATAATTCTATTATCCGTTTTTCAACCATCGATGTAGCAATTGCTGTCAGTATGGAAGGGGGATTGATCACACCCATTGTACGCCATGCCGACTACAAAAATTTAGGCGAACTTAGCGTTGAGATAAAATCTTTGGCTACACGCGCCCGGGAAGGAAAGTTAGAAAAACAGGAGTATATGGGTGGCTCTTTTACGATTTCCAATCTCGGTATGTATGGAGTTACAGAGTTTTCTGCGATCATTAATCCTCCGCAAGCAGCTATCCTAGCGGTTGCTGGGATCGAAGAAAAAGTCCTTCTTAAAGAAGGAAAAATAATCCCTGGAAAAGTTATGCGTGTCACTCTTTCAGCCGATCATCGCGTGATAGATGGAGCCGGTGCAGCGGAGTTTTTGAAAACTCTCAAAAAACATCTAGAAAACCCAGCGATGCTATTGCTCTAGGATGACAATTGAGAGACATATCTGAAGATTTAGCAGGGAGCCCGGACTTTAAGAGGTACTCTTATTTTTCAAGGCGTGCGATTCTTTCTTCTAGCTCTTTAATTTTTTGGGCGTAGGTTGCGATTTTGCGCAAATGCACTTGTTGGCGGTTATAGTCTGTTAGAGGTATAACTGGGCTTCCATTGAATTTGCCAGAAGTTTTGATGTCTTTGCTAACACCGCCTCGAGAGGCTATGATGACATTATCTCCTATTTCTACATGACCCACTACACCCACTTGGCCACCCATAACAACGTGACGGCCTGTTTTTGTAGATCCTGCAATACCTGTCTGTGAAACAATCAAATTATCTTTGCCCAATTCAACATTATGGCCGACTTGTACAAGGTTATCGATTTTTGTTCCCTTATGAATACGAGTTGTCTTGAAGCGAGCGCGGTCAATGGTTGTATTGGCGCCAACTTCCACATCATCATCAAGAATCACATTTCCCAATTGTTCTAACTTTTGATGATAGCCAGAAGAATCGGTGATGTAACCAAAACCACAAGATCCGATTATTGCACCCGGTTGGAGTATTACTCGTTTCCCGAGAACACACCTTTCGCGCACAACAGCATGTGGATAAAGAATGCAATCTTCACCTATGTCGCAGCCTGCACCAATGCTGACGTGAGCCATAAGTTTTGCGCCTGCTGCAACCGTCGTTCCGCGATCAATAACGACGTAGGGTCCAATCTGGGCGCTTGGGGCAACACAAGCATCTGGGTGAATCACAGCTGTAGGATGAATGCCAGTAAAGCCTGTAGACGCTGCTTGCTCTCCCATTATAGCTTCTGCAATTATCTGGAAGGTCTGCGAGGGATTAGAAGAAATAAGAAAATTTCTTTGGGGAATGAGATCGCAATTCTTATCGACGCAGATAACTCCTGCGCGCGAGGCCTTCATATGTTCTTTGTAGCGTGAATTGGCTAGAAAAGAGGCATCATCAATGCTTGCTGTATCTAAAGCATCAACACCTTTAATACGCTGATCGGGATTGCCCACTAGCTGAGCTCTAGTTAGTTCCGCAAGCTCAGCTAGAGTAAACTGGATCATCATTTTTTATCAGAAACGTCGTGTGTTTTTTTATCAGCGGAGGTTTTTTTTCCTTCTGAAGTCTCAAAAACTCTATCCATTTCTGCGATGACGTCGGGTGTTACTTCTAAACCAGTGGAATAGAAAAAGCAGGCTTCTTTATTGACAACCATGCCCAGTTTTTTTGCTTTTGCTACTTTTTCAGAGGCCTCGCTAATGGAGTTGCTCATCACTTGGATTACGCGTACATTGGCTTGGTTCATGACTTGGTAGTACTGATTCTGGTAGCGTTGTAAGTCTTCATTTAATGCTTGGAATTTGTTTTTTAGTTCTTTTTCTGCGTCTGGAGAGAGTCCATCTAAATATTCTTGATCATTGAACTTGTCGGTGAGTTCTTTCACTTGTTTATCGGTGTCTTCAAGAAGAGTGGTCATCTGCTTTTTTAGATTTTCAAAATTGGCTTGTTCTTGTTTGCCCAATTTAGAGTCTGTCATGCAGGAGGCAAAGTTAACAATACCTACTTGTGTATCAGCAGCAAATGATTGTGCCGATAAAGCAGCTGTTAAAGCAGCAGCTAAGAAAAACTTTTTTTTCATTGGTTCACCCTTAAAAATAGAAGTTATGGTTAAAACTGTCCGCCCATTGAGAAATAAAATTTTTGCACTTCGCTCTTACTTGCTGGGTTTACAGGAAAACCCATGCCTAGAGTTATCGGGACGCGATTCATAACTTCTATGCGTACGCCGAAACCCCAGCTCAATCGGTAAGTTCCCAAGCTAAAGCGATCAACCGAGATGCTACCTGCATCAGCAAAAACAAATCCATCCAAAATTTTCAATATTTCATGTAGATACTCGATCGAAACAACCGATGAAGAGATACCGCCTTTAGGGTCTCCATTGTTAAAGTGGGATCCAAGATCAAAAGGGCGATAACCACGCACCGAGCCTTCACCCCCTAGGAAGAATCTCTCAGCAGGAGGGATTTCGTCAAAGTGGCTAGTTTTAAAGAGGGGGGCAATAAAACGTAAGTCAAAACGATATTTCATTATTCCGTGTGACCATAGCTCCGAATAGTAGGTATTGAGGTATGCTAAGCGCCCAAAATAGTAGTCCCCGCCAATGCCGGCGTATTCGCCTTCGATGAGCGAGCGAAAACCATTGTGGGGCTTAATGATTCTGTCTGTAGAGTCGAAAGCCATGGATCCGCTAATAGCCGATACATAACCAGTTGCTCGAATACCAGATTCTGGGGATTTTTCTTCTGTATCGGCACCACGTGTGGGTTTGGATTGATCGTGACGAAGACGATAGCGCGCGGTGAATGACCAAAGATTGGTGACGGGATAAGTAGCAAAGAAGCTACCGCCAGTAGTATTGACGATATAATGGTTAGATTGCAGCGTACTGTGCGTGCGTGTGAGATCAAAACCTACGCGCCAAAGAGAATCTCGGAAATAAGGGGTCATCCATGTTAAGGTATAGCTGGTCTGCTTTTTACCGATATTGGCCCTAATATGGAGAAATTCTCCACCACCACGTAAGCTGCTTAGCCCTCTTGAGAAGAGATAAGGGATGCCTTTATAGTTGAAATTGCTTTCGCTGAGTTCTAAACCTCCGAAGACACTTTCTTGGGTGCTGAAGCCTGCAAAAGCACTGATACTTCCGGTTGTCGTCTCTTCAACTTCAATAAAGACGTCACGATAACTTTCCCCTAGAGAATCGTCTTCTTGAGAACGGACTGCATAGACATTGACCTTTTTGAAATAACCAATGTTTTCCAGCCGCATCTGGGTCGCTTTTAACTTGGCCGAATCAAAAGTTTCTCCTGGAACAAGAAGGGATTCTCGTAGGATAACGTAATCTTCTGTCTGTACATTGCCTAGGATGCGAATAAGACCAATCTTATATGCACCGCCTTCCTCAATCATGAAATTTACATTGTACAGAGGTTCGTCTTGTACAAGTTGCACGTCATAGTCGACGATCGTTTCGATGTAGCCTTTTCTGCCGTAAAGATCTTTGATAGACTGGGCAGTGTCCCGGAGTTTTTCAGGCGAATAAATTTCGTCTGGACGAACGAGAAAGCGAGATTCAATTTCTTGGTTCGTAAAAAGATGATTGCCTTGGAAGGTAAGACGGCCAAAGTGGTAAAGCTGCCCGCGATCCGCACTAAGAATAATAACGATTTTTCCAGGTGTCTTAGCATCGTCAATACTTAAAGAAACAATCGCATCCGCATAACCTTTATTTTGCAAGAACTCGGTAATGATGAGTTTATCTTGCTCGACGGCTTCTTCGTTGAGTTTTCCGTGACCACTCATCCAGCTCGTAAAGAAACTATATTTTTTGGTGTAAATCTCTTCGAGAAGCTGGGTCTCTTCTTCTTTGGAAAAGCCTTCAAAGATGATATCGTCAACAATCCCTGCACGGCCTTCACGGACCTCTATCACGATATCTGCTTTGTTGGTCTTGGAGTCGAGAGTCACAGAATATTCTAATTGGGCCTCGAAAAAGCCCTTCTTGATGTAGTACTCTTTTAGTTTATTGAAAGCAGCGTTGAATTTAGGTCGTTTAAAAACGGCACCGGGTTTTATTCCTAATTCTTTACGCAAGGTCTTAGTGCTAATGAATTGGTTGCCCCGCCACTCAATATCGCGGATCTTAGGTCTGGGCCAAACGGAAATTTGAATATAAAGTTCACCATGACGAACATCAATAGCTGGTTCAACACGATCGTACTCTTCTGAAAGTGCCTTCAGATCACTATCAAAGGTCGCTTGAGAAAATGGATCTCCCGATTTTGTCTTTAACTTGGTTAAGACAGCGTTTTGATCAAAAGTTGATCCAGCAGGAAGATTATGAACGTTAACGTCGATCCCAGCGATGCGCTTTTGCTCGAAAGCCTCAATAGTTGGGTAGTAGGATGCGTGTGCGTAATGCGGAAGGCTTCCACATGTAAAAAAAGCCAGCGAGAGCCAGCGAAACAGTCGTTTATTCATGAAGACTTCCTGCTCTCAGAATTCGTAATTCAGGATCAGCCAGGATAAACAAACAAAATGAAAAACCGCAAGGAATTAGAGAGGAGTGTGAATGATACAAAATTAAGGGATGTGACTTATAAATATTCCAAAAATTAAATAGATAGGCTGATAAGGGCCTGTCACAAGAATATT
This sequence comes from Chlamydiota bacterium, assembly GCA_013288005.1. Taxonomy (GTDB): domain Bacteria; phylum Chlamydiota; class Chlamydiia; order Chlamydiales; family Rhabdochlamydiaceae; genus JABDCS01. The sequence continues at coordinate 48,608 of JABDCS010000003.1, read as the reverse complement.
TCATCGCATTTTAGAGAATCTGTCTTCCATGCAGCGCTTTAACCAATGTTCCACCATCGATAAAATCTAGCGTGCTGTTGAGGGGGATGCCATGAGCTAAACGAGAAACCCGTACACTGCCCATCTGTTCAATATGTTGCTTGAGATAAAGAGAAGTCGCATCACCTTCTAAAGTTGAATCAAGCGCGATCACCACTTCTTTAATCTGCAACTTTATTATTCTCTGCATGAGCCTTTCTAAATCAAGTGTTTGAGTGCCTCGTCTTTCAAGAGGTGATAAAAGCCCTCCGATAACATGATAAAGCCCCCGGTAAGCAGCCGTATCTTCGAGAGCAAAAACATCTTTGGGGGAGGAGACAATGCACATTTGCTGCGTATCTCTTAAGGGGGAATCGCAAAAAAAACATTTGTCTCCTTCCATAAGACAACTGCATTCTTCGCAGGTTTTACTTTTTTCTTTAATGAAGCGAATGTGTGAAGCTAAATCTTCAATATCCTTCTCAGGCCATTCTAAAAGATGGAACGCAAACCGCTCAGCTGTGCGGCTGCCGACGCCAGGTAGCTTCTTTAAAAGGGCGATAAGAACGGAAATATGTGTAGGGAGTTTAGTCATAAAAATTTGGGTTGTCTATTACGACATCTTTCACATCATATGTGAATAGGGGAAATTAGGCTTTCGTTTTTTCACAAACTCCGTTAAAATCGTAACAGGTTTAAATCAAAATTTTATTGCTAAATCATGAATGGGTTCTCTCCTAGAAAAGCCCGTATTGTGGCCACCGGTTCTTACTTACCTGAACGGGTATTAACTAATCAGGATCTCGAAAAAATAGTCGAGACTTCGGATGAGTGGATTTCGACGCGTACAGGCATGAAGGAACGTAGAATCGCCGCTAAGGATGAGTTTACTTCTGATCTTGGGTTTAAAGCAGCTCAAGATGCCATGAAAAAGGCCGGGATTACCTCTGATGAGATTGACCTCATTATCGTTGCTACCTTAACACCTGATTATATTATCCCTAGTACAGCCTGCATGATACAGTCCCTTCTCGGCGCTTCTCGGGCTGCAGCCATGGATATTCAGGCGGCTTGTACGGGCTTCCTTTATGGACTTTCTTTAGCCAAAGGTCTAGTCGAAGCAGGAATGTATCGTACAGTACTTCTCATTGCAGCAGAAAAACTCTCCTCTATCACCAATTATAAAGACCGAAATACCTGCGTGTTATTTGGAGATGGGGCCGGTGCATGTATTGTTCGTTCCGAGGGTGCTGGATTGCTCATTCATGATGTGAGTTTGGGAGCCGATGGAGAACAAGGTCAACTCTTAATTTTACCGGGTGGTGGATCCCGTCATCCTGCTACTGCGCAAACTGTGGCTGACGACCTCCATTATATCCGCATGGAAGGTAAAGAAGTTTTTAAGCATGCAGTGCGACGTATGGAAGGAGCCTGCAAAGAGAGTTTGAGCAAGGCAGGGTTTGACGAAGAACACGCGGCATGGCTAATTCCTCACCAAGCCAATATGCGCATCATCGAAGCTCTAGCTAAACGTTTCAATGTCAGTATGGAAAAAGTTTTTATCACTCTTCATAAATACGGAAATACTTCAGCGTCTTCTCTCGGAATTGCACTTGATGAATTCCGCAAAGAAAAAGAGGTAGCCCCTGGCGAGCCCATCCTATTAGCTGCATTTGGAGCTGGTTTTACATGGGGGGCATCCGTTTTAACCTTCTCAAGTAAGGAAAATACGTGATGAAATGGGCGTTTCTTTTTCCTGGGCAAGGAGCTCAGTATGTCGGAATGGGCCGCGACTTTTACCAAGCTTTTCCTCTCGTTCGAGAGATCTTTGATGAGGCCGATGACTGCCTATCACAGAACTTGAGCGATCTGATTTTACAGGGACCAGCGGACGCGCTTACACAGACAAAAAATAGCCAACTGGCGATCTTTGTACTCAGTGTGGCTCTTCTCCGTTTACTACAACAGCAGATCCCTACGTGCATTCCTCAAGTATGCGCGGGCTTAAGTTTAGGGGAATACACGGCCTTAGTGGCTTCGCAGCGCATGGATTTTGTAGACTGTCTTCAGTTGGTAAAAGCCAGAGCCCTTTACATGCAGGAGGCTTGCACTTCTAATCAAGGTACAATGCGCGTTGTTCTGGGTATGGAAGCAGATGATATTGAAAAGACAATTAGGACTATGCAAACCCAATATAAAGTTTGGGTAGCTAACCTGAATTGCCCTGGGCAAGTAGTTATCGCAGGTACCCCAGCGGGGATTGAAGCAGCGTCGGAGATCCTAAAAGCTCAAGGGGCAAAAAGAGTTCTTCCTCTTGATGTTTCAGGTGCTTTTCATTCGGGGTTGATGGCTGAGGCGCAAGAACGTTTGGCTCCCTTGATTCAAGAGGCAAACTTTTCTGAGAGTGAAATAGAGCTTGTCATGAATATACCAGGGAACTATGTTAGCTCCCTTGCTGAGATCAGAAAAAATTTGACAGAGCAAGTCACAGGAACTGTCCGCTGGGAACAGGGTATACGAGCGATGGATGCAGCAGGCGTTAACCGTTTTTTGGAAATTGGCTGCGGTAAGACATTAACAGGTATGAATAAGAAAATTGGTATTCCTACAGATAACTTACTCAGTATGGAAAAGGTTGTGGACCTAGAGACTATAGCCAAGGCTTTTGAGGTAGTATGCAATTGCTAGATAAGAAGACAGCGATCGTTACCGGTGGTACCGCAGGAATTGGAAAAGAAATTGCACTTCATTTTGCCCGTCATGGCGCTAATGTCATCGTTTTTGGTACTAACAGCGAAAGAGCAGCGCAAGTCTTACAAGAACTCGAAGAAGTAAGGCGCTCTTCCGAGCAGAAATTTGTAACAGAGCTCGGCAATGTGGGTGACAAGAAATGGGTAGAGCCAACGATCGAAAAACTTTTAGCCGATTATGGTAAGATCGACATTCTCGTCAATAATGCCGGCATCACACGAGATGCTCTTCTGATGAAAATGACAATGGACGAATGGCAGGCCGTTTTAGAAACTAACCTTAATTCCATCTTCAACTTTTGCCAAGCACTCATCCGACCTATGTTGAAAGCGCGAAGTGGAAAAATTATTAACATCTCCTCTGTTGTAGGTCTTATTGGCAATGCAGGGCAGACGAATTATGCCGCTTCTAAAGCTGGAATGATTGGTTTTAGCAAAGCGCTCGCTAAAGAGGTAGCTTCCCGTAATATTAGTGTTAATTGCATCGCTCCCGGATTTATCCAAACTCCTATGACCGATGTGTTAAACGATAAACAAAAAGAAACACTTTTACAAACGATCCCTATGGGACGCTTTGGTCAAACTCGCAATATCGCAGATACAGCGCTTTTTCTTGCCTGTCCGATGTCGGATTATATAACAGGGCAGGTGATCGTTGTAGATGGGGGCATGGCGATGTAAAATGGTAATGGATAATTAGGGTTTTATCGCTTCTCGGGTGAAACTAATTAGAAAAAACCTTTTTTAAGATTTTTTAACCTAGGTATGTAAGATAAGGAAGGAACGTGAATACCATGTCAATTGAAAAAGAAGTGATTGATATTGTCGTGGAACAGCTCGGCGTGGATGCGTCGGATGTTACCCTCGACAAATCTTTTGTAGAGGATTTAAACGCTGATTCACTCGACCTCACCGAGCTAATAATGACCTTTGAAGAGCGTTTCAATTTTGAAATTTCAGAAGAAGAAGCAGAGAAACTTAAAACTGTCGGCGATGTTGTTACTTACATCGAGAAGCGCAAAGACGCTAAAGACATCAATAAATAAGTTCCTGTATCGCGCCGCTCTTGCGGCGCATTTTCTTTTCTAAAAAAGTCTACTTTCTATTTCACTAATTGATCCTCTAAACTCTTCTAAGCATACGCTGTAGCCCATGCTTTTTTGGGAGTGCTCTTGAGTTGTAAGGCGAGAGTTACTGCGTTTTTACTTCAACCCAAAGGTTCCTAAGGGTAGCTTCGGGAAGGTCATCTTCATGTAAAAAGCGATAATGACCAAATTCTTCTGGCGTAGCATGGATCAGTTTACTGGCCATGGGATCTAGATCGGGCCATTGATCTGTATGGATCGTCGACGGAAAAAAGCCAAAAGTAGAAAAGTGTTTAGCAGATGATTCTGTCCGATAGAGATAATTCATAAATCGATAAACAAGATCCTGTTTCTTACTGGCTTTAGGTATGCATAGATTTTCGATTGTAATGAAAGTGCCCTCCTTCGGTATGACAAAACGCACAAAAGGCACCAGCCGCATAGTTCGCCAAATATAGGAGCTGGAGGAAACAACCACGGGACAGTTTTTGGTAGCAAGCAAATAGTCGGTACGAAAATTTGCGTAAACTTCAACCCATTTATGTTGCTCTTTTAGAAGATGGGTAATCTCTTTTTGCTGCTGAAGATTCGCCTTTTTGAATTGTGGGCCGTAGAGATACATCGAAGCAAATTCTGTTGCATCAATAGGATCATTCACCATACCAATACGGTAATTGATAAAATTCTTGTCGAAGATCAATCTCCAACTTTCTGGGAGTTCATGTCCGGCGAAATAATCCTTATCCACACCAAAACCGAAAATCTCCCATGAAAAGGGAATAGAGAATGCGTTTTTTGTATCGTAGGGAAGGTTTAAAAGGACAGGATTAAGATCCTTCCAAAAATGGATTTTGGACTTGTCGAGCGGTTGGAGAAGCTGTTCTCTGCGCAGCAGTCTTACCGCATAATCGGAAGGGACAATCAGATCGTACCCTTCTGCTTTTGTGGCTTTAAGTTTTACCAGCAATTCTTCGTTAGCCGAATAGTAATTGAGGTGAACACGAATACCTGTTTCTTTCTCAAAAGATTCTATGATCGAGGGGTCAAAAATATCGCCCCATGTAAAAACTGTGATGCTATTTTCTTGAAAGTCTTTTTGACGAATCTTGGGCCCATAGAGAGTGAGAAGAAGAACTGAACACCAAAAAGTAATGATTAAAAACCGGAATGTTATTTTATGCATTAAAAGAGCTTGGTTCGTGATCGTAAAGAGAAGAAAATCAGCACTAAGGCGCTACTGAGAATGAGCAAAATGGCTGTAAGGGCGTTTACGATGGGAGAGATACCAGAGCGAAGCATCGAAAGGATATAAAGTGAAAGAGTCTGGGCGCTACTTCCTGCACAGAAGTAAGAAAGGACAAAATCATCGAAAGAGATAATAAAGACGAGAAGAGCAGTCGTAATCATCGTAGGTCGTAACAGCGGAAGTGTTACTTTAAAAAATGTCTGGAGTGGAGTTGCTCCTAAAACTAAAGAGGCTTCATGTAGTCGATGGTCTAACTCCTGAAAACGCGCATAAATGAGGGGGATAACAAAACCAAGACCGAGGAGAGTATGCGCAAGAATTAATGTAGCGAGGCCAAGTGGAATAGAGGCAAGACTAAAAAACCCTAATAAACTAACAGCCAAGACGACCTCAGGGATAATGAGATTGCCATAAAAAAGAACAAGAGCTTTTCCAATTCTTCCACCTTGCGTCGCATAGAAAATTAAGAGAGCACCAGCTGTGATACTAATAAAGGTTGAAGAAAGTGCAATAATCAGCGAATTGCGGAATGCTTCCCAGAGAGGACCTGAAGAAAAAAGCTCATGATACCATCTCCATGTAAAGGAGGTCCAAGGTGCAGGAAAGGGCGTACTGTTAAACGAAAATACTAAAAGAACGATGAGCGGTACATAGAGAAATAAATAAGTCGATGCTACCAATGTTAAGTTAGCTGTTCTTGCTAGTGCCGTGATGGGTTTCATTTCACGCACCTTTTAAGTAAATAATCGATGAGTTTGAACCATATAGTAGCGCTTATTATGAGAGCGCAACAGCTAATGAGTGTAAATGCAGCCCCTAATGAGCCTGTTGTATCGCCCAAAATGTAATGAGCTACAACAGATCCTACAAACATTTGGCGATCACCCCCCATGAGCTCAGGAATCGCAAATTCACCAAAGGAAGGGATGTAGACGAGAAAGAAGCCTGTTTTAATACTACGCGATGATAGAGGAAGAAGAACTTTTTTCATCGTCTGCCTCCAGCTCGCCCCTAAATCATAAGAGGCTTCGATTAGCCTGGTATCAAATTTCTCTAAAGAGGAATAGATAGGAAGGACCATGAAAGGCAAATAATAATAGACCATCATCACCATGACGGAGAAGAGGGAGTTAAGGAAAGCGATAGGTTCGTGAATGAGGCCTAGTTTTTGCAAAAAAATGTTCAGAAAGCCTTGTCGTTCCAAAACAAAAAACCATGCATAAACGTGTAAAAGAAAGTTTGTCCAGAAAGGGACAATCAGAAGAAAAAGAAGAATATTTTTAATTCTTTTGCCGCGAAAGGCTAAGTAGTAGGCGAGAGGATAAGCGATCAAAAAGCAGAGGAGAGCATTGCCAGAGGCTAATAAAAGTGAATAACCAATGACTTTGAAATAGGGAGCGCGCATGAAAAAGAGTAACTTTTCCAAAGTAAAGCCCTGAAGTCGGCCCTCTTCTCCAAATGCGATAAAACTACCAACCACGAGAATCGCAAGGGGTAAATAGAAGAATAACATCTGGAAAATGATGGCCGGTATCCCTATAGCAAAAGGGTAGTCACGAAAGAGGAAAATTTTTTTCATTTCTCTAACAGCACCGCATTCTCTTTTTGCCAATAAAGATACACCTCATTGTCGTAATCGATCACTTCTTGGGTGAAGTGCTCTTCGTTTTGCTCGAAAACTTGCAAACGAGTTTTATTAGGCAACATCACATTGTATTGCGTTGATCGTCCATGATAGACAATTGAATGCACCGTGCCTTTAAGAACATTAGAAAAGTTCTGCACTTCTTTTTTGCTGATAAAAATCTTTTCAGGTCGGATGCTCATAATCACAGGGCACCCTTCTTTCATCCAATCTTTTCTTTGAGGGATGTGCACTTTGAAACGCCCCAACTGGGGTATATCGATGTAGGGATCGGTTTCAAGATTGGTGAGGGAACCACTTAAAATATTAGTTGTCCCTACAAATTTAGCCACGAAAGAAGAAGTAGGAAATTCATAAATCTCTTTGGGCGTGCCTATTTGCTCGATTTGGCCATCAAGATTCATGATCGCCATTTGATCCGCTACGGTCAGTGCTTCAAATTGATCATGGGTCACGTAAATAAAGGTCGTCTTGAGTTTATCTTGGAGCTCTATCAGCTCGATTAACATCCTTTCGCGTAATTTAAAGTCGAGTGCTGCTAGAGGCTCGTCGAGTAAGAGAACCTCCGGTTCATCCACAATAGCTCTGGCAAGAGCCACTCTCTGTTGTTGTCCACCTGAGAGTTGATGGGGTAATTTATAGAGGTGATTTTCAAGATTAAAGGCTTCAAGAATTTTTTGAACGACGCTTTTGATTGTAGCGGGCGGCATTTTTTTTAACTTAAGGCTATAGGCCACATTTTCAAAAACCGTCAGGTGGGGAAAAAGTGCATAATTTTGAAAAACCATGTTGATAGGTCTTTCATGAATGGGTATGCCAGTGATATCCCGGTCGCCCAGAAAAATTTGCCCACTATCTGCTTGTTCTAATCCGGCAATTAGTCTGAGAAGAGTTGTTTTTCCGCAGCCGCTAGGTCCAAGGAGGGCAAAGAATTTGCCAGAAGGTATCTTAAGGTCGATTGTATCAACGATAACTTCGCCCTGTAAGGTTTTCTTTAATTTTTTTAACTGTATGCTTCTCATTTCCTCCGCGAGCCTATTAGGACTAAAAATTTTCTTTTTTATGTCGTTATTTACTCATTTTCAAAAAGAATTCTCTATAGAAAAACAACATCTTGAAATCGGGCAAAATGTTAACTCGCTAGAAGTTTACTTGCATAGGGTTTTTTCGACTCGAGTGCAAGAAAAAAACTACCGCCAATGCATAAGCCTTCAATCTCCAGGTTTAAGCGTCAATTAACACCTGGATTTTCTTCGTTTTTTTTGGATTATAGAGCTTTTTTATGCTAAAGAGGAAAGTCTCATAATCCAAAATTCGACTCGAACTAATTCCATTAGTAGTCTTTAAAAAACTTGGTTGAAAAGTTGGCTTCGTAGTACAACTAGAGCTCTGAAAATCGATAAAACCCTAGTTTTTAGTACAGTTTTAAACACGCGGAATTTTATGGAGAAACGAAAGCTAATTATCGTAGGGTCGGGTCCAGCAGGTTATTGCGCTGCCATCTACGCCGCAAGAGCCAATCTTCAACCCATACTCTATGAAGGATTTTACTCGGGTACAGCGGGCGGGCAGCTTATGACGACCACAGAGGTAGAAAATTATCCCGGTTTCCCAGAAGGAGTGACAGGTCCCGAGCTGATGGAACTCTTTCGTAAGCAAGCCGCACGTTTTGATACCACAATCCTTACCGAAGACGTCGTCGAGGTTGATCTTAAAAGTCATCCCTTTACGGTTAAAGGCAATAAAACATCTGCCCAAGCTGATGCTTTGATCATTGCCACGGGAGCGACCGCTAATCGCCTGGATGCTCCCGGTACAAGAGATAATGAGTTTTGGCAAAAGGGTGTGACAGCTTGCGCAGTTTGCGATGGAGCAGCTCCTATTTTTCGTAATCGCCCTCTCTATGTCTTTGGTGGAGGCGATACGGCTGTTGAAGAGGCCACATTCTTAACTAAGTTCGGTAGCCATGTGTATCTCGTTCATCGCCGCGATGCACTGCGTGCGTCAAAAATTATGGCCGAACGGGCTATGAACCATCCTAAAATTTCTATCATTTGGAATCACGTTTTGGAAAAAGTAGAAGGGGATGATGTTGTTAGAACTGTAGTTTTACGCGATATCAACTCTAACGCAATTGTCCAGCATGAGGCAGGAGGTGTGTTTTTTGCTATTGGTCACACCCCGAATACCGCTTTTTTAAAGAATCAAATTGAATTGGATCCGACAGGTTATATCCTCGTTAAACCAGGGACATCCTATACGTCAGTTCCGGGTGTATTTGCTGCCGGCGATGTTCAGGATCATGTTTACAGACAAGCAATAACAGCCGCAGGCTCTGGATGTATGGCCGCTCTAGATGCCGAGCGCTGGTTATCCGAACATCACCCTTCCTGAGATAAGAAAATGCGCCGTTTTTTCAAATTCGCGGGATGCCTTGCCTTTCTTGGACCCTGGAATCCACTTTTAGCCTTTGAAGAAAAACCGTGGCTAGGTGATTTTCTCGAATTTTTTCTGGATTCTTCTTTTAGCTATTACCGATTTCGTCATGTTCAAGGAGCTATTCAACAGCCAAGCATACCCTCGAATAATTATCTGTTTTCTTTAGACCTGGGTTTATGCCCATTCGATGGATGGGAAGCAGCAATTGAGGCAGAGCTAGCAAAAACTCCCAGACAAAAATTTGGACGACGAAGTGTAGGGATACAAGTCCGCACACGATGGATGAATGATATAATGGGCGATCCTCTCAGCGTAACAACAGGATTGAGTATTAGACAGGTCTCTTCTCAAAGTGTGCACGATATAAGCTCTCCTTATGCCGCGCCGTGGAATTTTGAAGCCCATACAGCTTTTGGAAAAGAGTGGAGTCAGGGAGCATTTTGGTATATGCGCTGGTACGGCATGGCGGCACTAGGACAAGGAAGTAGAGGTTCGCCCTGGACAAGAGGACGTCTGGCCTTTGAGATGAATCGGGAGAATCATCACCAAATTGAGCTTTTTGCCGATGGGTATTGGGGTTTTGGAAGACGCCGCGATGTCGATATTAATCGGTTTGATGGCTGGGGAAAATATGATCACTCCTCAGCTGATCTAGGTTTTTCCTATCGCTATGTTACGAACATTTGGGGTTATTTTTGGATAGAATATGCGCATCGTGTTTATGCACGTTCTTATCCAGAGTCCCAAAATTCCATCCAAATCGGCTACCACCTACCTTTCTCCTTTTTCACAAACACTTTCTGTCCCTAATTCCCGATGCGCGTTTTTTTCGGAAGCTAGGGTGTCCTAGCTGCATAGATGATAAGTGCCGAATAAGTTTAAAGATACTTCACGAATCTTATCCTTTGGAGTAGCGATCAATTCTGCAATTCTCTCTTGATGTGGCCGAATAACGCGTAAGAGTAATTTGCCTTCGGCTCGTGTATCCCCAAAACTTACTGGAGTTGTATTAAAAGTATCCCAATCGATTTTTTGATTTTTTAAATCGGGTGAAGGCATTTCCAATTTTAGTTTTTCTAATATCCCCGACTCGGTTCCAAAGTCTTCAGGGGTGACAGGATCACTGTTAAAACTATTGAATAAGATCTGCTCTATTTCATCTTGAGTACTTCCTGAAGGAATACCAAACCCAGAAAAAGTTCTGATGCCTCTATCTTGATTGCAGCAAACATTATAGGCTTGGGCAATGCCTGTAGGATGTTTCTGAACGTACAAGGGAATATTTGTAAAGGTGCATATATCGCCTTTTTGAACTTCAGATGATCTCATTATTGGAATAATAAAAAATAAACAGCCGATCATATTGGACCATTCCGGGTCGATTCTCAAAGGAGGATCAGAATCCGGAGCAAAAAGAACATTAAAGCGTTCCTCTCCTAGTAAGTCTTTTAAGGCTAGAAAAACAGACAATTGTAAAAAACTGCCACAATCAAGGATAGAAGGCCCTTTAATCAAAGCATCTAAAGCTTTCGAAGGTAAAACATCTCGCTTAATTTGAAATGTATAAGGTGCGAGTTCGGTTGGAAACCGTAAGTCTTTTACTGGGCGAAAGCAAGTAGAGGGGGCATATCCATTGTAGAAGCCGCAAGATTCAACCAATGCATTTAATCGTGCTTTTCCCACACTTCTAGATTTGGCTAATGCCGAAAAATAATCGTCCCAATACCAAATTCCACCTTTACATGAGGCTATGTCACTTTTATCTCGAAGTTCGGAGGAGTGTTGATTGAGTATTTCTAAATGATGTAAAGCCAAATGTACGAAGTTGTGGGGCCTCGAGCATGTACTTAATGATTTTGAAGGAAATAACAATTTTAGTGAAAATCTTACAAACAGTTCGAATTCATTCACTTCGCTTGTTAAAGAAGCTCTAGCAATCTCCCTAGAAAATGGGCTTATTGATGTACGTTTACTCGAAACCATAGCTCTTTCGTTTTTTCTTTTTGAAGGAGTGGGAACTTGGCTTTCGCTTAGATTGTGTACGGGAGCCGAAGAAGAGTAACTGCTTGATAGAGAGTGAAGGGACATGTTTTATTGCCATTAATAATAAGAAATAAATAAGTTATATATCATTTGTTATTTTTAATAAACATGTATTTATTATCTTTGGCGTAAAATAATAAATTTAATTTTGGAATCAACATCCACAATCAGGCCTAGTTTTAATGGGGTTTTCTGTACTAAAACTAGGCCTTGAAGATCTTTTATTGTTTAATCAGTGTCGCAACGGAGATATGAGGCCACATAATTCCTAAGAAATTGAGCATGACGGTCTGATAATATTGCAGTTGTAGGAAAGTTGTTCCATCTGAGGATTGAACAGTTTCGATCATAAAAACTGCATCTATTTGGGTCGCGTTAGCATTCAATGACACAAAAGGAATATTGAGTATTCCACCCACAGGCGGCATGGCATTGGGATTATTGCTCGATATTCTCATTACGATGGTATTGATGATTGTCTGTCCTGCAATATCATCCTGCAATAATAGATTGGGATTCTCTACATACGTGGGCTTAATGCCTGGAGGAAGAGGTGGGTTCAGAAAGGGATCTAAAAAACCAGGTGGAAAAGGAGTGCCATTTACGCTTATAGGGGTAGAACTTAAAACATCCATATCGGGTGCTGAATCAATGGCAAAAAGTTCGCTACTTTGGGCAAGAAATGAATCTCCATGAGGAACTGTTCCCATACGAACGACTGTTAGATTAGGATTCGCTGGAAAAACAGTAGTTGGCGGGATTTTAATCCAGATACCAGGTTCAATGTGAAGGGGTTCTCTTGATAAAAAGTCACTGATTCTTTGTAGATAGGTAAGCCCAAAGAGTTTGATGTCGGGTTGGCCTGTTGTACTTCCTAAAGCTGAAATAACCCCCCGATTCGGAATATCCGCACCAATGGTATTTAACTCGAGGATCTCAATTGTCCTGTTCAGTTTTAAGCGAAAAGGTGCAGGCCCCGTACTGGGAGGTACAGAAGAAAAGTCGGGAAGTGAAATTAAAGTAAAACCATTCCCGACCCAGGTGCCTACAAGATTAGCAAGAGGGCCTAAATCGCTAGCAAGCGTTTTCAATGGAAGGCCAGGGCGATGATGCGGGCGCAGATCACCCATAGGCTGTAGTGGTGATAAAGGTTCAAGCGGGGGTGCAGGGGAATTAGCCTGCAAATAGCTTGTACAACAAAATAGTGATAGTAATCCTATACCCATTGAATAAATGAATTTTATGGTCATTTTGTACTCCTCTATCGATATTTAAAGGGGTGAAATTGAAACGGAATTAATACCTGACATGAACTAAAGTATCGCCTAATTTTTCAAGACTCTGAGAAAAAAAGTCTTTTCCTAATTAAAAATTTCTAGCAGAAACTGATGCCATTCTCGTTTTGCATCAAAACTTACTAAAAAAAAATCCAAAATGTTGGCTATAGCACACTCTAAGCAAGCTAAGTATTTAAAAAAAATATTTTTATTTTTAAATGATCGGGAAACCTGAAAAAGCTTCCCCTGTGTGAAGGGGAAGGCATTTTGTGGGAACAAAAAAGACGAAATTTACTTCTATCTATTTTTTAGACAGGGAGCACACAGATTTTGATCCTTCTCGGATATCGATGGATTTAATAAGTTCATTACCTCACTCGCAGGACCTTCAAAATCCATTTTTGCAAAATCAATAAGAAGTCCTTCTTTTTGATTCGTGGGGAAAAAATAGTATTTTCTGTGGGTTAAATCTTGGATCACTGTCCAAAAAGTCGTGACTCTATGTATTTTGCCCATGAAATTAACTGGAATCTGGTTGTTTTGAAAAACTTGCGTGATTGCATTTTTGAGAGAAGTAATCGCAGCATCGGAATTTTCTGGTTTCGGCAAATGGTTTAAATAGGAAGAAGCTCTTATAAAGCGGCTCACAGCATCTGCGCCAGATGGTAGGGGGGTACCCTCTTCAAAATGAGACCAATTTTTTAATTGTTGATCATAGACTGGGTCATTTGTTCCAATGCGGTAATGCCGATCGTGGTAAACCTGCATTTTCCCTTCAACAAATTCAATAATAGCTGAATCACCTGTAGCATCCTCTAACATAAGATGGAGAGGCCATACAAAGTTATTGATAGCAGTGGGAAGGACTTGAAAGCGTTGGTGGGCTGCTACTGCTTCTTCAACTGTTTGACAAGTATCCAGCAAATACTGGACCCATTCTCCATAGTGAATTCCTGGGCGGTCATCACGTTTTTCATATTGGGTAGCTCGAAGAGCTAATACATGCGCTGCAAAACCTTGTTCGTTCATTCCATCGGTGATGACGTCTTTATGATGAAAAGCAGAGATGACGACATTTCCGTAAAAAGAATCCCATTTCAAACCATTTTCATCGATGAGACTCTCGTGATGAAGTCCTCGTGGATGGACCCACATCTGAGGCTCATCCGAAATAAACAAGTCCATTGTTCGCGCAACAAGCCTGGCCTGATCATTGTCATTCCAAAAGATGCGGGTACAGGGTTCTACAGAAGAAAAAACTAACAATTGACCCAACATGAGAGTCGATAGAAGTTTAGATATCATTTTCTATTCCTTTTCCAATTTTCTTACAGAAGATGTTTTGCAAAATTAAAGCATACAGCAAGTTGACATAGAACCTGCTCTAAACTAGGTTTTCGTCGATTTTTTTTCATGGTCTAAAAGCCATTCCTTTCGATGAATACCACCTGCATATCCAGCAAGATCGCCATTGCTATTGATAACACGATGGCAAGGAATAATAATGGCCAATTGATTACTCCCATTGGCCCTTGCAACAGCCCGAAAGGCAGAAGGTTTTCCCATTGTCTTGGCTATTGCAGAATAGGATCTTGTTTCTCCTTTAGGGATTTTTTGTAACTCTTCCCAAACACGTTTTTGAAAAGGGGAGCCCAAAAGATGCAAAGGCGTTTTAAATGTTACGATTTTACCCGAGAAATACTGTTGAAGTTCTGCTTCAATCTGCTGGGACGGAGCAGGTTTTCCTGGAAGTATGGGAAGCTTGGTTTTTTTTCTTAAACGTTCGATTTCTCTCTCTAAACCCCGCCTGTCGACGAACTCAAGCAAATATAGACCCTTTTCGTCGGCAATGATGAGCATGGGACCTAACGGAGTATCGATCCAACAGGCTTGTAAAACCCCTTGATTTTCACTTTTGGAAGGAGGTGTTCCCATAATTCGGGAAAAGGCATCCCGGAAACCACTACTCGATTCATAGCCGCTTGCTAATTGAGCATCAATGACAGGTTCTCCCTCTCGGATTTGTTTCATCGCAAGTCCCATACGCCTGGCTCGGGCATATGCTACAAAGGTCATGCCAAAGCGTTTTTTAAATTGCCGTCTAGCCGTGGATTCATCGACGGAAATCTTCCGAAAATCGCTCTCTTTCCAGTGTTTTTCGGGATTTTTTTCCACTGCATCAACTAACTTTTGCACAAGAGGGGAGACTAAACTGGGATGGGATAGCGGATGGCATCGTTTGCAAGGACGAAAGGAGGCTAAAAGGGCTTCTTGAGCGTTTGTAAAAAACTCGCAATTTTCTATTTTGGGTTTTCTTGCTGTACAGGTAGGCCGGCAAAAGATTCCCGTAGTCTTTACACCAACAAAAAATACCCCTTCGTAAGCTTTATTCTTTTCTAATAAAGCCTGGAAAAACTCTTTTCTTTTTTTCTCTGGTAACATCTAAACCTCTCTTTTTACCCTTATTGTAGAAAAACCCCTACAAATCTGCCGCCGAATTTCAGGCATCGATTTTTTTAATATAAGCAGCTAATAATGAGATATTTGGAGAAGGGTAAGATGTTCTTCTTTTTTTTTGTCTCAGGGAACGATTTCAGGAATAGTCTCTTTGATTTGATCGATAATAGTTATAAGACTGCATCTATCTTCTTGATTAACCAAAGGATAAGTTCATCATCGATTGGGTAGCTTTGACAAGGAGTTACTGGGTGTCCTTTATAGGTGACTCCATTTCCATCTGGGGTGTAGCCAAGTCGGAAATAAAGCTGTTGAGCTGCACCATAATCAGCATATAATCCAACACCAAGTCCTATTTGACGATAACCTTCTTGATAGGCGAGATTTTCATGCCAAACGATTAAGGCCCTTCCAAGGCCGCATCTCCTATACTCCTCATCGATCCAAATGGCATTGATTTCGGGAATTCCTTGGTTCAAAAAGGAAAGGCATTCGGATTTGCGAAGTAAGCTACCATAACCGAGTATCTCGTCATTTCTCTCGATGATTCCTACTGTGCGAATGCCCTCGATCTGTTCTCGGTAGTATGTTTTCCAAAGAAGATGGGTCTTTTCTGGAGTCGACCAGGGGAAGCAATAGCGATGAGTGATTTTTGGTATATCGGTTTCAATAAGTGGGCGTATGCAGATAGCGGAATCAAGTAGTTGTTTCATGAAAATATGGGGTATTGTTAATTCGCGATCTCATTGAATAACGCATGCAAGTTTTTTACATCTTCTTCGCTAGTATTCCAAGAAGTCGTGAACCGTATTTCATTTTTCTCTTGATCCCAGGCAAAGCAGAGAACCTTTTCGTGAAGGAGAGGGATCCAGGAAGAAGGGAGAGTAAAAAAAATCTGATTGGTTTCAACAGGATAACTTATACATAACTTTGGGATAGTCCTTACAATAGCTGCAATTTCCTGAGCTCTTTCATTGGCTTGTTTAGCCAATACTTCCCAGAGATTTTCTTCAAAAAAAGGAATAAATTGAGCAGAAAGATAACGCATTTTAGAAAGAAGTCCTAGATTTTGCTTGTGGAGGTGGTCAGCCCCTTCTAGAAGCTCGGAGTTAAAGATCACCAAGGCTTCTGCTCCCATTAGACCATTTTTTGTTCCACCCAAAGATAAAAGATCCAAAGAGCCAGCTCCTGCGCTATCGCTTAAGGTTCTCTTCATAGCAACAGCTGCGTTGTAGAGACGGCTGCCATCCATATGGAGCAGTAACCCTTCTTCCTTACATAAATTTGATAATGCTCGGAGTTCTTCACAAGAATAGAGAGTCCCTAATTCAGTAGGTTGTGTAATCGAAAGAACCCGAGGCGATGTAGAATGTTTTCCAAAAGCTCTTTCAGTTTTGAGTTTTTTTCGAACTCCTTCAATGGTGATTTTCCCGTTCAGGTGAGGCACAGTTAAAAGTTTACATCCGACAATTGCTTCAGCCGATCCAGATTCTTGGTAATGAAGATGCGCAATATCGGTACATATCACCGATTCATATCTTTTACAGGCGAGTTTAAGCGCAAGCACATTAGCACCGGTGCCATTGGGAAGAAATAAAGCTTTTTTCGACTCTTTAAAGGAGTGAAGAATGAGCTTTTCTGCTTGGGCTGTCCAAGGATCTAAACCGTAAGAAGGCGCATAGCCAACATTGGCTTCAAAAAGCGCTTCCATGATTCTTGGATGCACAGGTGTAAAGTTATCGCTCGCCAAGCAAATTTTTTTATTGTTCATAACAGAAAGCTGTTTTTTCTTTGTAATATTTAGGACTATCTTTCTTCTTCACAAGCTATTGTTTCGATTTTTCGAATAAAAGGAGTTTTGGCGCTTGCATAGGCATTGGCATCTAAATATTTTTCAGCAAGTAATTGTTTAAGTTTTCCATACTCTTGCGCAGTATCGGGATGGGATCGTAAGTAATCGCGGAACAAAAGGCGACGTTTGCACCAATCTGAATCCATGACCACCAAGTGAATTTGATGTGTTCGTACCCCTGTTTCTGATGTTTTCTGAAAATATCTTCTCTGAGGTAAATCACGTTCATATTCTTTGATATAAACGTAGTCCAGATTTTGTATTTTCGATACACAATGTAGATCGGCGTCTTCAAGGTTGTTAACTCCAATCATAATATCAATAACAGGTTTTGCAATAAGCCCTGGAATCGCCGTGCTTCCGATATGCTGAATATCTATTATCCAATCACGTAGAGTGCGTAAGAGCCTAGCTTTCTCTTTTTCAAAAGCTATAGGCCATTGTTCTGAAGAGGGTGCTAAATTAGGCTTCATTGTATTAAAGCTTTTCTAAAGCGGTTAAAATTCCGTTCGGAAATAGTAAATCTTGATGGTTGAGGAAACGTGAAATAGGAATCCATTCTAACCAAATAGTATTCCCGCTTGCTTCGTTAATCGGAAAGCGGGCTTGTTTGTAAATTTTTTCATTATCTAAAGTTACGCGGAAGGCGAATACAATTTCATGACCTTTGAATCCTTGATGATCAAAAATGTTTTCAAAAACTTGGTAAGGCCCATGTATCTGAATGGTGCAGCCTATTTCTTCGGCTATCTCTCTGCATAAGGTCTCTTGGGCTGTTTCGCAGAATTCGATACCACCACCCGGGGGAACCCAACCTTTTAAGCTGCCATGATCATCGCGAACTTCACAAACTAAAATACAATCGTCTTTTTTGACGATGGCGACCGCTTTTCCTCGAATTTTGTCATTGGGTCTCCAGCTCTGATGCTGGAGGAGAAAGCTAACAGCGTCTCTGGCTAAGGGCGTGAGATGTTGTGTATCCAGATTGTTTACAGGGAGCCATTGATATTCTTCTTGGGCTTTTGCATCCGCTACAACGTCCCAATTCTTAACCTTATAAATTGCGCCTAACTGGTGATATCCATAGACAATTTCATTCTTTGTATAAGATTGGGTATGCGTAGAGTGGTAGAGAAAATCCCACGACTCAGGACGAATGGCTACTTCTTCTAGTAGTTCGCGTTGCAGTGTTATTTCAGGACTTTCTTCAAACTCAATCCCTCCTCCAGGTAAGTCCCACAAGCCTTGAAAAGGACCCGCTTTTTTTAGGGTAAGCAAGATTTTTTCATCTTGTAGCAGAATCCCATAGGCACCAAATCGACTTATCTTTTCCATTTTTCTCCGATGTCATCAGCTTGATTACCAAAGATTCATAGGCGTTTTGTTGCTAGCTTCAACAGGAGCAACTTCGCCTAGGTTAGGGAGCCGCCCAGAATATCTGTTTAAAGGGGGATTTCTATCAGCCTCGATAGGCGAAGTATCCGCAACTTACTCTATAGCGATGTAAACTTTTACTTCTGGATGGCGTTGAGGATCAAAGTTGCTTGGATACACTTCAAAATCGTTAGTATACGAGCGGTTTAAGGAAGATTTCCAGATTTCCTGACCCACAGCAATTAATCCATGGGGAAATTCTCCCACACTTGTGTAAACAGCATATTTGGATTCAGGGATTATTTTGCCTACCAATCCTGGGGGTACCTCATCTAAACTAGAAACTTCACATCCTAGAAGCCACGAATAAGGCTTTGTATGATCCCCTTCGTAATCGGTGTAAAGAGTCATGATCTCCTGATTAATCTTATTAGGGATTTTTTCAAGAGTGTTTTCTTGAAAAAACTTTTCTTTGCGAGCAGGAATGGCTAAAGAGCAATCTTCATTATTTGTTTGTAACTCCAGACCAATAAAAAACTTCTTTTTTAGATTTTCTATAACGTGAGGCATCTCTCTTCCTAAAAACGGGAGTTAATGGATCACGACCATGATCACGAGAGTTTAATGAAAAAGTAAAGCAAAAATCTTGTTTCTGGAGACATCTTACAGTAAGGAAATCAGCGATTTCAACAATTAGGGTTTAATAGTAAAATATGTTTTTTACTATAAAATTATTTGCACGAATATTGGATTACAACATCATCTGTAATACCGGTGTAATGTGAGATGTCTAAATCTCTTACTCGAGAAAAAAATTAGTTTAGAGATCTCTTGATAGAAAACTTTAATTACATTATGCAAAAGAGAATCTAACGAAATGCAAATCCTTGAAAAATTAGGAAAGGCATTTCGAGAATAATCAACCCGGAGAAACAAGATGGACCAAGATCTTCATTACAAAGTAATTGCAAAAGCATGGAAAGATCCAGAATTCCGTAAGAAATTAAAGAGTAACCCTAAAGAGACTCTTAATAGTATGGGCTACAGCATCCCTGACGATATCGAGGTGAAAGTAGCTGAGGATGATGCTCATCAGTTTACATTTGTTTTACCTGCCGCGCCCTCAGATATCAAATCACTCGACGAATCTCAATTAAAGAAAATAGCCGCTGGTGGTGAATCTATGGGAACATCTTGTGGATGCATTTGTAAGCAATAGAAAGTTTTAATAGCATCTATACTCGAATCAAGGGTTATTAGTTTTTCATCGTTTTGGAAGATATTTCTAAATTCAGCATTAACCTATGAGGAATACAATGGAGCATGATCCAGACTTGCACTATAAAGTGATTGCAAAAGCATGGAAAGACCCAGAATTCCGTAAGAAATTAAAGAGCAATCCTAAAGATACACTGAATAGCATGGGCTACAATATTCCAAAGGATATCGAGGTAAAAGTTGTTGAAGATGATGCTCATCACTTTACTTTTGTTTTACCTTCATCTCCTGCCGACATCAAATCACTCGATGAAGCGCAATTGAAGAAAATAGCGGCGGGTGGAGAGGCAATGGGTACATCTTGTGGTTGTATTTGTGTTAGTGGTCGTTGTTAAAAATAATTATTAAATTAAGTTTGGTTGATTTTTAGAGCTTTTCCAATCGAAGATTCAAAAAGCTAATTCTTGTCAGAAAAAACAATAAATACGTTTTTATCTTTAGGGAATTAGAGTAGAGATATCTTGTTAGAAAAGTTTAATTCCTTATGCGAAAGAGAATTTATCTAAACGCAAATTCTCGAAACATTAGGAAAGACATTTAAGTAATTACACGAGGAGAGACAAGATGGAGCAAGACCTACATTTTAAAGTAATTGCTAAAGCGTGGAAAGATCCAGAATTTCGTAAAAAGCTAATCAGCAATCCCCGAGATACTTTAAATAGCTTGGGGTATGGAATTCCTAATGATATTGAAGTGAAAGTTATTGAAGATGATGTGCATCAGTTTACCTTTGTTTTACCTTCCACCCCATCCGATATCCAATCCCTTGATGAATCCCAATTAAAGAAAATAGCTGCTGGGGGAGAGTCGAGGGGGGCTTCTTGTGGTTGCATTCGTTAGTAGCAGTGATAGTTAATCTCTAAGCGCAGATTATTTACTTTACGACCGATTTTACGGTGAGAAACTACTTTCGAGAATACGTAGTTAACAGGTGTTCATTGTCTGACCAACCAGCTCCCCGAGAGGTAAAAAGTTTACCTTTCGGAGGAGGCATCTGGGCGTGGACAGGGAACTTGCTAGACTGCTTTCGCGACTCTCCTTATTTAACAGAAAGTGCTTATAGGTCTTTACGGTCAGATTTTACTAAAGATATTAGTAAACTTAGCGCGGCCCCTTTAGCTACAGAATTAGGCTTATATCGTTTAAGAGGCGCTTTAAAAGGTAGTACCGCTGAAGAACGCTATGACTATTTTGTTCAGGAAAACCTGCTCAATCATCAACACTTATTATTTTCCGAATATACTGAGCTTGAAAATACAATTAATCAGCTCATTTTTTTTTGGATTCAGAATGTTCATGAATTTTTAGATCACTTAGAAAATGATTTCCCTCTTTTACAAGAACGCTTAGGTAGAGGCAGGCCATTAGGCGCAATATCTGAGCTTGCGATGAATATGGGGGATTCTCATCAAAATGGTAAAAGAGTCATTCTATGTTCGTTTGAAGGAGGGCAGAAGTGTGTCTATAAACCTAAAGATATTCGCATCTCCGCTGCATTTCAAGATCTCTTAGAGAAAATCAATGCGCTAAGCCTATTTTTACCTTTGAGGAATTACCAGGTTTTAGCACGAAAAGAGTATGGCTGGGAAGAATACGTTTCAGAAAAAACCTGCAAAACACCTGAAGAGGTCGAAAATTACTTCTTCAGAGGGGGTATGCTTCTATGTTTGTACTATTTATTAGGAGGTACTGACCTGCATAATGAAAACATCATTCCTGCAGGTGATAGCCCCTACATTATTGATAATGAAGCCCTTTTTCATGCCCATATACCTACTCTAAAAGGACTCCGTTGGCCCAAAGCTAATATAACTACGATTCTATCTACAGGATTGCTGCCTACTTTTGCTCACGGCTTAACTAAAATGGATAGAACCGATGTGAGCGGGCTTGGAGCTAGACAAGGTCAAATATCGCCTTACCCATTTTTAGTTTGGCAAGACATTGATACTGATCGGATTCAACAAGTCTACGCATACAAAGAATATTCCGTTAAACAAGTCTCTTTAAATAAAAAAGCTGTTCTTCCAGAGAATTATGTTGCCCAAATTGTCAATGGATTTAAAAGCATTTATAATCTTGTCGATGCTAATAAAGATACTTTCCGGGATTGGATCGACACTTTTGCCAACTATCCTGTTCGTTGCATTGTCAAAACAACGGGGTTTTATAGCTTACTTCAGGAGAAATTATTTTCTCCTTCATCCTTTTTAAATTCCGTAGAGCGAAAAAAAATCCTAAGTCATCTTCATCATTATTTAGAGGTTTCCTTAAGAAATACTCCTTTCAATTTAGATCCTATTCTTGAGGAAGAAGAAAAAGCTCTATTAGTCGGTGATATTCCTTGGTTTCATACTCATCCTAAGCAAAAGGATCTGTATTGTGGTAAAACACCGCTGATTCGAGATTTCCTTCCACGTACGGCTTTGGACTGTGTGCACGAGCGATTACAAAAATGGGGAGAGAAAGATTGTTCCTTACAAGAGCGCTTGATTCGCGGTTCATTTTTGATTAAAGAGCGTGCAGTGCATGCTCCTAATTTCCTTGTCCCACCAAAAACAGGGGAAGATATTGATTCTAAAAAGTTATTAGAAGTCGTCGAAGCTATTGCCGCACATGTAAAAGATAGCGCAATCCTTCATAAAGACGGTAGTTGTGATTGGATTGCTTTAAGAGCAGATGATTCAACGGATCAATATTCTTTACAACCTCTCACTATAGATCTTTATTCCGGAAAAATGGGAATAGCTCTTTTCTTTGCAGCCTTAGCATCCTGCGGGCATGGGAAATGGGAGGAAGTTGCTTTATGTACAATGGAAGATATTCGACAAACACTGCAGAACTCTCCACTGCAGCTTTTTGAAGAGTTAGGAGTCGGTGGCATGACAGGGGCCAGTGGACTTGCGTATGGTCTATTGACGATAGGAAAATTATTAAAGATGCCAACTTTGGTCGAAGAGAGTGCGCAGTTTCTTTCCTCTTTAACAATCGAAGTCCTCCAAGGTGACAAGAATTATGATGTGATTAGAGGGACTGCTGGACTGATTTTAGTACTGCTCGCTTCCTATTCGTACAAAAAAGATCTTAGATTATTGGAGCTTGCTATAAGAGCAGGTGATCACCTCTGCTCACAGGCCATTCTTAAAAAACCAGGGAAGGCTTGGGACAATCCCGACCATTCTCAATCTCTTTTAGGATTTTCTCATGGCACGGCAGGCTGTGCCTTTGCGTTATTACGGCTGTTTGAGCATGCGCCTAATCCTTCTTATCGAGAAACAGCCCTTGAGGCATTGGCGTATGAACGCAACCATTTTTCTCCCGAAATGCAAAACTGGCCCCATTTTGGGAGTGAGGATAAGGTGCGGAATTCTGTTGCCTGGTGTCACGGTGCAGGAGGGGTTGGACTGAGTCGACTTGCCCTACGGGGAGCCCTCGCTGACGATCCTATTCTCGAAGAGGAAATACAAATAGCGCTTTCAGCGGTACAGAAGGCTAGCGAAAGCCAATTTATTTGTGATTTATGTTGTGGGACTTTAGGACATATCGAATTTTTGTGCGAAGCGCATAAAATCTATACCGGCCAAGGATTACAACTCTCAGCAGAAAGGCTTGTGGCTCAGGTAGTGGAGCATACGCAAAAAAATTTCGGTTCTGATTATGATGCAATTGCAGATATCAGCTTAATGAAGGGTAAGGTAGGGGTAGGTTATACACTCTTGCGTTATCTTTATCCTGGTAGTCAACTTCCCCAGATTCTGTTATTAACCTAAAAAGATTGAATTAGGGAAAAGGGTGAACATGAATCCGCATACAGAAAAGCTGCTTCTCAACCCTGCCTACCAAGTCGAACTCATTGCGCCCGACCTGGTTTTTCTTTTTTCCGAAAAAGATAATTACTGCTTGGAAGGAAAGACTTATTTTGCTCTTTTTTCTCTTCTTATAAAGAAAGCTATCACGCGCCCCGAACTGGTGGAAGAATTAAAAAAGGAGCTGCGAGCTTTAGAAGTGTATTACGCTTTAGAGTGTTTAGAAGAAAGAGGATTTGTCCAGGAAAAGGTGACCCCTCTTTCTATAGAGCAGACAATCTTCTGTCATCATCTGGAGGCGTGTCCACAAAAAGTGAAGACCATACTGGAAAATGCCGCTCTCTATGTGGTTGGAACGAAAGAGAAACCCTCCTATTCGCTTCTATCAGCTTTAGAATCCAACGGTTTTCGACCCAGCGCCAGTCAAAATGATGCCACTTTAGCGATCGTTGTATGTGAGGACTACCAAGACCCTGAATTGTTCGAGATTTATCGCGGTTTTCAAAACGCCAATCTACCTTGTCTATTAGCTAAGTTAAAGGGAAGTCAAATATGGGTGGGCCCTCTACTCGATCCTAAAGCTAATGATTGCATCCATTGTTTAATCGAATGTATCAAAAGAAATCGAGCTGAACGCACATCGGTAGGAGAATATCAAAAGGCTTCTTCTCCGATCAGAACTCCTATAGGAAGTCTTCTCGCAACAGAGGGTTTGGGAGTGCATTGGCTAGTAACCGAAACCTTCAAGTGGATCGTCAATCCGGCGACAAGTTCCTTAAAAACTCATCTTCTCTCTTTTGATCTTCTTTCCTCCTCGATCTCCACTCATGAATTTATTCCCAGCACCCGCTGCGAAGAATGTAGGGCGAAGTCTAAATCAACCACTTTAGTAATTGCCAATTTGCCCCCTCTACAACTAGCTTCACGTCACCTACATGAAAAAAGGGATGGGGGATATCGCCTTGAAACGGATGCCCATGTTTTTCAAAAACTTGAACATCATATCAGTCCTGTCTTAGGTATTGTACATTCATTAGAACATCTGAAGAAGGGTGAAGCAGAAGAGGCTTTGCTTGCATGTAACCATACCTATACAGCGGGACATAATTTTTCTTTCGAAAATTCGCCGCGAACTATTTTTGCTAGAGGTCTTCGCAGTAAAAGTGGAGGAAAGGGAACAAATGATGGACAAGCGAAGGTAGGAGCATTGTGCGAAGCACTAGAACGTTATTGTGGAGTCTTTCAAGGAGATGAACCCTGTCTACAAGCATCCTACAACGAAATCAAAGAAGAAGCCATTCATCCTTATAACTTATTGCTCTTTAGCGAGAAACAATACGCTGATCGTCAAAATTTTATCGATGCAACCTTCAAAGTTCCCGAACCTATCTCTGAAAATGATATCTTAGATTGGACTCCCGTTTGGTCTTTGACTGCAAATAAATATAAATATCTTCCCACAAGTTTTTGTTATTACAATTGTAAGACTCCAGGCAAGTTCACAATTCCTTCCGATTCCAATGGTTGTGCTGCAGGATCCTGTGTTGAAGAAGCGATTTTGCAAGGTTTTTTTGAGCTCATCGAGCGCGATGCAGTCGCTCTTTGGTGGTACAATCGCGCTCTTCGTCCTGTAGTCGATCTAACGAGCTGTCAAAATCCTTATGTCAGACGTTGGCAAGAGGAGTACAAAAACAGAGGGGTAAAAGTATGGGCACTAGATATTACCTCTGATTGGGGAATTCCTACATTCATTGCCTTGAGCTGTCAAAACACAACTCCTGGCCGCGATATAATCTTTGGTGCGGGTACCCATTTCGATCCTGAAATTGCCTTATTGCGAGCTATGACAGAAATGAATCAGCTTTATTGCAATTTGCCCCAAAACAAAGAAGAAAGTCGTAAGGCCCCTCGAGCGAATGAACATGTTCTCTACAAATGGTTGCGAGAATGTAATCTCGAAAATCAAACCTATTTGAAAGGAGATGAATCGGAGAGGGTGCAATTAGGTCGATTCCCTATGAGAGACTCTACGGATATCTTGCAAGAAATCCAGTATGGGCAAAATCTCATCGAAGAACGAGGACTTGAAATGCTCGTTCTGAATCAATCCCGACCTCATATCGATCTTGCCGTTGTAAAAGTTATAATCCCAGGGCTTAGACATTTTTATCCACGATTTGCGCCAGGCAGATTATATGATGTGCCAGCTCAGCTGGGATGGGTCACAAAACCACTACGAGAAGAAGATCTAAATCCCTTTCCGATTATTATTTAACTCAAGCAAACTGCTTCGTGCTGCGAAGAGTCCAACACAAAAGAAGGGAATGGTAAACAACGTTCTGATCGATTAAAATGTCTCCCTTTAAAGTTTTCCAGATTGAAAAGTGGATATGCTTAAGAAGCTATTAGCGTTTGTTTGTGCATCTAGTTTTTCGATTTCTGGCATTGCGACGGAAGGTGAAAAAAATCCTAAAATGGCGAACTATTTATACGATGCGGATCAAGTTCGGTATGAACTTTATCAGATCAATCCTGGCAAAAGTTATAACTGGTTATTTTTCCCAGGCGGGCCAGGAGCGGATTCGTGCTATCTTCGCTCCCTTGTAGACGAATTAAAATTACCGGGAAATGTATGGCTAATTGACATGCCCGGAAATGGAAGCAATCATTGTAAGGAACATACTGACGATTTTGATAGATGGTTGGATCTGTTTCCACAAGTCGTGGCCAAGTTTGAAAACCCGATAGTTGTAGGGCATTCTTTTGGTGGAATGCTGCCTTTACTCTACCCGGATTTAGAAAATTTTTTAGCGGGATGTGTCATTCTCAACTCCTCACCCTGCGCGTGGGCAGAAGAAGCACAAGCATATGCAAAACAGTTCCAACTGCCCGATTTAACCCAGGACATGCAAGCATTTGTTCAAAATCCGAATCAAGAAACTTTCCATGCAGCCCTGGGTGCCTGTATGCCGTATTATTTCCCCAAAGCAACTTTAGAAAAGGGCAGTAAAATTTTTTCGCAGGTTCCCGTTCATTATCGACCTGCAGTATGGGGGCAGATAAAATCCGCCGAAGGAAAATTAACAGCCCGTTGGGTGCCTCAGAAAGTGGCTACTTTAATTATAGGGTCGAAATACGATTGTATTTGCCCATTTACCTTATTCAAACGAGATGAGAGATTTCATCGGCCCAATATACGCTTAACTTTCATTGAAGATGCGGGGCATTTTCCTTGGATTGAAAATCCTAATTTTGTCCGCAGGGCGTTTGATGATTTTATTAGAAAAATTGAATCCTAATTTTTCTTCCATTTTTTCTAACAGGTCAACCGTAAGAAGAGTGATTTTTTTTATAAGTAAGTAGAGCCTCTTTGGCCGCACTTTCATGGTCAGTCATCGGAGGTGGATAGTGAGGGTATTCTTCGTGTAATTCTTTTTTCATCCACCCATGAATTTTAGTTGGTGATAAATCCTTAAGTTCGGGGATCCATTTTTTGATATAAATGCAGTCAGGATCGAATTTTTTTTGCTGCGTCCAAGGATTGAAGATACGGAAGTAGGGCTGTGCATCGCAACCCACACTGGCGACCCATTGCCAATTTCCATTATTCACTGCTGGATCGTAGTCAATCAGTGTTTGGGCGAAATATTTTTCTCCCCATTTCCAATCAATGTGCAAATCCTTCACGAGAAATGAAGCCGTAATCATGCGCACGCGATTATGCATAAATCCTGTTTCGTTCATCTCCCGCATGCCTGCATCGACGATCGGAAATCCTGTTGATCCTTCACACCATTTTTGAAATGTATTTTGATTATGAGTCCATCGTAAATCATCAAATTTCGCATTGAAATTTTTCTTAAAAACATGGGGGAAGAAAAAAGCAATTCCTGTGAAAAAGTCTCTCCAATAAAGAGCGCGAATTAACTCATGTTGCGGGTTTAGATCATGCGAAATTGCAGCATAGATTTCGCGAGGTGAACAGACGGTAAATTTTAAATAAGGAGAAAGATGCGTGGAATAGTCTTCAGCGGGGAAATTTCTTAGGTGTTCATATTGGCCCAGCGCGCGTAATTGTTTGAGTACCTTAAGAGCCTGCCTCCTACCACCCATTAAAGTATTATGGGTCTTTTGCGGGCAAATCTTTGCAAGAAGGGTTGTTTTTTCTGCAAAGGGAATGGGCCCATGAAAATAATTAGTTCTTGTGTTTCTGACAGGAGAAGGGACAGTGTTTTTTGATGCGTTGTGGAAATAGGGGGTGAAAATCGTGTAGGGCTTACCATCTTTTTTAAGAGTTTCTTCAGGTGGATGCAATAAAGCATCATCAAAGGAAAAAAAAGGAATATGCTCTTTCTTACATGTATCCTCCAGCATTTTATCTCTCTTACGACTGTAGGGGGTGTAGTCTCTGTTGACAATAAGTGCATCGACCGAGAGTTCTCTGATGCATTGAGTAACAATTTCTTCAGATTTTCCTTGAAAAATGTAGAGATTAGCTCCTTTCTCTTTCAATTGCTCTATTAGGTCTTCTAGGGACTCGATCATGAATTTTAAACAGTGATCGCTTCTGTAGGGGTTTGAATCGATTTGCTCAGGAGTGAAAATAAAGGCAGGGATGACCTTCTCCGAATTTTTAAGAGCAAAAATCAGACCCGTATTGTCTTCTAAACGCAAATCACGACGAAAGAGAAAAAGAGAAGTTTGGAATTTTTGATTCATTTGGCTTTCATTGGATTTTGATGGTCTTTCGAAAGAAACTTAATTGGTGTATAGTCTAAATTCTATTATTTTCTACAAGGATACAAAAAGTGTTATCACCTAATATTGCCTATCCTCTTGAAAAACATACAAAAGATGTAGTTTTTTTAAAAAATCTCATTTCCAATCCTAACATCCTTGTGGGGGATTATACCTACTATGATGGCCGAGAATCGGGGGAAAAGTTTGAGAAGGAGAATGTTGTTTTTGCAAGAACTTGCAAACTTTTCATAGGAAAATTTTGCCAGCTCGCGTATGGCACAAAATTTTTGGTAAGCGATGCTAATCATCAAATGAGTGGTTTTTCGACCTTTCCTTTTTTCATTTTTGGGAAGATGGCAGAAGGGTGTCCTGAATGGGCGGACTATGCAATTGATCTTCCGAGTAAAGGCGATACATTTGTTGGTAACGATGTGTGGTTTGGACATGAATCGATGGTTATGCCCGCGGTAAAAATTGGGGATGGAGCCATTATTGCAGCGAGAAGCGTTGTAGTGAAAGATGTGCCTCCCTACACCATTGTAGGAGGAAATCCTGCCAAAATTATTCGGCAACGTTTTCCTGATACAACGATTGAACAACTAATAAAAATTGCCTGGTGGGACTGGGATTATGAAAAAATCACACGTAATATACCTGCCATAGTGGGGGCCGATATCCAGGCGCTTTTAGAAGCTAAATAAGTGAAGATTCGATGACAACTACTTCCACGAGCGAAAATAATGGAGTTCTATCCCTTAATTCAGAGGATAGAAAGATTTACAGCATAGGCATTTCTACTGCGGGATCGGCCGAAATTAAAATGGCATTTGCTGACGTAAATCGGCACATCACAGCCACAACGCTTGACCTCGAAGGCGCTCTATATGCTCGCCGGTGTATTGCAAAAGAAGGACTTTCTCAACAAATCGAAGTTAAAATTGAAGATGTGAGTCAACCTTTACCCTATCCAAATGGACATTTTGATTTTATCTATGCGCGCCTTGTATTGCATTACTTAGGTAAACAAGCCTTACATCGATCTTTGACTGAACTGCATCGGATACTACGCACCCATGGGAGAATATTTATCGTTGTGCGCTCGGTCGATTGTCCAGATCTGTCGGAAAAAGATACGAATTTCGATCCTGTAACATGTTTAACGACTTGTGCTTTCAAAGGAAAAACTTATGCACGTTATTTCCATAGTGAAAACTCGATCAAAGAATGCTTGTCTCGAGCGGAATTTACAGTTCAGCACTCAACTTCTTATCAAGAACAGCTATATGTAGATTTTCTGAGGAGAGAATTATCACCTTCTCTGGACAGTCTCATTGAAGTCCTAGCTAAGAAATCCTAAATTTTAGAATACGCTTGATCGAATGAAGTATAAGGGTAGATTAGCGTTTTAAACACCTCATAGAGGTAGTATCTCTGGAACTCTGAGGAGTTAGACAACTACCTTTACTTCCAAAAATCTTCATTCGCAAACTCAGTTTAATTATCAATTCATTCTTGCTTTACCTTTATCTTAAATAGATAAATTTATTGTTTTTCTAATTTTAATAATTTAAACAAACAATAAACAGGTGGTAAATATGAAAGCTGTAGTTTTTAGCAAAAATAAAAAAGTCGAAGTGAAGGATGTTAAAATTCCCGAAATTGAAGATTCACGCGAGGCCATTGTACAAGTCACTTCCGCTGCAATATGTGGAAGTGATCTCCATATGTACGATGGACGTACAAATATGGAAAAAGGCCACATTTTTGGTCATGAGATTATGGGGATAGTGGATTCTGTTGGTGAAGGGGTTACACAATTGCGTGTGGGAGATAGGGTAGTTTTGCCTTTCAATATCTCTTGCGGCACGTGCATTAATTGTGCGAAAGGAGTCACTTCTGGGTGTTTAACAACAAATCCTGAAGGTGTGGGAGCGGCTTATGGGTATGCAGGAATGGGACCTCATGAAGGGGGACAAGCAGAATTTGTGCGTGTACCTTTTGCGGATTTTAATTGTCTAAAAGTACCTGGAGAGCCCTGGGATAAGTTCGAAGATGATTTTTTGATGTTAGCCGATATTTTCCCTACAGGGTATCACGCTTGTGAATTAGCTAATGTCCAACCCGGGAAATCCGTTGTGATATTTGGAGCTGGTCCAGTTGGGCTTTTAGCAGCACATAGTGCTTTTATCCGTGGAGCAAGCCAGGTATTCGTCGTCGATCCCTCTAAAGAAAGACTCAAAATCGCTAAAAAATTTGGAGCAGAGACCATACACTTTTCTGATGGACCTATCGCCAAACAAATTCAGGAAATCCGCAAAAAAAACAAACTCCTTACTGGCTCCTTGCGTCCGGGTGAAGAAAAGCTATTAAAAGGAGTCGATTGTGGAATCGATGCAGTAGGTTTTCAAGCTACTTTACCGAGTGGTGAAAAAAGTGATCCTACAAATGTCCTATGCCAATTGATTGAACTCGTCAATCCAGGTGGTCATATTGGGGTGGTTGGGGTTTATACAGAGAAAGATCCGGGAGCGAAAAAACCGCAACATAGCAAGGGGATTTTCGAATTGCCATTGGGGGATATTTTTAGCAAAGCTCTAACAATCGCGACCGGTCAAACACCCGTAAAGAAATACAACGTTTTACTGCGCGACTTAATATTGTCAGGAATTGCAAAACCTCATGAAATTGTTTCTGATCACATTAAAATTGATGATGCCCCTGCTTATTACGAGAAATTTGATTTGCGAGGTCATGGCAAAGGAAAAGATTGCACAAAAGTCATCATTCAAATGAAGAAAAATTTCAAAAAACGAAAAGCTGCTTAGTCTTCTTTTTTAACACCTATGCATCCACCTTGCTAAAAAAGGTGGATGCCAAGTTAGCAAAAAGATAGGATTACCCTCTCATTTCATTGCTAATTATTCCTAATGCAAAACAATAAATATCTTGTCCCCCTAAAAACTGACCGCCTGATCTTAAGGGATTGGAAGGAAAGCGATTTAGAACCATTCGCAAAACTCAATGCCGATCATCGAGTCATGGAGTATTTTCCTGAAACCCTCACCCAAAAAGAAAGTAATCATTTAGCAGCGCGGATCAGGTCAAAATTACAGGAACAAGGGTGGGGACTTTGGGCAATTGAAGTTCCTGATGTTGCAGATTTTGTGGGTTTTATAGGGCTAGCTATTCCCACTTTTGATGCACATTTTACTCCCCAATAGAAATTGGATGGCGGCTCGCTTTTGAGTATTGGGGCAATGGATATGCAACAGAAGGTGCGAGAGCTGTATTAGGGTATGGTTTTGACGTTTTGAATTTAAAGGAAATTGTCTCTTTTACAACAGTTGAAAATACACGTTCACGACACGTTATGGAAAAGATAGGTATGCATCATGCATCCAAGGATGATTTTGATCATCCCAAGCTTCCAGAAAAGCATCCTTTAAGCAGGCATGTTCTCTACCGCATTTCTCAAACAGAATGGCCTCGTGTATCGAGCAGTTGAGGTAGGTTTTATGTGGTGCCTTTACAACATGGCGGAAGTTTTAAGTGGCTTTAAATTGTTCGCTTCATTTTGCAGCGTAGAAGAAAGTGCACTCTTGTATTCCATAAAGATCTGAGAGTTGAGATCGATTTTATGGTTAGGATCCAAACGAGGATCTTTATTTTCGATAAATCCCCAGCTGCGATATTTTTCCAAACTAACAAAATCTGTGGGACGAGCAAAGAGAAAGAAGTCTTGTACCTCGGGATCGATTTTATAAATCCCACTTAGTAAAAGCTTATCTAGAGAGCGATCTTCTTCATTAGGATCTACAACAAGATTAATGACTTTAATACTTCCATAGGGAAGAGCTGGGGTTTTTGCCAGGAGCATGAAGCCTAATAGCTTTTCGTTATCTTCTTCTTTAAGGGACGCGATAAAATACACGTCGTTTAAGAGAGGTTTAATTACCGCTTCTCCAAAATTTGATAGGTCGATTTCATAGAATTGACGTATTGAGGAATGAATATTCTTACGAACCTCTTCCCAGTTGATGGGATTTTTTTCAAGTAGAGGCGCTGAAGATTGTTGAAACACTTCTTGCTTAGCTGCTTGAGGATGAGCTTGTAAAAATTGCAATTCGATTGGTGTTAAGCGAGGGAAGCGAGTCCAGAAACCTCTCGTTTGAAACTTGCAAGCTCTGGAGAAAGTATGTTGGTTTTTTTCCAGTTAATACGTACATTTTTTCCAGTTTTGTCCTGTGCTTGGTATTCCATCTACGAGTATCCATTATTTGATAGGAAAAGGTTTATCTTATTGGGTGGGAGAAACAAAAGCGTGGAAACGCCATTTTGTTGTATAGCCGAGCTTGGAGCAAATTCCAAATGCCATTCCTTCGGACATAAGGTAAGAACTTCCAAAGCGTGCGCCATTCTTTTGTGCATGTTGTAAAGAAAACCTGCGAAGTGCTGTGCTTAATCCTAGTTTACGTAATTCGCTTAACGAGGCTCCATTCCAAAAGCTTACGATGCCATTCTCTATCATGGTTGATACTGCAGAAACAACTTTACCCTCCTTACGAGCGACCCAGTGGTACCATTTTCGCTCTTTTTCTTGGCAAAGATTCCACATAATCTCTTTGTAGGCATTTTTGGAAGGCTCATTTATACCAAAGACCTGGCAAACAAGATCATTGAATTCCTCCATAGCAGCCTGATCCTCGACCATTTCAAGAACACATCCTTCGGGCACAGACAGTGCAATAGGAGAGTCAAGGGGTCCGATTACGCCGCGAAAGATACCTGCATCGACAAATCCATGCATTTTTAAAGCTTCTTGAAATGCTGGGTCGGCGTTTTCATCCACATACCAAAAAAAGGGCATCTTACCGAAAAATTCTAATTGCTGTGTAATGCGGGAGTCATAGTCTTGTTTGTTTTGGACCCAGCCGGTCACAGCATTAAAATTAATTGTGGGAATTCCGGATAGATAGCGTGTAAGTTCACTCGTCTTTTCCGAACGAGCTTCTGGAATGAATTTGTAGTTCACGACTACATCGTAAAGGCTATAGAATTGGTCTTTTAACACTTGCAATTGTTGTTCTTCAGCTGAGAGAACGTAGGAATGCTGTGAGGGAGGTGCAGAATCTGTCATCATTAGCCAATCTCCATAGAGAAAAGATGAGAAAGTATAATCCATTTTTAAAAGGGGGTAAATAGTAATTTACGCTTTTTTTTAGAAAAATATATCTTTGATCCTCCTACAGCAGGCTTCTCTTCATCGCTGTTTTTTTGTATAATGCCTTGCGTCATAAGAAACTTCCCCCTTTCGTTTCAAGACCTAAGACAAGAATGCATATATGAAAATTATTTCTTTAAATCGAGAGACGAATGAGCTCCAACGGGTCTATACTTTGCAGACCAATCGGAATAAGCGTCATCGTTATCAAGAATTCGTAATTGAAGGGCGGTTGGCCATAGAAGAGGCGTTGAGAAAAGGGTGGAAAATCCGTTCTTTGTACTACAGCCAAGAACAATCCTTGCCTTCTTGGGCTCAAAAAGTTTTAGAGTTCCATGACTGCGATACAGCTTATGCGCTTACAAACCCGCTTATGGAAAAAATCTCCGATAAAACTGAGAGTGCCGAGATGGTCGCAATTGTGGAACAGCCCCTGCGTTCTTTGGAGACCTATCATCTCCAGCCACAAGAAGTAGTCGTAGTCTTTGATGAACCCAAAAGCCCTGGTAATTTAGGAATGATGATTCGCTCAGGTGTTGCTTTTGGAGTTTCCACTTTTATTATTTCTGGCCATGGGGCAGATGAATTCGATCCCCAATGTATTCGTGCTAGTCGAGGGACTTTTTTCTCATCTTCTATATACCGTGTCGAGGGAGTTCGCTCTTTTACCCAAAGATTAGAAAAATGGAAAGAGAATCACCAAGTAGAGGTTGTGGTTACAGGCAATCGGGGCTCAATCAACTTAGAAGAAGGCCGGTGGAATGCTGATATTCTTTTTGTAGTATTGGGAAATGAAACTCACGGTGTGAGTGTAGGCTATCAGGAAATCGCCGATCAGTTTGTTCAGATTCCTTTGAAGGGGGAGTTTACTTCTTTAAATATCGCTGCAGCAGGTTCGATTCTTCTCTATGAACTTTTTCGTCAACGTCAGTGTAAACCTAAGGTTTCCGAATAATTCAATCTTGAAAATTAAGATTTTGTTAATTTGAGTTAGGATTATTTTAGTCGCTGAAATTTCAAAATAAGGAAACCTATGAGTTCATCAAGTTCATCAGTCAGTTCGAGCTTTCAAACAATTCAATCTTGGGATCAAGTGACTCCTTTCGCTGGTAGAATCGTCGCTTATCAGACGTCCTCTTATTACATTGGAGCAACTAAATGGCTTACCGAAGGAAATACTCGATTTGGATTTATCGAAGAGGTCCCGCTTAGGTGGGAGAGGAATGAAAAAGGCTATTTGATGATAAGAGTATTAAAACCTCAGGATTCGCATGGCAATTGTGCATTAATCGACTCACAATTGAAAGAGCAGCTCTGTATGAGGATCGCAACCACGGCAGAAGTTGAATTAATCGATAAGGCCATTGCCGCTAAAGAAGCAAAATTCGAATATGCAGTTGAGGATGAGATAGTTCGCTCTATTTTTGAAAAACATCGATCTAAGATCTAAGAGCGTGATTAGAATATCCTTAAGCATCTGTTTCAGATGGATTACTCTTGGTTTCCAACCCCGTGGTAATCCATTTTTCTTTTTTTTTAATTCGTCGTGCCTTGGGGATGTAATTTTTGGAATATTTGTAGCAAATGCCCTTGTTCGCTCCTATTTAAACGATGGAGGATAATTTAATCTGAGGTTGAATGTAGTGGGGATCTTCCAAATATTGGATAAACTCAGGCAAGATAGGGTCTTTAGTAAACTTCGGTTGGACATTAAGGGATTATGGCCTATAGAAGCTCCTTAACTGATAGGGGCGATTTGTAATTAGAGGCTATAAGGTCTCTGACGAGTTAATACTGTAGGATAAGTGACTTTAAATTTTCCTGTCGCTCGCAAGCATCACATCTGTTGGGGTCAGGATGGTCTTACCTATTATGGTGAGTTCTTTAACGCTATTGTCATTGTCGACATATTATCTTTTAGCACTACCGTGGACATAGCCCTTTCTAAAGGATGTTCAGTAATCCCCACAGAAATAGAAAAGGAAGACCAATTATTCGCCCTTGCAAAGGAATATAAGGCCCTATTGACAAAAAAAAGAAATGATATAGGTGTTACTTCATCTCCATCCAGCATGCAAATTCTAGATTACAAACAACCTATCCTTTTGCCTTCTCCAAATGGATCAACATTGGTTGATAGGGCTTCGCGATTAGGAAAACCGGTTTTTACGGGATGTTTTAGGAATGCTGCATTTTTAACCGCTAGGTTAAATTTTAAGGAGTTCTTTCCTGTTTTATTTGTAGCGGCAGGTGAGCGTTATTCTAATAAATCGCTAAGGCCTTCTATTGAAGATTATTGGGGGGTGGGAAGTATTCTAGCCAACCTCCAAGGTGAAAAAACTCTTGAAGCGGACTCTTGTATTCAATCTTTCACATCAGCATCCCGTGATTTAAGAAATAAATTGCTGGCTTGTGAATCTGGTCAGGAGCTTGTACTTCGTGGATTTAGAGAAGACGTTGAATTAGCAGCCGAGTATAATATTTCTAATAATGTTAGTCTTCTTACAAAAATTAACGGATGTTCTCAACTCATTGCTGAGATGAGTTAATTTATCCGAGATCCATACCTGCAATACGGTCTTTGCAAAAAATTTCACTCCTGAAAGAGCCAATATTACTTGTTAACAAAAGAGGGATTATGTCGGCGATCGCAACATTGAAAAATGGTTATCCATTTCCTATAAATGAAAATGTTTTTTACCAACTTGAAGATCTTCAGGAAAACCATATTGAAGTCTTTTTGACTTTGGTGCAAAAGTGTAGAGATCCATCGGATCCACTCCTTTCTGGTGTAAGCTTAAATCCTAAGGATGTTCTTATAGATTTACGCTGGATGTCTAAGGATGGAACTGTGCGTAGAGATATTCAAGAAATTGTGTTAAATAATATTAGTGGATCTGGCTGGAATGTTAAGTTCACGAATCCTCTGAACCGTGATAGGGTTTCGCTAGTACATAAATGTAAGCCAATAAAAGAACCTACATGCTGTCATATTTTATGATACTGCAGATGGAAAAGTCGATATAGATATCCAACAAGTTGTGTTAAATGCTGTTAAAGGAAATGAGGCCGCTGTGGAGTTCAGAAATCCCTTGAGATCTGATAGAGTTTCAAAACTTGAGACTAGCAAGCCTAAAAAAGAAAACCCCTCTTGTCATATTTTTTAACTAGACACACTGACTAAATCTTTGCTCTAAAAATTTCAATTTTTAGAGCCCAATCTTTAATGAAATTCCAAGAGAGAAATCATGTTTACTACTCTACGAAATGCGTGCTTTGGTTTGTGCATAATCTGTGGAAATCTTATTGCGGAAGAAACGGAAACTTCGCAGAAGTTTAATTGGCATCAGGTAATCGTTTTGCCCGAGGTGGAATCCTATTGCTGGAAAGGGCATCAAGTTATCAACTTTTTCCCGTGGGATAAGTATTATGGAGAAAAAAAGGAAGTTAGAGAATTTGTGGAGCAGCATTTTGCCGAGGCAGTTGCCCTAAATACAGATGCGGGACATTTACGATATGCCTCTGATTACGTAACTCTTGAAGGTGCTTACCTAGAAATGGGCGTCTGTACCGGAAGAACTATTAATTTTATAGCGGCTTTGAATCCTGAAAAAGTGATCTATGGCTTTGACTCATTTGAAGGTCTGCCTTCTGATTGGGTTAGACCCGATGCTTCAATCCCTGAAAAGACATTTGCTTTTAAAAACCCGCAA
The DNA here is from genome assembly GCA_013288005.1 of Chlamydiota bacterium. Lineage (GTDB taxonomy): Bacteria > Chlamydiota > Chlamydiia > Chlamydiales > Rhabdochlamydiaceae > JABDCS01. The sequence goes on along the minus strand of JABDCS010000003.1, from coordinate 11,664 downwards.
ATGCTGCCAGCCGTTCTTCATAATGTGAGACTGATCAAGGGGATGTTTGAGGAAACATTGCCCAAGTTTAAAGAGCAATCTTTAGGAGAAACTCCAATAGCCTTCGTGCACATCGATTGCGATATTTATGAAGCGACGAAAACTGTCTTTGAAGTTTTAGGTGATAATCTTGTACCTGGATCCGTCATTGTTTTTGATGAATATTACAACTATCCCAACTACGAACAGCATGAATATAAAGCCTTTCAGGAGTTTCTTCATAAATCGGGAAAAAAAGCTAAACCTCTAGCCTTTAATCAGTATTTTGAGCAGGCATCTTTTATAATTGTTCAGTAGAAGGATCGGATTGATCTGTGAAAGTAGTCAATCCATTTGCATAGAGAGTAGCATCGGTGGAAAACGGGGAAGAAAAGTTCGACTGTTCTGCTATTTTGTAAAATTGATAAAGGGATTATACTGTCCCGCATTTAAAAACTTTACAGAGGTGAATATGTCAGGGCCAACGATGCTGACTTTGAAGGATGGTTATCAACTTAGAGAAGAAACACTGACCAGTGTTTTAATACAACTTAAACAACTCAAAATTGAAGATTATCAAGCCTTTATTGATTTAGTAGAAAAATGTAGAAATACCTGCCATTTATTTGTTCCTACTCCACATGGCAATTCTAAAGCTGTCCTTATAGATTGGCAATTAATGTCGCCTGAAGAAATTGTAAATAATGATATCCGAGCAATTGTACGCAATGCTGTAGAAGGATCAGAATGGACCATGAGATTAGTCAACCCTGTACAGTTACGCTTAGAATCGCTAGGCGGTAGAGTATCACCAGTGGAAGATCTCGAGCAAAATAAAGATAGAAGATGCCGCTGTGCTATTTTATAAAGTAGAGTGGAATAAGATCGAGTTTTAGGAGTCTAGAGTTCAATAATGAATCGAGAGGAAATGGGTTTTCCTCTCGATCTTTTCATGCCGATTTATAGACCGAATGAGCTTCCCAATGTGTTCAAGGCTTTTTGCACGAGGGCTTGAGCGTTGCCATTGAGTGATCCAGTCGCAGAACCTACAGGACCTGTACCCTGATTCGTTCCTTGTATGACCCAGTCTGGACCAGAGAAAATGACGACAGTTACACCGTTATTTACCCCGCCAGTTGTTCCACTGCTAGGTATGCCGAGCATACTTGCCGCAGCAACAGAGGCCTCTCCGAGTTCGCGAGAATCATTATCTGAGGTAGTCTGCTGATTTCCAGTCTGTGTATCACCGAAGATAGAGCCGATGACCTTACCTTTATAAAAGATCAGAGCAAACTGACGCCCTTTAATATTATGCTCTTTGTAGAAGAAATGCTTGCATGGTGTGGTTTTGTCCCAACAATCATCTCCCAATACATAGAAGGGCACATGATGGGCACCAAGGTGTGCACCACTGCTGTCTTGCCATGTAGTCTGATTCTGGTGGTCTGGATCTGGATCAGGATCGCTACCATCTGTGTCGATGGCCATACTCGAAGTATAAGCGAAGACGCCAGAGCTTACTTCATATACATTGACGTTCATCGCTCGCGTCATTGTATTGATGTGAGGTAGGCTGTTTACTTGAACAGAAGAGGTCATGTGCGATTGGATGGCAGCGAGTATCTGCTCAGGAGTATAATTGCCTGACGTTGCCGTCTTGACCGCAAGAGCACTGCTTGGGGCAGAGGCACCCGCGGCATCTTTAGCAGATACAGTAAATGTATAAGTAGTGTTAGCCGACAATCCAGTAATTACTGCATTAGCGTTGGGAACGGTGGCGGCTAAAGTATTGCCATTGTATACGTTATACGTTACCTGACATCCCGAGGGGATGCCCACAGGATTCCAAGATAGATTAACGCTGGAGCTAGTCTGACTTGGAGAATTGAGTCCTGTAGGAACGGCAGGGGGAGTTGTACAGGTGGTTGTGCCTGTTTTAAAAGTAGCGCTTATCGAATGGTTAGCTTGGATATTAGAAAAAGTGTAAGTGCCAATAGGTCCCATATCCATACCATCAACGATTACACTTGCAATCACGAAACCTGATGCAGGGGTAATAGTAAATGACTGGTTGGATCCTTGGGCGGTCGAAACATTACCGGAAGGACTAATAGATCCATTCCCACCTGCACTTGCTGTGATAGCGAACGTCGTAACAGAACCGATGCTTCCAATGACGCGGACCTCTTTGACAATCCAGTGGTAGGAAGTATCCTTTGTACGGACTTGTCCGACGACTCGTGCCCCCATAACCCCACTGACAGCAGATCCAGAAAAGGTATAAGTTTTGCCATTTGCGGAGGATGAATTAGGATAAGAAGGACTGATTTTCCAGCCTGAGTCTGTCCATGTAGTTCCGTCGAATGAAAACTGGAGTTTGCAATTTGCGGTTAGAAATCCATCTCCATCTCGGGTGACGGAACCGTTGATGAAATTAACAGATGTAATATTGGCCGCACTTGACCAGATAATTCCGGCCGCTTCCCAAGAGCCGACTTTGTCGCCATTGGGCTGTATGTCGATGTCAGTCGTTAAGTTATTATCATTTAGTCCTGGTTGAGCAACTTGACCGTTATTAGCAGTGGATGAGCTCATGCCAGACCAACCATAAGCCTTTCCCATGGGGGCAATATTACTTAGGTTAACATAACTATTCTTCGGTTGGGATCCTTTTTGCTCTTTAGCATTAAGAGGCACATTTAAGCCGTCATCGGAGTAGCCATGTGTTTCAATGAATGTCTTAGCTTGAACAGTAACAGGAGCTTGTTCTTTATAGGTAGTGGTTGAGGTGTCATTTTTAAAAACACGATAGTCCAAAACTTTTCTGCTGCTATCCATGAGTGTTTGAGAAAGAACACGTTCTGCATCAGTTTCATAACGACTGATCTTACCGGACGCGTCAACTACATCGGTGAATCCTTGATCATAATGAAAATGATATTGTTGTTTTGAAGGACCAACTGGATGATCAGATAAAGAGAGGGTTTTGACTCGGCCTAAATTATCATAGGCAATGTCTACGCTACGACCATCTTGGAACTCCTTTTTCACCAGCCTGCATCCATGATCTTTTGCTTCATAGAGAAAGTGGCAAGCGCCTTCATCACCACCCCTCTTATGGGATAAAGCATAGGTAGGCGACCCATCTGAAAGATTTTGATGTGTAAGGGTATATTCAAGCTGGTTATTATCGCTGGTGATAACTTTAAGACGATATCCATTGTTATCTTCCTGATGAGAGAAGTGCATCCACGCTAAAACTTGATTTTGCGTATTTTTCAATTCAATGAAGTTGAGGCTACCTGTCGTATCAAATGTGTAATCGATCTGTTTGCTTGTAGGTAGCGTTTCTTGGACTAAACGGAAATACTCTGGCTCTTTGACCTGGCTTCCCATTCTAGATAAACGTTCTTGCCCAAACAGTTGAGTAGGAATGGATTCTACTTTTTCATAAATCCTTTTTGTTCCATTTGCTAAAACGACTTCATGGAAGAAAGAGGAATTGGTCTTGTCACTTTCCTGGACTAAAAAAAGTTGCGGCAAAATTCTCCAACCATCTACCAGCTCACCTGTGTTCGTAGTGGTTGTTCCAAATACACGTTCTAAGAATATCCCATCAGAATCTTTCCCATCAGCGTGGACTTGGAGGTCAATTGTAGATTCGCAATAGTCGCCATTGATGACATTTACGCAGTTCGGACTCGTTATTAGGGCATCGGTTTCCATCGTAGGAAATAGCTGAGAGTTCGTACTTGCATGAATGGGAAAATAACACACCAAGCAAGTCAACATAGTTGAGAGCAATCGATTAGGTTTAAAATCCATAGAGACTCCTATTGATAGATTTTTTTTTAGCTTTGTTAGAAATTATCAGGAATCGTTATCGAAATTCAAGAAGCACTTTTTTACGATTGGTAAAAAAGTTGGAAAGACTACTAAAACCCCTACGAAATTTTAGGCTTATTTAAAATTGCTTAAAGATCCGTTTTGGAGTCTGTTCTAAAGAATAGGACGTATCTGTCGGAAGGAGAGAAGCTTGAGCTTCTTTTTAACTTACCTAAAGACAATTTCTCTGTTGATTTTCAAAAACTCTTTTACTACCTTAGCTTTCTCATTTTTTTGGGGAAGTTAGATGAAAATTGTAATTCTTGCTGGGGGTTTAGGGTCTAGGATTTCTGAAAAAACGCATGATCGTCCTAAGCCTATGGTTGAAATTGGTGGGAACCCGCTTCTTTGGCATCTAATGAATATATATTCGGCCCATGGGTTCAATGAATTCATCATCGCTCTGGGTTACAAAGGAGAGGTTATTAAAGAATATTTCCTAAATTTTTTCCGCCTTAATTCTGATATCTCAGTGGATTTACAAAACGGCGAAATGCAAGTGCACCGGCGAGTAGCACCTGATTGGAAAATCGATCTTGTCGATACAGGTCAACATACACAAACAGGCGGGAGACTAAAACGGTTAAAGGATTGGATTGGTAATGAAACATTCATGATGACTTACGGGGATGGCCTTGCTGATATCGATATTCTCGCTCTGCTCGACTTTCACCGTAAACACAAAAAATTAGCCACTGTAACAGCTGTCCACCCACCTGCTCGATTTGGGTACTTGGAATTTAATGGCGATCAAGTCAGCTGTTTTGCAGAAAAAGCGCAGACGAAAGAAGGATGGATTAATGGAGGATTTTTTGTTCTAGAACCTGAGGTCCTCGATTATATAGATGGGGATGATTCGCCTTGGGAGTTAAAACCTCTGGAACATTTAGCAGGCGATGGAGAACTTTATTCGTATCGCCATAAAGGATTTTGGCAATCCATGGATACATTGCGCGAGCAAAGGCAATTAGAGGCTCTTTGGCAGTCAGAGAATGCCCCATGGGTTATTGAACCAAAAAAGAAACCATTCAATTTATTGGATCAGCATGAAGCAGTTTTGGGAAGATAAAAATGTCCTAGTCACAGGGGCAGGGGGCTTTATAGGCTCCTGGCTCTCAAAAGAACTCATCGGTCGGGGCGCTTACGTGACTGCATTAGTACGTGATTGGAATCCTGAAACTACGCTTTTTAGCAAAGATGATTTACAAAATGTAGATCTTGTTTTTGGCGAACTCGAAAACTATTCTCTTCTGGAAAGAATTCTGAATGAATACGAGATCGATACAGTATTTCATCTGGGAGCGCAGACTTTAGTAGAAGTCGCTTTTAGAAGCCCTTTACAGACTTTCGAATCGAATATTCGCGGCACTTACAATTTGTTAGAAGCTTGTCGCCGTCAAGGCTCAATGATCCAAAGGATTCTCGTTGCTTCCAGTGATAAAGCCTATGGAGAAAGCGAGGTTTTGCCATATTTGGAAACAATGCCCCTAAAAGGCCGAACTCCCTACGATGTTTCAAAATCTTGCACAGATTTACTTGCTTTAAGTTATTCGTCATCCTACCAGTTACCGATTGTGATTGCGCGATGTGGTAACGTTTATGGTGGTGGGGATCTACATTGGAGTCGAATCATTCCTGGTACGATCCGTAATATTTTACAAGGGAAACCCCCAGTTATTCGTAGTAATGGAAAGCTAACGCGTGATTATCTCTACGTTCAAGATGCAGTGAAAGCCTATCTATTGATGGCTATGAATGCTGATCGCGAAGATGTCCGCGGTCAAGCTTTTAACTTTGGCCCGGAGCAGCCTTCTAGCGTCCTTCAAATTGTCGAGATGCTGCAAAAGATGATGGGCTCTTCTCTTGATCCTATTATTTTACACGGTGCATCCAATGAAATTCGCAATCAGGTCTTAGATTCTTCTAAAGCCTTCCAAGTGCTCGGATGGAGTTCGGACTATTCTCTCACGAAAGGTATCAGTGAAACGATAAAGTGGTACGAACGCTATATGGAAAAAACACCTACACCCGCAAGAGAAAAAATACTCTTATGAAAACAGTTCTTGAAGAAACACAACAGTCGGTTTTAGCAGGCGCTTCAGAGGAATCTTATCCCGCCCATCATTTTGTTAAGACGGGATTTATTCATACCTGTCAAGTATGCGACTCGAAGAAACTTCATACTATATTAGACTTAGGACATCAGCCTCTCTGTGATTCTCTTCTGAACAAGGAAATGTTGAACGAACCGGAAAAAACCTATCCGTTAAGGATGATTTGGTGTGAAAACTGTACCGTATCGCAGATTGATTACTGCGTGGATGGGAAAGAGGTCTATCACCCGGCTTACCCTTATCGAAGTGGGATAACCAAAGAGCTATCCGAATATCAAATCAATATCTGCCTCTCCCTGATTAAAAAATATGGGCTGAATACCGATGATTTAGCCATAGATATAGGTTCTAATGATGGAACACTTCTTAGTGGCTTCAAACGAGAGGGAATTCAGGTATTGGGAATTGAGCCCACCAATATTGCGGCAATTGCGCAGGAAGCAGGAATTCCTACAATCCAGTCTTTTTTCGATATTTCAACAGCCAAAAAAGTAAAGGCGCACTATGGTTCAGCCTCTGTAATTACCGCCACAAATATGTTTGCCCATATGCAGACGATAGGGGAGGTAATCCAAGGAATTCACCACTTGTTAAAAGATGAGGGTGTTTTTGTTGCAGAAACCCACTATTTATTAGATGTAATTCAGGGAGGGCAGTTTGACACTGTCTATCACGAACATTTACGCACCTATTCGTTAGCTTCCTTGATAAAACTATTTGAGCCTTATGACTTTACTGTTACGGATGTAGAGCGGGGGAGTCGCTATGGCGGAAATATTCGAGTTCATGTCACGAAAGGTAAGGGGAGACACGTAGCACCTACCGTGGCCCAATTACTACAAGTTGAAAAAGAAGCAAAACTGGATCAACTTGCCACTTACACGACATTTGGATTGCGTGTTCAAAAAGCCCGCTTAGAATTTTTGGATTTTCTTATTCAAACCAAAAAAAATGGGCAAACATATCGTAGGAAATTCTTGTCCAGGGCGCTGCTCAACCCTTCTAAATTATTATGGTATCGATACAGCTTTAATTCCTTACTTAGCCGAACAACCTCTTTCCTTAAAATTAGGTATGTATCTTCCAGGAAAACATATACCTGTGGTGAACAATCAAATTCTCCTCGATGAACAACCTGACTACGTTGTTCTAATGGCTTGGCATTATGCAAAACCTATTATGGAACAATTAAAAGCTCGCGGTTTAAAGTCTGATTTCGTGATTCCATTGCCTGATTTCCAGGTAATTAAGAACGAAGAAGTATGATAAATATCGGGATTATTGGTGCTGGTTTTGGACTTTATGGTCTATTACCAGCTTTCCACTCACTTCCAAACTGCCAAGTCGTGGCCTTTTGCGGCAAACCATCTCCGCGACTTTCCAATACCTTACAGGCCCTGTCCCTTGAGGGAACGATCCACATCTATCAAAATTGGCAAGAAATGTTGGATTGTGAGCCTCTAGATGCCATAGCAATAGCGGTACCACCCAATGCCCAGTATGAAATAGCAAAAACCGCTCTAGAGAAAAATATTCATATTTTTGCCGAGAAGCCTCTCACAGCTCAGCTATCCCATGCGTATGATTTAATCGATAGAGCTAACGAAAAAAAAATAACGCATGCCATTGATTTCCTATTTCCTGAGATTGATGTTTGGCAGATGGCTAAAAAATTGCTCGAACAAAAGACTTTCGGAGAATTGCTTCATGTAGCAATAAACTGGGATTTCCGTAGTTATGACATTCGGCAAAAAGTCTCTTCCTGGAAAACCGATTCGGCTGTTGGTGGAGGGGCCCTTTCCTTTTATTTTTCTCACGTCTTGCACTATCTCGAATATTTTGCGGGTACTATTACAACTTTAAAAAGCTCTTTTACCTATTCTCCCAACAGCCTCAATGGAGGTGAAGTTGGTGTAGATCTTGATTTAGAATTCATCGGAGGGGTAACGGGTACTGCGCACATTTGTTGTGACAGCGATCAAATGCGACACCGACTCATTTTTACTTGTCAGTCAGGCCAAATCTCTTTAGAAAACCAGCAGAATATAACGGAAAATTTTGTTCTGAAAACTATCGATAATCAAGGTCTCGAAACTGTAATCCCATCTCAAGATAGTACCCCTAGTAAAGGGAGCAATAATGATGAACGAGTTTTAATAGTCAAACGGCTAGCCCAAAAATTTATTGATGCTTGTTTGCAAGAAGAACCGATGGCTCCTTCATTCGTAGAAGGAGCACGAGTTCAAGAATTAATCGAGCAAGCCAGGAAAAATTTTTCAAAGTGAAGGTTATTAGTAATTTATGAAGGATATTCCTACGACTCTACCAAAATTCTTGTGGCATTACTGTAAACGAACTAAGCCAGGTCTATTCACTCTTACTGCTCTTGTTCTCATTTGGGCCTCGACAGTATCGCTCAATCCCTACGCCATTAAATTGTTTATTGATGCTATGAGCAGAATAAATTTAGAAGATGCGGATTTAATTCACTATCTTGGGTTCCCTACTTTATTCTTTGTTCTTCTCACCATAGCTACAAGTATTATACTCCGACTTTATGATTGGGCTATGCTTAGGGTATTTCCGAAAATAAAAAGTGAAATTACCGCGGAGATGTTTGCTTACTTATCACGACACTCCTACAGCTATATGCACCACAACTTTCTTGGCAGTTTAGCCAATAAAATCAATGATATTTCTAAAGGTGCTGTCACAATTCTACATTATCTAATTGATCAGTTCTGCTCGCGCATCTTCTCATTTATGATTGCTGCTGTAACAATGTTTCTCGTGCATCCCTCTTTTTCTCTTTGTTTAATCGTTTGGTGCATGGGTATTGTCAAAGCCTCTACGGTCTTTTCGCGAAAAGCGCAAAAATACTCTGAATCTTTTTCCCGTTCTCGAAATCATGTTTCAGGCAAAATAGTCGACAGTATTTCCAATATTCTTAACGTTAAGCTATTTGCCAGAGAATCCTATGAAAATCGTGTTCTTTCCAATTCTCTCGATGAAATGGTAGAAAAAGAACGAGGTTTACAATGGTTTCTTTTGAAAGTAAAAGCCTTCTATGGTCTATCCATTGTAATTCTGACGAGTTCTATGTTGTTTTTGATAATTTATCAAAGATCAAAAAACAATATTACTATTGGAGATTGTGCTCTGATCCTTACTTTAACTATGTCCCTCATCAGAGATGTTTTTATAATTACTAATCAACTAGTAGCATTCTCTGAGGAGCTGGGCTTTTGTAAACAGGCAATTTCGACGATTATTGCTCCTCATGAGTTAACAAATGACCCAAATAGTTCCATTTTAGAAGTGACTCAAGGAAAAATCTCCTTTGATAAGGTCAATTTTAAATATAAGAAGGGGAAAAACCTTTTTGTAGATAAATCGGTAACGATTTCCGGAGGATCTAAGGTAGGTCTTGTGGGTCTTTCTGGTAGTGGAAAAACGACTTTTGTTAACCTTCTGCTTCGTTTCTATGACCTAAATTCGGGCAAGATCACTATTGATGGTCAAAATATAAAGGAAGTAACGCAGGAATCTTTACGTAGTCAGATTTCGATGATTCCTCAAGAACCCGTTCTTTTCCATCGTTCTATCATGGATAATATTCGATACGGGAAACTAAATGCCACTGATGAAGAGATTATCGAATGTGCTAAACGGGCACATTGTCACGACTTTATTCTCAATCTAAAAGATGGTTATGATTCTTTTGTTGGTGAGAGAGGGGTCAAACTTTCTGGGGGACAGAGGCAATGTATTGCTATAGCGAGAGCGATGCTTAAAAATGCACCCATCCTGATTTTCGATGAAGCGACATCTTCATTAGATTCTATAACAGAAAGCTATATTCAACAAAGCTTACCATTATTAATGAAAAACAAAACAACTATTATCATCGCACACCGTTTGTCTACCTTACATTATGTGGACCGAATTTTAGTTTTCAGCGATGGTCAGATAGTTGAAGAGGGGACTCATTCAGAACTTCTACATCTGAATGGTCACTACAAAACTTTATGGAATGTGCAAGTCAATGGGTTTTTAAACGAAAACGAACCAGAGACACCAGTTTTCGCTTAGAGTTGAAAGTCGATGGAGGTTTTTTGGCTTAAATTAAAGGGAGATCTGTCTAACCTCTTACCATCATTCGGTAGGATTTAGGATGCCAAGAGATCCTTTAGCTCCGTCTATTATTTCCCTGTAACATCTTTGGCGAAATACAACATCTTGGATTCCTTTTCTACGTAATTGCGTATCGATTAATTGACTCGCAGCCGTAAAGATGGCTTGAGCTCGTAACATTCGCAAAGCTAACTCGGGCCTACGCTCGCGCTGATCTTGCTTAAGAACTAGCATAGCAATTCGATTTCCCAGGCTTCTTTTCGCTTCAGTTAAATCTAAGACATTTGAACTCTCTCTGGCTTGAAGTGAAGTATATTTGTCCAAGAGGTGAGTGAAGTTTTTTATGTAGAATTTATTTTTAATGGCCATAGAAATTCTATCAATAAGACTCCGAAGAAGCCCATAGATAATTTGGCTGAGTAAACTTTTTATAAAAATAACACCTATGGTAAGGAGTAGGATGTGGGATGTAGGGGTTCCAAGCAGAGTAGCTCCAATTGCAATTAGTGCAGATGTTATTAAAACCAGTGTAAAGATAATTAAGCATTTTCTAAGTATTTTCTGAAATTCCGTAAGATTTTCTGCATTAGAGATATTTCGCATGTCTTCGAGGTGACGAAATACAAGCATCTTCGGTTCCCACCATTTCTTCTTAGAAGATAGCCATCCCTCATTTAAAAGATCGGTTTTTGCAGCGCTAACTTCCTGAGTTGTTGAGATAGGCTGGAAATGAGCTAAGGTTGTTTTTAGGGAGCGGCTTGTGGTTGCTAAACTAGCAGCACTTTCTTGATCGCTAAAACCTGCTATCATCCCCGTCAGTTCAAAAGGGAGTTCTTCTAAAGCTAATGGTTGCAAATCTGGATCTTCTAATGGAAGAGGTCGATATTTTTGTAATTCTATAGACATAAAAAACATTGTAATAAATTAATAAATTTAATTTTACCATATCTATTAATATTATTAAACAAATCAGTTAATTATTTTTTTAAATTAGATATTAAAAGAAATTGCTGGAGATTATAAAAATGTTAGAAAGAACTAAGATGCTGGAATGTAAGGACTTAACCCTTCTTTTTTATTTGGCAGGCTAAAACTTTATTTACAAAGACTTAAAGCTTAACGACTAAAGCAGAGAGATTGTCTCCTGAGTGAGCTTTGTAAGCGGAATAGACAATGTTTTTAGCTAACTCAGCAGCGGATTTTTCTTTATCACCCCGAATAGCAGTAGCCACCTGCTTTGTGGTGGATACATCATAAATTCCATCGCACGCGAGGATCAAATGACTCCCCTTGGGGATGGCTGAGAGTGGAAAGCTAGTGATTTTGGGTCTTGCGCTGACGGCACCAATATCATGATCCCCAACGGCCCTTGCTACAGCAAGACGACCGTTGATCCGTTTCCCTATCACTTTTCCTCCTCGCTTTTCAATTCCTTTTCGATAGCGCGGGTCTGTCGGTTTTGCATCTTCGCTAAGTTGAATACCACTATCTAGAATAGTACGCGAATCACCGA
>JABDCS010000002.1 GCA_013288005.1 Chlamydiota bacterium | reverse complement strand
AAAAAAAAGACAGAAATTAATCGGAAATACTCTCTTAACTCAGTTCGAAATCTTGAACGATAAGTTCAGCTGTCTCTTCTTCCCCTTTTTCATGAACGTTGATCCAACGAAAACGAGGTTCTTTACGATACCATGTGAATTGTCTTCGTGCATAATGGCGTGAGGCTTTTTTAAACTTGTCTATGCAACTCTGCCAATCACTAGGTGTTTGTTCGGAATCGATAAATTCAAGGCATTGTCGATAGCCAATTGCTTGAGAAGCCGAGGCGTTTTCTCTAAGGCCGCTTTTTTCAAGCCTCTTCACCTCTTCTAATAATCCCTCGACGAGCATTTCTTCGCATCGCCTTTCGATACGTTCATAAAGCTGTGGTAGAGGACGATAAAGAAACCAACAACGAAAATCGTAATTGGATACCTGTTCAGGTGAAGAAGGGGTGAATTCCGTGACTTTCAAACCTGTGATCGAAATGATTTCTAACCCTCGGATAATTTTATGACGATCGGCCGAGGAAATTTGAATCGCATAATCTGGATCGAGTTTTTTTAATCTTTCATACAGAACAACAGGACCTAATTCAGATAGCTCTTGTTCAAGTTTTTGCCGTATTTCGGGAACCGAGGGAGGCCCGCTTGGAGGCCCGTAAATAATAGCTCGCATATAAAAGCCTGTCCCACCTACTACTAGAGGAACAGCTTCTTTAAAAACGATAGTTTTTAAGGCTTCTTGAGCATCGATGCAAAAATTAGCAACATTGAAAGGTTGGTTAACATCTCGAATGTCGATGAGGTGGTGAGGAATGCGTTCTCTTTCTTCGCGAGATGCCTTGGCCGTTCCAATATCCATACCCCGATAAACTTGCATAGAGTCAGCAGAGATAATTTCACCGCCAAGCATCTCAGCAATTCTTAAAGAAATCGAGGTTTTACCCACTGCAGTTGGACCTGCAATGACAAGTACTTTTTTCTTTCTTACCTCATCTGCAACCCGTGATTTGAGTGGCAGGGGAACAATTTCAATAATGCCTGTATTGCGTTCTTGTAAAAACAAGCCAGAATCCACAAATGATCCTTACTTAGACTAAAGCCGCAAGTGCTTTTTCCTCATTTGGAAAGATATGCAAAATGCGTTCAAAACCTGCCATCCTAATAATCTCCATGACTTCATCAGGTACAGATGACAAATTTAGCATACCCTGTGCTGCTTTAGCTTTTTTTGTAGCGGAGAGAAGAAAGCGAAGACCAGCGCTGCTAATGTAATCCACACGCGTAAAATCGATAACGAATTTCGTATGACCAGCTTCTAAGAGTTCTTCTAATTTAGCTTCTAGAATGGGTGTACAAGCCGCATCGATCCGCCCTTCTAGGCGAATGACTTGTTTTTTATCTTTTTCTTCGATTTGGATGGAAATTCCTATTCCCATACTCCCTCCTCAGTTCACAAGTTCAAGGCGGACTTTCCGTCCAAAACGCGCCCCTACCGTCATGGCAATGGTGCGCAAAGCATTAATCGTACGACCTTGTTTACCGACAACGCGTGCGATATCGATTGAGGACACACGCACCTCGACAATAATGCCCTGCTCTTTGTCAATTACTTCTACCTGCACATCAGCAGGCTGTTCTACAAGATTCTTGATGAGATAGGCGATGAATTCTTTCATACCACATTACCTAATAGATTTCGTAGTGAAAATTTCTTCAGAGCGGGCAAGATAACACGTCCCCAGATATGTTTCAAGAGCACGAATGGAACATGAGAACCGTTATACTAGCCTTTTAAGAAGAGAAAGGGTCAAAACAATCAGGGATTAAATTAATTTATCGCTGGCACCGCGGTCGCCTTATCAATCCAATCCAGATAGTCAGAGAGACCAACATCGATAGCAAATCCTAGAATCTCTGGTATTTCATAACAACATTCTTTTATGATTGTCGCCTCAATAGCAGAGAAAAGAGCCGATCGTGTTTTACATACAACTTTAATTTCTCGAGCTTGCTCTATTGTTCCGTTCCAAAAAAAAAGTGACTCTACCTCTGCCTCGATGTGGACACAAGCGACCAAGTGTCTTTCTACTAAAAGTTGTGCGATACGCTCTGCCTCTTCACGATTTGCAGCTGTCCAATGGATTTGCATATACGGTGACATACCAACTCTAGATTTTGTTATTGTTGAATAAAAGCTAATCCTTCAATTCGTAAATCAATGGTGCGGGGTGGTAGTACGTATTCTGACATACCTTTCTGTGATGAAAGCAAACTAAAATCGACTGTGTCCCAAAGTTTCTTACGCAAATTATTGTAATTTCCTAACTCTTGATGAATATTTTTTACGGAGAGTCGCAAAAAAATCGGCTGTAAAAAAGTACGTTCTTTTTCTCCTAGTATTTTCCTACAATTCTCTTCGATCACCAATACAACCTGCCGCTTACCACAGCTTTCAGCAAAAGCTGAAGAAACATCAACCCTTCTAATTGCGGCTTCGCTCTTAGAGAAAAGTTGCAAAATTGTGTAGGCCAGCTTGAGTCTCTCATCCTCAAGAGGTTGATTCCAAATTAGCGAAGAAGGAGGAGTTGGCTGTTCGAAGAGCCCCAGATAAATTTCGGGTAATTTTTTAGGAGAAAAATAGGGAATGACAGGAAAGCATATACTTTTCTCGTCTAGACCCACGTCGACATAATCATAAAGCCATGCTATGGGCTGACGCGTACTGTAATCGATGTAAAGAGTATTAGGTTTTTCTACATGAACTTTAGCTCTTTCAATAACAGGGCAGCTTGTTAGACGCCGTAATGCCTTGGGGGCATTAAATAAGACTGTAGGAACAGGTCGATCAGATGAGAGCTCGAGAATCTCTGTCAAACAAAGCGTGCTCAGCGCTTCTCTTTGCGGACCTGTTTGGACAATACGTGTAATTCGTGCTTTAGGATCATTGAGTAATTCGCGATGTTTTCGATTAACATGCTCTAAAAAAAGATGACTCGCCGTAGTAACGACGATTAATGTGCCTACAATCCAAGCAACAGCCCTGACAACGGGAATGGCGATTCTTTTTTTTGATGGCGGCATAAATTATCACGCTTTTTAACTACTCTTAGAGAGGATTTTCCTGATCTTTCCAAAGCGCTAAAAGCTCTCCACCGAGTTTTGTAACATCCCCAGCGCCCAAGGTGATCAGCATATCATCTTTTTTTAACTCTTTAATAAGCTGCTGGGCTAACGCTCCACGTGCGGAATAAAGTAGCGTACTGAGATTTGCTTTTTGCATCTGCACCATCAAAGCAGAAGTGTCAATTCCTGGAATCGGGGTTTCTCCGGCAGAATAGATATCGGTGAGATAAACAATATCTGCAGCACGGAATGAGGGGCCGAATTCTGCTAAACAGTCTCTTGTCCTCGTATAGCGATGAGGTTGAAAAACCACCACAAGGCGGCGTCCTTGTGTTCCTTCGCGCACGGCCTCAAGAGTTGCTGCGATCTCTGTGGGATGATGACCATAATCATCGTAGATTTCGATTCCATGCATTTCCCCTTTCTTCTCTAAGCGTCTCCCTATACCTTTAAAGGACAAAAATGCCTTACGAAGACTCTCTTCGGACACCCCTAATGAAAGAACAAGAGCAAAAACCGCTGCAGCATTTTGTGCATTGTGTCGGCCAACTAAGGGAACTTCAATATCCGTGTAGTATTGATCATGGATTTGGAGAGAGAAAACAATCTTCCATCCATACTGTCGAAACTCTAAAATTCGCACATCTGCAGAAGCATCGAAGCCATAAGTTTTCCAGTAGGTCTTGGTTTCTTGACTAGCTTCAACCGTTAGATTTTTCAAAATTGGATCATCAGTACAAAGATAAAGATGCTCTTTCGAGCGCATATTCCCTATAAATCGACGATAGCCCTCAATAAGAGCAGGCATCTCTTTCCAATAATCGAGATGATCGTTGTCGATGTTTGTGATAATGCCCCCATACCCAGGATAGAGTAAAAAACTACCATCACTTTCACAGGCTTCTGCAACAAAATAGGGGCCGTCTCCGGCTTCTCCATTCTTATGAAGGGACTGGATAATTCCTCCTACTGCATAAGAAGGGGAAGTGCCCACTGCAACCAGCACATGAGCTAGCAAAGCGGAAACTGTGGTCTTGCCATGAGTCCCTGCTACGAGTAGAGCCGCGTGACTTTCCATCAATTGTGCAAGCAGTTCAGCACGATGAAGAAGAGGATAGCCCTTCTTTTTTGCATAAGCCATTTCTGGATTATCCCCAGTGATCGCCGTACTATATACGACTATGGCTGAAGGTGGGATATTCTCAGCTGCATGGCCAATGTGAATTTTGGCGCCAGCTTTTTCCAAACTTTTTGTCACATAATTATGGGCGACATCACTTCCTGATACAGTGGCTCCGCGTTCAATCAAAATATTCGCGAGGCCACTCATTCCAATGCCACCAATTGCAATAAAGTGATAATGATGATCTAAAGGATTGTATTGGGATAATTTATACATGAGATGCTACCAATTATAAGAAATAACGTCATATTTGATCTGCTAGTGGCTATAACATGTCTTCTCAATCATTTGTTCGACAAGGGAAAACAAGGGATCTCGCGGAGCGTTTTGGTGAAAAGCAGTGATCGACTGTTGCATTTCCTTCAATTTCCTCCCCTGTTCACCTAAAATCTTCTTCAATTCAACTCCTAAAACATCAGAAGAAAGATTCTTTTCTTCAATGACCATTGCACCACCAATTTTTTGTGCCATGATTTGTGCATTGTAAAATTGATGATTATCTGATGCATAGGGGTAAGGAATTAAAAGTGAAGGCACACGGTGCGCTAACAATTCAGCCATTGTAGCAGCGCCTGCTCGACAAATAGCAAAATCTGCTATTCGCCAGGCTAAGGGCATACGATCTTCAAAAACTTTTACCTGAGCTGGGATGCCTAAACGTCGATAGCACAAGAGCGCTTCATGGCAACTGGTCACATCCCCGGTAAGATGGATGATTTGAAGTTGAGGTCTACCTTCCCAAGCTTGCATGGCCTCGCAAAAAAGACGATTGATCGAACGTGCCCCTTGTGAACCTCCAAAAACGAGAATCGTCGTGACATCTTCTCGCAAGTTGAAATAACGAGCCGCATCCTCCCGCATACTGGCAGAAATGCGATCCTTATCCCACAAAGGCATTTCAGCCACTACCGCCTTTCCTTTTAATTTGTCTTGAGCTTCTTCAAACTGTACGGCAGTCCATTGCGCCCAACGTGAAAATAACCGATTTACTTTTCCTGGAATCACATTGGATTCAAAAAGCACAAAGGGAACCTTGCAAAAAGTGGCAGCCATTAATACAGGAAAGGAATGGAAACTTCCAAACCCTATAACAAGAGCTGGTTTTTCTTTTTTCAGCTGCCGCATACTTTGCCAAGTTCCTTTGAGTAATCGCTTAAACGAGGGAAACAAGGAAGAAATTTGCCTTCTAAAAAGAGTAGCACTTTCAATTTCAATGGAGGGAAACTCTCTCGAGCTAAAATAACGACTTGAATTAAGACCAGCCCCCATAAAGAGAACTTGCACAGGGATGTTATTATCGCGAAGCTGCCGTGCTAAAGCCTGAGCAGGAAAGAGATGGCCACCCGTCCCTCCTACAGCCATAATAATTTTACGTTTCAACGGCATTTCGCCACCTTAGAGGTTGGATTTTTGGCTAATGTAGAGGAAAAGGGTTGATAAGCCACATTTAGAATAAGGGAAACGACCATAAAATTAGCTAATAAAGAAGATCCTCCATGGCTAAAAAATGGCAGATTAATCCCTTTACTCGGTAGCAACCCGGAAACTACACCGAGATTAAGAAAAGCCTGAAACGAAACAAGAAAAGTAAGAATAGCCACTAAATAAAATCCCTCTTTATCAGGGGCGCGCTGTGCAATGGAGAGTCCAAAAAAACATATTAGCCCGTAGAGGATGATTAATCCTAAAATACCCAAGAAACCAAACTCTTCAGCAAAGATTGCAGCTATATAATCGCTCCGGGCTTCTGGTAAATAATCCATTTTTTGCAAGCTTTGCCCTAGCCCTCGACCAACTAACCCGCCAGAGCCAGTTGCAATCTTGGCTTGATAAGGTTGATGCCCCTTTCCTTTAAGATCGAGCTCCGGATGAAGGTAGATTTGGATCCTATCTGCCACATGGGGCATACGCGAGGCAGCTGCTACACCTCCAGCACATAAAATAGCTAATGGCAATGCCCAGTAAACCCAGCGTACGCGTGTTAGAAAAAATAAAATAACCAATGCCGAAAAAATAATCGCAACGGTGCCGTTATCAGGCTCGATCAAAATTAGACCTATAGGAATAGCCAAAAGAAGTAATAAGAGGATAAATTCTCGCATGACCATTCCTGTAGAACGGGCCGTAAATCGGTGTATGTAATAAATGGGAATGAGGTATTTAACAAATTCTGAAGGTTGGAATGAGTGACCAAAGATCGAAAGCCATCGATGGGCTCCATTGATTTGTTGACCGATACCCGGAACAAAAACAAGAACTAACATCAAACTGCATATCAGAAGAAAAGCACCGCTGAGTCGAATAACCGTCTTATAACCTAATAACCATAATCCCCATGCTCCCAATACACCCAATAGGGCATATAATACTTGCTTGATTAACGCATAATGCGTGCTTCGGGTTAATGAGCGATCAAGTACCTCTGCAGCGGTGGTATTGAAGACCATAATAAGCCCCATCGCTAAAAGGACGAGCACGCATAGCAGAAAAAAAAATCCGGCTTTGTTTCGGGGTATATCTCTATTCACAATTTGTCTATTAACGAATCCGTAGTTGATCGCCCGGCTTCAGCTTCCGCGCTTTTTCCTCATCAAGACCATTTAATTTCAACAACTCATCTACTTTCATGTGGTTCTTGACGGCAATCGTCCAGGGATTATCGCCATTTTTGACAACGTAATATTTTGTCTCACTCGGGGAAACAGAAACAACGGTGGATTCCGTTGGCATTACTTTTCCATTTTTAGAAGGAATTTTAAGGACCTGACCAATTTTGAGCTGAGTAGATGAAAGATGATTCATCCGCATGATATCTTGAACAGTTGTATTGTGCGTGCGTGCAATTTTCTCTAAAGCATCTCCCTTTTTCACTTTAACTTCTTTAAAAGAAGAATCATTCTTTTCTTCCGATGCGGAAGATGAGAATGTAGATGTTGAGGTCGATAAGTTAGGAATTTCGTGCGAAAAGTTAGGAAGGGGCTGAAGATCGGTAAGAGGTTGTTGTGGAGATTGAGGGGCAGGCTCCAATAATGGGGTTGCAAGGCTTTGTGGCGGAGAATTGACAACTGCGAATTGGCTTAAAACTTGGTCAACTTCATCTCCTCGAGGGCTTGGCACATCGTTGTGCATAAAAGAAGATGTATTTGTGCGAGGTTCGGTTTGCACGGCGATTTGAGGCTGGTCTTTGCTAGATTTTAAGGCGCTTGCAAATAGTACAACGAGCAAACCCGCATTGACAAGTACAGCGATGATAATGACATCTCTGCGGTTCATGTTATCTTCTCCTTTTGAATATTTCTTACAAACCGTTTAAACTCTTCACCCCGATGCGCATAATCATGAAACATATCATAACTCGCACATCCTGGAGAAAGCAACACGCACTCTCCTTCTTGAGCACAAGCCGCTGCTTTTATTACGGCCTCCTCTAAACGATCTACAATTTCCACCTCACAAAAACTGGAAGTTTCTTGCGCAATTTTATTACGCGCCTCGCCAATGGCTAAAATTTTCTTAACTTTCCCCAAAAAAACGTTCCGCCACGCTTCATAAGAAGTCCCTTTATCGACACCGCCAGCTATTAAGACCACTTGTCCCTTCATAGCATTAACTGCTTTAATAACAGCATCGATATTTGTACCCTTACTATCATCATAGTAATCAACTCCGCTGATATTGGCGACATGTTCGATGCGATGCGAAGGCTTATTAAAAGAAACTAGAGCTTGGATAAATTGTTCAATGGTTACCCCAAAAGATTGTGTAAGTAACCAGGCGGCGCTAGCATTTTCACAATCATGAATACTCCATTTGCCCCTTAAACTTGCAGGCAATTCGTAGGCAATTTGAGGCTCGCTCTTCCCTCTTTTTTCTGCGCGAAAGCCATCTACGTAAAAAAGAGCTTCCCGGTCAAAACCAAAGGTCGACAGGCGATCGGGCAAAAGCATATCACGATATTCTCGCAAAACATTCGCGTGTACATAGAAGGTGCTATTGGGCTTTAGACTAAGCTGAATACGACATTTTGCACGTGCATACTCTGCAATATTACTATATCGATCGAGATGGTCGGGTGTAATATTTAGAATGATGCCCGCATCAATAACGGGAGCATGTAGGGTCTCTAATTGATAAGAACTTAACTCAGCTACAATGATTTCATCAGGATCTGGATTAAGAAAATAGCTTGTTAACGATTGTCCAATATTTCCTAGAGCTTTAGCCTTTTTTCCTGCAGAACGAAGAATATGCTCAATCAGCAAAGTAGCCGTTGTTTTACCATTTGTACCCGTAATTCCAATACAAGGCTGACGTGTTCGACGAAGAGCGAACTGAGCCTCTCCCAAGATCTCAATACCTCGCTTGCTCGCTTCTTGATATAAAAAATGTGTGGGAGGAATTCCCGGCGAAACAATCATCATTTGATAATTAGCTAAATCGATACTATTTTCGCTCTGAATGTGTAATCCTAACGCTGCTAAGCGCTGTACTTCTGGAAGAAGTTTGAGAGTCTCACTACGTTTGTCAACCCCAATGACCTCATAACCATCGCGAATCAAAAGTTCTGATGCAGCAAGACCACTAATACCTAAACCCACAACCAGGGCACGTTTCACAAATCACCTCATTGACCTGCTTTTCTTGAGATATATCAACTATCAGCAATAAAATGCATTCCCCTCAAAAGACAATTACGGAAGCGACGGAAGAATCGAGTGGATGCACTATCGGAGATATGTGAGGAATTATGAGTGAAGACTCAATTTATTGGAACTTCAGGGAGGCTAAACCGATCATGGCCAGAATGAATCCTATTATCCAAAAGCGCATGACAACCTTCATTTCGGGCCAGCCTTTATATTCAAAATGATGGTGAAGAGGCGCACAAAGAAAGATACGTTTACGATTACGCAATTTATAACTGCCAACCTGTAATATTACAGATAAAGCTTCTGCGACAAAAATACCGCCAATTAGAGCGAAGAGGATTTCTTTACGCAAAAGAACAGCCGACACACCTAATACTCCGCCCAAGGACAAAGAACCGATATCTCCCATGAAAACTTTAGCTGGATATCCATTATACCAAAGAAAACCAAGAGAAGCTCCAGCAAGTGCAAATAGATAGACGGCTATCTCTCCGCTTCCTTCAAGATAAAGTATATTCAGGTAGCGCGCAATATCGGCGTGGTTAGAAAGAAAAGCTACTAATCCAAGAACGAAAGAAACCATGACAATGCAGCCAGCAGCGAGTCCGTCCAATCCGTCGGTCAGGTTAACTGCGTTAGATGCTCCGGTCACGGTGAACCATGTAATTACTCCGGCAACAAGAAGTCCAATACCACTCAGAACAACTACAGGACCTTTGAAAAAAGGAAGATAATAGCGCGACATCATCGCCTGTGTATCTAAGGTCTTCGACGAAGAGTTTTTACCATTCTGGATATATTCTTTGGCCACAGGCGGGGCAAATACATCATCTGAGGCTACCGAATTCGTCACAAAAGGGCACAGAAGATACAAAGAGAGAAGTAAGGCGAAAATTGTCTGAAAAACCATCTTACGTCGAGCGCTTAACCCTTTAGAATTCTTGTGTTTCATTTTGAGAAAATCATCTGTACCACCGATTAAACCTAGCCATATTGTGGTGATCGCTAGAATTAGGGTATAAGAGGAGCTCAGATCCATCCACAGCAACATCGCAATCAACATGGAGGCCAATATCAGAATTCCCCCCATAGTTGGGGTGTCTTTTTTATTTTGATGCAATTCTGCTAAAACGGGGCAGTCTTCAACTCGAATAGATTGTCCGGTTTTGAGCTCATAAAGTTTTTTTATGAACTTAGGTCCCAACAAGATGGTGATGAAAAGCGTAGTCATTGCGGCTAGAATCATTCTTGTCGAGGCGTAAAAAAACACGGAAGGAATTTTTAGATTGAGTTGCAAGCCAATTGTGTGAAGTAAGATGAGCATCATGCTATTTGTCACTAGCTCCTTGTTCTAAAAGTTTCCACATTGCATAACGATTAGCTCCTTTAATCAGAACGACATCGCCTGGTTGAACAAAAGAAAACAGAGTTTTACGTAATTCATCCATGTTTTCTGTATAAAAGCATTCTCGACTAGCTGCTTCAAAGACTTCCTTCATTGGTAAAGATCCAGGACCGTAGCAAAAGAAAAGATCTATCTTTCCTAATGCATACTGAGCCACTTGCTGGTGCAGATCATCAGAATTGGGGCCAAGATCTACAGTCATTCCTCCTAAAACAGCAATTCTTCTCCCCTCTTGACTAGGAACAGGTAAGTTGTCCAAAGCTGCACACACAGATTCTGGGCCAGCATTGTAAGCATCGTTGATAAAAACGGTTCCCTCAATATCAACCTTTGCAAATCGAAATCCCGTGGATTGTAAAGAGGCTAAATGTGGTAGTAGCTCCTCCCAAGATAAGCCCATTTTGCGCGCTACTGCTGCCGCTATAGAAAAGTCCTCAAGAAAATGTGTAGCATGGAAAGGAAGTGGTAACGGGGGACTCAATCCTTCTTTTTCGGACATTTGCCAACAATTGGCCTCATTTTCGCTTGGAAAAAGAACATAATCAGCTTGTTGCGGGATATAGCTAGCCGTAAACTTTTTGCATATACCGGTATTGCGAATCGGCTCAAAAGACCAGGCATTTCCACCAATAATAGCTTGTTTAGTCTTGAAATGTGATAGAATTTCCGCTTTTGCTTTGGCTACACCCTGAATGCCATCGGCAAAATTACCTGCATGGGCCATACCGATTTTAGTAACAACAGCCAATGTTGGCGGAGCAATCTGAATAAGTTTTGCAATATTCCCCGACTCTGTCATTCCCATTTCCAGAACTAAAACCTCTTCATTTCCCTGCAAATTCAAAATTGTAGCCGCAAGGCCCACCTGTGAATTGGCATTGCCTGGAGCTTTTCCAACTACATAACGGCATGCTAGAAGTGTAGCAATAAACTCTTTCGTCGTCGTCTTACCGACAGATCCAGTAACTGCCACTATAGGAGGATTCCATCTCTCGATTCGTTTCTTAGCAATTGTCTGTAAAGCATCCAGTACATTGGGCACTTTAAATAGAACTAAACCATGATCGGGCCCTTGATACGTTTCTAAGACAACGGCTGCTGCAGCTCCTCTCGATGCGACTTCTGCTAAATAATTGTGGCCATCGGTTTTCGCTCCTGAAAGAGCAAAAAAGAGATCGTCCTTATTGACGTAACGACTATCCGTAACAGCCATATGAAAAGCTTGCGAGGGAAAAGACGAAGTAATTTCAAGCGAATGGCCAATCGCAGCCAAGGTTCGATGTTCCATAGAAGCAGCCAGGAAGTATCTCAACAAGAATATTTAAAATGGTATAGGTCAACATTAGATTTTTGTCCACACAACAGCAGACAATTTAATTCTTTTTTCCGATCTAACAGAGCAGGGCAACAGCTCCTTGATATTAATCGGAGGCTTGAGATAGAATTCAGGATCTTCGGTGGCATAGCCAAGTGGTAAGGCAGGAGCCTGCAAAGCCCCCATACCCCAGTTCGACCCTGGGTGCCACCTTTCATCTTCTCGACTTGGTTCCCTATGTCCTCTATTAGAGAGTGGCATTTGAACTTAAGTTTCTGTCTTTTTTCAGGACTTTTATGTTGTACTTTATCGCTACCCCAATTGGCAATTTAGCCGACATTACCTATCGTGCTGTTGTCACCTTGAAAAAGTGTGATTACATCTTGTGCGAAGATACACGCCACAGTAAGCATTTGTTAACCACTTACGAAATCGATAGGCCCTTAGTTAGCTATCATAAATTCAACGAACGTAAACGTATTCAATTCATCCTCGATGACCTTATCGCTGGAAAAGAAATTGCTGTGATATCTGACGCAGGCACGCCTTGCATTTGTGATCCTGGCGAGCTTCTTACTGCTGCTTGCCTAGAGCAAAATATTCCTTTCACCGTTATTCCCGGACCAAATGCAGCGCTTATGGCCCTTACTCTCTCGGGTTTTACTTCCGAGCGTTTTCAATTCCTAGGTTTTCTTCCTAAAACACAAAAGAGTCTTATCCAAACACTCCAAGAAAGCCTGGCCTATGAAGGTACAACAATTGTGTACGAAAGCCCACATCGCCTAATCAAAACCCTTCAAGCCCTTGAAAAACTGCATGCTCATCAATCCATCGTCATTGCCCGCGAACTGACAAAACGCCATGAAGAGTGCCTACGAGGAACAGTAAAAGAAGTCCTCTCCTTGCTACAGACTCACCCCCCTCGTGGTGAAATCGTTTTACTCATTAAAGGAAGTGAACAAGAAAAAACTTGGCCTGAAATTCCCCTACATCTCGAACAGCTACAAAAAGAGATGAAACTTTCCCTAGCTGATGCAATTAAATACTTGGCCCAACTAAGGGGGATACCTAAAAGAGAAGTTTACCGAATTGCTCACAACCTCCCCGACCCTTCTGAAAAGTAAATTTATCCAGATTTTCTGAGCCATCTCCCCTATCGAATTTTTTTTATAATCAATATTAGCAGTCTCGTGAGCTAATTGCTAATTTCTTGATCTTTTTCTTGCTTCTAAACGTTTATTCACCTATTCTAATGTACACAAAAAACTAGGCTAAAACACCAGGAGCGATCGAATGGCTACAACACCTAAGGAATTAATTTTTGAAGAAGAAGCGCGCAACAAACTCCGCGAAGGCCTTGATAAACTCGCCGACACTGTCTGTGTTACATTAGGTCCTAAAGGACGCAATGTCGCTCTCCAATCCAGCTGGGGCCCTCCTACTATCACAAATGACGGGAATAGCATCGTAAAAGACATCGAAATGAAAGACCAATTTGTCAATATGGGCATTTCGATGGGTAAAGAAGTTGCAAACAAAATGAAAGAAAAATGTGGTGATGGAACAACGACCAGTATTCTTCTCCTACGTTCATTAGTTCGAAGCGGTGTTAGAAATATTGCGTCTGGTGGAAGTCCTATCGGCATCAAACGGGGTATTGATAAAACCGTTGAAGCACTAGTCAAAGAAATCGAAGGTTTTGCCATTGCCATAAAAAATGATCAAGAAACGCGCAATATCGCTATTGCTTCTGCTTCGGGCGACGAACAAATCGGAACCATGATGGCTGAAGCCTTTAAAAAAGCGGGAAAAGAGGGTGTTATCACAATCGAAGAAGGCAAGTCGACCGAAACCGTTATAGAGATGGTCGAAGGGATGCAATTCGATCGCGGTTATACAAGTTCCTATTTCTGCACGAATGCAGAAACATTAACCGTAGAAATGCAAAATGCTCGTATTTTAATCACGGATAAAAAAATTACATCTGTTCAGGAGATCCTCGAGATTCTGAAAGTGGTTGCGGCCTCTGCCCAAGAGCTTCTTATTATTGCTGATGATATTGAAGGAGAAGCCCTTTCAACCTTAGTCATCAACAAATTACGTGGCACCTTAAAAGTTTGCGCTGTTAAAGCACCTGGCTTTGGTGATCGTCGTAAAGCCCTGTTACAAGATATTGCTGTTTTGACAAATGCCACAATCGTATCTGAAGAAACAGGAATGGCTTTAAAAGATGCTACTGTAGATGTTCTGGGCACTGCAGAAAAACTTATTGTCACTAAAGATAAAACAACTGTTATCAATGGTGCCGGGACATCCGATGCTATTCAAGCGAGAATCAGACAGGTCGAAGCAGAACTTGCTAACGCGACTAACCAATACGATAGAGAAAAACTTGAAGAGCGTAAGGCTAAGCTGAGCGGTGGAGTTGCCGTGATTCGCGTCGGGGCAGCTACAGAACCTGCGATGAAACAGAAAAAACAGCATTTCGAAGATAGTCTCAATTCGACACGTGCTGCATTGCAAGAAGGCATTGTAGCAGGCGGCGGTGTGGCTCTCTTGCGAGCTGCAAAAAAACTCGCTCCCACACTGCAATTGAAAGGCGACGAACTTCTTGGGGCTCAAATTGTACTCCGCGCTTGCGAAGCACCATTGAAACAAATTATCGAAAACGCTGGGATTGATCCTTCAGTCATTCTTGAGGAGATCATGAACGCCGGGGAGAATATCGGTTTTAATGCTACAAATGAAAAAGTAGAAGATCTTGTTAAAGCTGGTGTAATCGATCCAGCTAAAGTTGTCAAAACAGCTCTGCGCTTTGCGGCATCAGTTGCAGGTATTGTATTGATTTCTGAGTGCCTCATCGGAAATGCATCTGATGATGAAGAGACCAAAACTGCCTAAATTCTTATTTAACCTCTGATTGTGTCAAGATCAAGGCGCAGTCAGAGGTTAAATCAACTTATTGCCGATCTAAAAGTATTTGTAACCTTCCTTCCTTTTCTTTTATTAAAAATCCTTATCTAGGATTTTTTTTCGTTCTACTTGTAAAAATCTTTCTTAACGTTTATGCGGAAGATAAGGATTTTTAAAGGGCAGGCGTATGAATAATCGATCTGAACGAGTAAATGCTCGTATCCGCAAAAAAATAACAAAAAATGTTCGTGCAGGACAAAAATTATCGGCTACAGCTGTAGCCGAACAACCGACGATTAGGAACACACGTGGGCAAAATCCCGCTAAACCTGCAAAAAAAGGTTTTAAAAATCTTTTGGGCAATTTAAGAGAGATGCGAGATTCTTTCCGAAAAAAGCTAGGAAAAGGCCAATCGAGCAAACGTTCTAAAAGAACAAATCCAGGGGACGTTCCTAATACTTCTTCTCCCAAACACCCTCATATTGAAGGCGAGCGTTGGGCTAAAACCACCACGAAACAATCCCTACTTAAATCTAAATTATTGAATAAAAAACTTAGCAAACAGAAGTAAATCTTTAGATTTATTTATATTTGATCTCTGATTAATATTTTTTCGGATTTGGCATGATTGCGACCGTCTGAGTTTAGAGGGTGTTTTTGAAACTAGGCTTTCATCGCTAAGGTTGCAAAAGAGCTGCAAAACGCGTATCATAGAGAAGAATATTTATTCGGCTCTTTTCTATGGTACGCATCGCTCACATATCCGATCTGCATTTTGCCAGCCCTACCTTCTCGCCCCTACAGTTTTTTTCTAAGCGTTGGATAGGGAATTTTTATCATATGTTAGTAAGACGCAATCATCATGATACAAGAGAACTCGATCAGCTCATAAATACCTTCGCTTCTTTAAAAATTAATTACGTCCTCATTACTGGCGATCTCACTACAACCTCTCAAACAAAAGAGTTTAAACAAGCTGTTACTTTCATTAATAAGCTCGAGAAAATCGGTATAAAAGTTGTTGTTATCCCTGGAAATCATGACCATTATACGAAAAAAGCCTGGAAACAAAAAAAATTCTACCGATTCTTCCCAGATTACAAGGAAAATGGTTACGGTCTCAAAGAAGATGGTGTGGCTTTACTCCCCTTAGATTCGGGCTGGAGCCTAATCGCTCTCGATACAGCTTTTGCAAGCCCCCTAACGTCATCGCAGGGCCATTTTCACCCTAAAACAGAGAAGGCGTTACAAAAGATCCTTTCCTCTCTTCCTCAACAAGAGAACATTCTCGTGATGAACCACTTTCCCTTATTTGAACAAGAGAAGCCGCAAAAATCCCTTCTTCGCGTAGGGGAGCTACGGGCTCTTCTTAGTTCCTACCCGAATGTTCGGTTTTATCTTCATGGACATACACACATCCATTGCCTTGCCGATCTTCGTCCTAGTCATTATCCCATTATTCTAGATAGTGGAAGCTTATCTAAAATTAAAAACGGAAGTTGGAATTTGCTTGATCTGACCTCAAAAAGTGCTTCCATTCAAGTCTTCCGGCAACCATCTAGGCCATCTGAATGGCAAGTTTCTGAAGCAAATTCTTTTCAATGGGCAACTTATGAGCGATAAATCCGATCCTCTCCCATGGTATAAAGAGGGCTTACGTTTTCAGTGCACAGAGTGCGGACAATGTTGCACAGGAGGACCAGGCTATGTGTGGCTTAAAGAAGAAGATATTCTTTCGATCAGTGAACAGCTCGGCATAAGCCCAGAAGAATTCGTGCGTGATTACACGCGTTCAGTTTTTGACAGGGTTGCCCTAATAGAAGATCCTAAAAGTTACGATTGCATTTTTTTGGAAGGTAAGCGCTGTAAGATTTATCAAGGGCGTCCTCGCCAATGTCGGACATTTCCTTGGTGGCCAGAATACCTTTCAACTAAAGAAGCTTGGAACGAAGCAGCGCAACGTTGTGAAGGGATCAATCATCCGGATGCCCCTCTTATTCCTTTCGAGAAAATCGAAGAACAGCGCTAGAGGTGTTGCGAAAGTAATATTTCATCGTTTTGAAAATTGAGAGAGATTTACTTTTGCTACACTCTCTCAAGATCTGCAAAAATAGTTTTTACAATTCAATTTGCACCCTTATCTTTCGTTTCGTATATTTATTCAATTCCACGAATTGACTAAATTGGAAACCATTGAAGATGTCTCTACCCTCCCTACCTCCTGAGATCCAAAAACGCGTTCAATCATGGCTCACTGGGTCCTATGATCAGCAGACTAAAGATGAGATTAAAACTAAGCTGGCTCATGATCCTCAAGATGTGATCGACGCATTTTACCGTGACCTCGACTTCGGTACAGGTGGTCTAAGAGGGCTCATGGGACCGGGCACCAATCGATTGAACATCTACACGATCCGCCGAGCCACTCAGGGGTTAGCCAATTATATTCGCAAAACGGAGCCTAAGAACAAGCAAGCACCTGTTGTTATTGGCTTTGACAGCCGTCATCATTCTCAAGAATTTGCCGAAGAATCTGCCCGTGTTTTAGCAGGAAGTGGCATCCCTGTTTTCTTGTTTAGAGAATTGCGTCCTACTCCCCTAGTTTCTTTTGCGTGCCGTTATAAAAAATGCCAAGCAGCCATTATGATTACCGCGTCTCACAATCCCGCTGTCTACAATGGCTACAAAGTCTATTGGAGCGATGGTGCACAAGTCGTTTCTCCTCATGATGAGGGGATCATTCAAGAAGTTGAAGCTATACAAGATTTAATGAGCATTCAATTAGCTCCTCTTGATAGCCCTCTAATCACGATTCTTAGCAATGAAATCGACGAGGCCTACATCAAGGCTATTCGACCTCTACAAATGCGAGGTGACATAGATAAAAAAGAAGGTCAACAGCTCGTTATCGCTTATACAAGTCTTCATGGAACGGGTATTACTTTGGCTCCTAAGGCTCTACAAGATTGGGGATTTTCGCATATTTTTTACGAACAAAAACAAATTATTCCCGATGGCGATTTCCCTACTGTAAAATTCCCCAATCCCGAATTTAAAGAAACTCTAGCCCTTGGTATCGATCTGCTCCTTAAAGAAAAAGCGGACATTCTTTTAGCCAATGATCCTGATGCTGATAGATTGGGCATGGCTGTTTTGCATCATGGAGAAGCACAAATCTTAACGGGTAATCAAATTGCTAGTATTTGTGTGGAATATCTCTGCAAACATTTGCAGGAGTTGGGAAAGTTACAGCCCACTTGCGCCTTTATTACTACAATTGTTTCTACAGAAATGATCAGCTGCATTGCAAAAAACTGGAAGGCAACGTGCTTCGAAGTCTTAACTGGGTTCAAGTTTATCGGTGAAATGATTCATCTATGGGAAACGAGTGGCAATCCCTATAGATTTATTTTTGGGGCGGAAGAATCTTATGGATATCTTCTAGGAAGTGATGTCGCGCGAGATAAAGATGCTATTATTTCTTCTTGTCTCTTTGCTGAAATCGCTCTCTATGCCAAATCTCAAGGTAAGACCTTTGTCGATCTCTTAGAAGAGATTTACAAAAAATATGGCGTTTTTAGAGAAGATCAAAAGTCTCTTTCTTTTCCACCGAGTAAAGAGGGATTTGAGAAAATGGAACGCTTAATGACAGCCTTAAGAAAAAACCCTCCTCAAAATTTTTGTGGGAAAGCTGTTATTATGATTGAAGATTACTTAGAGAGCACCCGTCATTTTATTCAGGAAAAAAAGAACGAATCTCTTACTTTACCTAAATCTGATGTCTTACTTTTCCGCTTACAAGATGGCAGTCGTCTTGTTATCCGTCCTTCGGGCACAGAACCTAAAATCAAGCTTTATGGCTCGGTAAAACAAGAAAAAATAACCGACCTCTCTTCTACAATCATCGAATGTGATAAACGTCTTCAATCCCTATTAGAAAATGCGGCCAAAGAACTGCAATTTGTTTGACCTTGCTAAAAGGCACTGTAGGTGACTGAAGAAAAGCTCTTCTGCTTTATTTGCAGAAGAGCAGATGAGTATTATTTTGGAGAGAGACGGGCTACCTTAGCAATAGCTTCATCTGGCGGCATTTTATTGCCGTCGGCATAATCCATTGCTTGCTTCTTTTGCATAGAGGTAAAATTGTCGTATACATCTGCAGAATCTGAAGTTGCAGAGGAGAGAAATGAATCTTCGTCTTGCTGTGCAGCATCATCCATACAAGCATCATAATCTGCCTGACACATATCTTTGCTCTTCGAGCAGGTATCTCTATTTTTCTTGCATTGCTCTCCAGCTCCAGACCGTTGCCAAGAAACGCTACATACAGCAACACCGACGAGAAGAAGAGTTATCCACTTATTCTTTTTCATAAAATTCCTTTTCTTTTGTTTTGTTACGACGGGAGATCCAATACAACGAAACGACCCCCACTAAAATGACAGGCACAAGAATGAAATAAAGAAAGTTACTGAGGAAAGCGACGAAAAGAACAACAAGACCTAATGCGATCCCCACTACTATAAAAGTTGGTTCCGTATAAACGCCTGCCAAGAAGGTAGCCAAAGCCAATAGCAAAAGCACTTCGATACCTGCTTGCAGCCGGCTGACTAAACCCATTTGAACAAGCGCGTTCACAAGAAAAACAGCTAAAAGAAGCCCCAGCCAATGAAAAATTTCGTGCCAAATTGTCAAGGCTGTCTTCTTAATTTCTTTCTTACGAAGATAAATGCTAAGGCCTATGCAAAGCGCTGCATAAAAAGGCGTCATTATTCGCCAATACACCCACGCCCCATCCGACTTCATATCGGTAAAGATCATGCCTATAACGGCAAGAGATATCATAATGATCCCTACAACAAAGCGTAGCTTCCAAGCGGGATTCTCTATCCTTTCTTCGATCATCATCTTTAACCTTTTTTTCCTAGAAGCTGTCTGAGGACAAAATTCAAAATTCCTCCATGTTCATAATAATCGATTTCCATAGAAGTATCTAAACAGGAGAAAAGAGTCGCCTGCTCTTTCTTACCCTCCCGTTGAATTTCGAGTGTGACCTCTTGGCGGGGCGTTAATTCTTTGTCTACCCCCAAAAGAGAAAACGTTTCATCCCCTTGTATCCCTAAACTTTCCCAACTTTCTCCCTCGCGAAATTTTAAGGGAAGGATCCCCATACCGATTAAATTGCTACGGTGAATACGTTCAAAATTTTGCGCAACAACAGCCTTGACACCTAAAAGCGCAGCTCCTTTGGCTGCCCAATCGCGTGAACTTCCCATACCGTACTCCTTGCCTGCGAATAATATCAAAGGAGTATTCCTTTCGAGATATTTTTGACATGCGTCATAAATGGGCATGACTGTTCCTTCTGGCATGAGTTTAGTATAGCCTCCTTCTTTACCCCCGGCGAGCTTATTCATAATCCGCACATTCGCAAACGTGCCTCGCATCATGACTTCATGATTTCCACGTCTACTTCCGTAACTATTAAAATCGTTCTCCTCAATGCCGTGAGCAATAAGGTACTGACCAGCTGGAGAAGAAGCCTTAAATGAGCCTGCTGGAGAGATATGGTCTGTCGTCACAGAATTTCCCAGTAATGCTAAGGGTCGCATGCCAATGAATTGAGGACGAGAGGGAAGATCAAGTGAGAATTTTTCAAAGAATGGTGGTTTCCGGATATAGGTACTATTTTCATCCCAATCGTATTGGGCACCCTCTTTAATCGTTATTTTGTCCCATACGGGGTTATCTTGGCGAATATTTGCATACCTGGATTTGAACATGGCGGGTTCAATTCCAACTGCAGTCGCTTGCCGAATTTCTTCAGAGGAGGGCCATATATCTTTGAGAAAAACCGGTTTCCCTTTGTTATCTAAACCTAATGGTTCTTTAGTAAGATCTATATCAACACGTCCTGCTAAAGCAAAGGCGATAACAAGAGGCGGTGACATTAAAAAGTTTGCTTTTACAGAACTATGGATTCTAGCCTCGAAGTTGCGATTACCGCTGAGTACGCTAGCTGCGATTAGGTCATTCTCTTTGATGGCATCTTCAATGCGTGCATCCAGAGGCCCGCTATTTCCAATACATGTGGTGCAGCCATAAGCGACCAATTGGAAGCCGAGCTGATCCAAATATTTCTGCAATCCCGTCTTATTTAAATAATCGGTGACTACGCGGGATCCAGGAGCAAGGCTTGCCTTAACAAGAGGGTTAAGACTTAAACCTTTTTCCACTGCTTTTTTTGCAAGAATGCCAGCGGCCAGCATAACATCGGGATTACTAGTGTTGGTGCAGCTCGTAATAGCAGCAATGACAACCGAACCATGAGTAAGCTTACCCTCATATTCTGTTGCCTCAAGGTAGCCTGTCGGAGCTATTGGCATTGTAAAAGGGCGATTTGTCACCATCTCCTCTTCACTCCAACCGGCTTTAGGGCCATCCGAAGAGGTAGTTCCACCCGAATCATATGGAGCTTTTTCTGTTCTCCATCCTTCTGCATGTATCAATATCGTCTGAGGAAGTTCATTAGAAGATTTCTCATAGCCACCCGCTTTGACGGGCGCAGTAAGAAGCTCTTTAAATTTCTCTTTCAAATCACTCAAGAGAATACGGTCTTGTGGACGTTTAGGACCTGCAATACAGGGCTCAATTGTTGTTAAATCCAATTCCACTACTTTCGTGTAATCGATTTCTCCCTTCTGTGGAATCCCAAAAAGTTCCTGTGCCTGTAAGTATTCCTTAATTAAAAGAACAGCACTCTCCTCTCGTCCGGTCATACGCAGGTAATCGAGCGTTTTTTCATCTACAGGAAAAAATCCGATTGTCGCTCCATATTCAGGCGACATATTACCGATTGTCGCGCGGTCAGCAACACTTAAAGAGCTCGCACCTGCACCAAAAAATTCGACAAATTTACCGACAACATTCTCTTTGCGCAAAAGTTCGGTGATTCGCAAAGTAAGATCTGTAGCCGTGACTCCTTCTTTTAACTTTCCTTCCAAATGGACACCAATTACTTCAGGGGCTTGCATGGCCACAGGAAGGCCCAACATAGCAGCTTCCGCCTCAATCCCCCCTACCCCCCATCCTACAACTCCTAATCCATTGATCATAGTGGTATGAGAATCGGTACCGACAAGAGTATCAGGGAAGAAAAGTAAGCCTTCTTTTTTTTGTATAGCGGTAACAACGGTGGCAATATTTTCTAAATTGACCTGATGGACAATTCCAATTCCAGGCGGAACGACTTTAAAAGTTTCAAAAGCTTGCTGGCCCCATTTAAGAAATTCATACCTTTCTCGATTGCGGTCGAACTCCACCTGTAAATTGAATAAAAAAGAGTCGACTGTTCCTGCTCTATCTACCTGCACAGAGTGATCGATGACAAGATCGACAGGCACTAGAGGTTCTATCAACTTAGGATCAGCCTTCAATGCAGCGACAGCATTCCGCATTGCGGCTAGATCAACAAGGAGAGGAACACCTGTAAAATCCTGTAAGATGACGCGTGAAACACAGAAGGGAATATCCTCGGAAAAAGGCTTCTTAGGATTCCATGTAGCCAGCCTTTGAATATCCTCTTCTTTAACTCGTTGACCGTCGCAATTGCGAAGCAGAGATTCCAACATCACCCGAATGGAAACAGGTAAACGGGAGATCTTGCCTATTTTTTTTTCTTCCAAGACGGGAAGAGAGTAATAAAGATGTTTTTTCTCATTTTGCAACGATCGAAGCGTCTCAAAAGGATTCACGAGAGCGTCCATAAGGCTCCTTGCAATTTTTTCCCAACTCTAAGGGGTGTGTTGCTGAATTGCAATTTTTTTTTGCATGCGCTTCTAAGAGGGTGCATCAAAAGGTAAATTTATTTCGATTTTCTGAGAAAGCTTAGGATAATAGAACAGGTGTTTCTACTATTGGAGAAGGCGATGTAATCGTCTTAGCTGGATATTTGATGCGTGTATGATGAGCAACAAATAAGGCCTTAATTAACGTACGTCTAATTTCCGCTAATTCCTCAAATGTCAATCTGCATTCGTCTAGTTGCCCTTCCTCGATCTTTTCTTTAAAGATTCTATGCACAGTAGCTGCAATAAGATCTTCTGAAAACTCATCAAGAGATCTTGTAGCTGCTTCTACTGAATCGGACAACATGACGATGGCCGATTCTCGAGTATGAGGTTTAGGCCCTTTATAACGAAAATTGCGCTCATCGATAAGAGATGGATCATTTCCCGCTTGTTCTAGCTGCTTACGGTAAAAGTAATAGATAAGAGTCGTGCCATGATGTTCGCGTATGATATCGATAACGGTGAGCGGTAAACGAGATTTGCGCGCTAGGGCCTCTCCTTCTGTCACGTGTGACATAATAACTTGCGCAGACTCACGAGGCGTTAAAAGTTGATGAATATTGAAACCACCAAGCTGGTTTTCGGTGAAGTAATGAGGATTGAAGAGCTTACCAATATCGTGATAGAGAGTAGCAACGCGACAGAATAATCCATTGGCTCCTATTGCACGAGCAGCGGCTTCAGCAAGGTTTCCGGCGACCAGAGAATGTTGATAAGTACCGGGGGCCTCGAGACTCAAGCGTCGCATCAAAGGATGATTAGGATCGAGAAGTTGCATCAACGTAATATCTGTCAGTAGACCGAAGGATGTTTCAAGAAGAGGCAATACTCCCACAATGATAATCGCGCTTGCAAAAAGAAAGACAAATGTCATGGTAAAATCATAGAACGTGCGTAAATCGAAAACATTCCCTTCCGATAAGTGAAAAGCGACAATAAGCGGAACAGTCAAAAGCCACAGACGTGCTGCAATAGGAAAAAGCTGCGAGCGTTTACGGAGCCGACGCGTCATAACAATCGCTAATATAGCAGTAATGAGATTGGCAGCGAGGAAGCGGTCATATTCATATGCTGAGGCTAAAGTAAAACTCATGATCGCTGCTAAAAAAACCGAACTAAAGAAAGCGACCTCAGTACCAATCAAAATAGAAATCAATAAGCTTGCAAGAGGAACGAATAGAGGAAATCGAATCAGTGGGGCTAGGTGATTTACATGTTCAAAAAGTAAAAAGGTTGTGACCTTGCCCAAAAGGAGAGTCCCGATAATAAGAGTGGTTAAGAGGGTAAGCTTGGAGGTCGAATTAAAGAGATCAGGCACACGAACGCGAAAATACGCCATTCCAATTAATGTAAATATTAAGGAAAAAAGAACACTTCCGAGGATTGTCGAAAATTCCCATCGGTTCTGTTCTTTATTGAGGGCCTGACGCATGGCGCGCATCATCGCCAAGTGACGCATGGTCACTTTTTCACCGGGTTGAATAATAGGACTCCCCGCTTCAACACGTGTTTTTTTGACTGGAACACCTTCCTCGATCTTTTCTCGAAGTGTTCCCTCAAGAGCAATATCTTGTTGAAATACCCATGGGATACCTTTAAACCACCGTAGAATTACCTCCTGCGCTTCTATTTCTACATTAGGCCCTAAACTTTTTTCTCTTACTTTTTGCCAAAAAGCTAGATGATCTTCGACATCGCCTAAACTTTCTCGCGAGGTAATCATTTCTACATGGCGAACAGGCATTTTGAGTTGTCGCATTTTTTCAAGAGTACGACTGTCGGTAAAACGAGCTTTTAAAAGGCTTTTTTCTAAGGCTTCTGCTCCCTTCAACATTTGTTCGAAACTTGTATGAGGAGCGGCAGCGCGCCATTTTTCATCTTCGATCAGAAAACGGCTAAATGTATTGGTATGTTCTTGTAGTTGTTGTTCGTCAAACCGGAAAATTTCGCCGACATCGCGCATTGCCTGTTGGCGTAAAATCTGCGTTGCGTCTTCATCAGCAAAGGAAAAACCTGTTTGCGCAATTACGTAGCGAGTCGATTTTGTATGGGGCTCGGCGATCGCTACCCGTTCTTCGCGTATGTGTAGAACAAGTGCCAAAGCGATGACAAACAGAAGAAAACAGATTACGCGATTCCAAGAACCAGCTTGTTTAAGCTTATCTTGCAACCAGCCCCGCAACTGGCGAGTTCTGCGAAAAAAAATTTGACGATCAGAGTATTCCATCATTGCATACTAGCATAAAACAGAAAAAATCGGCATAAAACACAAAAATGTTCAAAAAATCACTACTTAAAAAATTTATTTTTCCTATGGGAGATAGTCTTCCAATGGGTTATAATAACTTGAGTTAACAGAGGATGCTTTATAAATCTCGATTTCTGAGCTTGAGCCGATTTTCGAATCAAAATAGATGGAATCCTAATTTTAAAACACCCTCAGCGGATATTCTATGAGCTATACAGTCATTGCACGTAAATACCGTCCTCAAACATTTGCTGCTATTGTAGGCCAGCAACCGATCGTCATCACTTTAAAAAACAGTTTACGTTCTGGCAAAACTGCGCATGCGTATGTCTTAACAGGACCTCGAGGAACAGGTAAGACGACGATAGCCCGTCTTCTCGCTAAAGCCCTTAATTGCCATCACTTGAGCGAAGAAGGCGAGCCTTGCAATACCTGTCCCAGCTGTCGTGATATCACTGCAGGCAAGTCTCTTGACGTCTTAGAAATTGACGGTGCGTCTAACCGCGGTATCGATGATATTCGCACGATTAATGAAACTGTCCATTACGCCACCTCATCTAGTCGATATCGCATTTACATTATCGATGAGGTGCATATGCTGACAAAAGAAGCTTTTAATGCACTTCTTAAGACCTTGGAAGAGCCCCCTCCTAATGTTAAATTTTTTATGGCCACCACAGAGCCCCATCGTATACCGCCAACGATTATCAGCCGCTGCCAACGCTTCGATCTTGCTCGTATTTCCACGAGAGCAATTGCAGAAAAATTACAAGAGATCTGTAAGGACTTAGGAAGAGAAGCCTCTCCGGAGGCCCTACGGCTGATTGCCTACAGAGCTGAAGGAGGCCTTCGAGACGCCGAATCTCTACTCGACCAGCTTTTGAGTTATTCTCCTATCCTCTCTGTAGAAACTGTTACACAGCAGTTAGGGCTTACTCCACGCCGTTATTTTTTCTGTCTCGATGAGCACTTTTCTCAAGGTAATGCCGCGTATGCATTTACTCTTGTGGGCGAAATTATGGATGCGGGATATGATCCCCTTCTATTTCTCGAGAATCTTGCCGAACATTATCGCCTTATTTTGCTACTCAAGTATGACCCTGGAGCTATTGAGTCCCATCATTTTGATTGTGTTGAAACAGATTCGCGCGCAGCCTACGTCGCCTCAGCTGTCTACTATACGTTAGAGCAATGTCTTTTCATTCTCGATCTTCTCGTAGAATGGCTACAAAAAATTGCGAAAACACCCCATTTACGTATTGCCCTCGAATGCATTCTGACAGCAATCCTAAGAAGCCGTTATCGCGTCTCTTTAGACGCTCTTGTTCTACGTCTTCAAGAGTTAGAGACCCAAATTAAGCAGTCACCACAACCTCTGCCACCTGTAGCGACTCCTCTACCACCTGTAGCGACTCCTCTACCTGTCAATAAAGATAAAAAGGAGCCGAGTAAAATTGAAGCCGCCATCGCTAAGCAAGTCGAATCACCCACTGAGATTTCTTCTTCGCAAGAGGTTGAGGAAAAAACAAAACATTCAAGTCATTACGAAAATATTGTGCACTTCGCTGCAGTTGAGCTCGATGGCAATATAAAAATTCACAACATTCATAAAAGGTAGGCAGTTATGGGAAGCGGTTTTTCGAAAATGAAAAAACAGGCGCGCATGATGGAGCAACAAGTAGAACAAATGCGCCAAAAAATGCAAACTACGACCTATACAGGTTCCAGTGGTAACGGACTTGTAACCGTAACAATCAATGGAGAAAAAGAATTGCAAAAAGTCATTATCCAGCCTGCTTGTGTCGATCCTCAAGATGTGGAAGGATTACAAGACCTTATCCAAGCTGCATGCCAGGATGCTTACTCCAAAGCTTCTGAAGAATCCAATAGCCCTATGAATGCATTAGGTGGGCTTCAAGGAATG
Source organism: Chlamydiota bacterium (assembly GCA_013288005.1). Classification (GTDB taxonomy): domain Bacteria; phylum Chlamydiota; class Chlamydiia; order Chlamydiales; family Rhabdochlamydiaceae; genus JABDCS01. The sequence goes on along the minus strand of JABDCS010000002.1, from coordinate 101,841 downwards.
AATCTTCCTTTCGGTCTTTAATTAACCGCTCCAATGAGAGCAGGGTTTTAGCTCACAATAGGGAGCTCATCCCATGAAGTGGTATAGCGGGCTGTGCGTTTTTGGCAACGTGTTTTCCATTGCGGGTTAATACCCATAGCCCCGTAGAAAACAGTATTTTTTCCGTGCCCCGCGTTAATGGCATCAATAGCATCTGTAAGCCTTTTCCTTTTAGGGTCAGGAACCTCAAATAAATCGGGTATAAGGGCATTTTCGGGTGACAGCTCAAAGAGAGTAATACCACATTTTTTATAGATTTCTCCGGCACGAAAAAGCTGTAAAATACATCGCTTCGCAGCCGTAATAATCTGTAATGTATCGTTTGTAGGATGAGGGAACCCCATTACCCTACTATCTACTGATCGTGTATCTCCATGACGAATTTCAACATACACGCAAATCGCTTGTGTACACGATCCCTGGGCTCGCAACTTCCTGCATGCATTGGCTGTATAGGTCGAGATAGCTTCACCTAGTTCTTGGATTTCTGTTATCCGTTTTCCAAATGAGCGAGAAGAGGTAATGCTTTTTTTCGCTTCCTCTTCTTCTATTCCTAAACAACTGATTCCGCGTAACTCCAAAACAAGACGCTCTCCGACCGCTCCCATCTGTTTGCGAATAAAAGAGAGATCTTGATCACGCAATGTTTTTGCTGTAAACAATCCCAATCCACGCAATTGTTTTTCCCAACGACGTCCGATTCCCCAAATATCCCCAATAGGAAATTTCGCTAACACCTCTTCTTGTTGAACAGGTGAACTTAAATCAAAGATCCCTGCAGGGTCTGTTTTAGCTAAGATATTCGCCATTTTGGCTAAGGTTTTGGTCGGTCCAATTCCTAAAGAGACCGGAATCCCTATCCATTGCTTGATCTTACTACGAATTTCCCGACAATAATCAGAAAAATTTTGCGCAGAAATTCTTAAAAAAGCTTCATCGATTGAGTAGATTTCAATATCGGGGGTAGCATCGGCGAGAACATCCATCACTCGTCGCGAAATATCCCCATAGAGCTCAAAATTAGAGGAGTGAACAACTACTCCCTGTCGTTCACACAATTCTCTACATTTGAAGTATGGTTCGCCCATACGAACTCCGAGCTTCTTCGCTTCTTGCGAGCGCGAAATTATGCAGCCATCATTATTGGATAAGATGACAACGGGCCGATTTTCTAAAAAAGGGTTGAATAATCTTTCGCAGGAAACAAAAAAATTATTGCAATCGACTAAAATGTACATGATTAAGAAGGTGTGCCAAAAGTAAATTTATCGCGATGTTTAAGGTATTTAAGCTGCTTTCCTACACTCTCTAGACTTGGTGAATAACACTTGTAACGACGCCCCAAATATGAAGATCGGTACTTTCGAGAATCTCAATGGGTGGATAGCCCTCATTTTCAGCGATGAGGCGGATTTCTTTTCCTAAATGAAAAAGACGTTTTACCGTGAGTTCTCCATTGATGGCAGCAATGACAATTTTCCCATGGACAGGAGAGAGGCTGCGGTCCACAACCAGAATATCGTTGTGATGGATACCCGCTTTGATCATAGAAGATCCAGAAGCACGTACAAAAAACGTAGCAGCAGGGTGTTTGATGAGCAGTTCATTGAGATCGAGAACACCATCTACCTCTCCTTCGGCAGGTGAAGGAAACCCCGCTTCAACTGCGCACCGGCATAAAGGTAAACGATAGACTTCCTGCTTTACCCGTTCTCCAACAGAAAAAATCTCCGCCATACTCTTCCTTTTTTAATGGTGAGTATACCAGGAGGAGGAAATTTTACGTCGAATTAGGTTCCTCAAAAGGATATTCGCGATATTCCCTAAGAAGTAATTCAGCAATAGCAGATGCACTTGTCAATTCAAATATTTTCTTCACAAGATTGTAGGCTCCAAGAATCGTGCAATTTCTTACAGCTCTTTTAACAGGTAAAATAAAGCGAGGAGCGCACGAGAGTTCTTGAATACCCAATCCCAAAAACAGGGGGGTAAATAAAGGGTTAGAGGCCATTTCTCCGCAAACAGCGATCGGTTTTCCCCATCTTTTAGCCTCTTGGACGGCGATCCGGATGAGACGAAGGATGCTAGGATGTTGCACTTGATAAAAAGGCTCGATCATAGGGTTGGTTCTATCCGCCCCTAAAGCATATTGTGTGAGATCGTTGGTTCCAATCGAGAAAAAATCACAATGAGGAGCTAAGGCATCTACAGTAAGAAGAGCGGAGGGAATTTCCAGCATGCATCCAATACTAATTTTTCTCGCATGCACAATCCCCGCTGCCTCTAGCTCTTCTTGAACCTCATTTATGATCCTCCGAATTTGCTCAATCTCTTCAACATCAGAAACAAGTGGAATAAGTAGGCGAGCATTCCCGTGTGCTGCAGCACGTAAAACAGCGCGTAGATGAATTTTGCAGAATTCTTTTCTCCTCAGAAGAAAACGAATGCCTCTACATCCGAGAAGAGGATTAACTTCTGGTGGATTTTCGACTGAAGAGGGAGGGTTTTTATCACCGCCAAAATCGAACAAGCGAACATTCACCGGTAAACCCTGTGCATTCTCAATAATACGACGAAAAGACATATATTGTGCTTCTTCGGTGAAATACTCGCGCGCATCCCCTATGCAAAGGACTTCCGTGCGAAGTAAGCCAATTCCTTCAGCCCCACATGTATGCATCAGTTCAACATCTGCCTCAGCGCCAATATTTGCTCGTAAAATGAGAGGATAACCGTCGACAGTTTCTGCTCGAAGTTGACGCTCTTTTTCTAAACGACTTGAACGAAGTAGAAGATGTTTTTGGATTTCACGATATTTCTCTAATGTTTTAACGCTAGGATTGAGAATAACTCTACCTTTATTCCCATCCACAATCATGCAGGTGAATTTTGCCTTTTCTAATATTTCTAAACTGATACTACTTACGAAAGGTATTCCTTTAGAGCGAGCAATAAGGGCGGCGTGAGAGTTAGCCCCGCTATTTAAGCTGACGAATCCATGAATTCTCAATCCACTTGCCGCTGCTGTATCAGAAGGAGCTATATCATGAGCAATCAGAACAGACCCTGGCGGAATTTCACTTACACATTTTTTTGGTTGTTGGCGCAAATGGGCAAGAATCCTCTTAGAGACATCTAAAATATCAACAAGACGTTGACGAAAGAAGGCATCAGCAGCTAAAGAAAACTGCGTCATGAGTTCATTGGTTACAGTGCGGAAAACCGCTTCAGAATTCACTAGGGTAACGCGGATTTTCTTTTCAATTTCACTTGTCAATATAGGATCTTCGAGCATCTGCAAGTGCGTATTGATAATAGAAATAGCTTCGCGCAGTCCTTCGCTGGCTAGAGAACATTGCAGTTTTTGCAAATCTTCGCGTGTAAGATGTAGGGCGTGACGGTATCGGGAGATTTCTTTTTCTATTTGATCTTCTGCAATGGGAATCACAGAAGCATCCTGTTCACCTAGACCATCGAACAGGTAAGGAATACCTATGGCAATTCCATCACTGATGCTAGCTCCCTCAATTTGGAAGTCTTCTTCAAACTGATCGTAAGGAGGTTGATGCATCTACACCTATCTACCTAAAAAAGTTTCGATCGATTTTTAGATTCCTTTTACCCATCATCGAATGATGGGAAATAATATACCTGAGTTGGCTATTGTGCCCAACAACTCACCTAAAACTTTGTCTTATTTAATGCCAATCCTTTGGAAATTTCACTGAAATGCGTGCTCTAACTTGGATTACTGGGATGTTGGGATAAAACTAGAAGAAGATTTTTCATCGTTAAAGGCGCATCTTCCCCTTCAACAGTAACTTTAAGTATGGCGTTTTGTGGGGCAGCTAAACTGAGCAGACTAATAATACTGCGAGCATCAATCGTTCGATTTTCGAGCGTGACACTGACAGCCGAACGCGAGTGTTGTAAGACCCTGACAATCTCCATAGCCGGCCGAGCATGTAAGCCCAGAGGGTTTTTAATGCAGACATCACACGAAAGTTTCACAATAACATAACCTTTCTAAGAGGGTGCCCATCCATTAAATTCTTTCGCTTTTCAGGGCTTTTTTAAGAAAAAAAAGAATCACTCTTGTGTCAATTGGCAAGACTTTTTGATCCCGGGCATTGAGGAAATTCTCATAAAGATATGTATATATATCATAGTTATTAATCTATTCCAGTATAAAGCTTCTAGTCTTCTTCTTTATACCATTGGTCATGGTCTCTGCTAAACGACGTCCTCCATGCTCACCTGTTTGATAATCACGAAAACGTAAACGATGTAAACGCGCTAGGGTTTCGATTAATAAAACAACATCTCGGTTCGGTTTTACAGGCAGGATATAATAGGGTACGATTCTACCATGCATCGCACAAAAACGCTCATCGAGTCCCACCCGATCATAAAAGTGTTTTTCGTCCCACTCCTCCAATCGCACAACAAGATCAATTTGTTTGGTATCACGCACACATACAGAACCATAAAGATGGGCAATATCAATGATGCCTATTCCGCGGATCTCAATCAAATGCTGGGTTAATTCAGGCCCACTCCCTTCTAATGCTTGCCCCATTCTAAGGCGCACGTTGGCCACATCGTCACAGATTAAACGATGACCTTTTTGGATAAGTCCTAAAGCTGCCTCGCTTTTTCCGATTGACGAATGACCGCGCAAGAGCATTCCCAATCCGAAAATTTCAATAAGAGTGGCGTGCAACGTCTGCGTTTGGCTGAGTTCTTCACGTAAAAGAAAGGTCATTTTATCGACAAGATCCATCGCCGGTATTGAGGATTGCAAAAGCGGAATTGAGAGTTGTTTGCAAAGTGTAATGAGAGAATCAGGAGGTGGTAGATCCCGTGCGACAATAACAGCCGGGGTCTTTTTGGTTAGAAGCCCACTTAGGCGCAGATGACATTGAGCGTCGTTTAACCGAGACAAATAACTAAGCTCAGATGCACCCAACACCAGAATTCTTTCCCCAGCGTAATCATCGAGTCTTCCAGCCAAGCAGATCCCAGGTCTTTGCACTTCTGGAACATGAATTTTCCGCTTAATTCCCTGATCGCCGGCAATTAAACGCAGATCAAGTGCAGAACCATGCGTTTGTAGCAGCCGCTGGACTAAGTACATCTTCTAACCCTGATTTTAAAATTAAAATTTCATTTTAACTATAATAAAAGTCTAAAAGCACACATTTCATGAATGAAATAAAATTATTTTCAAAAAAACAGAAAATTAGCCAAAACAATGATGACAATTGACAAAAAATCTATTAGAAACAGCTTTTAAGAGGGTGTGTCATATTAGTTTCTGCCGCTCTTCAGAGCTTTTTGACAGATCCTGGGCGTGTTTCTAAAGAAGAAAAAAAGATACGTCATCTGGTATATATGGAACAAGAACCTACAATCAATAATGGTCGATGCAGCTATTGAGTTTCGCTTAACTGCGCCGAAAGGGAAGAATTGAGCTAATTATGTACAAGCAAGCTTTGAGAGGATAACTTATGCAGCGAAAAAAAGTGATCATTATTGGGGGCGGATTTGGAGGTATTAATACTGCGAAAGGGCTCAAGCATGCCAAGTGCGATATTCTGCTCATCGACAAAACGAATCACCATCTTTTTCAGCCCTTGCTATATGAAGTAGCAAGCGCTGCCCTCTCATCAGCTGATATTGCCATTCCTATCCGAGAAATTCTTCGTAATCAAGAAAACGTCAGCGTCATTATGGGTGACGTCGTCAACATTGATAAAGAAAAAAAACATATCCAGCTTATTAATGGCGAACAACATGAATATGATTATCTCATAATTGCTACAGGAGCTCACCACTCTTACTTTGGCCATGATAATTGGGAAACCTATGCCCCAGGACTTAAGACATTGAGCGATGCACTGGCTATTCGAGAACGCATTCTTGTTTCTTTTGAAAAGGCTGAGCGATTTGAAAAGCCTGCAGAAAGTGCCAAATATCTCAGTTTTGTAATCATCGGTGGAGGTCCAACCGGTGTCGAAATGGCTGGAGCCATTGCAGAGATTGCTTATAAAACTATGTTTAAGAATTTTCGACGCATTAATCCTGCTCGCGCCCAAATTTACCTAATCGAGGCACTTCCTTTTATTCTGCCTATGTTCTCGCAAAAACTCAGCTTGCACGCTAAGCGTCAGCTTGAGCAAATGGGTGTTAAAGTCATTACAGGAAAAAAAGTAATCGATATCAATGCGAATGGAGTACAACTTGAGGATGAATTTATCGAATCCCTGAATGTTTTCTGGGGAGCAGGTAACCAAGCATCTCCTCTATTAAAAACCCTTCAGATCCCCTTAGATCGGCAAGGGAGAGCTATTGTCGATCCTGATTTATCCATTCCCGGATTTCCAGAAGTATTCGTCATCGGAGATGCAGCGTGTGTGATGGACAAGGATGCACGTCCTTTACCGGCTATTGCTTCACCGGCGATACAAGCTGGACACTACATATCTAAAATTATTAAAAACGAAATCCCTAAGCTGAAACGCCGGCCTTTTGTGTATTTCGATAAAGGTTCCATGGCGACCATTGGAAAATGTAAAGCAATTGCTCGTGTAGGAAAAATGGAATTTACCGGTTTAATAGCCTGGTTAGCGTGGTGCTTTATCCATATTTTTTACTTAATTGGTTTTCGCAACCGCGCAGGTGTTTTATTGCAATGGCTGTTTCGCTACTTTACGCATCAGCGTGGAGCACGTCTGATTTACGGGTCCTTGGATAAAGATTCTAACGTTGAGCATCTTTAGAGTGTTCTAAGAGGTTTTTAGTTGCCCATAGATTAGAATAGATCAACGTCTTATAGTATCCCCTCTTGTGCAATCGGACAAGACTACGAAACTCTCAAATATCGCGAAAACAATCTCTTAGCAGGCCCTCTTCATTCATTGATACTCTCCTTCATGCAAACTTTTATCACTTTTTGGGAAAAGAACCCCCTTTTGTGGATTGGGCTCCATATTTTTTTCGGGACAGGTGCCGCTGCAGGATGGACCATGCTCTTGTTGCCACTTGCTTGCGTTCTTTGGATTCCTCTATTCACCCATTGGCAAAAGATTCTCATGGGGATTCTGCTTTTTTTTTCTACCTGGATGGCGGCTTCACCTTTTTTTGAAAAAAATGAATGGCCCAACAATGGTGTAGAAGGTCTGCTTTATTTCTCTATCTCACAAGTTAAAGCTTCGCAAACTCCTTTTGGTCCCCTTCTCTGTTATCAAGGAGCGGCCAAAGGGTTTGTTAATCGAGACTCTCGTAAGATAGCCCAAATTCCTTGCCAAATTCTCTTAAAAGAAAGCAAAAACCGGCCTCTGGCAAATTGTGATTATGTGATAAAAGGTCGTATGCAGAAAACGCGGAAAGGAGCTTTTGTATTTAAGCCCGATCGCAAATTTTCGTGGCTACCTGTTGAAAACACCCATTCTTTTGCCGAATGGAGATTCAATTTCAAAAAAGCGATGTCGCATTTTATTCATCAACATTTTGGAAAGACCCCTTGCAGCGCCCTTTTTACGTCACTTTCTACAGGTGATATTGAGGAAAGAAATTTAGCGATTGAATTCAGTCGTTTGGGACTAAGTCATATTTTGGCGATTTCAGGATTTCATTTTTCGCTTTTAGCTTCATTTTTGCTCTTCAGTGCCCGTCTCTTTCTTTCTTTTCGTAAGGCTCAGATTGTCGTGCTGATTTTTATCGGAGGTTACCTTTTTTTTCTTGGTCCATGTTGTTCAGCTATGAGGGCTTGCTGTGCTATTTCTCTCGCTCTTACAGGAAAGATTTGCTGCCTACGCTCTAGCGGCCTCAATGCTCTGGGTGGAGGACTCATGGTTATCCTACTTGTCGATCCCTCCTTCTGCCAAAATCTCGGTTTTCAATTGAGCTTTCTATGCACAGGCGCGCTTCTGCTTTTATTCGAACCATGTGAGAAATTGCTTACTTGTATTTTTCCTCAGCGTTCGATTGCGACTATGAAAAATATGACACTTGTTGATCAACATGGCGTTCTGCTTGCCGGACTTATACGTAAAGCATTAGCTCTTACATTGGCGGTGCACGTTATAACTCTGCCTGTCTGTCTCTTCTATTTCTCTTCCTTTCCGCTCATTGGAAGCATGCTTTATAATCTCTTTTTTCCTTTTCTGATTTCTATAAGTCTTATGCTTTTTCTAGTAGGATGTATAGCCCTAACCTTCGCACCTCCAGTAGGCGAATTCATCAATTCTATGAATAGCTCATTCACAAACTTTCTTCTTAACTCTGTTAGCCAAGCTCCGCTTGCTATCAAAGGCACTCTCTCCTGTAATCACATAACTCCCCTTCTAATCTCGATTTATCTTTCTGCCTTTTTATTTTTCGCTATTTATTGGCCGAATAGACAGAAGGGAATCTGTTAAATAGATGTTCTAACCTTCCGCTACGTCCTGGGCTTTGGCTGCAATTGATATAAACGAGCCCCCATTCCAAAACTAACTTTGACTGTTGCTAACAAAAGAAGGGCCACACTTCTAGAATCGATAGAAGCCAAATGCGCAAGTCCTAAGAGAACGGAAAAAGCGGCTTTCGTTATTTTTAATGTAGAAAGAGTGCTCTTTTCCTTGTCTGCAAGATTTTTAGATTCCTGGAAAATCTTTAGACTATTGCTTACTATTTTTGCTCCAGAACTTAAAGAGCGGATAGCTCTACACGCACATTTTCCCGCTGCAGAAAGAGATAAAAAAGAGTTCTTGCTACCCCACTCTAAGATACTAGCTACAGAATTGGCCGCATAAATCCCCTTAATGGCCGTTTTAGTAATTGCTTGCGATCGCTTAAAATCTTCACTTTCTGTAGAGGAAGGAATCTTTTTATAAAGCGCAAAGCTCTTGATCACTTGTTTGGGTAGATTAGCAAATTTTAGAAATGTACGTGTCTGACTCGTGAGTTCATTTAAAGGTTCAGCTTTCTTCATTAAATATTTTGCGCCCCAATCGATCCAATCTAAAGCAAGACCAATCGGTGAAAGAAGCAATTTTTTCATGCCCGATGATGTCGTTATACTGTAAGCGACCTCTTCGCACCTTGAGGTCTTATCTGCGTCATTTGCAGCTGATTCTACTTTCTTCATCGGAGAAGAATGAACGGCGGTTATTCCTGCAGTCACTATTATGTCCTCAGTTGTAACAAGTTCTAAAAAGTATCAAAAAATTATTTCTATATAGGATCCAATTATATATGTTTTGTTTCTATATCGACACTATTTATTCACACAATAATTAATTGGCAGGATTTTATTTTTATTTATTATCAAATGTGAGTTTTTTTCTGACATTTTAGCATAAAGAGGACGCTTAATAATTAATTTCATCTATTTTGCATCTATTTTGAATGGTGAAAAGATCAAACAGTAGACAATGGCAGAAACTTAATTTTTGAGCACCGCCACAGATTCCATTTCATAAAAATGAATTCCTATTCCAAAACCGACTTTGACCGTTGCTAACAAAAGAAGCACGACACTGCCCGAAAGAATGGAAGCCAACTCCGTAACTCCCAAGAGGAGGGAAAAAGCGGCTTTTGTTACTTTTAATGCAGTAAGAGTGCTCTTTTGCTTTTCTACGGGATTTTTAGATTCTCGGTAAATATCTAGCACATTTTCTACTATGCTAGCTCCTGTCGCTAAAGATCCAATAGCTTTGCAAACTTGTTTTCCTATTCTCGAGAGAGATAGGAAAGAGCTTTTACTCCCCCACTCGACAATAGTAGAAACAGAATCGGCAGCATACATTCCTTCAATTGCAACTTTAGTAATAGCATGCGTTCTATTGCTGGTCGTGATTCCTGCACCACTAGGGATGTTTTTATAATTTGCAAAGGCTCGAGTTACTTCTTTAGGTAAATTAGCTAAGGTTAAAAACGTACGTGTATTGCCTGTTAGCTGGCATAAAGGTTCAGCCTTCTTCATTGAATGCGCAGCTCCCCAATCAATCCAATCTAAAGCGAGCTTGATGGGTTCAAGAAGAATTTTTTTCATACCCGAAGCGGTCGTCATATACTCCGTGGTTTTCTGCCATGCGGAGGTTTTTGCTGATTCATCCTTATTAGGTTTTTCCGCCTTCGTTATAGCAGGATTTAAGTTCGTTACTAATGTAGTCATGCATTCTCCTATTATTAAATTACTACGATTGTAGTATCTTGGATTAAATTTTTTTCTTTTCTTCTGCCCGCCAGTTAACTCTAACAACTCCAAAAACTAATAAAACTGATGAGAGCTACGCACGTACAGAAAAAGCTATTCCAAAAGAGAAACTTTGAGGGGATAAAATCGTCTTCTAATAAACTTTTAAAACGATAGACAATAGGCTTTCGACTCGATGCCAGCTCGCAAGCAAGCGAAAACCCTGTGGTTGAATAATATTGAGTCGATGAGGTACGAAGCGCAATAACTTTGACAATTGCGCTAGCTAAAGAATGAGCAGCGATACCGTAACGCCGCACACCTTTATCGCTGGCGATTTCCATGTCTACTTCTATTCGATTGAGCCACCAGCCACTTGGCACCCACCAGAAAAAAGCATGAACAAAAGTGCAATAGAGTTTTAAAAGCGAGTCTTTCCAATATAAATGTTCGAGTTCGTGCGCCAAAACAGCTTCAAACTCTTCTTGCGAAAACTGAGAAATAGATTCTTGGGGAAATATGATATGCCGCCTGCTTGCAACAAGCGGAATATTCACTTGGTTAGAGGTTACAACAATCGCTTTTTGTCTTTTCACACCCGCTAAAAGCTTGCTGTTTTTAATTTCTCTCGTGCAGGGAATCGCTACTCGTAAAATCTTTTTAAGGGTTTGATAAGATTTACAATATTGTAAGACTCGATAGAAGAAAGCTGAAAGGGAGACGGTGCCAAAAGAAACCACAAGTACTTTGAGCCAGGGAGCTGGAATCTGAGCAGTAAGAAAGTGTGGGATTATCCAATGCTCTTTCTCACTTAAATTGGTTTTAAAATATACCCCAAATACCCTTTCCAGCAAATGTTGGAAGAAAATCTTGCAACCAAATGGATTAAAATTAAGGAATAAATTCTCTTCAAAAACTCCAAAAATCAAAAAATCAAAAGGAAATTTAATGAAAGGCAAAGCTCGTATAAAGATGCGGACCCTTGAATTTTTTATTCTAAAAGCGAATAGGATTAGCTCACCTATTCCCGATAAAATAAAAAACACTACAAGACTATTGAAAAAATAATGAAAGGCCATAAATTATTTCGTCTGTTTTTTATTTTTCGCTTTTTGTAGGAGCCTTTCCATTTCATCTAATTCTTCTTCGGTTACATCATCAGCCGACTCAATTAAATAACTCACCATTTCAATGGTCTTAAAGCCAAAGGCCTTTTTCTTCAGTTGCTCGAGAAATGTAGGTGTTTTTGAAGGAAGGAACCAATATTCGTAATGACCCGTCACCATTTCTCTTCCTAATAGGTTCTTCAACATCATTCGATGCATGACTGTCATGATAGTCGTGTATTTATTCTCTTGCCCCATACTGCTATAGACCTCTTTCACAGTCATTCGAGTTCCCGCTCGTTTCAGGATATTCAGAATTGCAAGTTCTAGCTCACCAAAAGCTCTTTTAGCCATAGATCCTTCCTAAATTTATCGAAATTGATACTACATTTGTAGTATCGAAGGCAACAATTAAATACTTTTTAGTACCTTCCTTGATGAGGCAGTATCAAAAGGTATATTTCCGTGCTTTTGATAGTGACTCATAGAGAATTTGACAGAAACTCAATCTCCGAGTATAAACTTTCCTCTTTGTATGGCGATCGTAGCTCAGTTGGTTAGAGCGCTGGATTGTGGTTCCAGAAGTCGCGGGTTCGAGTCCCGTCGATCGCCCTTTTTGGATAATAACAATGACTTCTCTGCAAGCCTTAATTCTTGGGCTTATTCAAGGAGTTGCTGAATTTTTCCCTATCAGTTCCTCCTCACACCTTACTATCGCTAGAACGTTAATGGGGATACCCCATTCTGAGATCTTTCTTGCTTTCGACCTATTTTGTCATTTTGGGACCCTGATTGCAGCGTTGTATTTTTTTCGAAAAGATATTCGCCTGATTTTCTTTCAAAGACGCGACAAACTGCTCCAGATTTTACTTGCAATTACTCCTTTATTTCCCGCCTATCTCCTTTTAAAACCTTTTAGGGAAATGACGCACCAGCTATCTCTTACGGGCTATATGTTAATCGCCACTTCTTGCCTTCTCTTCTTAGGTCACTATCTACGCATCAAACGCCAAGCTTCTATATCATGGCAACGAAGGACCCAAGATGCTGTGTGCATAGGGCTGATGCAATCTGCTGCATTGATACCGGGTATTTCACGCAGTGCATCGACAATTTCTTGTGCAAGGGTGTTAGGATGGAATGCACAAGAATCGGTTCGTTTTTCTTTTCTTCTCGCCATTCCTACCATTTTGGGTGGAAGCTGTTTGTCTCTTCTTAAGCTTACGCAAGCAACGTGGAGTTTGCCGATTTCTCTCTCTTCCTGTTTAATTGGATTTGGAGCATCCTTAGCCGCAGGATTGGCGATTATTGGACCCGCGATACGCTGTTTAGAAAATGGTCGATTGCGTCCTTTTGCGTGGTATTGTCTCCTCTTAGGAGCCTGTGTTTGTTTTGCATCAGGCTTTTGACACACCCTCATATGAGAAGGACATGGCTAAAAAAGAACAGCAGGAAAAAAGCTCTCGTAAAGCAGGTATACAAGGCAAAGAGACGAAGGGACTCATTCTTTTATCCCTAGCTCTTTTGCTCTTTATTAGCCTGTTGACTTTCTCCCATAGGCATCCTGAGAAAAATTGGCTGGGGATCGTCGGATACAGCACAGCATGGGTTTTCTCCTACAGTGCGGGATTAGGGGCATTTGGCTTAGTCCTCTACCTGGGGTGGATAGGTTGGTGTAAACTTACCTCAAAAACGCTACCGAAAATCAAATACCTTTATTTTTTCCTTTTACTTATTTCCATTTGCATTTTACTGAATTGCTTTCACGAATGGGGAATCGTCTTCCCGCGGTTTTTAACCGAAAAAGTATACAGCGAAGAGATATTCTTTTCCTTGCCCTATTCACACCGAGAGTGGAGACAAAATTTAGGAGGGGTACCTCTTTATTATCTCTATCGCGATCTGTCGACTTTCAACTTGCAACAACTTTTTAGCGAAATTGGGATTGCAATTACTTTTACTTTAACAGGCATTGTGAGTTTTCTCTCACTCACGGAAATTAGAATTCTCCCGTTTTTTGAAAAAATCCCCTCTCTGTTCTCCAGCATTTTTCGCTCTCGTTCCAATTCACAAGTGGATGATGAGCCTCTTGCTGAGTTTGAAGAAGCAGAGACAACTACTCTCCTTCCCCCTCCTCTCTATCCTCCGAGATGGCCTGTTGAAGCCAAACGTCTACCCTCACCAAAAAAAGAACGAGCCCCCATCATTATTGAGCCCGAGCCTCCCGAATCCACGCCTATAGCCAAGAAGCTCGCTGCCATCACCGCTCAAAAAGTCTACAATGGAGACTTTACCTCCTATCAACTACCTCCTCTCTCTTTACTGAATAACCCTCGTAAGTCAGATTCTCCCACATTAAAAAAAGACTTGCGTCGTCAGGCTGAAATTCTAGAAGAGACTTTGATGAGTTTTGGCATCGAAGCCAAAGTCGGTGAGGTGTACTGCGGCCCAACCATCACTTCCTTTGAAGTGCACCCTGCTGTGGGTGTAAAAGTGCAAAAGATCACGGCACTAGAAAGTGATATCGCCATGAATTTGCAAGCCAAAGCAATTCGTATTATCGCTCCTATCCCAGGTAAAGCGGCAGTTGGTGTCGAAATACCTGCCATTGCACCACAAGAAGTGAGTTTTAAGGAAATTTTGGCTTTTTATCAGAATCAACCGCGCAAATTCTTTATTCCAACTCTGTTGGGGAAAAGCGTGAGTGGAGAAAATGTTATTAGCGATTTGGCGCGTATGCCGCATGCTATAATTGCAGGTGCTACTGGCTCGGGAAAATCAGTATGTATCAATACAATTGTGATGTCGATTGTCATGAATGCGCGGCCCGATGAGATCAAACTCCTCATGATTGATCCCAAACGAGTTGAACTCACTTGCTACTCGCAGCTCCCCCATTTGATCGCTCCTGTAATTACAGAAGCACATGGTGCTTATGCGGCCTTAAATTGGTTGGTCAAAGAGATGCAACAAAGATATGAAATTCTCAAGCAGCTCGGCTTGCGAAATATCGGTGCCTTCAATAATCGCCAAATCAACCAGGAGCTTGAAGCATCCCTCAATATACAAATTCCCGCGCGCATGTATGGAATCGTGGCGATTATTGATGAATTTGCCGATCTTATGATGGTTTCAAGTTCTGATCTTGAAACACCTATCGCCCGCATTGCTCAAATGGCACGTGCTGTGGGCATTCATCTGATCTTAGCCACACAAAGGCCTTCTCGGGAGGTTATTACCGGTTTGATTAAGGCTAACTTCCCCACTCGTATCGCATTTAAAGTAGCGTCGCGAATTAATTCGCAAATTATTCTCGATGAAAATGGAGCAGAAAGCTTGCTAGGAAATGGCGATATGCTCTTTTTACCTCCAGGAACTTCCACCTTGATTCGTGCGCAAGGTGCTTATATCAGCGATGAAGAGATCAATCGCGTTGTCGATTTTATCTGTAAGCAAGCACCACCCAATTACCTTATATCCTCTTTCGATTCTATGCCTAGAGACGAGGATAAAGATGGGGGTGAGGTAAATGCAAAAGATGCACTCTTTGACCAAGCTAAGAGTATAGTAATCGAAACAGGCACTGCGTCGACCACTTTTTTACAGAGAAAACTCAAGATTGGCTATGCGCGGGCAGCCAGTTTAATGGATGAATTAGAATCGCGGGGTGTGATTAGCTCTCAAGAGGGCGCTAAGCCAAGACGTGTTCTCCAACCAGCCTTAGGGAATGTGAATAAGGAAAGCGACGAATAATCGCTCTACCCCTTCTCTAATTTTTCTTTGCGCCATCTAAATTTTGGAATCTACACAGTTACTCTTCTTCTTCTCAACTTATTGAGAATGAGGGCGAAAGCGCCATTCCCAATGACATTCGCACCTGTAATAACAGGATCGAATAAGACATAGAGCGCCGTGATAAGGGAAGCCATTTCCGAAGTAAAGCCAAACTGAGTCTCCAAGATGGGCAGCATAACAATAATTCCTCCTCCAGGAATAGCTGCCACAGAAAACTTAGCCATTACGAAATAGCAGGCAAAAAGGAGATAACTATAAAAAGTAGGTTCTGCCATACCAAAGTTCTTCATAACAGCAAAAGCAAAAATCGGAATCGCAAAGCAATCCCCAATCAAATGTGTATTGACCGTAGCAGGAATCGCTAAACGGGCTAAAGGCGGATTCTGTGAGTTTTTCTCAGTTGCTATGATGGTAAGAGGCATTGCCGCTGCGCTTGACATACTACTAAAACCTGTAAGAGCAGCAGGCAACATGTTTTTAATACTTGAAATCGCTCGAGAAAAATCAAAACGATTCACTGTCAAGTAGAGGGTAGCTATGTAACTGAACAAGGACAATGCTATGAGAACAAAAATTACAGAATAATCACCAATAATAGTCTTTAGGGTTTTATCGTGGACGATTTTGATTACAAAGCCAGTAATAAAAATCGGTAGAACAAAAGTAATAGCGCGTAACATATAGCTAACGATTTTTTCAACATACCGTGACATCTTTTCTGCCCATAATGGGCGAAACTTCGCTAAAAAAATTCCCGAGAGTATACCTGCGAACATTGCATGATCATTGGCAATCAGTTTGGGCCAATTAAGAACCCAAAGCGGTGCTAATCCAGCGCCTTCTTGCGGCAATACAAGAGAGACATTTGTGTGGTAAATACCCGAACCAATGAAATAACTGATCATCGTGGAAATAAAATTCGAGACGCAGACCCCGGCAAGAATAACGAGGATCATTTTAGTCGCCTTGCTAGAGAGCTGAGCAAGCGTTTTAAACAAAAGCATAAAAATGATCAGAGGCAAAACAAAAATAATCAGAGACTTTACTGAAAGACTCAGAGAATAAAAAAAACTTTTTACATTCAGAGGAATGAAACTATCCAGGCAAACGATTAAACCTATGAGCGCCAATAAAAAAATCGGCATTTTCCGAAACATAAAAGAGCACCTAATTGCAGTTTTAAAAAGTTAAAAAATAGAATTGAAAGTAGAAGAAATTTTACCGGCAGCCGCCGGTACGGGTGGTCGTGGAGGGAGAGAAGCAAAAAACTGGTAAATATTTTTTTGGCACAAGAACATCCTTGCTAGTAGTTATTATACCAGGTAAAGAGAAATTATACCAATAAGGAATACAGCCTTGTCTAATGTAAAAAAACGCATCCTCATTGTAGATAAATCCGATGAACTCGTTCGGGTACTCCGGGAAGCTGAAGGCTGCAACTACGAGATAGCGTATGCAAAAAATGGTGAAGAGGCTTTAAGCAAGTTTAGCGCATTCGAACCGACTCTGATTCTCACTGCTTTGATGGTCCCTGGTATGGATGGGATCGAAATTATTAAACGAGCTCGGGCGCACCCTAGTACAGCGAATAGCGGAATTATCCTTATTTCCTATCAGCCCCTCATCCAAGTTTATCATGCAGCTGTGACAAATGGAGCTAATTATTTTCAGGAACGACCCTGTTCAGAACAAAAAATTCGCGACATTGTCAAATGGTGGTATGAAGGTGTTTTAAAACTCGCTCCCTTTCACCATCCCTCTTATATCGATTTAGAAGGAGAACATTGTTATGTGCCGCGTATTCATACACCCGATCACTACATACGTTTTTGGGGAACACGTGGCTCGAGCCCTGTAGCAGGCGCAGAATATGTACGTTATGGAGGCAATAGTCCTTGCCTTGAAGTGCGTTCAGGTGATGATTTGATCATCATTGACGCAGGAACAGGGATTCGCCCTTTGGGTGAAGAGCTCGCGAAAGATGGTATACGTCATGTCCATTTATTTTTAGGTCATACGCATTGGGATCATATAATCGGATTTCCTTTCTTCCCCCCTCTCTACAATCAAAATTGCAAGATCGATATCTGGGCTCCAGTAGGTTACGACAAGAGTATTCGCTCCATCTTCGTCGAGATGCTTACCTATGCCTATTTTCCAGTTCGATTAGAGGATATTCATGCTAAAATCACTTTCCGCGAATTACGCGATAGCCAGACCATACAAGTAGGTAAATTGCGTCTCCACACCCACTACGCATTCCACCCTGGGTCGACGCTCTGTTTCAAAATAGAAACGGGCAATACCACTGTAGGGTATGTTACTGACAACGAGATGTTACTGGGATTTCATGGGCATCCCAATGCTATCGAATTCAATGATCCACGTCTTGACCCCCATCGCTCTCTAATCGAGTTCATGAAAAATGTCGATATTCTCGTACATGAAGCACAATACGATTCCTTTGAATATCTCGATAAAGCGGGGTGGGGACATTCTTCAATTTCTAATGCATCTGTTCTTATTAAATATTGCCAGCCTAAAGAATGGATTGTGACCCATCACGATCCCTGCCACACCGATAAAGATCTTCATGAGAAACGGGAAGTTCACAGTGATGTTCTGGCCGACTGTCATGTCTCATGCAATGTTCGCATGGCCTTTGATGGATTTATGCTCCCTATGTAAAACCTATTGAGCGCGCGATGGTTCACAGGCGTGCCAAATGCTCACAACACTAGGTTCTTCTTGCCAAGCAATGGAAAGTTGCGTTTGGGCTTTAAGGCTTGTGAGTTTATTTTGCACGATTGCTAAAGCAAGATCAGGGTGATTACATTCACTGGAGAGATGAGCTAAGTAGATATGTTTCAGATTATCATGGAAAATACTCTCAATAAGATCAGCGCATTCTTCATTAGAAAGATGCCCTTGACGACTCAGCACTCTTTGCTTGTAAATCATGGGACGATTACACGCATGGACCATAGAGGGCTGGTGATTGGCTTCTAGATAAAGATAATTTGTATTTTGTAAATGACTTCTCACGAGGGTTGTGACACAGCCGAGATCTGTACATATCCCGATTTTGGTATCCCCTATTTGGATCGTAAATGCAACAGGATCTAAGGTGTCATGTTGGATGCTAAAAGGGTGAATCTCTAAATCATTAAAGACGAAGGCCTCACCTGTGGAAAAGATTTTAAAAGGGAGAGCTACTCCTCGATTGATCTGCAATATGCCTCGAGCCGTATCGCTATTGGCAAAAACAGGTATTTTTAATTTGGCAGCTAGGAGGGAAATTCCTCGCACATGGTCGACATGATCATGAGTGACAAGAATTCCTTGAATCTCTTCAAGCTTCGCCCCGATCATCGCTAAGCGCTCTGCAATCGCTTTAACACTTAAACCGGCATCGATAAGGATACGCGTTTTCTCTGTGGCCAGATAAAGGCAATTACCCCGTGATCCCGAGGCTAAAGGGCAAAATTCGACACGCATGTTAGAGTATAGCTTCTTCGATAATACACCTCAGCGTAACAGATTTGTCTTAGAGGGTGTATCAAAAAAGCCACATTATCCAACGTGGCTTTTTAGAATAGCTGACTGGGAAGGCTTGTGCCTGGTGGAGATTAGCAAACCTCAAGCAATGATTCTTTGGGCACATCGATTCTTAAATCATTTACACGAACTGTTAGGCCTGAACAATTAAAACCCTCTCTTTGCATATGACGACGCACTGCATCTCTTGCGTAGGCAGACGCAACCATTTTTTGCGCTATAGGGACAGATGGAAAAAAGCCTCTTCTGACAAGTTCTATATATTGATCAGCTAATTTTTTTTTGTTAATGGAATAAAATAGCCAGGAAGGAAGCATTTCTTTATCACTCGTGATTCTACGAGCAGCAGCTCTTGCTACATTATCTTGGAACTCACTCTTGATTCGATAACGAACACTTGCTGGGATCCGTTTTTTGGCTATTTCCGTATCAATACGTTTTTTGGCTAGATCGAGAAGCTCTTTGCATTTACTATCATTTGTAGTGCTTTGTGCTTCTCTAACAATTTCATCAAAAAGAAGGTCCGAAATAGATTCCTGAATAATGGGCTGGCCCTGTTTTTTTATGGTTTTGGGAAGATGGTCTACATACAATTCTAGTAAATCATTAAAACTCTTTGGCTCTTTTATAAGTGATTCATAAATTAAACTCCGTCCACCTTGCTCGATCACTACTTCAGTAGCATCAACCTCAACACCATTATGCTTGAGTCCTTTTATTCTCATGTCCTCATTGAGTTCTCTTACGAGAAATTCTGATGCAACAGCTTTTTGAGCCAGTTCAACTGAAGAAAAGAAGCCTTTATTGACTTGTTCAGTAAGAATTTTTCTGACTTCCTTTGCGTTAGAAGGAAAGAAGAAATAGGTTCTTGTACTCATTCCATGATGGGGGTTACTTACTAGTTGACGCGCAGCAGCTTTTGCAATACGAGCTTCGAAGGTTTTTTCAATTTCCAGCAAAATTTTCTTATTCACTTTCAGCTTAGGACTACTTCCTTTTTTGAAGGCCTCGGAAATAAGTTCTTTTGCTTTCTTCAAATCCTTGCTGTTACGACTAAGCGCAACGATACGATCAAAGAGGACGTCAGCTTTAACCGCTCCTGCTTGTATAGGATTTGCTTCAACCTTCCTTACATATTCACCGACAAGAACAGAAAAACGTTCTTTTTTATTTTGTTTACGCGTCTTAATCGCATCATAAATCAATATGAGAGCACCCGCCAAAGTAATGATCCCAGAGGCTACAGTCACTACTACACTTAGCTTTTGACCTCGGGCCCAATTTTTTTGCACCCAATCGAGCTTGGTACTTCCTGCATCTTGTAAAAAAACTTGGTCCGAAGATTGTATTAACGCTCTATTTATATCTGCTTTGATTGCCATAAAATATAGATTCCAATTTATTTATTTAATATATTTATAATAATTACATGTTAATTATAACATTATCTAATATTACAAACTATTGTAATTGCATTAATAAACCGTTATCTTATTACAAAACACTTAAATGTTTAAAATAATAATTTAAAAAGTGGGTAAAAAAAAGAAGATTGTAAAATTTTTTTTTGAAATATATGCAGGCTTTAGATTTATTATTTTACAAGTTTTTTTAAGAATTTTTCAGTGAAAACGGGGGAAAGGCTCTATCATTCTTTTAAACCCCTGATTGCGTTCTACGCTCGCTTGGCTGGCTATACCTGAAATAGAGCGCAATCGAGGTTAAAGATCTTACAAACTCTCTCTAAATCTTTTGAGTGAATCCCCAAGATTTGTAGCAGGCATTGAATCTATCACTTATTCCCGACACATTTAGACAAGAACCTATCTGTTTTTGCGCATCTTTAAGATTAGAAAAATAACCTCTACTTACTAAAACATTCAGCTCGTTTTTGTTTTTGTAAGCACTATGATGAGATGAGGATTTGTGACCTGGCACCGAATGAGACTTATCGATTTTCTCGATTAATTCTTTGCCGATAGATGTATTAATCTGCTTAGCAACTTGATCAGCTTTAGCAAGGCTAATGTTGGCCTCAAAATCTTTTTTCACTTGTTGACGAATTTGAGGATCCACTTTTTTCTGCGTTAGATGTTTGTCAATAAGTTCCTTCGCTACGGCAAGAGCAATTTTGCAATCTTTGGGAGATTTTATAACATCAACTATCGAGATAATTCTTCCATAAAGAAGGGATCTAGCATCATTTTGCGCTACTCGAGCATCTTCTTTGTTGTGCGGATTTTTTCTTAGATTTCGTTTAGCGTGAACATATCCGTCTGCATATTGAGCTAATAAAGCAGAAAAGCTTGTATGCTGATTCTGTTGATTGTGCATGTGGGTTTTATAAACATTGTAACCAACACAGCTAAGGCTTACTAATCCTGCACTAATTCCTAACCCTACGCCAAGTAAAGGAATGCATAAGGCACCTAAAGCAAGAGCTCCAATGACTTTTGCTTTTCCTTCATCTCCTTCTGTCCAAAGTCTTTCAATGATATTTTTATTTTGGACTCCAGAATCTTTTAGAAGGCGGGCTTCATAGGGATTAAGAACTGGTGGGGCGGAAATGGCGGATGCTGCAACTGCTTTAGTCATGTTTTTCTCCAAAAAATCTTATTAAATTCTCTTCCACTTATTTAGTTACTTAATAGGTCTACAACTAAAAGCCGTGAAAGATTTTATGAAATTAATCAACCAACGTTAGATCAGTAAATGTTACAATTACATTTCGAATATCTTTGAAGTTTTGTTTAGCAAGATAATCTTTAATAATTTTTTTCTGGCTTTGCTTGGTGATGGTTTTTTTGACCTGCCCCTGAGACTCATTTATCGATGCTTTACATGCTTGGACAGCAATTTGACGAAACTGCGCAACTGACTGAAAAAATCCTCTTTTAACTAATTTAGCACCTAATTCTTTCATCTTTTCTCGTTGGGATTTTCTAAAGGGAGCAATATTTATCTCGCCAGAAATTCTATTAATTAATTCCTTAACAACTACCTTTTGAATATTATCTTTAAATGTATCAGAAAAATGGGAAGAAGAAATTTTCTGAGCGAGCAATTCTTTCTCAATAAACTCTTTGACAATGGATAAAGCTTTTGGACTCTTCTTTTGACTTACGGAGCAGGTTATTTCAAAAATTCGCTTAAACAACTGTGTTGTTGTTTCGTCGCTAGCTTTATTCGAGCCTTTCACATTTGCTTTTGCTTCGAAAATATATTTTTTAAGTAAGTTAGGAAAACTGTGATCTTTTTGTGTTTGCTTGAAAAGACGCTTTTGTCCATTCCAATACAATAAAGAAAAAGGATTTGATAAAACCTCACAGAAAATTGAGAGGTAATTTTTTTCTTTACTATTATACTGAAACCAAGTTTGTATGCCAGGACCGGTATCACTAGTAAAAATCTGATTACAAGGTTTTAATTTCTCGTCTTTTTCAGGACAAGGGGTATAAGTAAAATAATTATCCCCTGTGTTAATAAAGGTTGTATATGCGGCAGCGCTCATATATTTCTCCAATTATAATTTATTAAATTAGCGTACAATTACTGTACATAAATTAAGATTTCTTAACAATAACAATGAATTTGTTTATAGTGCCAAGGAATAATTGAAAATTGATATGAAAAAATTTTCCTATTCTTCAGAAAAAATGAAAAAAAATATTTTAAATAAATAGGGAATCTGACTATTTAAAAATATAATTGCAGAGGTTTTTATGCAGGCATCTAATGAAGAGATTTTAGCGGATATCGATCAAACCTTAGATCAGATGATTAAGAACGCTATTGCTTTACGACAAATCGAGGAATGTGAAGCTCTTTTAAAAGATTCTGCTACCCTGCACAAAATACAAAATAGTTTAACGGGAAGAGTTCTACATAAACAGGAATTATTATGTTTATTAGGACAAGAAGAAACGAAAAACGAAGATACTCTTCGTAGCGAAATTCGGCAAAAAATTCTTAACTACAAAAGGTTAAATAATATCATGATGGACAAGATGGCTGAAAGCTTCCTGAAAATGGAACAAAGCAAACCAGTAAAACGGCACCCACGTATTGGACATAACCGACGTAAAACGCCTGTTCACGTTGCATCAAGAGATCTCTGATCGGATAAAGATATTTTTATGTGAATCTTAAAAACTTGCGAGTTGACGCAAGCCATTCTCAATATCTTTCTTTTGAGGCAGAACCTCATCTTCTAATTTTTTACAATAGGGCACAGGGCAATGCTTAGCTCCAATCCGCATAATTGGTGCATCGAGATAATGAAAAGCCTCATGAGCAATCCGTGCCGCGATTTCTGCTCCAAACCCTCCTTGTAAGGGCGCTTCATGGGCAATAATGACTTTGCCGGTTTTACGTACTGATGCCAGTACCGTCTCTATGTCAAGGGGCACAATAGTCCGTAAATCAATGACTTCTACTGAGATATTTTCTTTAGCAAGTTGCTCAGCAATTTCTGCTGCCATACAGACTGTCATACCCCAACCTACTAATGTAACATCCTCACCTTTACGAACAATATGCGCTCGTCCAAGCGGCATCACTTCATCAAGCCCCGGCTCTGGTCGAGCGGAGAAAACACGCTGACGATAAAGAGCTTTGTGTTCGAGAAAAACGACAGGATTTGGATCCCGGATAGAGGCTTTAAGAAGTTTTTTTGCATCAGCTGCATTGCTAGGAATTACAACTTTCAATCCTGGGCAATGAGCGAGAAAGGCTTCAATACTTTGAGAATGGTAAGGACCACCCTGTATATAACCACCACAAGGCATTCTGACAACCACAGGACAATTCCACTTACCATCAGAACGATAGTAGATGCTGGAAAGCTCGTTCATCAATTGATTCACACCTGTCCACATATAATCAGCGAATTGGATTTCTGCCACAGGTTTACAGCCTTCTACCATGGACATGCCAATAGCTAATCCTATAATCGTCGATTCTGCAAGAGGCGAATTAAAACAACGGTCATTTCCATGGCGAGCCGTTAATTGGCGTGTTACACCAAAAACTCCGCCTTTACCATGCGCGACATCTTGACCGAAAACCACCACACCTGAATCAGCGGTCATTTCTTCATCGAGTGCACGATTGAGGGCATCGACCATCACTACAGCTTCTTTTTGTGCCTCTGCTACCACGCAGCGAGGCTGCGTCGAATAAGTAAAGCTAGGGGCAGGAGCAAAAACCTTTTCCGTCGCCGTACTAACATCGGGATAGGGAAGCTGATCCGCCTCGGCGGCATCCGCTTCGATGCGCAGACGAATTTCTGTCCGCAAAGAGTCGATTTCTTCTGCGGAAGCTAGGCCCATGTTAGTTAGCCATGCTTCGTAGCGTGGAAGAGGATCACGTCCGCTCTCTTCGCAGGTGATTTCTTCAGTTTTATATTTTGCAGGGTCATCGCTGCTACTATGCGGACAGAGACGAGGAACCTCGGCTACAATGAGGGATGGGCCTTCATCTGCTCGACCTCTAGCAACCGCTCTGGCAAGTGCTGCCGAAACTTGTTCGTAATCACACCCATCGACATCTGTAATATCAAGTCCTTTGAAACCGCTCGCTCTACCAGCAATAGAACTGCCCGCTGCCTGCTCTCTTAGGGGCACTGAAATCGCCCACCCATTATTTTGAATGACAAAAATAACGCTTAAACGATGAATGCAAGCAAAATTAAGCGCCTCATGAAAATCCCCTTGAGATGTTGCTCCATCTCCAGCGGATACATAAACGACTTCATTGCGACCAGCAATTTTTAGAGCTTTCGCTACGCCTACAGCATGAAGAAATTGTGAGCCTACCACGCTAGATTGGCAAGGAATGCGTAATTCCTTATGCGAAAAATGCTCCGGCATCATCCGACCACCGCTATGATGCGCAACAGCACGTGCCATAAAAGACCCAAAAAGATCTACCGGTAGACATCCCAATCCAAGAGCAAAGGCACGATCTCGATAATAAGGTAATCCCCAATCTGTTCCTGATTCTAATGCAAGACCACTCACTGCTCCAATGAGTTCATGGCCGATTGCCGGCATGTGAAAAGTACCACCCTTGTTTTGTTTGACGAGTTTAGACATTTTCTCGTCCATGAAACGACTCATGTACATCACTTCAAGTACACGCATACAATGCGCACGTGTATCAGGTGCTTCTAAACAGGGTGATGATAAGGATGGTGTTGCCATTATGTCTTCTTCCTCGGTCTTGTCATGGGAGTCACTTTTTTAGATGCAGGTTTTTGCTCTCCAGAGGGAATTTGTGCCCTTCCCCCTTTTTTAGGCAAAAACCCTTTGACTAAGCTCGCAATACGTCCTCCTCCTTCCGTTTCTTCTGTTGTCTCTTCTGCAGGTGTAGGAGTACGATTAATAGCTTTGATAAGTCCTCCATCGCTTTCAGCAACACCTGGCTCATGAATAGTTCCAAGTCGTTGAGAAAGATGACGCAGCGATTCAAGTCGTTGGGAAAGAGCTTCGAGCTTAGTGTCCACTTTGACCCGTGTTGTTCCGCGTAAATTCGCTAATAACTGTTGTTCGTTTTCATAACGGGCAGAGAACGTTACAGAAGAGGCGCTTGCATCAGGGAGATAGAGAAACGAGCGCGCTACAGGGGGCACTGTAGTATAAATATCGAGTGTGAACTGCGGCTCCATTTCTACTTTTACAATTTGTTTAGGAGGCCTTCCACGCTTAGGTCGAGGATTAAGAGCCTCATTCGAATAATAAGTTTTGGACTTCGCGACAAGAGCCTCTCGCGCCTGCATCACATCTTTAGGAGCCTTTACATCAAAAAGATGGCGCTTAACTTTTTCTAAAACCGGCCGCTGAATATCAAGGTCCTCTTCAAAAACGAACTGCATCTTCTGTGCCCGCAACCATTCAATAATACGAATGCGCGACCGTTCACTATAATAAAGCTGCCACTTTTCCAGTTCAGGGAGATGATCATAGATAAATTCTAAGAAATTTTCACGAGCTTCACGCGCTTGGATGATATCCAGTAATTTTTCTTTAGTATCTATATCGTAAACTTTTTCGTTGATGAATCCTTCCATAAACTTTTTTGTTTCATAAAAGGTCATCTTAGGAATCAGAGCGTAACGTTCGGCATTTTCGGCAATTTCACGCTCAAGATCCGACAATTCTTGCACGGATTTATCCAAATCAACAAAAAGCAGAAAGCCCTCTATGCGATCGAGATAAAAATCTCGCTCGTCATCGGCTTTGGCAAATGTATCAACGAGACGATGGAAGCGAAGCAAGAGAGGATTTTGCGCAACAGGCAATTTAGTTTTTGACACTGTTTTTTTTTCTTCCTTACTGAACGGCTTTAACAGCGATTTAAGCATACGGAGTTTCCTAATTTTCTTGATTAGAGAAATGCACCCATGGTTTTCTGAAGAAACCTATCAGAAAAGAGCGAAATAGAGCCATAGCTTAGTAGTATATCGGGTCTTGCAGCCCTTGGCAAGCCTCTATCTGCAAAAAATAAGTGAACAAGGAATGCTAGAGTTTGTCATTTTTAAAGAATAGAATTTTTATTATGAGAGAAAAATTTAAATAAAAATCTAATCATTTATAATATTTCATTTAATTTAAAAAATTAAACGCATCAAACACGATGCTATCCCTACCTCCCCGATTCAACAGAATGCCGACATTTTTAGAGTTTTTTTGATGGAGATTGGGGCATATTTCTACATTTAAAAATTCACAACCTATATACTTTACGGATCTGTCTATTAGGAAAGAACTATGTTAGATATACGCTTGATTCGAAAGGATCCAAAAGAGATAGAAAGAAAACTCAGGAATAAAGATCCTGAAATTCGTTTAGCTCCTATTTTGACGATCGATGATAGAATCCGTTCCATCAAGACGGAGGTCGAACAACTCAAATCGCAGCGCAATCAAGCGTCAAAAGAAATCGGCGAAAAAAAGAGACAAGGCTTTGACACTTCCTCAATCATGGAAGAAATGGGTGCCATCGGAGATAAAATTAGTTTACTCGATCATGAGCTCGTTAATCTTGAAAAAGAATTCCACTACAAAATTTCTTGCCTGCCTAATGTGCCGATGGATGATGTCTTTGTTTCGCCAGATCCTAAGGACAATGTCTGCATACGAACATGGGGAGAGAAACCCACATTTTCGTTTCCCTTTAAAAATCATGTGGAGCTGAACGAAAAACTCCATCTTTTTGATTTTAAGCGTGGTGCTAAAATTGCAGGAAGTGGTTGGCCTACCTATTGTGGAATAGGTGCCAGGCTTGAATGGGCACTCCTTAATTACATGCTCGACATCCATCTAGAAAATGGATTTAAAATGTGGATGCTTCCTCATGTGGTGCGACCGGATATCATGTACGGCAGTGGACAGTTACCAAAATTCGAAAAACAGCTCTTTAAGATTCACGACGAGGATTATAACCTCTTTCTTGTGCCTACCGCAGAAGTTGCTTTGAATGGATTGCATTACGATGAAATTTTATCTGATGAACAATTACCCCTTAAATATTGTGCCTATTCGCCTTGTTTCCGTAGAGAGGCTGGAGCTGCAGGAAGTAATGAGCGTGGGCTTATTCGCGTCCATCAATTTAACAAGGTAGAGATGTTTGCTTTTACGACACCTGACCAAAGCACACAAATTTTAGAAGAAATGGTTGCGAGTGCAGAAGAAATTCTCAAAGGACTGGGCATTCACTTCCGTTCGATGCTATTGACGACCGGTGATATGTCTTTTCAAGCTACGAAAACAGTGGATATTGAGGTGTGGTTGCCGGGTCAAAATCGTTATTACGAGGTTTCATCTGTCTCTAATTGTGGAGATTTTCAAGCAAGGCGTGCACAAATCCGCTATAAACATAAAGAAGAGAAGCCAGAATTCGTGCATACATTAAATGGCTCTGGTCTTGCCACTTCAAGATTGATGGTTGCACTCTTGGAAAACAATCAACGTGAAGATGGATCTATAGCATTGCCTCCCGTTCTTCATAAATACCTCAATGGCATGAAAGAGCTTTGTGGAAATTGTTAACGGTAAGATTTGATTACGCCTAGATAGCGGAACTTACTTAATGGACACTCTCTTTAGAGTGTGTTAAAACAGCTTCTAAAACCCAACGAGGTTGAAGTGGTACATATTCTCGATGACTTCAAGGATTTCTTAAATCAATCCCCAACATCTTATCATGCTGCTCAAGAATTAGCGGAGCGTCTTGCGAGCCAAGATTTTCAACCTCTTGATGAAAAAGAAGTATGGGAACTTAAGAAAGGCGAGCGTTATTTCACAATACGCGGTGGGTCGATATGTGCTTTTTCATTGCCGACCTCGACCCTTGACAAAGCGATGATCTTAGGATCTCATACCGATAGTCCTGCGCTTAAAGTAAAGCCTCATCCCGATTTCAATTGTCACAATATGTCTCTTGTAGGGGCTGAAGTTTACGGAGGGCCCTTGCTCTCTTCATGGCTCAATCGTGATCTATGTATAGCTGGAAGAGTAGTCGTAAGCAATATGCGTGGCAATCTGGAAGAGAGATTAGTCTGGCTAGATGACGCTCCACTTAGCATTCCGCAGCTCGCTATCCATCTTGATCGAGAAGTCAATGATAAAGGGCTCATACTCAATAAGCAGGAAAATCTCGCTCCTCTCGCTTGTTTACGTAGAGAGAATCAGGAAATTGGTTCTTATTTAGAACGAGTACTCCGCCGTCACATTAGCTACAAAAATCTCTACAGTTTTGATCTCTTTCTTGTCCCTATGGAACCCGCCCGTTTTTTAGGAGAAGAAGGGGAATTCCTTTCTTCCTATCGACTTGATAATTTAGCAAGTGCCCATGCGTGTGCTACCGCAATGGGCTACAGCACCAAGGTTTCTACGAATACTCTTTCGATGGCGATGTTCTGGGATCATGAAGAAATTGGTTCGCGTACAACAGAAGGCGCTGCGTCTCCTTTTCTAAAAGATGTCCTACGTCGAATAGGCCTTCTTTATCATACAGATGAAGAATCCTTCATCCGATTCAAAGCTAAATCTTTTTTCCTCTCTTTGGATGTCGCACATGGCTTTAACCCTAATTACAAAAAGAAATATGAACCTCATCACTTACCTCTTCTAGGAGCTGGCGTCGTTGTCAAATATAACGCCGATCAAAAATACGCCAGCACAGCAACAACGGCTGCCTTCATAGCGCACAAAGCAGCGTCTCTTCAATTGCCTTATCAATCTTATGTAGCAAGAAATGATATGAACTCTGGAAGCACAGTGGGACCGATTGTCGCGCATAATATGGGCATCGCCACTGCTGACATTGGAATTCCGCTTCTCTCTATGCATTCGATAAGAGAAATTATAGCTTGTAGCGATCAACTCGATATGTATTCGCTTCTTACCGCCTTACTTGAATAGGACTATAGTATGCCATTACCTCCACCTGACCATTTTCAAGGCAAAACAGTCATCGAACATCTGCAAGAAACAAGACAAAAGGGTGCGTGGGCCGCTGCAGAAATCCATGGAACCGAATTGTCAGGATCGCTCGGAGCGGGAACTGATGCAACGCGTGAAACGGCTATTGCCATTCTTCTGATCGGTTTAATTTTTCTGTTTAGCCCTCTTGACCCCTCCTATTTTTCTTTCTTTATCCTACTTTTCTCTGCAGGGTGGTTAATCTGGAAAACAGGCAGAAGTGCCATTTTAGCCTGGGCACGGTTAGAAAGGCTTCACCGACTGATCGAAGAAGAGCGCTGGGAAATTCAACACAATCGACAACAAGAAAAAGAAGAACTTACTGGGCTATACGCTTCTAAAGGGTTTCAAGGAAAACTTTTGGAACAAGTTATCGATGTTCTAATGGCAGATGATAATCGGTGTCTTCGCGTCATGCTGGAAGAAGAGATGGGGTTAACACTAGAAACCTATGATCACCCCTTAAAGCAAGCATTAGGCGCCGCACTTGGAACTGCTTGTACGGCGGGACTTGCGCTCGTGGGATGGCTTGGAGGCGGCTTTCTGGGACTATTTGCAGCTACAGGAATTGCTCTTGTTAGTGGAACATGGATAGTTTGCAGAGTCGAGCGTAACCGTATTCTCTCCTCCCTCATTTGGATAGTAGCTATCGTTGCCCTAGTAATTGGATTAGTCTACGGACTTTCACTTAAACTATTCACAATCCCTTAATCCCCTGAGTTATGTCGACATCAACCACTCCCCCTCCTTATCTATTCGATGAATTCTTTGCCTCAGGGAAAGAAGAAAGCATCAGCCCTTTTCTCACTCCTAATTCCCGAGAATGGGGAAAAAATTTACCCTTACGTAGCGCCTTCGCATCGGCAATCGGATTACTTGTCGCGTTCATTGCCTCCTTTTTTTCCCCCAGTCTTTATATAATCTCTCTTAGCATTGTCTACTTTCTATCTGGGACGCCTGCTCTTATAGATGCCATTGAGGACATCAAGAATCTCGAAATCAATATCGATGTTCTCATGACTCTTGCAGCACTTCTTTCCGTCGTGATTGG
This sequence comes from Chlamydiota bacterium, assembly GCA_013288005.1. Classification (GTDB taxonomy): domain Bacteria; phylum Chlamydiota; class Chlamydiia; order Chlamydiales; family Rhabdochlamydiaceae; genus JABDCS01. Next base: position 71,625 of record JABDCS010000002.1, on the reverse strand, counting down.
AAGTGAATTAGAAGGAGCTCTTCTTCTTGTTCTATTTGAAGCTTCTGGAGCAATGGAAAGAACGGTCTCTCGGAGGACGAAAGGTGCTTTAAACGATTTACACGAACTTTCTCCTCGGTCTGCCTATGTCATAGATCAAAATGGAGAAGTCTTTGAGAGATCGGTCCGTGAAATTCAGCCTGGAGAACGTCTACTTATCAAAGCGGGCGAAATCGTACCGCTTGATAGTATCGTCATAGAAGGCAGTTCTTATGTAAGCCTTCAGCATTTGACAGGAGAGAGTGAACCTGTACAAAAAAAAATCGGCGACCTACTTCCTGCAGGTGCTCGTAATCTTGATGGTACACTTTCCGTAGATGTTACACGTTCCTCAACTGATTCCACATTAAGCCGAATTATCCAACTTATTACACAAGCTCAAGAAGCGAAACCACAGCTCCAAAAATTTCTCGATCGATTCGGAAAATGGTATGCCTTGTCCATTATGGGGCTCTTCATCTTTTTTGCTTTAACTCTACCTCTTTTCACCGATCTTCCTTTTCTTGGACTTGAAGGATCGATTTACCGCTCTCTAACCTTCCTTATTGCGGCCTCTCCGTGCGCTCTCATTATCGCAACTCCTACCGCCTACCTAAGTGCCATTAGCAGCTGTGCTAAAAAAGGGATTTTGCTCAAAGGCGGTGTTATTCTAGATGCCCTAGCGCGTTGCACTCGAATTGCTTTTGACAAAACAGGCACCTTGACAACTGGCGACTTACAATGCACATCTTTAGAAAAGCTCCTAGATAATGGAAAAATAAGTGAAGAGATCGCTTTATCCATTGCAGCTTCTCTAGAACAACATGCGACTCATCCTATCGGAGGGGCTATTTGTGCTATGGCTGCTTCGCGAAAATTGCCTAAGCTACGTTTGCGCGATTTCCATTCTCACCCAGGTGCAGGTCTAGAAGCTAGTGTCGAAATCGAAGGAGAATGGGTCAAAGCCTACATCGGACAGGCTTCTTTCATTCAGGAAAGAATGCCACAATTTACCCAGTCTCTAATGGAAAAAGCACGGGCTTTTCTGATGATCGAAGGAGCCCTTTTTGGTTTTACCTTTTCCGATAAAGTGCGCGAAGAAGCCGTTGATGCTATAGCTGCATTGAATCAACAGCATAGATTGAAAATTGCGATGTTGACAGGAGATAGTCTCCTGAATGCCAAGAGCGTTGCCCATTCTGTAGGCATAGAGGAAATTGCAGCCGCTCTAAGACCAGAAGATAAACTGAATAAAGTATCATCTTGGGCTCAAGAAGGCCTGATCATGATCGGAGATGGAATTAATGACGCGCCAGCTCTAGCACGTGCGACAGTAGGAATATCCATGGGCAAGGTCGGAAGTGCAAGCGCCGTGGAAGCCTCAGATGTAGTATTAATTCGCGATGATTTATCTGTCTTAAGCTGGTTAATTTCCAAAGCAAGAAAGAGTATGACCATTGTAAAACAAAATCTTTTTCTCGCTTTAAGTGTCATTCTTTTTGCCTCTGTTCCCGCATTGCTCGGACTTATACCTTTATGGTTAGCTGTTATCTTGCATGAAGGAGGAACTGTCCTAGTTGGTCTTAATAGTTTACGCCTTTTAAAACGGTAAATATTCATGCGCACTCATTATCCTCCACTTGAACCCTTTGCAACTGGCTTACTCCCTGTAGACTCTCTGCACACTCTATATTATGAAGAAAGTGGAAATCCTAACGGCAAACCCGTCCTTTTTTTACATGGAGGACCGGGTTCAGGTTGTGACCCCAAGCATCGTCAATTTTTTGACCCCAGCACTTACCGTATTATTCTTTTCGATCAACGTGGAGCAGGACGCAGTACACCTCATGCTTGTTTAGAAAACAATACAACCTGGCATCTCACAAGTGATATCGAAAAGCTTCGTGAATATTTGAAGATCGAAAAATGGGTTGTTTTTGGCGGCTCGTGGGGTAGCACCTTAAGTCTAACCTATGCCATTCAATACCCAGCTCGAGTATTCGCTCTTATTGTCCGAGGCATTTTTTTGTGCCGCCCGCAAGAGATACAATGGTTTTATCAACATGGCGCTAGTCTCCTCTATCCGGATATTTGGGAAACCTTCCTCAATCCTATCCCCGAGAACGAACGCGGTGATATGGTAAATGCTTATTATAAGCAGCTGACTTCAGCAGATGAGAAAATTCGACAAAAAGCCGCTTATGCTTGGTCAGCCTGGGAAGGGGCCACTTTACGATTGATGTTTGATCCTCAAATGTTCTCTAGCTTTACGGGAGAGTTTCATGCTGATGCCTTAGCACGTATAGAATGCCACTATTTTGTTAATAACAGCTTTTATCCTTCTGACAACTGGATTCTAGAGAATGTGGATAAAATTCGTGATATTCCCACCACGATCATTCACGGGCGCTATGATGTTATCTGTCCTCTTGAGAATGCTTGGGCTCTGCATCGTGCACTCCCGCAAGCTGAATTTCATATTATTCCCGATGCTGGTCATTCAGCCAATGAAGCAGGAATTCTTCATCATTTAATTGAAGCTACTGACCGCTATAAAGTCTAGTTTCCCACCAGACCATTCTTAGAAGGCGTTCTAAAACAACTTTTTTAGAACGCCTTCTTATTATCCCAAGCTATTCCTAATAAATAAATTGGGTTACCCATTTTTAATTAGACTTTATTACATTTGATAACAATTTTATTATATATTTGTAAATAAAATGAGCTTTCATAATATTATAAAAATACAGGATAGTTTTGAAAGATTATTATGCCAATTATTAATTCCGCTTATCACCCCCCTTCTTGGTTCAAAGGCAGGCATTTGCAGACAATTGTGCCTGTTCTATTTAGAAAAGTGGTAGGGATTCAGCATCATAGAGAACGAATTAATACGGATGATGGGGATTTTCTCGATTTAGATTGGTCATGGAGCTCTCCGGAATTAGCAAAATCCGATAAAATTGCCATTATTTCTCATGGCCTTGAGGGTTCTTCTCGCCAACCCTATATGCTAGGCATGGCCAAAACTTTTAATAATGCAGGATGGGATACCCTAAGCTGGAATTACCGTGGGTGCAGTGGAGAGCTCAATAATAAGGTCCGATTCTATCATGCGGGTTATTCGGATGATCTCATTCTCGTCATCGATCATGTACGTAAGATTTCTACTTATAAACAAATCGTCCTCATTGGCTTTAGCCTAGGCGGTAATATTACTCTGAAATACTTAGGAGAAAATAACCACCGACTGCCTTCTGAACTAACACATGCTGTCATTATCTCCGTCCCCGCTAATCTTAAAGCCTGTTGCGAAGAGATCTCCTCAACCCCCTTCCAAAAGAAGGTCTATCAAAATCGTTTTCTCTCCTCTATGAAACACAAACTCGCGCAAAAAATTATCCAATATCCCGATTACCTTTCTCATTTGAATCTGGACAAGATCCAAAGTATTACAGACTTTGACAATGCGTTTACCTCTCCTCTATGGGGGTTTGACAATGCAGACGATTATTATCGAAAATGCAGCTGCAACCAATTTATTCCCGAAGTCCGCTTGCCCACTCTGATCGTCAACGCCCAGAATGACCCCATTCTCCATCCTGATTTTCATCCAATCGAACAATGCCGGAATAATGAATGTGTCTATTTAGAATTGCCTCCTGAAGGGGGGCATGTAGGTTTTGTTTGTGATGACCTGCATCTCAATCATTGGACCGAAAAGCGAGCCATTGAATTTCTTAAAACAGGTTGAATGTAAATACCTTTTCTTAGAAGGCCTTCTAAGATTTTTTGACAATTTTCATCGTTTTTGAAGCTACTTTTGGCTTCAGATTGGATCGATATATCAAACTTCGTAGATTCCCCCTCTAATCTCAGAAACCAAGTCGTCAAATCTTCCTAAAGCGTTTAAACCTTAATTTTAGAACACCCTCTTATCCCCAAGCAGAGTAAAAGTCCTGAAAATCGTCCAAAAAAATTTTTTGAACATGCTCTTAAGAAGATTTTTACTTTTCCTTAACTTTCGCAAGACTAAAAACATCTTTTGGATTACCGTCGCTAGGTAGTAGCTTGAATTCAAATATTAGGTTTTCAAAATGCAAGCTACCTAGCGTCCGCGAATTAGGTTTTGATGATCAAGAAATTATTTTAGCTTTTTTTTAAACTCCTCATTTTTCTTCAAAAATGAATGCTGAGAAGGCTAAATCAAAAATCTTCGGACTACGAGTTTTTGCGTCGGTGTAAATTCGATTGAGAATCACATTTTGCGTATACCTCAAGGATCTTGACTAGCATGGATACAGTTTCTCGGGTTTTATCACTTTCGCCTTCCAGACAGCAGCTAAAATCCCTTATTAGCCGAATCCGCTCACCAACACCCACCCTTCCTTTTGCCTTACAACCTCATTCTAGCTTAATATATGCTTTTGCTCTCTTACAACGCCTATTGGGTTTTGTAGATTCTCAAGTACTCGATCATACACAACATTTCCTTCTTGAATGCTCCCCTCAATTCCGCGAAATGCGCTCACCCCGACAACTAGGACGATTGTTAGCCGCCGCGGCCATGTTAAAGCGATCGCTTAATATAGCCATAGCACGCCAATCGGAAGAACGGCATATACGCATTAGCTTTTCGCGATTGAGGATTCACTTCCCGTTTGGCAGTAAACGCGTATTAGGAATTCTAACTATTTTCAATAGTTTTTGCGATCGAGAGGCTTTCGGAAAAAATCATTTTGCAAGGGCCGTGCAGGATATTTTAGGCAACTGTAAACCCTTAAGTCTAGGCTTTGTCCATCAAATTTCCCTTACGGAAGGACATGTCATGACCTATCTCGAATTTGAGAAAGAGGGAGGTTTTACAAATGCCGACATGCAACTTTTACGCTCAAGACTCGCTGGAGAGATTAAAGAACACATTCAACCCCTCGAACCGCGAATTTATTGCCAGAGAAACGAAGAAGAGGTTTATCGAAATGCAATCGTACTGAGTCACGAGCTCAGAACCATCCATGATATCCCACAGGTGATGATCAACTATGAACAATTACAAGCAGATGATTTAGTCTTTTTTGTCCTTCTTGCGCGCCCTCATCTTATGGGCACCTCTTCCCTTGCACAACTATGGCGCTCAAGTTACCCCTCTATATCTTTTGTGAATGAAAGAACAACTTATCTAGGACAATTTTCAAGTGGTGAAAGGAAAGAAGTCAGCATTTTCAAGCTCTTTATTCCGCAAAAAAACTTTCGCTGCAAGAATAGTTCGGTCGATGTCTATGCTGCACGGCGCTTCATTGAACAAGCTCTTAGAGAAATTCTAGGGGATTTTCGCGATTATAATGGCGGTCTCATTCTCAAACAGCATGAAAATCGACAGAAATTCTTGGACTTGGCAGCTACTCCCAAAAGTCGTTTCTTTATGGAGAGCTTTTTTCTCTCGATCCAGCCCCTTGCCATGCAATGCACCCTTTTACCAGAAATTTTGCACCGCTGGCATACCTTAGTCCTTCAAACACTCGCTTTTCCTCTCCAAGAAAGAAGCGCTTTTTCTTTAGCTATTCATGAAGAAGATGGCTGGTTAATTGTCAGCGCGCAAGTATGCGAGGCTTCTGCTCTTCCTAGACTCGAAGAAGCTCTTGGCGAACTTACCTTAGCCTCTTATGAAAAGGCCACATCCTGGATGCAAGAAGACGGAATGCATGTATTTAGCTGCGCGTATCTTACTTATGATGCTGCAGCCCGTAAGGTTTTTCTCGCAAAAATTGAAAAAACTCTACGGTCTTGGGAAGCAAAAATTCTTTCTCGCCAACATCTTCGGATCAATTTCCGTAATATTCCCCACTTACTCGATCCCCGGCTCATACGCAGCGATTCTTCACCCTCTCTTGTGCGAATGCTTTTTGAGGGGCTATTACGAAAAACTCCTTCTGGGGAATTAGAAAAAGCTCTTGCTAAGTCCGTGCATATCTCACCAGATGGGAAAACGTACATTTTCACTCTACGCGAGACACAATGGTCAAACGGTAAACCCCTTCGAGCCATAGACATTGAATATTCGTGGAAAAAAGCCTTAGATCCTAGATCCCAATCTCTCTTTGCTTACACTTTTTACATCATCAAAAATGCGAGGGCGGCTCATCAAGGTCTCGTGACCCCAGACGCTATCGGTGTTCGTGCAGTTGATGATCATACCCTTCATGTAGAGCTTGAAACCCCGGCACCCCATTTTCTCGAATCAACAGCACATTGGACGTACTCCATCATTCCTGCTGAAATTGATCAATCAGATCCAGGTTGGGCCTACGAAGAGGGTCAACGCTACATCTGCAATGGGCCTTTCCTTCTCTATCAGCACCGCCCTGGACAAGCCATTATACTCTCCAAAAATCCCTATTATTGGGATGCTTCCCATGTTAAGCTCGAAAAAATCACTGTCCATACGGTCCAAGATCCCCTTATTGAGAAAGAGATGTTTTTCAAAGGAGAGATCGATCTTCTTTCTCAACCTGTCGGAAATTTGATCGGCGATAAGAAATATGAAATGTTGTCATTCCCCTTCTTTTCTGTTGTTTTTGTAAGGTGCAATACACGACGCTTCCCTTTCAACAATCAGAAAATTCGACATGCTTTCCAAGAAATCCTATGGCATTTTCGAGAAAAACTCGCTAAAGAAAGCGGTCTTGAATGGGAGGGGCCTGCTTACAGCCTATTACCAAGAGAGCTCTCCCTCTATTCACCCCCCTCTCATGAAAACTGCCTCACGGCTGCCATCTCTCTTTTTGAAAAAGGTTTGAGTGAATTAGCTAGCAAGAGGGAAGATCTTCCCCAAATTGATCTCTTTTTTAATACTCCTAATTTGGAAAAGCTCGCTTACGCTGCTGCTGCTGTCTTGCGCAATTCGCTCCACATCTCCTTAGCGGTTCATAAAAACGCTCAAACACCCTATTTCAAAAGACTTGCAGAAGGCCAATATCACTTGAGTATAGGGACATGGGACTCTTGGCTTAACGACCCTGTTTATACTTTGGACTGCTTCAAATACCAAGACGATCCCAACAATACGAGCAATTGGGAAGACCCTTCCTTTATTACTCTTTTAGAACATGCAGCCAATTGCGCAGAATCGGATAAACGTAAATCCATTTTGCAGCAAGCAGAAGCTTTGCTTATTCAGGGAAAACCTATTATTCCTCTTTTCCAGAAAAAAGGGGCCTATAGCAAAAAAAACAACGTTCACGGCATCCATTTGTCGGGCAATAATGAAATCGATCTTAAATGGACGTTTCTCCAATGAAGAAAAAACAATGTGATCGGTTTACTGAAAAAACAAGAAATCGACCTTTTCTCAATTATTCGCTCTGTCTAAAATCCCGAAAAATTAAAATAAAAGCGCTTTATATCTCTCTTTTGTGCGTTATTTCCCTATGTCTTCCCAGTTGTCAGCCCGCAAAAGAAAAATCCAAGGAACAAGGATCTCATCAAAAAATCTCCCTCAGTATTCATACGGATGTAACAGCCCTCGATCCTAGGTTGTCTTTTCTTGCTCCCACACTCCATATATTGCGGATGTTGTTTGAAGGACTTACTCGCTTAGGTCCAGATGGACAACCTATACTTGCTCTTGCAGAATGGTATGAAGTTGCTTCCGATAAAAAGGTATATACCTTTCATTTGCGAAAGAGCGTCTGGTCCAATGGAGAACCTGTTACAGCTCACGATTTTATTTATTCATGGCGAGGCACCCTCTCTCCCTGTAACCCTTCACGAACCAAAGCCGCTTTTTACCCCATCAAAAATGTCGAGGCTTTTAATCAGGGCCGCTGTTCCATCGACGAAATTGGTCTACGAGCTTTAGATGAATCCACATTACAAATTGAGCTCGAATATCCTTACGAATCACTCTTCCAACTTCTCGCCTATCCCGCTTTTTCTCCTCTTCCTCAAAAAATGGATGAGGTGGATAGACACTGGACGAAACAAACAGGAGCCCACTATGTATGTAATGGCCCCTTTTATTTACAAAGTCGCATAGATGGACATGGACTCCAACTATTAAAAAACCCCCACTATTGGGATGCCGCGCATATCCGGCTTGACGAAGTCTCTATTTCGATTATACCTGATATTGCGACGCAAGACGCTCTCTTCCAAAAAGGGGAAATCGATTTTATTGGGTTACCTCTCGCCGATTTACCTGCTGACACAATCACACGCTTAGAACAAGACCGACAACTTAAGCAGATCCCCTCTACAGATATCTTTTGGTGCGCTCTGAATACCCGTCACCCTCTTCTAGCCCATCCTAAAATGCGCCAAGCCTTGGCTATCGCCGTTGACCGTAAGGAAATTGTCAACCACGTCCTGCCTCAAGGGTTTTGTGAAGGACAAAGCATTCTGCCTAGATCTTTATCTCAATTGTGCGAACCTACTTTTGGCGATTGCGATATTGCAAGAGCACAAAAGCTTTATCATGAAGCTCTTAAAGAGACTGATTCTTCGCCTCAGACCTTGACCCTCCTTTATTCTCCCAAAGACCTCACCGAAAAAGTCATTCAAGTGCTTTGTAATCAATGGAAAAAAAATCTGGGCTTAAACATTCATTTGGAAGCAGTAGAGTTAAAAACTCGTCTCTCCCGCATGAAGAGCGGAGCTTTTGAAATTGGAGCCTATACATGGTTCAGCTGGATTCATGACCCCTTGTACACACTACATAACTACCGCTCTAACGCTACCCTCTATAATTACACCGGATGGAGCCACCCCTCTTTTACCCAATTCTTAGATCAATTTCAAACCGCCAATGACACAAAAAAAAGATCCGATCTTATTGAGCACGCTGAACAATTAATGATGAAAGAATTACCACTTATCCCTATTTACAATGGGGCGTTGACCTACGCACACAACCAGTCTTTACAGGGAGTCATTGTTACTCCTTACTATGAATTTGACCTTCGTTGGGCCTACATGTCCAAAATAGAATAAAATTTTCCTTGTTTGGAAAAGTTCCTTTATTTCTCTCCTTCTTGTTACAGACCTCTCCTTATTAACCACTAGCCACAACTAAGATGCAAATAGCATTTTATTATATAAACTATAAAGATTTATGATCTTACAATAATATTAATTACCCAAAATCACATAAATAAGATAATCGTGTTTAATTATAAATTTAAATTAGATTATTATTAAAAATGTATAGGGGGTAATTAAATGGATTCACATCGCCGTTCTCTTCAAGAGGCTATACAGAATGAAGAACGGAAGTTTGAAGAGGCCTACGCATGGCTAGAAACGCACATGCCTCCTAGCTTTTTTACTGAGCTCGATCAAGAAAAAATGATCCTAGTTGCCTATAGTCTCGTCGCCTTTAATTTACAGGACTGTTTTTCTCAAATTCACTTGAAAACAAGTGCCATTATCCTCTGTCTGGATGTCCCCGACGCGGACCTACGTATTTTACAACAATATCGCATGTCCGGTATTCGGGATTATCGCGCATTTGTCTCAGACGCCCCACCGCCTAATAACGAAACTCGCTTACGCGTGGCGACCATTGTTTTTGACGAAGCCAGCGAACACAAAACCTCATTAGAAGAGATATTTCCCCTTCAGAAAAGACAAGAGATCTTTCAACAACTGCAAGAGCGTAACCCCAATTTGACCGAGGAAGAGTTTCTTACTATCATTGAGGTGATTAACCCCTCATTTTTAAAACTCCTTACGCATGAAAGACTCATTGCCTGTCTGGAGATGTACTTCCGCGCAAAATCACGCGACCAGTGTCAATATCTTGTTCGCTACAACGAAGATTGGCAAGAGAAACGCGATACACCTTCTATGCAAATCGTCATGGCCTGGAGAAGTGTCCCCAAACATAATTTTCTCTACAGGTTAGCTAAGGTCATACAGCGTTATAGCTTACGGATGACTCGTGTCAATGCATCTTATGTAGAAGATCCTCATACGAAAAATGACATCATGCTTCTCTCTCTTGGCTTACACGGCAATCATGGCAAAGCCGCATGGGAAGAAGCCAATTTAACCGACTTTCTACAAGAGCTTGTTACGGTCAAGTATTTCGAAGAACTCGAACCTATCGAACATATCTTTGTCGACAGCGGTCTCGTTTCAGGAAATATGGGGAATTTTATCAAAACGATGGTCTATTTCGTCCATCAAGCTCTTGTCCACGCTGACCCCAACATGTATTCCTTTTCCCATATTGAAGAGGGTTTCTGTCGTCATCCAGAACTCACTACGCAGCTTTGCGAAGCCTTTGCTTTTCGATTTCACCCTACGCGTCACGATGAAAAAGAGTTTACAAAGGTCTCATCGCGATTTCTCGAACTTGTCGAAAACATCGATACGGGTAATGAAGTCAATGACAACAGGCGTAAAAATATTTTGCGCCAGGGAATGAACTTCATCCGCTATACATTCAAGACCAATTTTTATCGCAATAACAAATCCGCGTTCTGTTTTCGTCTTGACCCCTCCTACTTGCTAGAACTTCCCTTTGAACGCCAAGATAAATTTCCGGAAATTCCCTATGCGATTTTTTTCATGAAAGGGATGCATTTCATGGGATTTCATATTCGTTTCAAGGATCTTTCGCGGGGAGGGTTGCGCACAGTTTGTCCCGCCAGCACCGAACAGTTCTATAATGAGCGCAATAATGTTTTCGCCGAATGCTATGCACTATCCTACACCCAACAAAAAAAGAACAAAGACATACCTGAAGGTGGGGCTAAAGGAATTATTCTGCTTGCTCCCTATGAAAGTATGCGACCCGAATCGGAGATCTATCGACGCGAATTATTGACAAAAGGAATCGGAGAAAACGAGATACAAGCGAGAATGAATAATTTCGACCAGCAACACAAGCTAGAATTTCTGTATCAAAGCCAAAGAGCCTATATCGAATGCTTCATGACCCTGATCAATTGCCAACCAGATGGAACTCTTAAAGCCAAGGATATGGTCGACTATTACAAAAAACCAGAATATATCTATCTAGGCCCTGATGAGAACGCCCACAATATTATGATTGAATGGATTGCTCAGTATAGTAAGCAAGTGGGATACAAACCGGCGGGAACATTCATTTCCAGTAAACCTAGCGCAGGCATCAATCACAAAGAGTTTGGAGTTACCTCCCTGGGAGTAAATGTCTATCTAGAAGAGACTTTAAAGTTCCTTGATATCGATCCCAATCATCAAGCCTTTACGATCAAAATGACAGGAGGACCGGATGGAGATGTTGCCGGTAATGAACTCCATAACCTGTACAAGATGTACCCCAAAACCGCCAAACTTCTCGCTTTGACCGATGCCTCTGGAACCATTTATGATCCTGAAGGACTTGATCTAGCGATAATCGATGATTTATTCCAAAAAGGAACCACCTTAAACACCTACCCTCCAGAACATCTTCACGATGGGGGCTTTCTACTCGATGTTCGCAAAAAAAGAGATCAAACAGCCTATGCACAGCAGAGTCTTTGTTGGCGCAAGAATGGCGGAAACTTAGAAGAAGATTGGCTGGGTGGCAATGAAATGAACCATCTGTGGCGCCATAATATCTTAAATACCAAAAGCGATATTTTTATTCCTGCCGGAGGACGTCCACGTACGCTCAATGATACCAATTGGAAAGATTTCTTAGATGATTCTGGCAAACCCACTTCTAGAGCCATCATTGAGGGTGCTAATTTATTTTTGACACCTGTCGCAAGGCGCTCCTTAGAAAACCTCGGGACCTTAATTATTAAAGACAGCTCAGCCAATAAAGGCGGAGTGATCTGCTCGTCTTTCGAGGTCTTAGCGGGCCTGGTTATGACTGAAGAAGAATTCTTAAGAGACAAGCCCGAACTTGTGAAGGAAATTCTTCAAATTATTGGAGATAGAGCCAGGGATGAGGCCCGGCTGCTTTTACAAACCTTTCAAGAAACAGGCGAATTCCTTACCTCCCTCTCTGAAACTATTTCCGAAAGAATCAATACCTACACCTATGAACTTCTTAACTATCTGCAACCTATTTCTCTTCCCACAAGTACAGATGACCCTTTAATTATCTGTCTGCTGCACTACTGCCCCCCTCTCTTACGTAAACAATATGTAAAAAGAATTTTGACAGATCTCCCAGATATTCATAAAAAAGCAATCATCGCTTGCTATATAGCACAACGTCTTGTTTATAAACGGGGACTTAACTGGTCTCCCTCACTTGTGGATGTCTTGCCACTTATCGTACAAGACTCCAACATCATTAGTCTTTAATAAATAAACACTTACAAGCAAAATCAGCACTCTTCATCATGGACTGCTAATTTTTCTTGCAAGATCCTGCTACTCTTTGTTATACTTTCCAACATAGAGAGCAAATTTTATGAGAAAGAATTTTAGAAAAAAACCCGCTAGAGACGAAAGAGAACGCCTCGTTCTTTTAGGTCTTGTCGAACTTTTCTTAAGAACAGGCAAACCTGTCGGATCCAACACCCTGCGCGAGCACGGGTTTGATTCTTTAAGCTCTGCAACTATTCGCAATTATTTTTCCAAACTCGAAGAAGCGGGCTTTCTTAAACAGCAACACTCATCGGGTGGAAGGATTCCCACACAGTTCGCTTATAAAGCCTACGCAGATGCCTGTGCCAATGCACGGGCGGACGACCCTGGTTACCAAGAACAAGAACGCCAAAAAATTCGCCAAAAATTAGGTGGCGCGCAAAGAGAAGTAGCTAGCTACCTTCAAGAAGCAGCAGAAAAAATTAGCGAGATGTCACGCTGTGCCGTATTTTTATCGGCTCCACGTTTTGACCAAGACTTCCTACTCGACGCCAAATTCCTGGGCATCGATCACCACCGTATTCTATGCGCTCTCACAACCGACTTCGGTCTTATCCATTCTGAGATCCTCTATACAGAGAAGAAATTAAGCAGCTTTAGTCTCAAACGAATCGAGAACTATTTTCATGCACGGCTGATGAAACAACCACGTCCTGAGCTGACACCCGAAGAAGAGTTGATCGCCGAAAAATTTTATCACGAAATCATGATGCGACGTATCGCACGCTATACAAATTTTAGCGCTGAAGACATTTACAAAACTGGTTTTTCTCAACTTCTCCACTATCCTGATTTCACTGATGCTTCTGTGCTAGCATCAGGTCTTTCTCTCTTTGAAAATACGGAACGCTTGCGGGCTCTTTTACAAGAGTGTTGTAAAAAGCGCCATGTGAGCTGTTGGATTGGAGAAGATCTCGCCAATTTCGTTCCTACTGCAGGGAATTGTAGTGTTATAGCTGCCCCCTATTCTATTGCACAAAATGTTGTAGGATCTCTCGCCTTATTAGGCCCCAATCGCATTCCTTATCGCGAACTTTTTGGACTTATGCAATTAGCTTCTGAAATCATCTCAGAAACCTTGACGAAGAGTCTCTATAAGTTCAAAATTTCCTACCGCGAACCCCAAAAACCTGCTCCCATCCTAATTGGGGAGACACAATGTTTCTTATTAGAAGACAAAAGGAGTTGAACTCTATCTATGACTGAACCAGAAAACGAACAAATTCCAGCAGCATCTCCTGTAGAACCTGTCCAGGAAGAGGATCAAGTTCAAAAGCTTGAAGAAGAAGTGCAAGAGTATAAAGACAAATATTTGCGTCTCTTAGCAGAAATTGAAAATATGAGAAAACGCCTCTCCAAAGAGAAACAAGAGATGACACGCTTTGCCATCGACAATGCTATGGCTGAGCTTTTAGGTCCTCTCGACAATTTAGAGAAAGCGCTCGAATGCGCGGATCGTATGTCTCCGGAAGTAAGTAATTGGGCGATTGGATTTCAAATGATCCTTTCCCAGTTCAAAGAAGTTTTGCAGAACAATGGTGTTAATTCTTATTCCTCGACAGGAACTCTATTTGATCCTCATCTTCACGAGGCTGTTGAGGTAGAAGAGTCGACCGAACAACCCGAAGGAACTATCCTCGAAGAATATGTACGCGGCTATAAGAGCCAGGACCGTGTAATTCGGCCTGCGCGTGTGAAAGTCGCAAAAAAAACAAAATCGTAAGGAGTCATTACATATGTCAGATAAAAAGAAAAAATACATCATCGGGATCGATTTAGGAACTACCAATTCTTGCGTAGCTGTCATGGAAGGAGGAACTCCTAAAGTGATTGCAAACGCTGAAGGCGCCAGAACTACACCCTCTGTTGTTTGCTATAAAGGTGGCGAACGCCTTGTCGGTATTCCCGCTAAACGGCAAGCAGTTACAAATCCTGAGAAAACTGTTTTCTCTGCTAAGCGTTTTATAGGAAGAAAATTTTCTGAAGTGCAGTCAGAAATCCAACACGTTCCTTACAAAGTCGTAGCTAACGGCAATGGCGATGCGGTTTTTGAAGTGGATGGTAAACTGCTGACACCGGAAGAAGTAGGGGCTCAAGTCCTCATCAAAATGAAAGAAACTGCCGAAGCCTATCTTGGTGAAACTATCACAGAAGCGGTAATTACTGTACCCGCTTACTTCAACGATTCACAACGTCAATCGACTAAAGATGCAGGCCGTATTGCAGGACTGGATGTAAAACGTATTATCCCCGAACCGACTGCTGCAGCTCTGGCTTATGGCCTTGACAAAGGAAGCGATAAGAAGATTGCTGTATTCGATCTTGGTGGTGGTACATTCGATATTTCGATTCTTGAAATTGGCGATGGAGTGTTCGAGGTACTTTCGACCAATGGTGATACGCATCTAGGTGGCGATGACTTCGATAATGCCATCTTGCGCTGGTTACTCGATGAGTTTAAAAAAGAGCATGGCATTGATCTCAGCAAAGACAAAATGGCCCTCCAGAGATTACGTGATGCAGCAGAAAAGGCGAAAATTGAACTGTCAGGGACACAATCGACAGAAATCAATCAACCCTTCATCACGATGGATAATAGTGGTCCTAAGCATTTGCAAATCTCGTTAACGAGAGCTAAAATGGAATCCCTTGTCCATGACCTCATCGAACGCTGCGAAGAACCTTGTGTGAAGGCCCTTAAAGATTCTGGTCTCACTAGAGACAAGATCGACGAGGTAATTCTTGTTGGCGGTATGTCACGCATGCCATCTGTCGAACGCAAAGTAAAAGATATTTTCGGTAAAGAACCTCATAAAGGTGTAAACCCTGATGAAGTTGTTTCTGTGGGCGCCGCTATTCAAGGTGGCGTGTTAAGTGGAGAGGTCAAAGATGTACTTCTGCTCGATGTTATTCCTCTTACATTGGGTATCGAAACGTTAGGTGGTGTTCTGACTCCTCTCGTTGAGAGAAATACGACAATCCCCACACAAAAGAAACAAATTTTCTCTACCGCAGCGGATAATCAGCCAGCTGTGACCATTACAGTCTTGCAAGGTGAGAGAAAAATGGCGAAGGATAACAAAAAAATCGGGCAATTCGATTTGACCGACATTCCACCAGCTCCTCGTGGCATGCCACAAATTGAGGTTGCTTTCGATATTGATGCCAACGGCATTCTCAACGTATCGGCTAAAGACCTTCAGTCAGGCAAAGAGCAGAAGATTCGCATCGAAGCTAAATCAGGCTTAAGCGATCAAGAAGTCAAGCGTATGTTGAAAGACGCAGAAGAACATACGGAAGATGATCGTCTTCGCAAGGAAGAAGCAGAAACACGCAACGAGGGTGATTCTCTCGTCTTCCGCGCCCAAAAATCCTTGGACGAATATAAAGATAAGTTACCTGCGAATATTGTTACCGAGATTCAAAGCAAGATTGATGGTGTGAAAAAAGCCCTCGAAGGCACCAATACAGCTGCGATTAAAACAGCGACTGAAGAACTCAATTTGCATATGCAAAAAATCGGTGAAACCATGCAACAGCATGCACAAGCTGCAGGGTCTAATGCAGCTGGTCCGCAACAAACCTCAAAAAATGAGGAAAACATCGAAGAAGCAGAAGTTGAGGTTATCGAAGACGACAAGAAATAATTCAACTGCACGGTACAAATCTAGAGGGCGTATCAAAAGTAAATTTATCTCGATTTTCTGAGATATACCCTCTTAAAGAAATACTGGTGTGTAGATACCAAAGACATTCTCTATATTTTCCGCTCTGCTAAAGCCTTTCAATGGTTTACAGAGCGGAAAATATTCCCTCTAAGATCGATAAAAATCACTCAAGAGTTTGAATAGGCATTTTTCCTTTAGGTTGAAGAAGGCCTAAGCAAAGATCTGCAGCAGCTTCTTGCATTTCTTCAATATCTTCATAGGCAAGCACAAGCGTATCTGCCCATAAAGAGATGTGAGGAATTGAATAGGGAGCACCAAAAATAATAGCTATGATTTCTTTCCCCTCTTTTTTCCATCGCTTGAACCTATCTTCCGCTTGCTTCTGTTGCGCTTCTGTTCGCAGATCACCACAGGTAATAAGAACGCGAGACGAGTCAGTGATAACTTTCACACCACGCTTCTCCAGACGCTCTTTAAAACCGCTGTTTTGGTCATCCACGATAAGATTATCTACCGGAAAATGATCTCCCTTCACCAGCTTTACTAGAGTAATCGCTTCGCGACAAAGGGTTCTTGCAAGCTTCTTAACTGCTGTACTGTTAAAAGATTCAAGGACGAATGAAGAAGGCCCTCTCTTAACGTGAAGCCCCAACTTTTCCTTCGCATTCAAAATCTTTTGGACTCGCCTATCTATTTCTGTCTCTAGAATTTCACCTTCAAGAACAGCGTCTCGTAAGGATATGAAGGCCTGGGGAATAAGTCTTTCTAAGATATCATCTATACGAGGAGCAATGTGATCACCATAAAGAAAAAGATCATGCCCTGCTGCGAAAGCTCTTTTGATGATTTCTTTTGCAGAAAAATTAACTGCAAGACCTTCCATGTTGAGTGCATCCGTTATAAGAAGGCCATTGAATTTCATCTGTTCTTGAAGACATTTTGTCATCCACTGAAAAGATAAGGTAGCTGGCCCTGTATCCAAAGCGGATGCAATAATATGCGCACTCATAACTGCACTAACACCTCCATCGATCAGCATCCGAAAAGGGATTAATTCGACATTTTGGAGTTCTGCAAAAGAGTTGGTGATGGTGGGAAGGGCAACGTGTGAGTCCGTCATCGTATTACCATGCCCGGGAAAGTGTTTAGCGCAGCTTAGTATTCCACTCTCGTGTAACCCCTTCATAAATCTTACTCCACGCTCCCCTACTTGAACGGGATCATCGCCAAATGAACGCATACGAATGACGGGATTTTGGGGGTTAATATTGACATCGAGAACAGGAGCAAGATTCATGTGCGCGCCAAGGGCGAGTAGCTGGCGACCAATCTCGCTCCCCATTTGTTCAATCAGAGAAAGATCTTGAACTGCGCCAAGAGTCATAAAGCGTGGCAAAGGGAGAGCATCGGAAGCGCGCATGGCAAGGCCCCATTCTGCATCTGCTACAACAAGCAGCGGATAGGTAGCTTTCGCCTGCGCTTCTTGAATAGATGTAAATTCTTGTTCAAGGGTTCCTTGCTTAAAGATTATACCTCCGACTTTATAAGTTTCTAAAGCGCGGAGAATATCTTCCTTATGCCGCTCGTCCTGGCGCAAAGGACAAACAGGTATGATGAGAAGTTGTCCTATTTTTTCCTCTAAGGACATTTGCTGAAGAGTTTTATCTGCCCATTCACCAGCTAATGCACTAAGTGCGCAGCTTAAAAAAACACCTAAAAAGGCTAAAGGATACATAAGAGACCTTCCCCAAATTTAATTGGGGACAGTCTATAAGAAAAATCCTTTAATCAGCCGCATAATATCGTTGTAGGTCGTAAAGAGTAACAAGGCGACGAGCAGTATAATGAAAGGAATAATCATTCTTTCCATTGTACGTGCTTTAATGGGTTTTTTTGTTACAGATTCCCATAATGCAAAACAGATGTGACCCCCATCTAGAACAGGTAAAGGGAGCAAGTTAAAAATCCCTAAATTCAAGCTGATAACACCCATCCAAAAGAGTGCTTCTTTAATACCTTTATCCCAACTAGAATGCATAACTTGGACAATTCCCACAGGACCTTGCATCGCTTTTGGAGTGAGAACACCCGTAAAAAGTGCTTTCATAGTTTGTCCGACTTGATCTACAACATCACCAAAAAGCACAAAGGGTTGCGGATTATAACGAACCTGTAAATCCTGTAAGGTAACGCCTAAACGGAGTACTTTTTGCTGTTGCTCAAATAATTTCATCCGAGCTTCACGCTGATCGGGATCCTCAATTTTTTCAATTTGTGCGCGCATCTCATCTTGATCGTTCATCCATTTAGATTTGCCTGCAGACTGAGGGAACTCATAAATAGCTTTAGGGGTTACAGGGCGCAAAAAGTGCAGATCACCACTACTGGGAAGAAGTTGTTCGGACCCTATAGACCCGACCATTGCATGGAGTGCATTCCAATCGATATCTCTTGTAAAGGTTCCATTCGCAACTTTCCACGAGAGACTTTTTGGTATAGGCTGGCGCGATACAATGATTTGTATGTGCCTTTCTTGTAATGAACGTAAAGTGTCATAGGCATCGGAGACTCTTTGACCGTCAACAGCGAGAATTTTATCTCCAGGCAGTAGAGGCTTTTCAATCGTTGAAGGGCATCTTCCTTGTGCAGATAAAAAAGCTGTACAATGCTGAGAATATTCATCCACATAAGGAATAGTGCTTTCAACCATACCCTCATGGGTAAGAATATAAGGCACGAAATAAATTTCTGAGACTTTAGGGGTTAAACCTGTTTCAGTGCGCCAATCATCTAGTTCTGCTTTCTGAATCTCTGTCATCTGCAAATCACGTGTGCGAAGGCGCGGTACGCGTGAGAGAAAGGTTGTATTTCCGCGCTGCACGGTCAGCAATACGCGGGGCTGATTGATCAGTGCAGTTAGCTGTTGTAGAGAAAAGACAATTTGCCCATCTATCCAGACAATTCTATCGCCATACTGAATTCCACTATTGGCCATCGGCAATCCGGGCTCGAGCGGGTTATTGCCTCCATTCGGAAATTTATCATATAAAAGAAAATTAGCTGGAGCTAGCGCTTGGACTTCTGCAACACGCTGCATGGTCGAAAGCTCTTTTTTACCTTCATCCAATTGGACGGAAAAGGGCTTCTTTTCCCCAGAAAAATAATCAATTTTTGCACCTTCAATCGTCAGAGGATTGCCATTTAAAACGGCCGCATAAAGCAGATCCCCGAAACCTTCTAAAGCTTTATGATCAACTTTTGTGACTTGATCACCTGGTCGAATACCTTCAGCATAAGGTTCAGAAGTAGGATCAACCCAACCTATAAACTGTGTAAATTCAGCAAAAGGTTTGTCCCGACCCCCTGTCAACCAAATCAAACTAAACATGATGAGAGCAAAAACAACATTCACTAAAGGACCCATTAGGGCGACCTTTATGCGGTCCTTGGGTTTCTTACCAAAGAAGCCATCAGGAATTTGATGGGGCTCCAAGGAGCCTTTTTTTTCCATTCCTGCAATTTTGACATAACCACCAAAAGGGAGTAAGCAAAGTTGCCATTTGACTCCATCTCGTTCCCATACATAGAGGGGCTTACCAAAGCCTATGGAAAATGCCTCGACTTTCATCCCTACTCTTTTTGCCATGAAGTAGTGGCCGAGTTCATGGATAAAAATCAGAAATCCTAAGCCGATTAAAGCAAGAATAACGTAGATGATGCTTTCCATTATGTATCCTTAATTAATGTTGACGACTTTCAAATTTCAGGAATTTTATGCTAATGGGCGAAGGGCAGACCAAGGTAAAACCCATCTTAAATGATAAATCTCCCGAAGAAATGATGAAGTCACTCCTATAAATATAAGTAGTAATTCATTCGTTTGAAGTACAATAGCATGGAAACATTATCTTGTAAAAGAAGTCTCCAGTTATGAGGGTGAGAAGGAATATTTTTTTTACAGAAAAAATTCTTATATCCTACCTCAAGAGAAGTTTTCGCTATATACCAATACCTACTACCAAATCGCCGTTTATTCACTGACTTGCGTAATCGATAAAAAACTAATTATAAACCCCTTTCTTCGCAAAACGCTTGGCCATATGAATAGATCCACTAACCACAATAAATAAAAGCGCAATGATAACAACAGCCAAACCCGATGTTGAAAGCGCCATTTGATAAACTGTTAAAAGATGACGTGTCAGAGCGACAGCTATAAAAGAAGAGAGACAGGAGAAAATAATAGAGTATCCCAAAACCGCAGAAAGACGATGCGATATTAACTGCGCTGTGAGAGCGGGTCCTGTTAAATAAGCGAGTACGAGAAGTACACCAACTGCGCGAAAGGAAGCGATAACTGTAGCCGCAGTCAGAAGAATGAATAAGGCATCGACAAGTTGATAAGGCAAACCTATCGTCCTGGCAAAGGCGAGATCAAATGAAGTAATTTTTAAAACACGGTAGAGCAAGAAAATGGCGACGAAATCAAAAGCTGCTACGCTCCAAGTAAGCGCAACGTCATCTCGGTGAAGAGCGTCTATATTGCCCATTACTACTTCAACACCAATATGACTATCCCGCGTAAAAAGAGTTAAGCTTACAAGACCAAGAGCAAAAAGCACGGTAAAAACAAGTCCAATCCCGGCCCCTTCCTCAAGGCGCGCTTTTTTAGTAACAAGTCGAGTAAGCCAGGCGGTTAAAAGTGCAGAAATTAATGACGCTAAAAGCAGTAGGGGTAATGAAAGTGCATAGGTCTCACTCGCATTCTCTCTTAAAAAAAATAACCAAAACGCCTGAGCTCCAACAATCCCTAAAAGAATAGTATGGGAGAGAGAATTCGCGAGCATGGCCATTTTTCGCAAAACAAGAAAATTGCCAATTAGACAGCACCCAACACTTACTGCTAGAAGCACAAGTAATTGAATTTCATCAGTAGCCAGCTCTTGTGTTTGCCCCTTTATCATAAGGAAAAGACGTTGCACAAACGTAATAAAAAATTGACTGAAATCTTTCCCCCAATAGGGATTAAGGGCCGCTACCATGTCGCCTCCCTTCTAGTCGGGATAGGTTGTCGATGCGGATCGTAATCTAAATCACCTAGAAGCTTTTCAAGTTCTCTCTCAAGTTCTGGCGACATGACATGTTCGAGCTCTTCTGCGCTACGGTGAACTCTATCGACTCCCTGACTTAAATATTTCACAAGATAGACTTCCCACAAACGATGTAGTCGAACGATGTGACAGGCATGAGCCCATCCCTTGTCGCTTAGAGAATAAAGCCCTCCAACCTCTTTTGTTAGAAGTCCCGCACGGATCAGGTCATGCAAAACTACTCTGTGCATGGACTGATTATGCTCGCAAATCATTCTTATTTCTTTTCGAGTGATGAAATATCTCTTTCCTTTTCTCCATAACGCTTTAAGGAAATGCTCTTTTGCCATCCTTCTACGAAAACGCGCCATGCGCATGTAACGCGCTAAAATACCTGAAGGTGCAAGAAAAATAGAAATCACCGCTAATGCCGCTGCGAATAGCAATATAAGTGGGCCAGTCGGTAAAGAAAATTTCCACCCAGGATAGTGGAGCGCAATGATTTTTGCGCCTTCTACCGATAGTACATTACCGAAATAGGAAGAAAACACTCCAAATAGTGCAGCCAGAAGCAGGCATAACCACAGGCGGTTTGTCCATGCGCGGGCTGCAATCGCTGGGGCAATCAGCATACCCGCCATCAGAACCACCCCAACACTCCTCATGCCGATCACAATAGCGAGGATTAAAAGTCCAGAAACCACGAGATCGATAAATGTCGTTTTCAAACCGACAATATTAGCAAATTGCCTATCGAATAAAACTGCTTGGATAGGGTGGTAAAGAAGAACAATAATAGAGACCGTTAGGATTGCAAGACACGTATAGAGGATGAGCATGGCATCGGTCATTGTGGCTACTTGCCCATACAAGAAAAGAAGGGCCTGTTTGTAGAGAACAACATGTGTCGATTGAATTTTGCTAGCGAACAGAACTCCCAATCCAAAAAAAACGGCTAGCGTGAAGCAGAGGGCAGCATCACTTTTAATACGCATTCTCTTTTTAAGAAAAGAGACGGCCCAATTACCCGCTATGCAGCCAACAGCAGCACTTGCCATAACAAATAAATTAAAATATTCGCCAACAGTGAATAAGGATGTTAAGGCAGCTCCAAGAATGATCCCAGGAAAAGCGGTGTGCGAAAGGACCTCTCCAATAAGAGATTGCTTTTTCAAAAGCATAAGCATCCCCACAAGCGAAGAGGCAAACCCTATTAATATACAGCCTATAGTGGGAGCTCGCAAAACGGGGTCAGTGAAATACACTAGCCAATCGATAGTCATTGGGGTAATCCAGACTGGTAGAGCTTAAGACGTGCAGCTTCATTCAGTAAAGCGTAGTTTGATCCATAAGCACGCGTAATTGTTTCTGCATTAAATATCGAGGCAGTAGGACCTGATGCAATTAAACATGTATTCAAGACTACTACCCAATCAAAATATCGTTCCACAGTTGCCAAGTCATGATGCACAATAATGAGAGTCTTTTTTTCTTTTTGCAACTCTTGAAGTAGCAGTAAAATTTCTTGCTCGGTTACAGCATCTATACCTGCAAAAGGCTCATCCATAAAATAGATTTCAGCATCTTGCATGAGAGCACGAGCTAAAAAAACCCGTTGCTGTTGTCCGCCAGAAAGTTGCGAAATTTGTCTCTGTGCATAAGGAAGCATGCCTACTTTTTGTAGCATTTCCATTGCACGCTCTCGGTCATGTTTTCGTGGCCAACAAAGCCAAGGAAGGCGTCCATAGCATCCCATTAAAACAACATCGACAACGGTAATTGGGAAATCCCAATCGATCTCTCCCCTCTGAGGAATATAGGCGATCTTACAGCGGACATTCTTTAATGAATTTTCTAAAATACGTACAACACCCGAAGTGGGGTGAACAAGACCTAATAATACTTTTAGAAGAGTGCTTTTGCCAGCTCCGTTGGGGCCGACAACTGCGGCCATATGACCACCGATGGGAATATGGAAATTAATATCCCAAAGTACAGGAGCCTTTTGATAATTGACCGTCAAATGGCTAACTTCTATGACCGTCGGCTGCGGGTTAGTCATAATGAAATTACTCCTGCATGAGAGAGTTTTATAAGTTTTTTATCAATTTTCTGGATTTTTCCATGCCTCTACCATTACCCGCATATTATGATGCATCATTCCTAAATAGGTTCCTGCTTCTGTCTCTTTTCCCCCCATTGCATCACTATGCAGATTCATCGAGGCTATCTGGACAGGCCACCCTTTTGCTGTACTAGCTTCCACAATTTTGCGCAATGCGTCACGACTGATATTCGATTCAGAAAATACAGTGTTCACTCGATGCGCCACTAAATAGGCCAGGACAGCTTGGATATCAGCCGGACTAATTTGGGCATCAGGTGCAAGTCCTTCAGGAGCGATGTAGCGTGTCTTCCAGTCGCCTTCTTCATGTCCCGAATTTTCATTTAAATAAGCACGGGTGAAGTAATGAAAAGAATCATGGCTTGTTACTAAAAACCGTTTCTCTTGTGGAATGGCTTGTAGTGATGCTGCAATCTCTTTATGAACCGCGAGCATCCGTTCTTTGAGATTTTCTCCGTTTGCACGGAACATCTCACCATCTTTAGGAGAAAGATCTGTCAATGCTTGCACGATAGGATCGATAGTCTTGACCCACAAAGAAATATCCATCCATAAGTGAGGATCAACTTGTCCACCATGCGTAAGAATTTTCTCAGGAAAATTGTGGCGAACAGCTTCAGCTACAGCAATAGCGTTAGGGTGTTTTTGCATACGATAGGAGAGGCTTGCTCCATGCTCTAATCCAAGTCCGTTATAAAAAATTACTTGGGCGAAATCCATTTTTTCATCATCACCTTTAACGAGCTCATAACTATGAGGATCAATCTCTCCATAGATTAATGTCATCCGGTCCACGCGGTCTTTTCCGATCTCTGCCACCACATCATCAATCATACGGACAGTACTGAGAACTTTAATTTTACCATTCTCTTGCATCCATGCTGATGAACCTTCTTTCGTTTTCTCAGCAGAAGATTGGAGAGAAGATTGCGAACACGCTCCTATCACTAAAACACACAAGCCCAGTAAAATCTTATTCAGAATCCGCATGACAATCTCCCCCATTCCTTTAACATAGCAAACGTGTAGACACCTCGAGAGCATCCATCAGTAAATTCGACGCACATAGCGTATCTTCCCACATTGTAAATCCGGACAGCTTGCACCTCAGGGTTTATAGAGGAAACAAAAGAAGGTCTTTTTGCATCACCACAACGAATGCACGGGCAATTTTTTTGAAGATCGGCCAATTTATAGTCATATATTGTTCCATCGCCCCATTCGATTGTGAATGTAGATTTATCTTTTTGGATGATACTGCGAATTAACATAGCCAGATCAAAGCTCATTGCCAGACCAATTCAAAGTTTTTTAGGTATTGTCCTTCCATCTGTTCTAACCAAGCCAGGTGCTGAAGAAGCTTATGGCTTACCTGGTCTAAAACTTGCGCAGCATTACAAGAGGGATGACAAGCAAATATATCGTCCCCTCTATCGGCAGCTTGCGCTAAACGAGGCTCGATGGGGATTTCACCTAAAAACGGAATACCCGTTTCTTCACACAATCGATGACCGCCTCCTTCCCCAAAGAGAAACATCTTCTCCCGATCTGGGCTCTCCTGCCAATAACTCATATTTTCTACCACACCCAAAATAGGAAGCTGCATTTTGTCACACATGTGAATCGCCTTGCGCACATCCAATAAAGAAATCTCTTGCGGTGTAGTAACTACGACCATTCCATTCAAACGAATTTCTTGAGCAATCGTCAGGTGAATATCTCCTGTCCCAGGAGGGAAATCTATCAATAGAAGATCGAGTTCACCCCATTCTACTTTATGAAGAAATTGCCCTATTAAACCATTAGCAAAAGGAGCCCTTACTGCCGTCGAGGTGTCTCCCTCACAAAAAAAAGCCATCGAAATCATTTTGATCCCTGACGAGACAGCAGGAATAATATGACCCGGAGATGAAGGGCTTTCTTTAGGCGGTATTTCTTCAGGTAACATATGACGTAACGAGGGACCATAAATATCGGCATCGATAATTCCAACCCGAAACCCTTGTTTAGATGCTGCTCTTGCAAGGTTGACGGCAACAGTGGATTTCCCTACTCCGCCCTTACCTGCAACAACCCCAAGAACAAAACGGGTGTGAAGCAAATTTTTTGTAGTTTCATTATCCATATTACCTACAGCCCTAATGGAGAAGATTTTATAAGATTCTCTTACTTTTGCCTATGTCTTTCTCAAAGATGGGGTCTAAAAAAAATTTTTTATCGATTTCGTATTTTTTTTTACTGAGGCACGTCAATTTTGATTCAAATTTTATATTCATAACCAATTTGCCTTAGAAATTAGTTGAATGTAGAAAAATGATGGAAATTTGATTTAAGTAGTATCCTTCCCTAACGCCAATCTTTTTATCCATTTTACAAGTTCTTGTAGGATTCCCCAAAAATTTGAGCAGAGAAGTAGGCGAAGCATCTGACAAATAGAATTTAGAAATTTAATTTTTAAAAAAGAAATTCAAAAGTTTAAATTTGTTCCCATCCGACAATTGTCAGCCAACTAAAGGAAGAATCAAAATTATTAGACAGGTAAATTGTAAATTTTGTAGTTGGCTTTAGGTATATTTGCGCCAATCAAGAATTAAGAATAACCGCTAACATTTCAAAATTACTTCAAATCAAAATCCATCAAATAGACGAATTTTCTTGTGAAATCAGCTCTAGCTTCAAAGCAATTAGTACGTAAATTCTAATAAAATTCATAATCGCTTGCATGAAATACAGTTCTTCTTTTAAACTCCGAAATTGTGTAAAACGCTAAAGTGATTATAAACTTGACTTTCATTTTTATGAGGCAACAAAACTAAAACGCTAGAAATTCAAGTATGTAAATTTAACGTTTCTAGAAATAAAAATAAGAGATTATCGAAGAAATCTATTCTTCTTCTGAACAACAGTTGGAATATTAACTAACAAATGCACGAGGACACTATGCATAACATGAACAAAAATGAAACATTAGAGCCAACCATGAAAAGTATGAAAGAAATAGAAGATGTTATTTCAAGGGCTATTAGAAAAGTAAATGGAAGAAAAGAAAACGATCTTTGCCGTTACATCCCCATGACTTCTGGCGGCTATATGCACCATTTCACTCTTCGCAAAATGAAAAGCAAACAACCTTCTGAACTTGGCTCTTTAATAGAAAAATTTATTATCCAACCTGATCGTCCTGGAACTGTTGCTCCTAAACAAAGAGCTGCACGTGGATCACGTAAACGTCGCGATCAATATTCTTTTACACGCAGTCAATTAGAAAGAATGCTTAACTTCGCAAAGCTTGCTGGCGATAAAGAAATGATTGCCATTTTAAGTCCTAAAAAATCTATTGCACATTGCAAACGTGAGTTAATCGCTTCAATCCGTCACGGCAAAGCAGATCAAGACTTATGGGCTTCTTATGTTGAGGCACTCAACGCTCAACAATCTATTGCTAATTACGCTAACGAAACAGCTGCTTTAAAGCCTTAACGCAAAAATAGTTTTAGAGATTGTCCTTAAACTAAGCTCAATCGACTATTTATCAACAAAGTATTGCTGTTTGTTCACAGCAATACTTTGTTATTATCAATTTTTAACATTCAAAACCCTCTCCAATTTCAATTAACATTTTACAAAAAAAATAAGGACGCATTTTACTTATAATTGTAATTTTGATCGGAAATTAGTGGGTTTTTTGAAGGTTTTAAATACAAGACTGCGATCGTTATTATCAATACAACTGATTCCCACGTTTAAAGAATATTCCTCTTGTCTTTTAACGAATAGCTGATAAAATACTCTTTCTAGCGGGCTCCTCTGCACGAACCGCGTACAATTATTTTTTTGTTGTTAATTCTAAAGGAAACCAAACATGTCACAAACAAAACAAGCAGAATTTGGGAAATGGAGGTCATTTTTTTGGCCCGTCCATGCATACGAGCTGAAAAAGCTTATCCCCATGCTCATGCTTTTCTTTTTCATCAACTTCAACTACACCATTCTGCGAGATACTAAAGACACGCTGATCGTCACAGCACCAGGTTCAGGTGCGGAAGCCATTCCTTTCTTAAAGGTCTGGGGTGTCTTGCCGATGGCAGTTTTGTTCATGATTATTTATGCCAAGCTCAGCAACTCATTTTCGAAGCAAAAAGTTTTCTACACACTGATTTCTTCTTTCTTGGCCTTTTTCGCTCTTTTTGTATTAGTCCTTTATCCTTGCCGCGATGCCCTTCACCCCACAGATCTTGCTGACCGTTTACAAGCAGCATTACCTGCTGGTTTTGCTGGATTAGTGGCTATTTTTAGAAATTGGACCTATGCATTGTTTTACGTAATGTCTGAATTGTGGGGAAGCGTCGCTACATCTCTTCTCTTCTGGGGATTTGCGAACGATATTACACGTGTTTCCGAATCCAAGCGCTTCTATGCCATGTTCGGTCTTGGAGCTAACTTGGCTATGCTCGTATCAGGTCCCGCTATCGTTTTCTTCTCGGACGTAAGATCCTTTCTTCCTGCTGGAGTTGATCCATGGCAATATTCTCTTAACTATATGATGCTAGCAGTTATCGTATCGGGACTTTTGATCATAAGCATCTATTATTGGATCAATAAAAACGTCTTAACTGATAGCCGCTTCTTCGATCCAGCTGAAACTAAAAAAGCTAAAAAAGAGAAGCCAAAACTCTCTCTCAAAGAAAGCTTTGCCTATCTTTTCAAATCTAAATATGTACTCTGTTTAGCGATTCTCGTTATTTCTTATGGTATTGCTATACAACTCGTTGAAGTAACCTGGAAAGGTCAGCTCAAACTCCAGTACCCAAATCCGAATGATTACAGTACATTCATGGGCTACTTCTCTACTGCGACAGGATTAACAACTATCTTTATGATGTTGTTCATCGGTGGAAATGTTATTCGTAAATTTGGATGGACATTCGGCGCTCTTGTAACGCCTGTTGTTCTCTTAGTTACTGGTGTCGGATTCTTTAGCTTCGTCATCTTCCGCGACAATCTGTCCGGTTTTGTGGCTATGATGGGCACTTCCCCCTTAATGCTCGCGGTTATCTTTGGTATGGTACAAAATATTATGAGTAAGTCTGCTAAGTACTCTCTCTTTGACCCAACCAAAGAAATGGCTTATATCCCTCTTGACCAAGAGATTAAAGTCAAAGGTAAAGCAGCTATCGACGTTGTAGGAGCGCGCTTCGGTAAATCAGGTGGCGCTATCATCAACCAAGGCTTAATCGTAGCTCTTGGATCTTTAACCTTAATTACTCCTTACGTCGCTGCTATTTTGTTTGCGATCATTTTTGCTTGGCTCTTTGCAGGGCGTTCTCTTGGTAAGCAATTTGCCAGATTGACAAGTGATAAAGATCCACAAGCAAAACCTGTAGAAGAGAAGGCGTCTTCTTCTTCTGAAACAGCCTCAGTGAAAATTACGACCTAATTTTTGTTGAAATAGCTGTACAATAAAAGATCCCACTGAAAATTCAGTGGGATCTTTTTTTTATTCCTGATTACGCCCCTGTTTAACAATCACGCCTTCTGTTAATCTTTCATCTTATCTACCTTGAGACAATTCAGATGTCCTATAATCCTAAAAATATTCGCAATTTTTCTATTATCGCCCATATCGATCACGGCAAGTCTACAATTGCTGACCGCCTTTTGGAATTAACAAAGACAATCGCTGCACGCGATATGCAGGAACAAGTTCTCGATGCTATGGATTTAGAACGTGAGCGCGGTATTACAATAAAAGCTCATCCTGTAACCATGATATACCAAGCAGATGATGGCGAAATTTATACGATCAATTTTATCGACACACCGGGCCATGTCGATTTTTCCTATGAAGTTTCACGTTCGTTAGCTGCTTGTGAAGGCGCCCTGCTCGTTGTGGATGCTGTGCAAGGTGTTCAAGCACAAAGCCTCGCTAATGTTCATTTGGCTCTTGATCGCAACTTAGAAATTGTGCCTGTAATCAACAAAATTGATCTTCCCTCCGCAGATCCAGAAGGAGTCAAGCAACAGATAGAAGATGTAATTGGCCTGGACACCTCTAATACAGTTAGTTGCTCAGCGAAATCAGGTATTGGAATTAAAGATATTCTCGAACAGATTCTTCTTTTAGTCCCAGCTCCCACCTTACTAAATGATGACATTCTGCGCGCTCTTGTCTTTGATTCACACTATGATCCCTATAGGGGTGTCATGGTGTACGTCCGTGTTATCAGTGGTGAGATAACGAAAAAGACTCCCATCAAATTCATGGTGACCGAAAAAACGTTTGAGGTTTTGGAAGTGGGTATCTTTTCACCTCATGAGACGCCTGTTGAATCGCTCCGCCCAGGAGAAGTAGGCTATGTTGTCGCCAATATCAAAAAAACATCGGACGTGAAAATCGGCGATACTGTTACCCATGCAAAAAATCCAGCTGGAGAGCCATTACCAGGATTTCGTGCAATCAGTCCTGTAGTCTTTGCCGGTATTTATCCAGTAGACTCTTCCGATTTTGAAGCTGTACGCGACGCTCTTGTCAAATTACAACTCAATGATTCGGCTCTGTATGTGGAACAGGAGAGTAGTCTCGCCTTAGGATTTGGTTTTCGTTGTGGCTTTCTCGGTCTTCTCCATCTGGAAATTGTCTTTGAGAGACTCCAAAGAGAATTTGATTTAGATATCATTACTACCGCTCCAAGTGTTGTCTATAAGTTTACCCTTGGCGATGGCACGACTCAAGATATAGACAATGTTGCTCACTACCCTGATCCAGCCCAAATCGATTCAGTCGAAGAACCATGGGTGATTTGTCACATCATGTCTCCTTCTGAATATTTAGGAGCCCTCATGAGCTTAGGCATGGAAAAGCGTGGTGAACTGACAAAGACCGAAACGCTTGATTCTAAACGTCTCATTCTAACGTATCGTTTCCCTCTAAATGAAATCATTACCGACTTCAATGATAAGTTAAAGTCCATTACACGTGGTTACGCTTCCTTTGATTATGAGTTTGAGAAATATGAAGCTGGAGATATTATTAAGCTCGAAATCAAAGTAAACGAAGAACCAGTCGATGCTTTCTCTTGCTTAGTCCACCGCAGCAAAGCAGAAAGCAAAGGTCGAGCTATTTGCGCAAAACTTCTCGATGTTATACCCATGCAGCAATTTAAAGTTCCTATTCAAGCTGCAGTTGGAGGTAAGATTATTGCACGAGAGACCATAAGAGCCATTACAAAGAATGTCACTGCAAAATGCTATGGCGGTGATATTACACGTAAACGCAAGCTTTGGGAAAAACAGAAAAAGGGCAAAAAGAAGATGAAGGAAATTGGTAAAGTCAATATTCCCCAATCAGCCTTTATGGAAGTACTTAAAGCTGATGGCGGCTAAAAAAATACTTCGTTGACAATTCTAACAACTTTTAGTAAAAAATAATTCTTTAATCTTAATGAATATTTTTTTTGAAAGTCATTATTAATTCTATTTTTTTAACTATATTATTTTAAAAATAAGCAAAATTTGCGATTATTAGTTAATTTATTATATAATAGTAATAAAAAAAACATATCTTATGTCTATATCATTGCCCTTGGCTAGCCCAACTCATCTGACAATTAAATTCGAGATAGAACAAGCTAGAAGTTTAATTTGCAAAATTCAAAATGAATATCACAAAACGGATATAGCGACTCGCTCTATCGCGCTCGATACAATCGACTCTCTTTTAGCAAGTGCAAAAAAAAACCTTAATCTTGCCCATATAACTGATGAAACAATATGTGATGATTTGCGTTACGCAACCAATTCTTATAAAATAATTATTTTATTTCAGCAGCTAGAAATGGGGAAAGTTCATACACCAGCTTCTCCCTCTCTGCCTCATAGTTCATCATCATCATCTCCTCCTGAGGCAGCTTCTCCCTCTCTGCCTCATAGTTCATCATCATCATCTCCTCCTGAGGCAGCTTCTCCCTCTCCACCTCATAGTTCATCATCATCATCTCCCCCTGTATCGGCTTTGCCCTCTGTTTCACCATCTTCTTCTTCATCTATGCCCATGCCTACCCCTACCCTATCTGCTCCCGGAACAGCCATTAGAAGAGAAGAATCCAAAACTCCTTTTTTCCAGGTGAGGCCTGTTGGTATAGCGAATGCTTCGAATAACTGCTGGGTTAATGCTCAGGCACAATTTATACGTGTAATTCCTTCCTTACATACAATCGCTCTGCAGTTAAAACCTTTCGAGGATTTTTATTCCGTTTATGATTCCTCTTCACTAAGTAGAGAAAGTATTGCACGCAGAGCGAATAGTCAGACTTTAAGAGAATTCCTAAGTACTAAAAACCCTCATATATCTTCTAATCAAAACAGAATGGAAGATGCACATGATGGCCTAATGACTATCATGGAACCATACAAGGGCCCTACTCTGCGTATTTCCAGAAAAACGAGCACTTCAGAAATTACATGCAGCGTGATTCCTGTGCACATTAATCAGCACAATAAAAGAACAATCCGCAATCCTTTTGCTAAAGAAAGGGCTTTTCACGAGCTCTTTACAGAAAGCTTCATGAGGCTAGATGATCCAAAAGGCGGAGGTAAACTTGCTTTTAAAACGCCTCCTGACGAGCTTTTTTTTCAACTGATTCGCTTTAAACCATCTGGGAAATCATCCATAAAAATTAATGATAAAATTAATTGCGGTCTACGCTTTACCTTACCAGCTGATCAAGTAGTTTCAGGAGATACTCCGGCATACAACTGTGATGCTTTCATCTCCCACCTTGGAGTTTCAATGCAGAAAGGGCATTACATATGCCATGTTGAAATAGAAGATATATGGTACCGATGCGATAATAGAGATATTCAAAAAGTCAGTAAAACCCAAGTAGAGGTAGCTATACAAAACGCATACTTGTTACATTACAAGATCATTAAATAACCACAGCTCGTATAGAGCTTGTCTAGGTCATGAGTTCAAATATTGTAGGTCGAAGAACTCGTTGTACCACCTGTTCCTGTCCAATTCGTATGAAAAAACTGGCCTCGCGGAGAATCGACCCGTTCATAAGTGTGCGCACCAAAAAAATCTCTCTGCGCTTGTAGCAGATTGGCGGGTAATTCTTTCGTGCGTAGACCATCAAAAAAAGTAAGAGCCGAACTCAAACAAGGAATAGGAACGCCAAATTCTACAGAGCTACTTACTGCTTCTCTCCAGCTCTTATCGGCTTTACGGATCGCATCAGCAAAAAATGGATCGAATAGTAAACTTTCAAGTGCTGCATTATTCGTGTAAGCGTCTTTAATCTTGCCTAGAAATTGACTACGAATAATACAACCATTTCTCCATAACATGGCAATCCCGCCATAATTTAGGTGCCAATTAAAAGCTTTGGCAGCGGCCTGCATAAGCATAAATCCTTGGGTATAACTGATGATTTTAGCTGCATAAAGGGCTTGACGAACATGTTCAATGAACGCTTTCTTATCTTTAAGCGGCTTTTCCTCTCTAGGAAACAGGGTGGCTGCTTTAATTCTCTGCTCTTTAAGGGACGAAAGACAACGTGCAAATACTGCCTCGACAATCAAAGTTACCGGAATTCCCTCCTCCAAAGCGCTAATTCCCGTCCACTTGCCTGTTCCTTTCTGACCAGCTACGTCTAAAATTTTATCAAGTAATGGTTTACCGTCAGAATCCATATAATTGAAAATCTGACTGGTGATTTCGATCAAATAACTCTTCAGTTCCGTCTTATCCCACTCGACAAAAATATCATGCAATTCTTGTAAGGAGCATCCGGCTACTGTACGCAGTAATTGATAAGCCTCGCCAATAATCTGCATATCTCCGTATTCGATGCCGTTATGTACCATTTTAACATAATGACCGGCCCCTCCCTCACCAACCCAATCACAACAAGGAAGACCGTCATCAGCACGGGCAGCAATGGCTTGAAAAATCGGCTTTACAGCAGGCCATGCCTCCTCATTACCTCCAGGCATGATGGAGGGACCGTGACGAGCGCCCTCTTCACCTCCCGAAACTCCGGCACCTACATATAAAATCCCTTTATTACGCAAGTAGGTTTCTCGTCTTTCTGTATCTGTATAGAGGCTATTACCGCCGTCAATGATGATATCACCAGCTTCAAGAAAGGGAAGGCACTCTTCGATTAAATCATCGATAGGCTGACCTGCTTTGACCATCATCATGACTTTACGAGGCCTTTTCAGGGCGCGAAAAAAACCGCTCAAATCTTTGCTACTAATGACATTGGTATTTTTTGCAGGCCCATTCAAAAATTCTTCTGTTCGAGCATAAGTCCGATTGAAAACAGCAACGGTGAATCCATGGTCATTCATATTCAGAACAAGGTTTTGACCCATAACTGCAAGGCCGATAAGTCCTATGTCCGCGGTCGCCGTCATACATCCCCCTAATATTCAAACTTGCTACAAAGTATAAGGAACATTACCATTTATACCAATTTTCTTGTCCTCGTAGCTCAGGTGGATAGAGCGGTTGCCTCCTAAGCAGCAGGCCGCGCGTTCGAGTCGCGCCGAGGACGTTTTTCTTGACGAACAAGATCATTTTCCCTATTTGGAACAAAAGTGCTTATGTACCAAAGGGACTTATGAAAATTCTATCTCCACTATTTGCCACACTAATTTGCATGCCTTGTATCTTGGGGCAAGATTTTGAATTCAATGCAGGCAATTACCCTCCTAATGATGACCCTTGCTGGTCCTATTATGATGGATCTTGGTACTGTAATCATGATCAAGGAGTTTATTACGGAGGCGGTGGAGCGGTTTGGGGAGTATGGGGCGCTCCAGGGGGCGGGTGGTATGGTAGAGATTACGACAACCATTATGATCATAACAATGGGAATCATAATAATGGCCATCATGATGACGGCCACAATGGTGGACATGGCGGTGATCATAACGGGGGACACGGCGGCCATGGTGGTCATGGCGGCGGTGGTCATCACTAAGTGTTCAAAAATTTATGCACGCCTTGTGCGATGCCTTTTGCAATTTTTTCCAGATACTTGCGATCTTTAAGTTGAAAGCGTTCATCGATATTTGTCATAAATCCCCCTTCCACAAGAACAGCAGGCATCTCAGTTTCACGGACAACGTGGAAGTTACCACGTCGCACGCCTCGCGAATGAGCTTCTGTTTGATCAATCACCTGATGTAAAATCGTATTCGCAAGCCGTTTAGATGCTCGCGTACGTTCTTGTCCTCTCGCTTCAAAGAAATAGATTTCAATTCCTTTAGCCGAAGGATTGGGAGAGGAGTTGTAATGGATGCTAACAAAAAGGGCCGCTTTGGATTTATTCGCAATATCGACCCGTTTGGGTAAGGTTAAAAAAACATCACGACTGCGAGTCATAATGACACGATAGCCAAGACTTTCGAGTTGTTTCTTTGTTAGAAGAGCTGTTGTTAAGGCTATTCTCTTCTCTAACACACTTTGGACTTTTGCACCTTCATCTGTTCCACCATGACCAGGATCAAGGATAATAAGAGGTGCAACAGATAATCCATTATTTACATAGGAAGGAAGGCCTTTGCAGATGGTGAAGCCCTCTGCTCCTGCAAATGAAGACTCGCACAAAGGGAGCCAGCCAAAAAGAAATAAGAAGCTACATAAGATTCGGGAAATTAAAAACATAACCGCCGCTGAAATGCAATTGCTGTCCTTTTTTAACAGAAGATCTCTTTTAGATAAAAGAGAAGATAACACCAGGGCAATCATCCTATCTAGTTGTTGGAGAAAGGTTTCGTCGCATTTCAACGCGCATTTATCAATGGATAGCAGGGGTCGGCGGTAGTATCCCTTCTGAATCAAAAAGCAGCTTACACCCCTAGTTTAGAGGTGCTTTCTAAAGCTTCTTTTGTGATTGCGCAATCGTCAAATTCTATGACCCTACTACCAAAAATCTGCTGCCTTTCATGCCCTTTACCTGCAATAAGCACGGTATCGCCAGGTTGCGCCTGCTCGATAGCATAAAAGATGGCCTTACGCCGATCTGGTTCCACGATAAATCGTTGTGATTCCGAGCATCCCTGTAAAATTTCTGCAATGATAGCTTCAGGATCTTCATGCCGTGGATTATCACTCGTAATAATCGATAAATCCGATAATTCTGTCGCGACTCTTCCCATTTTTGCACGCTTGCTGCGATCCCTATCTCCTCCACATCCAAATACGGTGATGATTCTTTGGTTGGATATTTCACGTAAAGTCGTTAGAACACTTCTTAATGCTTCTTCTTTATGCGAAAAATCCACAAACACAAAAAGTCCAAGTGAATTAGGGATTTGTTGAAGTCGACCAGGAACTCCCGTAAATGTATAAATTTTCTCCACAATCATTTCCAAAGACATCCCATAAATAAGAGCAACGCTTGTGGCAGCTAAGAGATTGTAGATATTAAATCGTCCAATCAGATGACTTTTTACACGAATTTTTTGGCCTTGGTAATGAAGGTCAAAGGAAGTGCCACTGCCATCTAAATGTATATTAGATGCCTCAAGATCAGCATTTTGCTTTAAAGAATAGGTCAACTGTTTCGCCGTGCAACGAGCCATCATATGCGAAGACCAAGGACTGTCGATGTTAGTAACCGCTGTTTTGGGCCATTCCTTGGCTGGCTGATTGTCATTAAGGGAAGCAAAGAACTGCGCTTTAACGGCTCCGTAATTCTCCATCGTGTGATGGTAATCAAGGTGATCTTGCGAGAGATTAGTAAAAACGCCTACATCAAACTCCAGGTTGCGCACTCTTCCTTGATCGATACCATGGGAAGAGACCTCCATAACGGCAGAACGACATCCTGCGTTTATCATTTCTCGCAAAAGCCGACAATTCGTAATACAATCTGGCGTTGTTTGCAAAGCAGGCTGAATTTTTTGCCCAAGATCCCATTCTACAGTTCCAATTAAACCACAAGGATGCCCAGCTTCACTGAGAAGGTGACGAAGTATGTAAGTTGTTGTTGTCTTCCCATTCGTTCCTGTCACTCCGACTAAGAAAAGATGCTCCGAAGGATTTTCATAATAGGCAGAAGCTAATACCGCTTCTGCTCGAGAAACATCAGGGTGAACAATTTGGGTCACATGAGGCGAGAGAAAGGGATCATATAAATCTGAAAGAATTGCAACAGCCCCTGCATTCACTGCCTCTTCTACAAAACGATTTCCATCAACTTGAAGCCCTCTCTTGGCAATAAAAAGGTTACCAGGGGCGACAAGCTTAGAATAGGCACAAAGCCCGGTTATTGAATTCTCTTTGTTTCCACGTAGAATAGCTTCGGGTAGATCTTTGAGTAAGACTTTTAATTTTTTCATATTATTTTTTTTGCCTTTAAAGAATCAATGGTTCCATTTTTGGAATAGCTCTTTGAGAATTGCTGTTTCTTTAACCCAATCGGCTTTTAACGGATCATAACGGGGATCACCTTGCGGGTACCCATGAGGATCATCTGGCTCTACACCTAAATATTGCAAGGTACGTGTGGCGATTTCGCGGAATGCGGGCGCACAACACATCCCTCCCAGCTGATTTTTGCCGACCCCAGGAATATATTTATACTCAGGTTCATCAATGGCAATCAAGAGAACAAAACAAGGGTTTGCAACAGGCGCAAAACCTACGAAAGTGGATATGTGATCTTTTTTTGAGTATCGACCATTAATAACTTTTTCTGAAGTTCCTGTTTTCCCCACCTCTGTATAACCACTTATATCTGCTCTAGAAGCTGATCCCCCTGGCTTAGTTGTGTATTTCATCGTTCTGACAATTTCATCTACAACTTTTTGCGGGAAAAGCCGCTGGGCCTCTTTCTTGCTTCTCTCGAGACTGTAATTGACCAATATACTCTCTTGACCATTAGCTTCCTTGCGGGAAATTTTTCTTACAAGAGTAGGCTGCACAGCAAAACCCCCATTAGCTAAAATGGCATACATACGTAGCATTTGCATACTATTAGCGAGTACATTATGTCCCATCGCTAACGAATAAGGCGTGGGAGCCGACCATTCAAGAGCGCCATTGGGATGCAACTTTCCTGGTTGGGGTAATAACCCAGGGCTTTCCGCCGGCAGCTCAATCCCGGTTTTGACACCGAAACCACAAATATCATGTAAACAAGAACGGTACCAATTCGTTCCCATCTGCTCAATGATACGTTGGACAACCGTAGACATGTAAACATTGGATGATTTTTGCAACCCCATGGCAAAATTTAAGTACCGATAACTATGTAGATCCTTGACAGGCTTTGAGCGTCCTGGAAAGGGCCTAGGCGAAGTCGGTATTTTTTCTTCTGTAGAAATAAGAGGTTTTTTGCCCTGCTTTTCCAATTCAGCATTCGCTAGAAGAGCGAGGGAAAGGGTAAAAGGCTTTATGATAGACCCAGGCTCGTAGGGGTCCGTTACCGCTTTAACTTTGGTATGATCGCGCAAAAGCGGATCATTAAAAAAACGGCGATAGGCACTGGGGGCAAACCAGGGATATTGCGCTAAAGCCATGATTTCTCCCGTGCGGGGATCCATCATCAAGGCCCATCCCCCTTTAGCATTTGCCTGCTTAACGGCTTTGCAAATCTCCTCTTCAGCTACAGCTTGCAAGTAGTGATCAATAGTAAGATGAACATCAGCCCCATGCTGTGGTGCTTTAATGAGTTCGCCTGTGTCTAGAGGATGTCGTGGGGAACGCATGATTTGACGTTTACCCGGAACCCCTGAGAGATAGGAATGGAAAATTGCCTCTAATCCACCTGTCGGAATCACTTGATGTGTTTTTTCGTCACGATCATCGCGAACAGTATGTAAAACTTGTCCTAATAATTTCCCGTAAGGATATGAACGCCGCCAATCCTGCACAAAAAAAATGGCGTTACGTGGAATTTTCTTCTTCTTAGCAAAAGTGCGCCACCAATTCACAATATCTTCGTGTTGACTTCGATCGATCCACATCACTAACTTACGACTCCGACTTTTTTTGTCGAATTGTGCCCGTAATTTTTTGCTAGCATCGGCTTTGAGGCGTAAGCAGTCACTTAACTTTTGGGCAATTGTTTCTCGCTCTGCAATGGGGATCGCTATCGGATCAATGTAGAGGTGGAATTTAGGAACATCGATAACGAGAGGTTGTATAGGTTGCGGATGTCCAGCTTTCCGAGAATTATCCGCATAAAAAAGCCCTCTCCTGGCAGGTTCGCTAACCATTGTATAGTGCTGCGAGTTCGCAATCCGAAGCCATTTTTCTCCCTGTACGATCTGGATGTTGTAAAAACGCAACAATAGGAGAGCAAAAAGAAAAAAAAGTCCTAAAAATATTACAACGAGCCTTTTACGATCACCTGGACCCACTCTGTTGCTAAGATTTGAAGACATTGTTCTCTGTCTACTTTAAAATTACCGATTTTCTGATCTTTTGATTGCAAAGACTCTGATGTGAAAGGACTTGGGGCAATTTGAGTCTTTACGACTATTCACTCTGAAGTAAAACGCACTTTCAAAGGAATAAAAATAGCGAATTTTATAGAGCCTAGGGGCTACCCGTGGCCAGAGTAATAGAAGAATGATGACGGGCTGGAACATCTTCTTTATTGGATGGAACCGTAGCGGCGATCCCTTCGGGCATCCTTAGGATTTCTTTCACCATCGGATGTCGTAAATGGCTAAACTCATGGTGCCGAGCAAGCTCAATCAAATGTTCAGGACTTTCGAACTGTTCAATCTCATAACGTAGCCGGGTATTATCTTCCTGTAAGGCTTTAAG
This sequence comes from Chlamydiota bacterium, assembly GCA_013288005.1. Taxonomy (GTDB): domain Bacteria; phylum Chlamydiota; class Chlamydiia; order Chlamydiales; family Rhabdochlamydiaceae; genus JABDCS01. Next base: position 32,580 of record JABDCS010000002.1, on the reverse strand, counting down.
ATGGCCCACCCTTTCTGGAAGCTGGATACGCATAGCTGTAATCTGATTTTGCTTTTCAATGTGTGCATATAAAGAAAATCCCAATACGGCTAGGCAAATCGCAAAACGAAAGGTCCATTTAGCATTCATATTTGCTCCAACTTTTCAATAAAGCGCATTTTAGCACTACGAGAGCGAGAATTGGCGCGCATTTCAGCGAATTGAGGAGCTAAAGGTTTTTTCGTTAACAAGCGGAAGAGAGGACTTTGCCGTTGTGTATCACCCCGTGAGCGCTTGAGAGGAGCTGCCGCTGTACGGAAAACCTCTTTCACAATCCGGTCTTCCAGCCTATGAAAACTAATCACTCCCATTCGTCCGCCAGGAGTCAATAACTCTAGAGCTTTAGACAAGCCTTCTTTTAAAACATCCAATTCACGATTTACACAAATACGCAATCCTTGAAATATTAGCGTGGCAGGATGTAGTTTTCCTCTAGTACGACTGCCTAGGGCAGAAGCCATTAGATCGGCCAAATGTTTAGTCGTCATGATAGGATTTTGCCGACGCTCTCTGACAATAGCATCTGCTGCTCTTCGCCAACGAGGTTCTTCTCCTAAATCACGGAAAATTGCCCCGAGTTCTTTGACATCCCATCTATTTACAATTTCTTCAGCCGTGAGCTGTCCTGTGGGATCCATGCGCATATCGAGTGGACCTTCTTTCTGAAAACTAAACCCTTTTTCACCTTGATCTAATTGCATAGAAGAAACTCCTAGATCAAAAAAAAACCGTCAACTCTATAAATCTTTCTCTCGCTTAGGACGGCATCGAGCGAAGAAAAATTGTTGTGGACCAAAACCACTTTATCTTCCCAAGGAGCCAAAATACTCCTTGCAATATCTAATGCTTCCGGATCTTGATCACATCCGATGTAGTGTTGGATTTCCGGATGAGCTGCAAGAAAAGCGCGGGCATGACCGCCGGCTCCCACTGTACCCTCAAAGAAAGTATGAAGTGTTTTGCCTTCAAAAAAGCTCAAAGCTTCGTCAAGCATGACAGATTTGTGAAGAGGGCTCGCCGCATGGGGTTGCTTCATAAAACAGCCTCCTCTTCTCTCTCATCCAAAAGAGCAAATGCTTCTTCTGCCAAACGGCCTAAATCAAACTCCATGTCTTTCCCTTCCATCATCGCTTTCAGGTTGGTTTCGTAGCGGTCTTTTGGCCAGATTTCAATTTTGTTCAAAACACCCGCAATGATGATTTCATTCTTAATATTAGTTGCATTTTTCAATGTCGCAGGCAATGTAACCCTTCCAATTTTGTCGCAAGTAGTAGGAAAGAGTGTGGAAAAGAAGACGGTAAAAAATTTCTGGTATTTGGCTAAATGTTGTTTAGCGCGGAAGCGTTCTACCATCTTATCAATATCACTTCTTCGGTAAATCGAAAGGCAGCCTCCAAGACCTAAGGCAATTGTGAAAGAAAGTTCCCCTTCTTCCACCAATCCAAAACGTAAATCTTGTGGCAGGACAAATCGATTTTTCTCATCGAGCTTTGCCGCTACTGAGCCACTGAAAAAGAATTTACCCATGGCCTATGCCACTTTTCCCACTTTTTTCCACAGATTAACACCAGCTACTCAACTTGGCAAATTGTTTTTCAATTTAATCTAAGATAAACCCCCTAATCAATCATAAAAAAAGCGCACGTAATCCTTTGAATAAGAAACTATTATGTTCATCTAATAAAAAATTGTGGAAATGAGTGGGAAAATTCATTTGAGATCATTAAAATTAATTTTTTACAGCTTTTTCTGAGGATTTTTGCTTAGGTTCAAGAAAAAAGATCTGAAAAAGGATGACTAATATGCGAAATTCACTAATTAGCTGTTCATTATAAGCGAAAAAGCAACTTAGAACCGATATAAACCTGACTCAATTCCGCAACTAACCTTGAGAAAAAAACCTCGATCTGGCACATGCGGTAAAAGAGACAACAATATGAGTGAAGGATATGGCAGATACAATTGATAATCTCCCCATTGGAAACAATAATCGCTGGGCTCAAGATCAAGAGGCTTTAGCTAACGGACCTGCTGTTAAGGAAGATAGGCTGGTAGCAGGCCCAGCAAGGGCTGATGTTACGGAGCCGGCCTACATTTCTCATATTTCGACTTTTACCGGTCAAGATCAGATAAACATTCCTTGGTCGATTATTGAGCCCCCCTCCATATATAGTGCGAAGACGAACTTATTCACCCAAGACCTAATACCTCGAATGGGAAACAATGAAAAATTAGAAGCTGTCAAAAATAGACTTAAATCTTTACCCAAGACTCCCGATGGCCAATAAACCCCCTATAAGACCCTCTTCGGCTCAAAGAATGAAGTGGGAAGAGGAAAAAGCTCAAGTACAGTATGATGGTGAACGCGAGACACTGCTCCGTTTAGTCAACCTTATTATGAGATGTAATAAGGATTTATATGACATCAACGCCGAAAGACGTCGTTACCATAAAGGATAATAGCAATGAAAAGTGAAGCATGGTTAGAAATTCTCGGTTGGGGATCTGCTGAGCTCGATGATTTGCGATTTGTTGGTTATTCTTACATTCGCCAAGGTCATTACGATACGGCTATTTCTTTTTTCGAAGCTCTTGTCATTCTCGCTCCACAAAGCGCTTACGACCTCCAAACTCTCGGCGCACTCTACCTCCAAAAAGGAAATAATCTCGCGGCGCTTAACTATATTGAGCGCGCCCTTAAATTAGAACCTCAACACACCCCCTCGCTTCTTAATCGCACAAAAGCTCTCTTTAGCTTAGGTTACCGAAGACAGGCTATTATGCAAGCCATCGAACTGCAAAAAAATGCGAACAAACGTGTTGCGGATCAAGCGTCAGCTCTTCTTATGGTACATGGCCAAGCATAAGGGCTGTTTTGATCTACGATTGGTTGCAAATGAGTGCGCAATCAGTGGTGACTGCAGTTTCTTTTTCCTATTTTCACGCATGCAAGTACTACTACTCACCTCTGAGTAATTCTCATCATCCGTCATTGTGTTCACTTTCAAATCGACTTTTTTTCTGATAATTCTTCGTCATCTCAACGACTCAATCCGCAAAACATCTACACTAATTCCTCATGTTCAAACGCTTAAAATTCTGTCGATAATTTTGTTGCTAGGTTTAAGATCGCGTGTTAGATTGACATCGAAAAAAGCCCCCAGAACATATTGTGGAAAGGTTGTTCATAACTCTGCACAACAAGGAAGATAGGAATAATTCATGCTGATGCATCAACATACTCATGAAACATGGTCACAGTTTTTGTCTTACGTAGAAGAGCGCTGCTCGGCAGCTGAATTCGAAAACTGGTTAGCACCGATTCAGGTGCTCGATGCGTCCCATGATGAAATAACACTCGAAGTGCCCAACATCTTCGTACAAGAATATCTTCTAGATAATTATAAGCGTGATCTAGTCGCTTTTCTTCCCACTAGAGTCAATGGAGAACCTGCAATCGTTTTCAAGATTAGCGATTCCAAAAAACCCTCTCCGATTGTCGAATTTAAAGAACCTACTCCTGCACGTGAAGAAGAATCTCACAATGAACCTACAAGTTCCCTGAACAGTTTTTATACTTTTGAAAATTTCATTGAAGGACCCTCGAATCAATTTGTTAAATCTGCAGCCTTAGGTGTAGCGGCACGTCCAGGTCGTTCTTACAATCCTCTTTTCATTCATGGCGGTGTAGGCTTAGGTAAGACTCACCTATTACATGCAATTGGCCATGAAGTTAGAGAAAAGAATAAAAAACTTCGGGTGCAATGTGTCACGACAGAAGGGTTCATCAATGACCTTGTTGATAACTTGCGCAATAAATCCGTCGACAAGATGAAACGTTACTATAGATCACTCGATATTTTACTGATCGACGATATCCAATTTTTGCAAAGTCGAAAAAATTTCGAAGATGAACTCTGTAATACTTTCGAAGCCTTGATCAATCAAAACAAACAGATCGTTATTACAAGTGATAAGCCACCAGGTCAACTCAGTTTGTCGGAACGGATGATTGCGCGCATGGAATGGGGTCTTGTTGCACACGTAGGCATTCCCGATCTCGAAACCAGAGTCGCTATCCTCCAACATAAAGCGGACCAGAAAGGATTTAGAATTCCTCAAAAAGTTGCCTTCTTCATTGCAGAGCACATTTACAACAATGTGCGACAACTAGAAGGAGCTCTCAATCGGCTAAATGCTTATAGTAGGCTTATGGGTATCGAAGTTAGCGAAGAAATGGTCGAGAAAACATTGAGTGAACTTCTTCAGCATGCTCCATCGAAAAAAATATCTGTGGAAAATATCCTTAAGAGCGTCTCGACAATGTACGATGTTCCTATTCGCGATCTACGAGGCACTTCACGTACAAAAGATATCGCATTTCCTAGACAGGTGGCCATGTATCTAGCCAAAGAACTGATCAATGAATCCTTAAATAAACTTGCCTCTAATTTTGGCGGAAAAACACATTCGACTTTGCTGCATGCATGGAAGAAAATTGCCGAACAAGTAGAGAAGGATGATAGGCTCAAGCGTCAAATACAGATGGCCCGACGTAACCTTGAATCTTAGGAAATTATGTTTTTTAAATCTAAGAACTTTCTCGATAAAGAGATCAGAGACTACGAGGAGCTTTCACCTCGCAGTATCGCGACCTCTTTCACACCTACTGCGACGGAAGAGATCATTGAGGAAGAGGAAGTCCTCTCCCCTACTTCTGAACCTGAGCAAGTTCCCGATGTTTATTTAGGTTCAGGCACAAGTTTTCAGGGAGATCTTGAATTTCCTCAACTCCTTCGGATTGACGGTAAATTCCAGGGAAAATTAACTTCATCAGGACGCATTATTGTGGGTCCAGAGGGTTATGTAAAAGCTGACATACGCTTAGCGGAAGCTTTCATCTCCGGAAAAGTTGAAGGTGATATTTTTGTCGAAGATCGTCTTGTCCTCCGCGGACGTGCCGAGATTTATGGGAATATCACGGCTCCTGTCATCAGCGTAGATGAAGGAGTGACTATTGTCGGACAGATCTGTGTAAGCACCAAAAAAACCACATAAAATCTGTGATACCGAAACATCGTCACCGCTCTTTGCCTGCTATGCATTCCTTCATAAAGAGGATTCTGCTCCATCTTGGAATAGGTTTTTTTATCATCCTTCTATCGCTTATCATCGGAATGGTTGGCTATAACTATTACGAAAATATGGGATTTGTAGACTCTTATTTGCATGCAGCTTTAATTCTTTCAGGTATGGGACCTATAGGAGAAATGCATACCCTTGGAGGAAAACTATTCCTAGCCAGTTACTCTCTTTTTAGTGGGATTATTTTCCTCATCGTGATGGCTATCTTTATTGCTCCACTCTTTCATCGCTTTCTCCACAATTTTCTTATTAAAGACGTTGAATAGTTGTATTGGAGACCTGAATCCTATTTAGGATATTTCTACTTCTCTATAGAATTTCATCTCTTTAAACAGCTCATTTTTTAGGTATATGATGCATCAATTATCCTCTCTCCATAGAGCTGCAGAAAAACTCAAGCTCGGCCAAAAAGGACATCATATTTTCCTTTGTTGTGATGCAACAACAGCTAAATGCTGTGATCGTGAAACGGGTCTAGCCGCCTGGGAGTATTTAAAAAAACGCGTGGATGAGATGAATCTGCAAGATCACGTTCAAGTATGGCGCACGAAAGCTAATTGTTTACGCATTTGCACAAAAGGTCCCATTGCTGTTGTTTATCCAGATGGTGTCTGGTACCACTCTTGTACAATCGAAGTTTTAGAAAAAATTCTGCAAGAACATATCATCGGAGGCAAAATTGTCGAAGATTTTCAAATTAGGGCGCAATCACCGGTTTAACTAAATAGCGATTCAGTGAACCTTCATGCCAACGCCGAAATACGCAGGGTTCTCCAGGGCCAGCTCCATAACGTGAGTCCTTAACTAATTCTGAATAGGATGTAATTTGGGTATCCAAACTAGGGTTGATAAATAAGGCCATCGTGTAACGCTCAACTCCTTCTTTGGCTTTGTGGACACGATGTTCTGTTGCTTGAATGGTATCGTTCATAACTAATTGACCAAATTCCCCGACTTGAAACAGCATGACATCTTTATCATCTGATGGCACCTTATAAAAGGTATCACCGCCTTTTATCTTTATAAATAAACCAGCCTCTGATGGCTCCGCTAATGCTTTTCCATTAGCAAAATAAAAAGCAGGTAAAAGTGCTGTTATCAAACCATGATCAAAATGGGCTCCGCACCATAGTGGATTCTGCGTCTCACCTTCTGCCTTAGTCTTATAATGCAACATGCGTCCTACTCCCGTTAATTGGTCTAAAGTAAGATCTGTACTTGGAGTTGAGATTCCCAAGGCAGAGATGATCTTTTTACCCGTGTCAAACATGAGTCGTCCGATCTCTAAAAAAGGAGTTTGTAAATCACATTCTACAGGCCATTTATTCAAGGAAGAATTAGGAACCAACGCATAGTAAGAAGCCTTGGAGTCATCGATGGCCCACGAACCATCAGTTCGACGGAATCTTTCCTTTCCCAATTCATATCCGAACATATCCCCTGCTTCTCGGTTCGGTGAATATTGTTCTTTCACAGCGAATGGAAGAGAAGAAAATTCCTTTGCGTGGTCGATAAAGTCTTCCAAACGTTCAGCAAACTCAGGAATAGATTTAATACCCACTATACCTTTTTCTAAGAGCGCATTTTTTAATTGCGTCATGGCAATATGATCTTCTTTGGCCAAATCTTCATAAGAAATTACATCGAGTGTAAGCATTTCGACCTCTTTGCAAGCAGCTGTATCACAAGCGACTCCCGCAACTGTTAAACTTGTTAGAATTCCCATTCCTATAAACAGTACGCCTTTCTTAAAAAAACCATTCATTTTTTATTTCCTTTGAATAAATTAAGCAAGACAGAAACCCAAAGCACATACTTTACGAGGAAACGCGAGTTGCAAAGTTTTACTACATCTTTTGATCGTGGTACCTGTGGTAATGACATCATCGATAAGTAGAAGCGTTTTATCAGCAAGGTCGGTCTGAGAGCGTAAACGAAACTCATCTTGGGACATCTTAACACGCTCTTTGGCACCTTTGCCTGCTTGAGGAAAGGCTTTCCACATACGGCGAAGAGGCTGCATAAGGGGGACCTTCATCAATTTACTTAAAGCTACTGCAAGTTGACTACTAGGATTATAGCCTCGAACAAGCCGCCTCGGAAAAGATTGAGGAACAGGAATAATGGCATCTGGCCAAGGAAAATTTAGATCGTGATAATGAATCAGCATCCACGCTGCCATAGCAGGCGCTAGCTCTTCACGTCCTTGATATTTCAGCTGTTTGATAAAGGCAGCAGCTGGTGACTCGTAATGAAAAACAGCAGCCATACGAAAACCTTCACATTTATTCTTACAATCCGTGCAAACGGGCCCTTCCAGCCATTGAAAACAGATCGGACACCTATCATGTGGGTCTAAACGTGGCATTGCGGTCATGCAACCATTACATAAAAGTCTGCGCGTTTCGAGAAGTTGATCATTGCAAGCCATGCAAGAAGGAGGAAAAAATAGTGAAGAGAGCGTATTCAGCATAGCATAGTTTAAGTTCGAATCGAATCCTTAAAAAATGCCAGATTTACAAGGTTTTTTACAGAAAAAATTCAATCCGAATTTACAAAAATCCTTAACGCAAAATCACATAACGAGGTTTTTCAACGGAACCGCGAATGCCTAGAGTAAGAGATTCGGCAATTTTAAGAAGAACGGCTTGGCGAATCGCCAGGTCAATATGCAGATTGCCCTGGAAATCGATATACGAACCATCTCCATGGTCCGCCAGCATAAATTGCGTTCTTCTTCCCTCGCTATAAGAGCCCTTTAAAGAAGTAAAGAGCAGCCGTCCATTTTCGAAGTGACCATCGAGTTCTCCCTGTATAGGAACAAGTAGGCTTGGGTCGAGACCTAAATCCTTAACAAAATCAAGAGGGAGATCAAATAAGCTCGTCTCTTTTTTTTCTGCATTCGTGAAATGAAGAGAACATTCTCCCGAAAAGCTTTTCGGGTTGTTAAGATCACCCATCAGATTCAAAAGTGTAAAGTTACGAATGACGAATGGTTTTTCTGGTGAGGGCTGTTTCCCTACTTTTCGTAAACGACTGGGTTGAAATTCGCGAATTTGCAATGTGGGACAGGCCAATGTCCATATTTTGTCTGCCGCCGTTTCTTCTACAATTAGCCTTCGCATTGTCAAAGTAAGAGCAGGATCAAGAATTTGGAACTTTTCAAACTTCAATCGCTGAGGCTCATAAGTTAAGTTCGTCGACAAGCCTTGAAGATGGCAGCCAAGAAGTTCGCATTGCGCACCTCTCAATTCTCCTTGAAATTTTATATTATCCTGTTGAAAGAGAAAGTCCCCTTCTAAAGTAAATCCCTTGCCCAGTTGTAGATTCTGCCAAGGTGTTGCTGCATCGCGCGCAAAGAGCTGGCGCATTTTTGTAAAATCAATATCTATAAGGCCTTGTAAGTGAGCTACCCCTTGTGGGCCCTTTTTCTTGAGTTGCGGTTTAATACCGCTAAACTCTCCTTTAATATGGCTCAGTTCGAACGCACCATTTTTAAGGACTCGAAAGAAAACGGAAAGATCAGTCTCTTGATTCTCTTGTAATTTAAAAACTCCAAGAACTTCCTTTTCCCAATCGATTTGCAAAGAGGTAATAGCCGGCAATTGCCCAAGGGTAATTTTTCCTCCAAAAAGGAGTTTTTTATCGCGTAAGCGGGTATGAATTTGCTGAACAAGAAACTGTTTTTCTCCATATTGGAAAAGACATTCTTTCCAGATTCCCTGTGCCTGAAGGGATAAATTTTCTCGCCAATTACCCTCGACTTGGAAAGTTCCTTCTAAGGGGTCTTTGGGTGCAATAGCAATTTTTTCTAAAGTGATCGGCACAAGGCGTTGCATGAATTTTGCAGTAAAACGAGGTTTAATATCGGCCGCTCGAAAAGATTTGTCCTGCCAGTCGATCTGCAAATGGGGGCATGCTAAGAGCGATTGACTATCACGATCTTCTAACACCACGTTTTTAATCATGCAGTGTTCTTTATCGGAATAATCAACAAGGAAAGGCTGTTTAGTCTGGAAGTTTACGACAGCTTTTCCTCGGGTTATATTAGCAATGGGCGTTTTCAAATCTTCGTAAGAAGTATTCGATATTGTTTGCACTCCTTCACGCAAAAAGGGCTCTTGTAGAGCAAAGAGAGTCTGAGAATCACCACCCTCTTTTTTAGCTAAAGAAGATTTTACTCCTGATTGATTAGCGAGACTATTAAGAGGAATTTCTAGTGATTGCAGTTGGAATTGCCATTGCGATTTTGGCAATGAACAGGTCGCACTTCCCCGACACCCTAAGCCCGCAATCGTTCCCGAGAAGGAGGGAATGACAAGTTCAAAATTTCTTACACTCAGGTCGAACTGCACTCTATGATCACCCCAACGAAAATCGGTGAACTTCCATTCCTGCTCCATTTTCTTACCCTGACAAAAAAGTTCAGGACATTGAATGCCGAATAGTTGGAGTTGTTTTCCTTGTAAGCTAAATTGTAGGAGGGAAACCGTAGAATCGTATTCCAAACCCATCTTAATTAATCCGCTTGATGACTGCTCCAGAAATTCGCTTTGCGGAAGATCCTTTTCCTTTACAAGTGTCATATCGCAAATAAGTTCGCGGAAAGCAGGGATCTGTTCTAAGTCTGCCGTCATCTGGCATTGAAATTTGCTAAAATCCGGAGTCAATATCCCTTTACCTTTTTCTATAGACGAACCCAAAAGATGCGTATATTTAGGATCTATAGCAAAAGCAAAAGAGTTATTAGATAATCGGAGAAGACTTACAATGCGGAGAAGTTCAAGCTGATTCTGTGTGAGATTAGCATCGAAAGTGCCCTCCCATTGATCATCTTTTTTAGTAAAAATTGCCGGACGAAACCCCCAGGCGAATTGAGCTCCAGTCGTAGTAAAAATTCCGTGGGTCTCACCCAGCTTTACAATATTCTGTCGCGAATCATAAGCAATTGCGCCCGTAATTTCTTCGCATGCCCCATCTTTGTGCAAAGGAATTCGGAAAGAAGAAAAAGCTGTTTGAAAAGCCAAGGTCTTTAATTGATGAAAATCAAGGGGTGCTTCGAAAAACAGTCCATCTGCTCCACTACTAAATTCTCCACTCATTCCAATCACTTGGTATTGACGGCGTGTGGCCTTCGAACAAACGCTTTCAAGATCTTCAAATCTTCCTCTGATTTTATCAGTGCGCAGAGCAATCCCCTCTTTATTCACATGAACTTGCCCATGAAGTGCAATCCCTTCACAATTGGCGAGTAGGTCTTTCAGGACTACTTGATTTTTATCCGCTTCGAGTAAACCGCATATGTGAGAAATTTGCAGGTTAAAAGCAGGAAGGGTAACTCGGGCATCTGCCAAAGGTAAAAGAAATTGCGATTCATTCGTTGCCCATGTCGAAGTAAATCTGCCCTTAGTAGATTTATCCTTAATCGGAAGAATTTCCGCTCCAAAAGATGAGGTTGTCACCTGCAACTGGGGAATTTCAAAGAGAAGTTCTATACCTTTCTCGTCAAAGGTACCTTCCAGGTCAAAATCGCCCACGCATTGCGCTTCTGGATAATTTTTTTGAAGGAAAGGAAGTACGAGGGCTGCTGGCAAAGACCCTCCATAAATTTTTCCTTTAGGTTGGAGAACACCATTCTCAATCGGCCAAAAACTCTCTAAGGAGATTTCTTTTCCTGTTGCATCCCCAGCTTTAATGAGTACGTTACCCTTTATATAAGAAATTTCATCAAAATGAGGTTTGCCTTCAAAATGCAACTGCACGCCTATTTTTTTTCCCGCTTCCTCATGATAAATAGCTGCTGGTGAAAATGTTCGTAAACAAGTCGAAAGATTGGTGTCTGAACTAAGCACAAACTGGTAAGCATTTAAAGAGCCTTCGCATGTGCAAACGAAAGGAAGTTCACCTAGTTTCCCTCTTCCCATTGCGCGTACAATACGACTTCCTTCTGCCGCATATTCGCCTTCAATTTCTGTAACACGGCCATAGTTCTGGGTATGATTCGAATGAAATTCAGCTAGACGAAAAGAAGTCATGAAATGGTTATTGGACCAACCAGAAGGATTTCGACGCCAACTACCCTCTAAAGTTCCACTCAAGTCATGAAATTGGCCACTCTTATCCCATACAAAATTGAGCTTTTCATAGCTAAAGTCACGCAATTCTATACGATCTAGGTTCTCATTTTCTACCCATGCCGTTGCAACGCCTTTTAACGCTCCTTCGTTGAAATGAAAGCTCTCTATGTATTCTTGTGGTATTCCAAAAAGAGCCCCCAAAGAGAAGACGGCACTCATTTGCAATTCACTCACTTGAGCTTCGATCACGACCGAACGAGGTTCTGGGCTACACAGAGAAACAGTTGTCTCCAATAGCGGTTTTTCTTCAGCTCCCCAAGTTAAATACGTTTGAAGCCAGAAAGAGTGATCATTGCCAAGGGATCCCGTACCATGAACAAATAGTTCTTTTTCCCCATCCTGTTGAATCGTCACGCCCCGCAAAGCAAATACAGGATCTTCTTTTTCACACCAACTCATTCGACCATCTAAGTGAGTGATTCCCCAAGGATGTTCAGCAAAAGGCTGTGTACATTCCATTTCCCCTTCTTCAATCAACGCATGGGCTTCAATTTTCTGATACCAGGGAATCGACTGTGATGAAGGTATAGCATCTGGAAGTCGCTGCTGCAAATTGAGCGAAACTTTGTGTGCAGCAACGTGCAAACCCAATTCAATATTGCGTAATTCTAAGTTGGTTATGGCCAGTGAATTCTGCAAATCGAGAATAGCACCTTTTTCATCCAAAGCGAGGTTTCCATTGAGTTCCCAAGCTCCTTCAATACGCTCCCATCCCGTAACGGCATAGCCGCACGTCATCCATAAGAGTGGAAGAAGGTGGTGTGTCGCTAATTTTTGCGATTCCCAATGGACGAATAGACCGTTTTTCTTACCTGACTGCTTATCAAAAGCCATGCGAATAAGTGGATCGTGGGTCATTTCGGGTTTAGCAAATAGCTCGAGGGTGCCAACCGAATGAGGAGTTGTTCCGCTTACAAACTGAAGAAAGATTTCCTCCGGCACAGCATCTTGTCGAGGAAGCCATTCGAAGCGACCTTCAACAATATCCAGTCGAATCCAATTGATTAAAGCAAAAGGAGCTGCCAGCGTACTGGGCGAAGAGGAAGGCACTCCATTTCCCTGAAAGATTACGTAAGGGCGAACAATCCATACATGGGGAGAGAGATCAAAAGGGGAAAAAGAAAACTCAAGTACGATTTCGATCCGCTGAACAGCTAAACGGTAATCAAGTGTCTCGATATCGAGTTCGTCGATAGAGATAGTACGTCCTTCCCAATGAACACTGCCATAGGCAAAAGTAGCGCCATGTTCACTATTAAAGGATTTCCGCAATACGGTATTGACAATCAAGCCTGCTATGTTGTGACGCAACAAGAAAAGGGCAAGGCATAAAAAGCCCACTACAAGCCACTTCCAGCCTTTTCTTGAAGAACGGTTGTTTTGTTCAGTTGCCCGCATCCACCTTTCTCTTTTCAAGTTTCAACTGAGTATATAGAAACTTGAATTAAGAAAAATATGCTTCCCAAAACAGCATGCTTATTATTCCATTTACAAGCGAGATTAGAGCGTATGGGTTAGGTAGGACTAATACAAGTATTGTACTCTGTTTCATCCATCAGAATATTCGTATCTGCAGGATTAAGCGCTTTGATCTTATAAAGCCATCCTTCTCCTTCAGGAGATTGGTTGAGGCTTTCGCAAGAAGTTTTTAATTTTTGATTTACCGCCACGATTTCTCCAGCAACGGGCGCATAGACATCAGAAGCGGCTTTTGTCGATTCTAAAACAGCAGTTTCTTCTGCGGCGCGGACGAATTTTCCTATAGAAGGCAGCTCAACAAATACGATATTACCTAATTCTTTTTGAGCGTGAGCCGTAATGCCTACTACTCCGATTTCTCCTTCCATACGAATCCATTCATGTGACTCAGTAAATCTCATCGTCTTCCTCTCTAAGGGTGTATCAAAAATTAAATTTTTGTCGATTTTCTGCGCTTTTTGAGCAAATTTTCGACTTCAAAATAGGTGGATAATATCACTGAGTATATTAACCATCTATTTTGAATCGAAAAGCTACTAAAAATCCTCGAAAAAGCGGTGGAATATTTGTTTTTGAAACACCCTATGGGATGTTATAAAACTATGACCATTATCTCTGCAAAATCGTGAATAATACTTATTCCGCAAGTTTCATGCTGGCCCAAAGAGCGGGGTATTGTGCAATAGCACAATCACGAGAAGAGACCGCTAAATGTTGCGCCCCACCACCTGCTCGATTAATACGATACGTACATCCTACATGCTGGGAAATAGCCGGATCAAATCCATATAAGCAGGAAGCAGGAAAGGCAATTTTCATCGAGTATTTCTTCTTGGAAAATTCTGTTATTACTCCAATTTCATCAGGGTCACAAAGGGGCCGCTTATCATCCGCTCTAAGTCGTGTGAGTTCAAGTGCGCGGACTCCTTGCACCTCTGCTGGTAAGACAAGAAAATGATGGCAAAAGCGATGCGCATAGGTCGCTTCTTTCATGTTTCTTGTATCCAGAAAAATTTCTACACTGTCACCCTCTTCAAATTGGGGGTAGCGCGCCTCATCAAAAGGTTTATGAATTTCAAAAGCAAAAGAGATTCCTCCTTCATTCCAAGACATGTAGACATCAGAAAATTCTTCTTCATCTAATAACCAAGAGTGATGGGGGAGTTTGAATTTATTGCGCTGAATATCTTTCCCCTCACTTCGCACAATATCACAGCTTATCTGAAAAAAAAAGGCCGGTGAGAGTGAGGGAATAGGCAGCTCATTATTCACAAAACATCCTCGGCTGGCGAAAAAACTAAGGCTTTTTTCTCAACAATTTCAGCGCGCAGGGATTTGATAAAATTGCGCTTAGCATCATTCGCTAAACTTTTCTGTCCTATTTTGACCATTTCATCGATCTCACTTCTCGACGGTTTGATCTTCTCTTTGGCATGGATGAAACTCCAAGATGATGCTGCTGTCTTTAATTCTAGTACAGAAGACCAGGAGGGGCAATTGTCAAAAAGAAGACCCAGTTGCAAGTCTTGCAATTGGGCTCGTGTCATTTCTTTTTCCTTTTTGACAAGAGACCATTGCTCATCGGTTGTTTTAGATTTTTCTGCTACCCATCCTTTATCCGAGCCTTCTTGAGAAATAGCTTTTAGTGCCTCATTGGCGTGAGCATACATACGGTATTGTGCATAAAGATCTAGAGGCTCTATTCCTCGAGAATTTGTTGCCGCTTTAGGCCAGGTTACCCCAGCCTGATTTGCGATTGTCTCAATAGCTTTTAATAAATCTGCATAGACATAAGCACCCACATGATCTTTAACTTCTGCAAATGGTTTCCATGCTCCATTTGAGGCTTGGAAAAAAGCGCTATTTTTCTTTCGAACTTCGGGGTAGGCCTCTTCTAATTTTTTATCGAGAAGGGCATCTAATGTGCCATCTTTAGATACCTCTTCAAATGAAAGGAGTGTCAAGTCCGAAGGGGGCTGGAGCAGCATAATTTCATAATGATGCAGTTCATCGGTATCAAAGCGTAAAGGAAGTCCTTCATCCGAAGTGGCGTTTTTAAGAGGAGCCATTTTTAACATTGCATGTAACTCATCTCGATTCGTTACGCCGATGAAGGGTAGCTGCCCTCCTTGTTTCCGCAACGAAAAAGAGACCTGTTTCCTCTCAGTGTCCACGAATGCGTTTTCAATCCACTCCGGATGCTCTCGAACAATTGCCTCTCGAGTAAATTGATCAATGCGACGACGCATTTCTGCTTCAACACTCTCTAAAGCTGCATAACGCTCTTGATGGGTGGAAGCAGCTAGCGGAGAAAGTAGAGGGAATTCTTGTTTTAACTGTTCCCAATGGGCTTCATCTATTTCTCTTGTATAAATTTCTTTAAGAGTGATTCGCGAAGCGAGCGCCTCATTTGTTACCTCAGCCATTTCAGCCGAATAGCGATACTCCACAAGTTCTGGAGTATGATGAGCAATCTCACCAGCAGGAGCCAAAACTTGCGGAAGATGTAAGGAAGCACTAATTTTCTTAGTCGGTGTACCAGCAGTCGCCTCTAAATAAGTTTGCAGCTTAAGAAGCTCTCGGAAACTTTTTAAACGCAAGGATTCTGGAAGTTCGTAAGAATCCACTCGTAATTTTTCACAGGCAAAACCGGAGAATTGTTGGTAGTCTTCTTCACTCACGACAACGGATGATCCGATCCCTTCCAGCAAACTACGAAACTCCAACACTTTTTGCCAAAGTTCGATAATATTTTTCTCATCACGTTGCAAGGCATGTAGCTGCTGTCTATAGAGCTTATGGAGATCTTGTCCTGTTAGGTCATGCTCAGACAGTGTTTTTTTAGCCGCTAGGTAAAGATTTTGCTCGAGAGAGCGTCGTGCTTCCTGCTCGGACACATGATAACCTTGTCGCCGAGCTTCAGCTGCGCCATTCAGAATAAATTGTGCGATAAGGCGCATTGTTTTGGGACCGAACCAATCTTCTAGGGTCTGAAAGCCAAACATATCTAGATTCGCATGATCGAGTTTCTGATCATGGGCAAGCCATTGATATTGCTTTTCTTGAAACGTCAATACACGCCGTAAGACATCGGAGGGAAGTTTTTGCTGTTCCAGATAGAGCTCTGCTAAAACATTTAAGGCTTCATCACTTGTTTTCGCACCCTGCAGTTTTTCTACTTTTTGTTTTAAAGTAGGTGCAAATTGGTTCCATACTGCTTCTGCAGATACAAAAGGGGCCTGTGGATGCATGTAATGGCGATAAGAACGTGCCCGCTGCATGCGTTCTACAATTTCGGAATTGATCTCGAAATTGTACGGTTCAGTTGCAAGAGCCAATAATCCTGTTTGTAGGAAATCTTTTTGCACAACTCCATCATTAAACAAATTGGGTATTTGCCCTTTTTCTAACCAGCCATGCTCCTCTGGAGAAGTCGAGATAAAACGCACAAGCAGCTCAACTTCTTGATGCATTAAGGGAGAAGCATCGATTAAGCTTCCTAAACGCCGATCCGGTATCGAGGGAGCGCTTTGCATATTATTGCTGTTACCGAAAAAAGCCAAAGAGGCGATGGTGACAATCGCCACCAATCCAAAAAAGATCTTCTGATGCTTGCGTAAGAATTGGAGCATGGTTTTCCTTCTGTACCTCTTCGTCATTATGAGGTCACTTTTTGGGATTATAGGATCGCTTTTTACTTCAAATGCAGAGGTAATATACGAAAGTACTATTATCCCTGCAATTGAATCAGAAGAGAAGAAAACTTAGTTTTAGAACACAATCCGAGAGGGGTTGTCAAAAGTAAATTTATCTCGATTTTCTGAGCGATGAAATATTACTTTTCTACCCCTTCTAATAGGATTTGGCGAAGATAACGCGCTTGCGGCTGGGTTTGCCACTAATGACACAACGCCCCTCTTCTTCAGGCTCGTCAAGGGGGATACATCGTATGGTAACATTAAGATCTTTTTTTACTTGCTCTTCAACTGCCTCTTCACCACTCCAATGACTGAGAGCAAAGCCTGCATGAATCTCAGGTTTTTCTGAGTTTTGAGGTGTGAAAAATTTATAAAATTCTTCTTTGGTATCGATCCTATGAATGTGGCTATTACGAAATTTCTCGGCTTTCGCATAAAGAAGTCCCTGCATCTCTTCTAGAATCTCAGGAATTTTTTCAACAAGCTCATTTCGAGAAAGGGAGACAGTTTCGCGGTGGGGTTTATCCCGACGGGCTAACATAAATTTATCGCCCGCAATGTCACGTGGTCCGATCTCTAAACGAAGAGGAATGCCTTTTTTGATCCAATTCCAAGTCTTATCCCCTCCTCGCATATCGCGATCATCGACCACCACACCTATCACTCCTTCACCAAATGCCCTCTTTCTAAGATCTTCAGCTAATTGTTGGGCAAACATCATCACTTCTGCACGCGTCTCTTCTTTATGAATAATCGGTAATAGAACGATATGTTCCGGAGAAATACGGGGAGGGAGGACAAGACCATCATCGTCACTATGCGTCATCACTAAAGCCCCAATAAGGCGCGTCGTTAAACCCCAAGATGTCGTCCATGCAAAATCTTGCTGGCCATTCTTGTCGTTGAATTTGATATTGGAGGCTCGTGCAAAATTTTGGCCAAGAAAGTGCGAAGTACAGGATTGAAGAGCTTTTCTATCCTGCATCATCGATTCAAGAGTAAAAGTAGCTAAAGCACCTGGAAATCTTTCACTTGGTGTCTTTTCACCTTTAATAGTAGGAATCGCTAAATAATCACGGATTAAGGTCTCATAAGTATCAAGACCTAGTCTCGTCTCTTTCTGAGCTTCTTCTGATGTTGCATGAGCAGTATGACATTCTTGCCATAAAAATTCGGTCGTACGTAAAAAAAGACGTGTGCGCATCTCCCACCGAACGACATTGCACCATTGATTAATAAGAAGAGGCAAATCCCGATAGGATTCGATCCATCGTGAAAACATCTCCCCAATAATCGTCTCTGAGGTTGGACGCACAATGAGAGGTTCTTCTAAAGGACCTGCAGGCACAAGATTTCCGTTAGCATCTTGCTCTAAGCGATGGTGAGTTACAACAGCACATTCTTTGGCAAAGCCCTCGACATGCTCAGCTTCTTTTTGAAGAAAGCTTAAAGGAATAAAAAGGGGGAAATAGGCATTTTTATGACCTGTTGCCTTGATCATTTTATCCAAGGAACTTTGGATTTTTTCCCATATAGCATAACCCCAAGGCTTGATCACCATACAGCCGCGAACGGGTGTGTGGTCTGCAAGATCAGCAGCGCGTACGACTTGTTGGTACCACTCAGGATAATCTTCTTGACGGGTGGGTTGAATAGCGGATTTATTCATGTCAGAACCTACTCAATAAAATTTTGTTCGGTTTTCGAGTTTTAGCGATGATCTCCAAGGTAGACTCCCATCAATCTAAGCGAGTCTCTGGGAATGTCCCGATAGCTGACAAAACTATACAGGGTTTCTGCATTGTCCCCAACAAGTGCGACCCCAACAAAAATTAATTTCACAACCTCTACACCTCGGAATTCGTCATTTGCGTTTTAGAAGTAAGGAAAAATTATAATACCGCAACAGATTCCGCAATTAGGGATTGGTAAAGCAACTCTTCCAAAGCTTTTCGCGTCTCTTCCATGGCAATTTTATCCGAGTCTGTAGGTAAGAGAGCAAAAGTATAGGACTGCATGGCCTCTAGAACTCGACTACCACTTTTTAACCAGGATTCCAACTGCGCAGCTGAAGGCGCTTTTAAGGAAATAGTTCCTTGGTGCAAATATCCTTGTTTTTTTTGACGTTGCGCAGCCCCCGCTATTTTTTTCCCATGCAAGACAACGTCATATTTTGTGGGAAGCGCCATACAAAACCGTCCACAAGACGCATCGAATGCAGGAGCATCTTCAGCAATTAAAGCCACCTTTTTTTCCTGGCCTAAGTACGTTTCGACCGCATGAGCTACTGCACGATTAACGAATCCATAATTCGTTAAAGTATTCTCAGAAAAAAAAGGGGCGCTCGCCGGAACAATTACCGAAAAAGCCAAATCCCAAAGATGAAAAACGATACCACCCCCTGTCGGGCGACGCGCTAGTTCAAGGCCATCACGTTCAGTAGCTGCCAAATCGAGATGATCTTCCGGCTTAACAAAATATCCGTATGTTGCGCTAGGGCGCTCCCAACGATATAAATGCAAAATAGCCTCCCCACCCGATTCAACATTCTCTAATAGCTCCGCGTCTATCTTCATGTTGTGAGATGCACTTGACTGTCCCGTATCAAGAATTTTCCACATACCGAATTACCCTACAAATAATCGCAAATATTCTAAAAATTTTTTTTAAAACACCCTACTAAACAAAGATACTATACAATATGAGCTGTTACCCATCCATTTTGAATCGAAAATTGGCTCAACAAGCCTTGGAATCGTCAAAAAAACTTTTTTAGAACACACTCCAAAGCATTAAAACTAATTCTTTTGAATCATTGAATGTTTTTTTTCAGCATAATAGGAATAAATTATTTGAAAATATTCCCTATTTTCAGCGATTAGAACAAATATCCTTGATTTATCGTGCTCAATTTGCCAAAAAAAGGATCAGGACCTAAACTTTAGATGGGGTTCTTGTAACTGGGGTAACACCCTACAGGCAAAAACGAACCATCGATGTGGAGCTAGCAAAGCATGTTTGATAAATTTACCAATCGAGCTAAACAGGTTATTAAGTTGGCCAAAAAAGAGGCTCAACGTCTCAATCACAACTACCTGGGCACGGAACATGTCTTGCTCGGTCTGTTGAAACTCGGTCAAGGCATTGCTGTTAATGTTCTGCGCAATCTCAATCTCGATTATGACATTGTACGTACTGAAGTAGAACGCCTCGTCGGCTTTGGGCCCGAAATCCAGGTCTATGGAGACCCTGCCTTAACCGGTAAGGTAAAAAAAGTTTTCGAAAATGCGAATGAAGAGGCTGCTGCCCTCAATCATAACTACGTCGGTACCGAACACCTCCTCTTAGCTCTATTACGACAAACCGATGGTGTAGCCGCCCAAGTTTTAGAAAACCTCAACATCAATCTAAAAGATGTCAGAAGAGAAGTTCTCAAAGAACTAGAGACCTTCAACCTCCAATTACCTCCTATGGGGATGGGGGGCGCTTCAGGAGGATCAGGGAAAAGTGGCCAAGAAAAAACTGGAATCAATACCGAAAAAATGCCCGCCCTCAAAGCCTATGGGCATGATCTCACAGAACTTTGCAAAGAAGGCAAACTCGATCCGGTTATCGGCCGCAAAAACGAAGTAGAAAGGCTTATCTTAATCCTCTGTCGTCGAAGAAAAAATAACCCCGTTCTCATTGGAGAGGCAGGAGTAGGAAAAACCGCTATTGTCGAAGGTCTCGCTCAATCGATTGTCAAAGGCGACGTGCCAGACCACCTAGCTAAGAAAAAGCTGATCTCCCTTGACTTAACGCTGATGATTGCCGGAACAAAATATCGTGGACAATTCGAAGAGCGTATTAAAGCCGTCATGGACGAGGTGAAGAAGCACGGGAACATCCTTCTCTTCATCGACGAACTCCATACTATTGTAGGAGCCGGAGCTGCGGAAGGGGCCATTGACGCCTCTAATATTTTGAAGCCTGCCTTATCAAGGGGGGAAATTCAATGTATTGGCGCCACGACCATTGATGAATACCGTAAGCACATTGAAAAAGATGCTGCCCTCGAACGTCGCTTCCAAAAAATTCTCGTTGCACCTCCTTCCATCGACGAAAGCGTCCAGATTTTGCAAGGGTTGAAGCCGAAATACGAAGAGCATCACAAATGCATCTACACCGATTCTGCAATCAAAGGTGCGGTTACTCTTTCCGATCGTTATATAGCAGGTCGTTTTCTCCCCGATAAGGCGATTGACCTGATCGACGAAGCAGGCGCTAAAGCACGGATTGCTATGATGCATCAACCTCAGGAAATCACGAATCTTGAAGTAGAAATCGAGCAACTTCGTTTAGCTAAAGAAGAAGCGATCGGCCAACAAGAATATGAAAAAGCGGCTAAGTTGCGCGATAATGAAAAGAACCTTCGCGAGCGTTTACAGAAGATCCATACGGAATGGGAAACGACCAAAGAAGAGCGTCAAGTGATTGTCGATGAAGAAGAGATCGCCATTATTGTTTCTAAGCAAACTGGCATCCCTATGACGCGCTTGACAGAAGGTGAGACAGCGAAAGTCTTGAAGATGGAAGACCAGCTCAAGACAGCGATTATCGGCCAAGAAGATGCTGTGAGTACAGTTTGTCGAGCCATTCGTCGCAGTCGCGCAGACATTAAAGATCCTAACCGTCCTATAGGCGCATTCCTCTTCTTAGGGCCAACAGGTGTCGGAAAAACACTTTTAGCCCGTCAACTCGCGATTAATATGTTCGGCGGTGAGGATGCCCTCATTCAAGTCGACATGTCGGAATATATGGAGAAATTCGCTGTTAGTCGGATGACAGGTTCTCCTCCTGGGTATGTGGGCCATGAAGAAGGAGGTCAATTAACAGAGCAAGTGCGCCAGCGTCCTTATTGCGTTGTTCTTTTTGACGAAGTGGAAAAAGCGCACCCCGATGTAATGAACCTCTTGTTGCAGATTCTGGAAGAGGGAAGACTGACCGATTCTTTCGGTCGGCGGATAGACTTCCGCAATACTATCATCATCATGACATCCAACTTAGGTGCAGATCTTATTCGCCGTTCCACAGAGGTGGGCTTTGCTGCTACCGAAGGAGTACTTGATTACAAGGCGATGCAAGAGAAGATCGATGGTGCTATCAAGAAGCACTTTAAACCCGAATTCATCAATCGTCTTGATGGGATTGTTATTTTCCGTCCTCTTGACAAAGCGCATCTGATGCAAGTCATCGAGCTCGAAGTGAAGAAAGTTCGCAAGCGCTTAGAGAACAAGAAAATTCAGATAGATCTCGACGATAAAGCCAAAGAACTTCTGGTTAATAAAGGTTTTCAACCAGAAATGGGCGCAAGGCCCCTGCGTCGCGTGATCGAACAATTCCTAGAAGACCCTCTAGCGGAAAAACTTTTAGCGCAACCCGGTAAACCCGCTCGTTACCAGATCAGCGCGGATGGTGAAAAGCTTATCTTTGTTGAGCTGACTCATGAGACAAACGATAATCCCCACTTAGCTATTTCAAGTTCTAATTGATAGAGGATAAATAGTTATTTCCCTGTGTTATTTCGTTTCTAAAAATAGTTAGAACCCAATTTTAAAATAAAAACAAACTATGCAATTATTATTGCTAGATTTGTTTTGTCTGCGTAAAATTTCAGCATTTTCCTATCACGATCCATTATGTCTGATACTGTTGTTGTAGGTATGTCCGGTGGTGTTGACTCTTCCGTCACGGCTTTGCTTTTAAAGCAACAGGGCTACCGGGTTATAGGACTATTTATGAAGAACTGGGAAGAGGGCGAAGAATGCCCCGCTACCCACGACTTTGCTGATGTTGTTAGAGTCTGCGAAGAGATCGATATTCCTTATTACAGCGTCAATTTTGTAAAAGAATATCGCGAAAATGTCTTTTCTCATTTTCTTGAAGATCTAAAAGCTGGTCACACTCCTAACCCCGATATCCTCTGCAATCGAGAAATTAAGTTTAAAGTATTTTTTCAAAAAGCTCTCGATCTAGGAGCCAGCTATCTAGCAACTGGCCACTATAGCCGAATTCAAGACCAACAATTGTTTAAAGCCACAGACAGTAAAAAAGACCAAAGTTATTTCCTCTATACCCTTCGTAAAAGTATTTTAAACCAAGTACTCTTTCCCCTTGGAGAATTAGAAAAATCTCAAGTACGCGAGATTGCACGAACACACGGACTTGCTACCTCAGAAAAAAAGGATAGCACAGGAATTTGCTTCATTGGGAAGCGCGACTTCCGTTCTTTTCTCAACGGCTACATCGCCTACGAACCAGGCAACTTTGAAAATACCAAGGGTCAAGTAATTGGTAAACACCGGGGCGTTGCGTTCTACACCATTGGACAACGTAAAGGGATCGAAATTGGGGGGCCTGGCAACGCATGGTTTGTCGTAGGTAAAGATATTCCACGGAACGTTGTGATAATTGAGCAAGGAGCTGACCATCCCAGCTTATTTGCCCAAGACTTGACGGCCACCGACATTAGTTGGGTTAATGAAAGCCCCCCATCCTTTCCCTATCCATGTAAGGCCAAGGTCCGTTACCGCCAAGCCGACCAGAGTTGTACAATCACACACGAAGAGGCAGGTCGTTTCCACGTACATTTCGATAGGCCCCAGCGCGCTATCACACCTCGCCAATCAATCGTATTTTATCAAGGCGACCTATGTCTTGGGGGCGCTATCATCGAGAATGCACGCTAAATAACCCCTCTTTGATTAAAAATAATATATTATATTGCTATTCATAAGGCTGTAACCCTTTAACATCGAACAGCATATATTTATTAATTTTATTCCAATTAATTATAATTTATATATTTTATTAATTTAAAGGTTTTAATTTATATTAATGTTACAATTAGTACATTAATTAACTTTAAAATATAAGATTTGTATTATGTCGATTTCCTCTAGTTCATCAAGTAGTAGCACTTGTCTCCCCAAAGAGGGATCAACCTCATCCTCTTCATCCCATCATCCACATCCTTTTAGAAAAAAGTCCTCGAAAGATTTTGTAATGGATCACCACGATCTCCAACCAGTAATTTTCTCCTATCTCTCTAAAGAAGAAAGAGTTGTAGCTCACTGCAGTTTAATTAATTATATAAGCAAAAGGATAAAATTTTGCGATTGGAGTATTCAACGCTTTCAAAAAGATCTAGATATTTTCAATGAAAAATCAGAAAAGGTCAGAGCTGAAATGAACCGTCATATAAGTCTAAGCTTATGTTATACGAGCGTTGGAACAGATTTAAATCTACTTCGTATGCAATCTCACGCTCTTTTTGACAAGCTCTATCATACACAACACCACCTTGATAATGTCATAAATGAACGCGCAATCACTCTCTTACAGCACAACAAGCGATTAGCGAAAATTCAAGCTGAGCCAATTGATGATCCTTATGCACTTGCATCTACAATATTTTCTTCTTCTACTTAAAATAATTCTAATACCTAGAAAGTTTTACTATTAAAAAAAGTAATACATAAAATAATTTATAACACTGTTTTCTTTAAAACGAATTAATGATAAAATATATGATGTATTTTATTAAATTAATTTACCTACATAAGGAAAATCATCATGTCAATAAATCTAAGAATAGATGCATCCTCTAGCACTACAAGCTCTCAAAATCTGACTACCGCTGGACAAGCTGCACGACCTACCACGCCATCATTATCCAACATTCCCACAGAAGTATTATCCAAAATCCTTTCTTTTCTTCCTTACACAAGTAATCTTCCTCTAACATCTCGGAAATTCCAGGCCCTTACTAAAGAGTCCAAACTACATGCATTTGATGACTTTATAAAAAGACAACCATCTGTCATGCGTGCCAAGGAAGCACAAATCGGACGATTAGAAAAGCCTTTACGTTATAGAAGATTAGGAGAAACTGAAGCGGATTTGCATAAGAAATCTAGCGATATTAAAACAAAAAGAGACCGCTTACGGGGGGAATTACAGCAAGATGCTCTGTTATTTCCATTAAATAAGGAGCTATATAAAAGGGAGCTTCAAAGTTATCAGCACCAAACTGCACGTGCTACCAGTGTTAGATTACGAAATCTAGAAGATCCTAAAGGCCATGCGCCTTTCTCTCTGGCTTCTACTCTACTTACAGAGAATGATCATGTAGAAGATTCTAAATAGTCAAAATCGACTGACTATTTTTTTCTTTTCCCTTAATAGCCGGTCATTACTGATCGGCTATTTTTATGCCCGAATATTTCAAGAAATCTTGTATTAAATTTGTTGGGAGTCTAAAAAACTTTAACGATCTTTCCTGATTTTTATAAGGAGAAAATCCATGTCAGGGCCCATTTTAAGCTCATTCAAGGGATCACAATCCTCGGCTTCATCTACATCATTGAAGGACTCAATGAAAAAACAAGCTAGCACGATCGTATTAATGGACCAAAGGATGGCCACAAATATCTGCTCGTATCTCCCCTACGCAGCTGAATATCCCCGTATATTAAAAACCTTCCACCTCGCATTAGAACCTGCAAGAGTAGCTGCTTTAGCGCTTCGCAAAGTACAACTTCAAAATGAATCAATAACTCGCCTTCAAACATTCGACACGTCTTTATCCGAAACCCAACAATTAATAAATCAGCAACTCGAAAAGAGTCTAGGGATCAAGGTTGCTGGTCGCGGAGATATTATTGCACCCATACTTGAGAGAATCACTCTGCGATTAAATGAGTACAGAACTAAAGAGATTGCCTTACAAGAAGAGCGTGCAACAATCGAAGCCTCGTATCGACAGAAAATTACAGAAATTGACTGTTTAACAAGGATCGCCGAGGTCCGACAAGAACGTCAGATAAGAAAAGTAGCTGAGCAGCACCATACTCCTTTCGATCTGTAATCCTTCGACATTCACCAAAATAAGGCCCGTCTATGAAGACGGGCTTCTTTTGAGGTGCACTAGAAGAAATATTTCATCGCTTTTCAGAAGATTTTTGAATCTCCTCCTAGAGTTTCTTGTTGGGATTACGCACATAACTGTGACGAGAACCATAAAGAGCATAAATAATTAGACCTGCAGCTAACCACCCCACCAACTGTAGCCAAGTAACACTAGGAATAGCAGACATAGCTCCCACACAAGTCAGAATGGCAAGAAGTGGAATCGTAGGCCCTAATGGAACTTTGAAGGGACGTTGAGCCTCAGGTTGTTTTCTACGTAAAATAAGAATACCTAGGGCCACGATAACAAAGACGAGTAATGTGCTCATCGAAGTCAACTGACCGAGGATTTCAACAGGAAACGCCCCTGCAAAAAAGATCATCACAATCGTGACAAATATCGTAGAGAAAAAAGGTGTTTTAAATCTGGGGTGCGTCTTAGAGAAAATTTTTGGTAGAAGTCCATCGAGAGACATAACGAAAAGGATCCGTGCCATCCCCATGATCATCACCAAGACAACTGTCGTTAAGCCCGCTAAGATCGCAATCTTGACAACATAGTTCAACCAGATAAATCTCGGTCCAAAGGCTTGTACAGCAATCCCAAAAGAGTCTGGCGCTCCTAACTGCGTGTAATTAACCGCACCGAGTAATACAACCCCTACTAAGACATACGCTATAGTAGAAACCCCTAGAGAGCCGAGCATACCGATTGGCAGATCGCGTTGAGGATTTTTGGCTTCTTGTGCCAAAGGAGCAATCGCATCAAATCCAATAAAGGCGAAGAAAACTACTCCGGCCCCTCGAACGACTCCACTCCATCCAAATTGGCCAAATACGCCTGTATTCGGGGGAATTAAGGGCTGTAGATATTCCCAGTTGATGAAGGCAAAACCACAGATAATGAAAAGAGCAATAACGCCTAATTTAACTGCGACGAGCAAATTATTGACAAATGCGGCTGTTTGAATACCTAATGCCACCATAAGACCGATAATTCCTACAATCATGATGGCAGGCAGATTCAGAATACTTCCCGTGGTTTGCCACCCATTCACAACATCATAAGAAAAAGGAGCTCCCGCCCACGTAGCCGCTATATCCCAACCTACATCGTGCATCAGACTAACAAAATACCCTGACCAACCCGCAGCAACTGTCGAAGGGGAAAATAAATATTCACAAAGTAAGACCCACCCCATGATCCACGCCGCAAGTTCCCCCAAAGAAGCATAAGCATAGGAATAGGCACTTCCTGCAATAGGGATCATTGAAGCAAATTCCGCATAGCAGAGCGCAGAGAATACGCAGACGATAGCAGCGAGAATAAAGGAAATTAAAATACCAGGACCCGCATAGGAAGCAGCAACAGGGCCGGTGATAACAAAGAGACCAGCTCCGATAATTGCGCCTATCCCCATAGCCGTAAGATTGAGCGGACCAAGGGTGCGTTTTAAGGATTGACTTGACTCTTTGGCCTCTGAGATAAGTGATTGTATCGATTTTTTAGCGAATAGCCCTTTTGACATATAACTCTCAATGTTAGTGGGCAAACTCGCAGATTCATCGAAAAGAGGTTAGGCATATCTATTTTTTTTACCTTCATCTTTTTTAGAGAGTGTCCATGAACTAAGATTACGCCGTTTTTCACTGGATTAGCTTCTTCTCTTTTATGAAACCGGTTGAATCTTTGAGCAAGACCCGTTAGAGACTGCTTGCAAAAAATAATTTTGATCTTAACAGTCAATTAGAGAGCATTCTAAGGAAGAATGGAATTAGAGGGAATTAAAAACCTGATTTTTCGCAAATTAGAGAACTGTGGCTAATAGCAATTCTATTAAACGGAAATTTTCAAATCTCAGAGGTGTTCTACAAAGAAGCTTCCCACTGTTGCAGCTTTTCTAAGAAAGCTTGCTTTTGAGGACGCGTCTTCAAAAACTGCAGCATTTCTTGATTACTACTTAAATGGGCAATTTTTGCGAGCAGGTGTAAATGATGTTTATCCCCACTGGCAAAAAGGAAAAAGAGAGTATGAACAGGTAGACCGTCTAAAGCGCCATATTCGATCGGCTTCTCAGGAAAGACGACGATGACAACATCAAAAGGCCCTTTAAATACAAATTCCCGCGTGTGAGGGACTGCGATGCCGTGATTGAGAGCTGTAGGCATCAACTTCTCACGATCAAGCAGCAGGTCTGTTAAAATCTCTGCATCACAACCCAAAATATTGGCACTTTGTTTAACCGTATTACCAATAATCTCTTCTTTGCTCGACGCAGCAGCAGTAAGAACGCCTCCCTTATGGACAGCTCGATAAAGACTAAATTGCTGGAGTCCAATTTTTGGCTCCACACTTTCATTTGCATCTTCAGAGAGAGCTTCTAGAGAAGTAGATTCCAAAACTTCGGAAAATCCGAGTGGGCTTGCAACATCTTTACTCAATTTGCAACTCATGACCCAATTCTCAATTTCAATACGGCTAAAACGATACTGTGAATTGAGACGATAGGCTGGAATTTTTCCATCCGAAAGCCAACGTCGAATGGTCTTTTCCGAAACATTGAGTAGTTCCGCAACATCCTTAATCTTCAAATCCATAAAACGCGTCCTATTTGTGCCTAAAGACGCCGTAAAGAGTTTTCGACAGATTTAGAGTAAAATCATTCCCAAATCGACGAGAGAATCTTTTCAGCGCACTTGTTAGAACTATCGTGAATTGCGAAAATGTTGTAAATATTTTCCTGTGAGGGTATTCCAAAATTCGGGTTTCAAAAGAAGTATTTTTGATAACAGGAGATTAGCACCCTTCGAAGAGGTCTACGACTTGGCGAGGCTGCGAGGCGCGCAATAATTTTTTGCGTCTTTCGACATCTTTAACAGCAGTCGTTAAATCGGAGAGAATATGAAGATACTCCGTTTGGCTTTTTTCCGGCCCCCCAATCATAAATATAAGGTGTACAGGCGCATTATCGAGGGCCTGCCACTCAATCCCCTTCTTCTCTTGGATCCCGATCGCGATGAAAAAATCCGTGTACCCTTCAAGCTTAGCATGGGGAATAGCCACGCCCATTCCGATACCCGTAGAAACGATTTTCTCTCTTTCTAAAATTGCACGGTGAAAGGTTGGTAAATCCTGGAGTTTACCTGCGTGGTTGAGTAGCCCTACCATCTCTTGGATAGCCCGGTTACGATCCTCAACATCGAGGAAAACCACTAAACCTTCGCTTAAATACTTAGAGATTCCCACGGCTTAATTCCTACCCGTGTGGCCAAAACCACCCTCTCCTCGTCCTGTCACGGACAAGGCTTCCTCCCGTACAAATTCAGCCTGATCAACACGAGCAACAACGATTTGGGCAATCCTCATACCGTGAGTAACAGTAAAGGTTTTTTTTCCATGATTGATAAGAATAACACCCACTACACCTCGATAATCAGCATCTATTGTGCCAGGAGTGTTAAGAACAGTAATTTGATCTCGGAGAGCAAGGCCACTACGAGGGCGGATCTGAATTTCGTACCCCTCAGGAATTTCCATACGTATTCCCGTTGGAATAAGAGCAGAATTCCCAGGTTCAATCGTTACATCTTGTTCGAGGTAAGCACGGATATCTGCCCCTGCTGCTTGATGAGTGCTATAGATGGGTAATTCGATCTCGCCTTCCGTCGTAACCGTAATGCGTATTTTTTTTTGCATATCTTTAAACCTTTAAACAATTGCAAGACTCAGCTGCAAAAGCTTATGCAGAACAGAGTTTTGTCACTAAGAATTTCACAAATAAGACCTTGTCTTGAATGCCGATGAACAAGCTCGAATCGGAGGTCTAAACAGGATTACACTCTTTTTCTGTTTCGCGCGACCATTCTTGTTTGGCCGTTGCTAATAATTCTTTGAGCTTTTGAGGAAGGTGGCTGCTCTTCTGCCCAAACAGTAGGCGTAGGTTTTCTTCATTATCTTCAAATACCCGCTCATTATCGGTGAGATAAGTGAGAAAAAGAGCTAGTTTATCTTTTAAATGGTGACGCTCCACAATACAATCGACCATTCCCTTTTCTAGGAGAAACTCCGATTTCTGCGCACCAGGTGGCAGCTTTTGGCCAATTGTCTGTTCGACAACACGAGGTCCCGCAAAAGCAATCAAAGCATCTGGTTCGGCAATAATCACATCCCCTAAAGAAGCAAAAGAAGCTGTTACGCCACCTGTTGTGGGATTTGTTAAAATAGAGATGTAAGGGAGATGCGCTTCATGGAGCTTGGCGAGAGCAGCAGAGGTTTTAGCCATTTGCATAAGAGAGAGGATCGATTCCTGCATTCTTGCACCACCAGATGCAGAGACAATGACCACAGGCAGTTTTTGTTCAATCGCCCGTTCGATCATCACGGTCAACCTTTCTCCTACAACCGATCCCATCGAGCCCGCCATAAAGGTAAAGTCCAGAACACCTAGAGCTATGGATTTTCCATGCACCTTACAGGTCCCCGCCATTACCGCTTCACTACGCCCCGATTTCTCTTGGGCTATTTTCAAACGCTCTTTGTACGCTTCTGTATCGACGAAATTAAGAGGATCAGTAGGTCTAAGGTCGCCACACCATTCTACAAAGGTATCTTCATCCGCCAATAAATGAATTCGTTGCTTAGCCGATAGCCTATAATGATGGTTGCACTTCGTACAGCAGTGTAGATTTTTTTGAATTTCGCTTGCATGAATGAGCTCTTGACATTCTGTGCATTTTACCCAACCACTAAAACCATCTTTTTTCGTAGTTTGCACTTTAATTTTTGGTTTATGCCTAGAAAATAAACCCATGCCATGCCTATTAATTGAAAATATAATCCCAAACATTAACAGAAATATCAAAATCAAACAAGATTATACCGAATTAATTCAAAATTAGATTTTGCGGTAAGGTCTATCCAATTGAAGTATAATTCGGTATAACTATTGTCAATTTAACTTTTCGCTTTCATGTAGCGCTCTTCTATATTTTTCCAAGCCACTATTTTCCAAATATTTTTGACATATTCAGCGCGAACATTTTTATATTGTAAATAGTAGGCATGTTCCCAAACATCGATCCCCAAAAGAGGCACAAGCCCTTGTGTACTTAAAGGGTCTTGGTTAGCACAAGTTGCTAATTGCAGTTTCTTCTCGCCCTTATTATAACCTAACCATCCCCAACCCGAACCTTGGACACCTACCACTAAAGCAGAAAATTTTTCTACGAAGGTATCAAAAGAGCCAAAACAATGTTGGATTTCTTTAGAGAGCTCACCAGTTGGAGCACTTCCGCCGCCCTTGCTTGTCGGGGCCAGATTGGTCCAGAAAATAGAATGGTTAACATGACCACCGCCATTAAATCGTATTGCTTGTTGGTGAGCAATCATAGCCGAAAGGTCTTGATCTTTTTCCGCTTGCGCATACTTTTCTAACGCAGCATTGAGATTGGTGACATACGTTTGGTGATGCTTGCTGTAATGCAAATTCATGATTTCAGCTGAAATCACGGGCTCGAGATCGCCGAAGTCGTAAGGAAGCTCAGGTAATTTAAACATCATATCCTCCATGAATCTTTTCAGATTGATCATAGAGAGAGTCTTAAATTTTTGCACTACGTATCCATGAAAGAAGAACTCTTTCTCATGGACACTTATTGTCATAAATGTCCAGTTTAGTCTATCTTTTGTCGCTTTTGGGAACTTTGATCATGAAGTATTGGTTCTTTCTTATTTGGTTTCTGCCTACCTGGTTATGCGCTGGTAACGATGATTCGTTTTTTCAAGATGAAAATCCTGGCCTCTTTCATCACGTACAAGTCATTTCAGGCCATCTCAACTTCTCTATACCAGAAGCAGTTCAAGGCGCCACTCCCATTCCTCTTACAAGAACCTATTCAAGCAGTGGAGCACTAGAAAGAGATTGGTCGAACAATGATCTACAATTAAAAGATCTTCGAAAAGGTTGGATGCTGCAAGGAGGATGGAGCTTTTTTTCTCATACAAATCTTCTATTTTTACCAAGACGTGAATGGAAATATTTCAAAGCTTATCTAGCAGAACCCAATGGTAGCGTCATTTGCTACGCCTACAGCCATCGAGAAGGTAAATCTACAGTGTTTTTGAAACCTGAAGGTTCTTTCACAAATGCTTATGGCCATTTAGGGGCAAAAAACAATCCACAAAACAACCTCTTGCGACTCAATTTTAAGGATCACATTGCCACTCTTTTTCTTCCAGATGGCGGTACCCGAGAATATCACGGACCTTCCAGAGATTCGGATATATACTTTCATCCACTCTCACCTGAAAGCCAATGCTTCTTTTTGTTAATTAAAGAGACTTTGCCTAACGGTCATCAATTTTTCTACAAATACGACTCACGTTCGCATCTATGCCAAGTCACTTCAAAAAATGCTGCTGCCACCAAAGTCTATGCATCCGTTGACTTTACTTTATCAACACATCCTCTTCATCTTACCGCAACTACTTCCGATCAAAAACAATACCAATACTTCACTGCAGAAGCCTTAGGAAGAGAGTACCTCCGCCAAGTAGAAAGTCCTAATAGCCCATCTGAAGTTTTTCATTTTGTGGCTGGCCGCTTCGGAATCGGATCCCGCATCCAATCAATTCGTGTAGGAGGGCATGAGCAATTTCGGGCTCATTATTACATGCCACCTAACAAGAAAACAGAACGCGAATGGGAAAAAAAGCCCTCTAAAAAGCCCTTACACATCGACAAAGTTGAACGAGTAGAAGAACCCTTAGGGTCGAATGGCGAGATGGTGACTGTGGCTCGATTTTCCTACGAACCGAATTGTACGGAAGTTCGAGATGCAGAAAATCTATTGATTCGTTATCGCCATGACGGCAAAAAACTGCTTCAGGTTGAATATTTTGATGAAAGTGATCATCTTGCATCGATTCAAAAATTCTTTTGGGAAAATGGAAGACTCCGTTGCAAAGCATTCCTTGATCCTCATGAAATACCTCAACATGCTAAGACATTTACCTACGATGAACTCGGAAATGTTCTAGAGGAAGGATTTTGGGGAGATCTTTCTGGTAAGGGTATCGCGCTTACTATCGATGAAAAAGGTAATCCACAAGGAGAATGTTGCCGTAAATGGTA
>JABDCS010000001.1:122977-160050 GCA_013288005.1 Chlamydiota bacterium | reverse complement strand
AATTTGCTCTCTCACGCAATTTGCTTCAAGAAGGCGATCTCGTTGTTGTAACAGCAGGAACTCCCTTTGGGGTAAGCGGAACCACAAATATGATGATTGTGGAAGCGATTGGCAAGCGGGTTTAGTGAAATTAAAACAGCTTAAAAATACCTGAAAATCGGCTGAAACTTAACCCCAGTTAGGTCTTCTAGAAAATTTCTTGAGGCCCGAAGGCTGCAAGAAATCTTCTAAATAGATAAAAATAACCTTTTGATACACCCTCTTATGCATCTGGTATCGATACCATGATCGTGGTATTTCTCCAGGAGATGTAGTCTCGAAGGATCTTAGCGTGATCAAATACCAATTCATTCCAAGGAATGTCTTCTAACTTTACTACAAAAGCTTTGGCCGCATCATCACCTGCTTTCGGGTTTTTAAATGCTTTAGCAATATGGGTAACTTCTACAGAATGATGTCTAAAATCTCTTGAAGGATCTGAGTATACATGAAATTGCTGTACATCGGTTAAATAGAGATCGACTTCTTCCTTCATTTCTCGTCTCACGGCATGTTCAACAGTTTCGCCATATTCTACTTTCCCACCTGGAATGGCTTTCCCAAAAGGAGCTTTACCGCGCTCGATAAGAACGATTCCTTGAAATTTTGTTCCTTCATAAACCTCGATAATGGCGGTGGTCGTAAGAATGGGTGGCTTATGAGCAAGTACTAGTGAATTTTCATCTGCAGCGGGCAAACAAAAAGGGATCCCTGTAAAAAGAAAACAGACAAAGTAACAGCTTAGTTTGCTTTTCAATCGATGTGAAAAAATCATTCGAAATTTCCTGTAGGTTTGCGAACTTAACTTAAGAATTATAGTTTGTTTGAGCGATATTGAGGGTGTATCCAAAGCTTATTTTTATCGATTTTCTGAGCTTTTTGAGCAGATTTTCGATTCAAAATAGATGGATAATATCAACTGCGTATATTAACCATCTATTTTGAATCGAAAATCTGCCCATTAAATTAAATTCCTAAAAAGTTTGAGAGAGAGCTAGAGCAAAGTCTCGGGCAGAATCAACATCATTATAAGTAAGTGAAGGATGATCCTCTAAAGGAGTAAACTGCTTACCAAACATACCAGAAATCAGATTTTCCATATCTTGAATGTGATGAGGGGGTGCATAGACAATACGTCCATCGAGATTAGAATGACCGTTTACACGATCAAAAAAATAATCGGTAATGGTGCACCATTCAGAGGCAACTGTAGGTGTGCCTAAACGTGCAGCTTCTAAGAAGGTAGCCCCAGGAAGCTCATGAAAGGCGGGATGCAGATGAAGACCAGCATGATAATATGCACTTAAAAGGATTTCATCAGGTAGCGGGTTGTCTTGAGGGAAGGGTACAATTTTTACTGATCCCTCTTCGTAAGGTTTTAAATTTTGACTCACAAAAATAGTAGGTGCCTTTCGCCACTTAAGAGCTGCTTCAACGCACGCTGCTTCATATTGGATACCAAATGCTCGACTTGCGATGAATACAAGTGGAAGATCGATATTTCGCATAGCGAGTAATGTGCCAAATTGATTTTTTCTTCCTTCTATGCGGCCCACTTGCAGGACGTAACTTTTTGAGGGAAGGCCTATCCAGCGTATAAAACTATCATCCGGTAAACCTGCATAGTTAGTGACGAGTCCGGGTGCAACAGGGACAACAGCCGTTTTACAGTAGGGGTAGTCGCGCTTCATAAAACGGGCTTCTGTAGGTGAATTCGCGATACAAAGAGCAGCATTTGTCATAAGCGCATAATTATACAATACCGTGCGCTTAGGAGCCTCTCCATAGTAATGGACGATGTGCGGCATTTCAATGAGTCGCTCAATAGCGTATTCCAACCCATTGTCGGTTGGTAGTCCATATCCAAGACAACTTAGGACATATTTCTCAAATCCAGTGGCTACTGCATAGTAAGTAAGAATATCTTCATGAAATCCCAGGACAACATAAGGCTTTCCTATTAAATCTAGGTCTTCCACCATTGTTCTTTGATCGAAATTGCTATTGGAAACCACAAGAACGTCTACATTTTGTAACTCAAATGCTGTCGGGGCACAGCTGCTTTCGATTCCTAGCTGTTTAAGACCTCGTGCTAATTTGTAAATTACACCAAGATCCCCACCCCAAATATGATGGTTGCGGCGTGTGATGAAGCCAATATGCATTCTGATTACCCCTCTATAGCTCTGGGTGGATAGCTAGTCACTTCTTATCTTTTTCTAACTAAAATGTCGATGGAATATCAAAGCATGTGGCGAAGAATAGCCGTTGCGAGAATAGGAGCAGTTTCTGCCCTTAAGATATGAGGAAGAAGAGAGACTCCTTGAACATGCCAAGCATTTTTTAGAAGAAGTTTTTCCTGCGTGCTAAATCCTTTTTCTGGTCCTGTAAAGAAGAAAATCGGCGTGTTCTTAGGAGGAAGATGACGGAATAAAAGGGGGGCATCGGGCGACGTGTCACCAAAAAAAAGAGATCCTTCAGGTGGATAATGCCACGAGTGTAGAGGAGGTAAGATAGAGAGAGAGGGCATATCTAATCGGCCGCATTGTTTGACAGCTGCAACCATGAGATTGTGTATGCGAATGAGTTGTTGTTCGCTCACCGTTTTTTTTTCGCTAAGATCCCCTGGAAATAACCACAGGGCATTGGCTCCTACCTCAGTTACCTTTTCTACAATCCACTCCAAATGATTGAAGCGAGGAAGGCCTACAGCTAGTGTAATTGAAGGAGAGCAGGGTGCGTGTTCTTCGATTAGGGAAATAGAGAGCTCGGCAGCATGCTTATCAATTTTTTCTATTTGGGCTTTAGCCAGAATATGGCGGCCATTGATTAGCTCTAGGCTATCTCCCACGCCACCTCTCATCACTTTCACAAGATGGGTAAATTCATCGCCTGTTAGTGACACACTTGTTCCGCATGTAAGATCGCTATCTATATAAAAACGTTCAGCCGGCATGATAGAGAACCTTATAGAAGAGTTCAGATAAAGAGAGAGAATCGCGGACGACTTTTCCAAGTCTCCAAATTTCATCGAGTGTCAGGATTTTGAAGGCAGAGTGTCGATAATAGTGGCGCGAAAGAGAGGCGAAACCTGAAAAATTAAAGACGATTTTCGAAGCGTAATCGGTAAGAAAAAGCTCCTGTTTGTTCTTATAAAATCGCCAATGAACATCAGGCAGTTCTGGAAATTCAGGAGAATTTTCAAGCTCAGCTGGGGCTACAACAGTAAAATATTCAGTGGGGTAAATCTTACGCAAACTTTCGACTGCGGGGAGGAGGTCTTTCCACTGCGATTTGTTAGAGGGCAAAACCACACAAACAGCATCATAGCGATAGATGCGTTTTACCGTTCCCGGAAGTTGCTGCTTCCAACGGTTATGTTGCCATAACCATTGAGAGGGGATTTCCATAATACTCGCTTCGAAAAGTCTTAGAGTTTCCTGCATGAGACGGGGAACTTCGGTCTCCATGTCTTGCGACGAATCGGCGTATAGAGGCGCCGAATAATGAATGGTATAGCGACCTTTGCGGCGTCTTACTGTGGCGACAAACACAGGAGCGCCTGTACGATAAGCAAGAATGGCAGGAAGTGGCGAAGTATAAGCACTCCTTCCCAAAAAATTGGAAGCAACCCCACCTTTTGGCATGCCTTGATCACCCACTATGCCTAAGAAATTATTTTTCTTTAGAGCTCTTAACCCTTCTTTAACAGCATGGTGCGGCTCAATAATCTTGCCCCCAAATTTTTCACGCATTTTGATTACCCAGCGATAAAGAAATTTATTTTTTGTGGGCCGTCCAATAGCCACACCAGGCATACGGGAAGTGCCTTCTAAGAATAAAAGCTCCCAATTCGCTTGATGGCCACAGAAAAAAATAACTCCTTTTCCCTGTTTTAAAAAAGAGAAGGCTTCTTCCGGATTTTCACAGGTAACAATCCGCGAGATCTCTTTTTCACGAGCAAGTTTTGCATATTCTAAACAGGTAATAGTGACATTTTGTAAGGAGCCTTTGGCTGTAGCGACAATTTGATCTAAAGAAAGTTTCAGAGAAGAGGCTAAGGCGAGGTTACTCAGAGCGCGTTTACGGAATTTGGGATACATATAATAGATGAGTGTCCCTAGCCCTTTTCCTAATGCATGAATCATGCGGTAAGGGAGCCAAGAAAGAGGCCATAAAAGGGTGCGCATAGCGCCATAAGAAAGAACTTCAGAGATCATAGTGAATATTTGATAGTCAATATTTCATGGCTTTTCGATTCTTAGTAGAGGGATAATATACAAACTTCCCTATTATCTAATCCATTTCGAATAGAAGAGCAGCTGAAATACACCGGCAAAACGGTTAAAAAAAGATTAGCAGATACCTCACGCAAGGCAGGTACCGGTAAAACGCTCAAGTTGTAGAGGATAATCTAAATAACGGACACTATAACGAATTCTACGAGCACTCTCTTCTGTTTTGGGATGTTGAAGGGCGAGAGCTAGGCTGGCGGCCATACAGCCGGGGTCTTGGAGGTCGTCAATCGTAGTACCGCAATCTTTTTCAACAACTTCATGCCCGCCATTATGTCGTGAAGTGACCACAAAAAGACCCATGGCTAGCGCTTCAAGAGTGACATTAGCAAAAGGGTCGTAATAAGAGGGAATAACAGCTACATCGGCTAGTGCATAAAATCGGTAGAGGTCTTGCATGGGTCCTAAAAAATAGACATTTTCCAAACCCAATCTAGCGGCTAGTCTCCTATAGGCGGGTATATTTTTATCACGTCCAATAACGATTACGCGAGGGTCGTGGGTTCGTAGGTGACTAAGGCCTTTAAGAAAGGCATCGAGCCCCTTTCGCCCATATTCATGACCCACAAAAAGAAAGTGAAAGGCTGCAGGATCCGAGCCTATTTGGAAGGCCACCTCGTTACGAATAGAGGGCCAATTTTGAAAATGGGTATTGAGCTCCGACCATTCCACTCCATTATGGACAACGCGTATGAGAGAGGGATTAATGTTATAATGCTCGATGGCCTCGTCACGAACCATAGCGGAATTCACTATAAGCCTACGTAAATCAGAATGACGCAAGGCTTCTTCTTCTAAACGGAGGATGGTACGATGAAGAGGATTTAGCGCGAAACTGGTTTTTCGCCATCTTGACTCATAGGGAGCTCGTCTTTGGAGGTAGGCGGCATGCAGACCATTACCCGCTCGGATGTGTGTTTGATGGGTGGTCCGGTCGAAGCCGAGAACAACCTCTGCGGGGTTGTCGCGGATGTAGGAGCTACAGACTTTATTCCATGCTTGTAATTTACGGTGAGGTAGCCAAGCATCAATGGGAAAAGAAGCAATCCTAATTCCAGGCTGTGGAGTACAGTTTTGTGAGGCGGTTACAATTGTCACATCGCAACCCTTTTTGGCAAATGCTTCGGCAATCCTTAAAGTAGCTTTCTCTAAGCCACCTTTAGCTTCTAGACCTTGTTTAAGCAACACGACCCGGGTCATATCATTCCTGAACTTTTACAGTTGACCCTTGTACGACCGGTCGAATATCAAACTTAACGTCATTAGGCTTAAAAAGTTGGAAGCGGTTCATGTAGCTTCGGAAGCGATTGCGCAAATACTCTTCCCGTAGTTCCGGCTGAAGTGACTTAATCTCTTCGTCTCCTTCTTTAACCTGAAGGAGTTTGACATATTCATCTTCTAATTCTCGTGAATTTACAAATTGGAGGCTCCAAGGAAGAAGAGTTTGATCTCTAACCGGTTCGGCGATGATGACAATTTGGATCATATCACGAACAATCTCGAGAAAAAGGCGGCTAACTCCTTTTACTGAAAGTGGCTTGGTGATCATTAAAGTGCCCCAATTGTTTTGCAGGAGCTCATTCGGTGCAAGTTGGAGAGTCGTCGGATTAAGCGTACTTATGTATTCCGAAGGATAAAAAAGGGTGACAGGAATCGGCATGTCGATGGGTAAAAGATTACGTCGTATGAAATCAATCCGTAATAATTTTGCATCTGGATCATCGATGGTAAAGGGGTTATCTGAAAGTGCAGGAATATTGATCTGCTTCCAGTTTTCAGGTACCAAAAAGCTCACTTCGTCTGTGTTTTTTTCGGAACCAGAATTTGCATCCGCTAGATTATCTAACTGAGCGCGACTAACTTCATTGAGATTAAAGGTTAAGCGGAGTTCGCGGTCTTTTAGCTGTTTGATCACTTTTTCAGGGCCGCTTACCGTCAAATAGAGACGATAGGGGAAGATATCGAGAAATTGATAGCCTCGAGGCGCTTCACCGACAGGCCCAGTAACGATAACGGGTATTTTTTCGGTAACAAGTCGCATCGGCCTTATGAAAAGGGTTGCAGCAGAAATCCTGTTGATTCCGGATGCAATATCCATCTCAGGATTAAGCGAAATGAGGTTTTTTTTCTGGATAGCGATAGAAAATTCGTTAGAGGCGTCTGTCCCGTCGATAACAACTTCCAAATCATTTGCTGTTATTTCATCGAGAAGATCTTTATTCCCACTCAAAGTAAGGCTAATACGTTTTGTGAGAAGGCCGTTAGATTGCATTCCCTCAACGGTTTTGCCAGCCGGCAAATTGATAATTCGTACGGGAACGTTGCTGAAGATACGAGTGGTTGTTAGGGAGTGATTAACAACAAACCAAATGATGACAGCTAGACCTATAGCGATAGCTTTCCTTGGCCAGTTTTCTAAGAAAAAATCGCGTAACAGAGTTCTCATTCTTTCAACCACCGGATCAGATTGAAGGAGCCTTTAGGTTCTCCACTATGGGGAGAGGGAGTGAAAATACTGCGTAATATCGCCTTGAATCGATCGGCTTTTATCCCACGTGTCATCACACCATCTCGAGCAACCGAGATCTTGCCGCTCTCTTCGGAGATGACAATCACAACAGCATCCGTCAATTGACTAAGCCCCAAAGCGGCCCGATGACGTGTGCCCATGGATTTTGTGACTTGAGAACTATCCTCTGCCAAAGGAAGTATAACCGAAGCTGCAAGGATCATTTTATCCCGTATAATGACCGCCCCATCATGCAAAGGGGTTGTAAGAGCGAAGATCGACTCAATAAGTTCAGAAGAAAAGAATGCATTGGTGCGCACCCCCTTATTCGCAAATTCATCGAGGGAATTCTCATGTTCGAGAACAATTAATGCCCCTATTCGTTTATCACTAAGGCGGTAAACGGAGTTGGTAAGAGCATCGAGCTGTCTATCAAATTCTGTAACTTCCTTGTAACGGCGCCCCTTCCAACTGAGTTTTGAAAGCGCTACACGTAGCTCGGGCTGGAAAATAATCAAAATCGCAATGACAGCCACATTCGCAACAAGGAGAAGAATCTTGTGCAGGATCGGAAAATTAAACCAGGATGAAAGCGCAAAAAATGCCAAGAAAGCGATAACGCCCAGCATCAAGTCCATCGACCGCGTATTCCAGAAGAAGGAGAGTAAATAGTTAAGCATCACTGCAATAATGATGATCTCAACAAAAGGGCGTAGTGTCTCTAGAGTGCTCATATTCCGGACTTCTATCAGCTAATCCTCAATTCTGACAAAGAAGGAATTTAAACCCAAGGGAAACGCTGAATAAAAGCATATTGTATTATAATTTCCAAAAAAACTTTTTAGATCACCCTCTCAAAGCTTTACTCATTCATTAGTAAAGAAAGGGTAGTGGCTAGTTGTTCAGGCCATGCGGGATTGATTCCAGACTCCCTAGCAATTTTCTTTCGATTCTCTGCACTTGGCTCATGGGGAATATGTTGAATGAGCTGCAAAAATTGCTTTGAATTAGTAATAGCAGGACAAAAGTGGTTGCGAATAAGTACATCGGGATAGGGGTCATGGCCAATTTGGGCAGTCGGTACTCCGGAAAGCATGAATTTTGCTGCCACACTCGTCTGGTAATAGAGGGCTAGATCAGCGGCTGTTAGAATTTCGTTGAAAGAGTGTGTGGATATCTCGATGTGGGGTGCATGGGAGCCAGCTGACTTTTTCCATTCTTCGAGCAGTATTCCGTCGCGATTTCCTTCGAGAAGAGCGCGTGGATGTTGTTGCAGGATGATGGTAAGGTAAGAAAGATCACGGGTTTTTGCAGCTTGCTGAACGATGGCGAGAAAACGAGGAAAGGCTTGTTCATAATAGACCTCATTAGCACCCCCAAAATAAACGGCAAGGGTGGTTGCAGATGAAGGCAGAAGAGAGGATCGTAGGTTTTTTCGCACTTCCGACTTTCTATTTTTTAGGATCTCTTCGCTATCATTTAAATTGGCATAACCTATGCCAAAACGTTGTTTTCCCATTACATCTATCGCACATGAAGGCTCTGAATAGATAGCCCCTTCTGCGAGTTTGGCATTGGCAAAGAAGATAACTTGCGCTTTTTGTAACACTTTGGCTGCAGTTTGGGAATACCCCCCAGGCACAAAAGATTCAGGATTATCATAGTAAGCAATGCGAACGATAGAGGGATAGCGTTCGGCTAGTTTAGATTGCACCTTAGCAGAAAATTCTTGGCCCAAATCGGTGATTACACACTTTGCATGACGGCAGAGGTGAGCGACCGCAGCTGCGAGTTCATCTTGCTCTTCATTGGAGAGATCTTTGAGGTTTTTTGATTTTTTTTCGCTGAAGAAGTCTTGAAAGGCAATATCTCTCTTTTTAAGAACTTCGGCTGCTTTTTCTGTTGCAATCATTTTGCAGCGCACATGGCCTTGCTTGGTAAGTTCATAGAAGAAATCCGCAAAGTGAGAACTAGAGGCGGGGTGACATGCAACGAAACAGATTTCAGTAGAAGGTTGTGCATTCATGGGAGCTTGGTGAAGATCGATCATGTTCATCCCGTTGTTAAAAACTGAGTAGGTAGTCTAAAGCAAAATCAGATATTTTGCAGGTTCAAAAAAAAACTAAATCACTCTATTCTCCAGGCATTTAAAACTCGTGGGGCTCATACGTGGATCTTTTGCTGCTTTCTCGTATCCAATTCGCTGTGAATATTGGATTTCACTATCTTTACCCACCTTTAAGCATTGGGTTGGGCTTTTTGCTCATTATCATGGAAGGCATGTATGTAAAGACAAAAAATCCTCTTTACAAACAGATGACAAAATTTTGGGTTAAAGTCTTTGCTCTTACTTTTGCTATAGGAGTTGCGACCGGCCTTGTACAGGTGTTTGCGTTTGGCACCAATTGGTCGAGGTACTCTCGATTCGTTGGAGATGTCTTCGGCAGCGCCTTAGCAGCAGAAGGTATATTTGCTTTTTTCCTGGAAGCTGGTTTTTTGGGACTCATGCTTTTTGGTTGGGAAAAGGTTAAGCCCTCCATTCACTATCTGGCTACGATTATGGTGGCCGCTGGAGCGCATTTTAGCGCGATTTGGATTGTAGTAGCCAATTCTTGGATGCAGACACCCGCAGGTTATAAAATTGTCGGAGAAGGTGATCAAGCACGTGCGGTGGTGACAGATTTTTGGGAGATGATCTTTAATCCTTCAGCCGTAGATCGTGTTATTCACGTCGTTATTGGCTGCTGGTTATCCGGTATTTTTCTTGTTGTCAGCGTGGCTGCCTACTACATTTTGAAAAAAAGGCATGTCGCTTTTGCTAAGACAACGATGAAGATTGGATTGATTACAGGAGCTGTAACTCTTCTTCTCCAATTTATCTCCGCAGACAGTTCAGCCAAAGGTGTTGCAGAAAATCAGCCAGCTAAGCTGGCTGCGATGGAAGGGATTTTTACCTCAGGACCTGCACCTATGGGGATCATAGGATGGGTAGATACCGAGGAAAGAAGGGTAAAGGGCATTCAGATCCCCGGGTTACTAAGTTTTTTAATCCACGGGGATTTTCAACAACCTGTTGTAGGTCTAGATCAGATTCCTCAAGAAGATTGGCCTAAGGTGAACGTAGTTTTTCAAGCCTATCATCTTATGGTCTACATGTGGGGAGCCATGGTAGCTGTCACGGCATTAGGTTTGTACTACCTACGCAAAAAAAAATTGCAAAACCAGCGTTGGTTATTGTGGGGCCTTATTGTTTCTGTGGGCTTTCCTCAAATTGCTAACCAAGTCGGGTGGATGACAGCAGAAATTGGCCGCCAGCCTTGGATTGTTCAAGGATTATTGCGAACCTCACAAGGGGTCACAACTTCTTTAAGCAGCGCGCAAGTTTTTGGTTCCCTTACGATGTTTGTCCTAATCTACCTTCTTCTATTTGCCCTTTTTCTTTTTTTACTCGACCGCAAAATTAAACATGGCCCTACAGACGAACCAGAAGAAATGATCTATCGAAATATGTATGAAGCGAGCAAAACACCGTTAAAAACAAATGAAACTTGATGAAGATAAAGTAGTTAAAAGTTCGAACAACATGAGGATGATCAGATGGCCGGATTGGAATTTCTTTGGTATCTAGTAATCGCATTCTCTGTCATAGCCTACACAGTGCTCGACGGATTTGATCTGGGAGTAGGAATGCTCCATCCATTTGTTCGAACGGATACAGAACGTCGAACATTTCTGAATGCTATTGGACCTGTATGGGACGGAAACGAAGTGTGGATTGTTGTAGTTATAGGTGCGCTTTTTGCGGGGTTCCCCTCCGTTTACGCAACTCTTTTTTCCAGCTTTTACAACCTGACAATGGTTCTCATTGCATGCCTAATATTCCGAGCTGCAGCCATTGAGTTTCGCAGCCAGAAACCCTCACCTAGATGGCGCTCTTTGTGGGATATGGTATTTGCGATAGCGAGTTTTGGTATCGCCTTCTTTATTGGGCTTGCTTTTGGTAACCTCGTTCAGGGGATTCCTCTTAATGCAGAGGGCGAGTTAGAAAAAGCCTTATTCAACCCCTGGCGGCCTTATCCTATATTGATTGGAGTCCTGGCTATGGCACTCTTTACCATGCATGGAGCCATTTTTCTGGTTATGAAGACAGAAGGGGAGTTGCAAGAAAAATTAAAAAAATGGACCGGACGCGCCATAATTCTTTTTTTTATCGTCTATGCGACAACGACATGGGCCACTTGGGTATACATGCCTCACATGACAGAAAGAATGCGCCAATCTCCTGGGTTTTTGAGCATTGGTGTTCTCGCCTTCTTAAGTATTGTGAATATTTTTTGGGAGGAACACAAACGTCGATATGGAAGGGCTTTTATCTCTTCTTGCATAGGAATTGCGCTCTTTGTCGCATTGTTTGGCGTAGGTACCTATCCGATGTTAAT
Organism: Chlamydiota bacterium; assembly: GCA_013288005.1. Taxonomy (GTDB): domain Bacteria; phylum Chlamydiota; class Chlamydiia; order Chlamydiales; family Rhabdochlamydiaceae; genus JABDCS01. Next base: position 148,768 of record JABDCS010000001.1, on the reverse strand, counting down.
TCGGTCTGATATTGATTCTGCAACTTATAGTTTAACGATTTACAATGCCTCCAGTTCAGCGCTAACGTTAAAAATTCTCATCATCATTGCGATATTAGGAGTTCCTCTTGTAATCGCATACGGTATCTGGATTTATCGAATTTTTAGGGGTAAAGTGAAGCTTGGATCGCATAGCTATTGATCATGAATCTTTTCACGCATTGTCCAGCTGGACAATGCGTGAAAGATAGTCGATTTCTCAATCAAAATCACTTGGATCTTCTGAGGAGAAAGTAGAAGGCACAGGAGTAATCTTTATAAAGGGATACGGGTTTTTAACAGACCAGTATTTCTTTATCGAATTTAGCAGCCAGCCATTATTGGGTGCTGGTGATTGTGTGCTAATCCCCGCCATAAGATTAGTCGCCCCACCGAATTGAATAGAGAATACTCCTGCGTTGAACAGGGCATTTAGATTGTTCTTTGTCCAATCAAATACTCCACCACTTCCGTTATCACTTAGATATTCTAAGACACTTGTAGATGGAGCATAAGGTGCATACATATTCCCAATCTCCAGAGTTCCCAGGCCTGTAGGTAAAGTCAGAGGATTGGTTGGATTTAGAGTGGTTGAACCGGTGGCATAGGTGTTTCCAAAAATATAATTCGGTAAAGAACCATAATATTGCCCCCATGCCCATTGTGGTACTGACGCTTTTACTGGCATCGGATCGCCAGACATTTGCCAAAGCATACCAGGTACAGCAAAATGCTTGGTCATTTGGCCAATAAAGTTAAACCAATGATTAAAGGCGGGACCATTCAAAAGCCAACCCTGATCGAGATTGGATAGCGAATTCAAAGGAGCATAGGATGCGAGATCAAAAACAAGGAAATTACTGCTCAATTTTGGATTACTAGCATTCACAAGGGGAAATTGCGAGTAGAATGCTACTGCGTTTTGTATGGCGGATTGCAACTGTGTTGGATTGTTATAATAAAGCCAGCTTTTCCCTATATCTTTGAAGTAGACACCACAATCCCATCCGAAAAGAACATTGGGCCCATACCTAGTAATTAGGTAATTGACTGCTTGAATATACCCATTAAAATTATCCTGGAATTGGGGAGCCCATGATGGGAGTGGGGCCCCTGCAGGAGCATTGGGATATTTCTGACGATAGGCTGTCCATGCGTCAGAAAGAGTCTGGGATAAATACGAAATGGTATTTGTATAGCGTCCTGTATAGTCCGCAGCACAAAGAAGCATAGATTGCTTCTGAATGGACAAAGGAGTGCCTTGGAGCATGAAAGTGGTGTTCCAATTCTGCTCAAATGATCCCTTGGTCTGTGAAGGTGCCTCAAGATATTGGAAGAGAAATCCTAGAACGTAATTAATGTTATATTTGTAGGTGCTGAGTGCGGGATCTCCTCCTCCAGGCGCCCCTTGATTTTGATACTGATAAGATAAGTAATCGGGATTGAGAACAATCACCCCAGGGATAGGAAGTTGAGAAGAGGTATAGCAGCTTTGATTGCCGATATTGTTATCGAGTGTATAGGCAAGGGAGGCCGTAGCCATTAGGTTTTGCATAAGATACGTCGGATCGGCGCCATAAACTCCCATGGTTTGAAGACATCCTTGAATATCCCCACCACTTAAGTTGGCGGTGTAAAGGGTAGCGACGGGAATGCAGGTCCGACCTTTTTGTGCAGCGGTGATGCTTACGCAAAGATCTATTAAGTTGCGGATTTGATTCTGAAAAATGTACTGGTTGTTGTTGACCCAAGTCTCCCCTCCAGAAGGAGGAATGATAGCGGCTCCTAGATCTGTATAGACCATCATAAAATCATAGGCTCCAGAAGAAATTAAACTTGGAGCCGTACTGCCGCTTCCACCACCAGGATTCCAAAAATTGCCAGTTGCAATATGGTCAGACCATTTAGGAAGAGTTCCGTTGGCACCTACAGGCTTTCTATTGACGGGAGTGTAAGTAATTACAACGTTGATTTTGTCATTTGGTGAGGCAGGATTGTATTGGATTAGCTGCGTGCTACAAGAGCCCGAATAGCCATCCAGTAGGGGTGTTTGTATGAATAAAGGACTGTTGGCTTGCGTGGGAATTGTTCGCATTGTGGTAGCCGTTGTCGAAACAGGATAGGAAACTCCTCCAATGTACACATTCAAACTGCTTTGTGTGGAAGGGGCTCCAGTTACGGAAAAGGTTACCTGGGCAGTTCCTTTGGCAGAGGCAGTTTGGGCATTAAGGGAAAGATTGGATATTCCTGCATTTGTCTGGAGGTTAGATAAACTGAGGACAGTCGTATACGTTGTGCCGGAGGTAAGGGTTGAAGCATAACCTGCAGGCAAGGTGACAGCACCGGTCACTGGACTTCCAGAGAAAGAAAAAGGCGGATTATTTTGACCACCATAGGCTCCACTGACAGTAGCGCCCGCTATAGTAAAAGTGAGATTGGAAGAGGTCGTAGCATTGACATTTTCCGATAATGTATAGGTAATTATGCCCTGTCCTGATGTTCCTTGCGGATACCATGGACTCCATTGAAAAGTCGCACTCGATAGGGGGGGTGAAACCGTTAGATTTTGGATGGTATTGGAAGGAACCGTTGTGGGATTGGCTCCGCACGCATAATCATTGTTACAGATAAATAGCAGTAATAAGGCTCCGATAGTTTTATCGAACACCATTCTTTTCCCCATAATCCCTCGATTGTGAAAGTGTTAAATTTTTGTAAACATAGAAAAAAACCCTGTTGGGTTATAAAAATTTTTTATGTTCAAAGCAAGAATTTTTTTGACGTCTTTCTGACTGGATTTTAGAACAGGCTTAAGGATTTAATGGAAAGCCTACAACGGCTTTATAGCAGAGAAGGAGATGTTGCACGCCATTCATAGCGCGATGGGGCTGCTGCTCGGAAGGGAGGTTAAAAACTGTAGCGATTTTATCCTTAGAATAACCCGTTACCCATGGCATTGCTTGTTTCTTATGAACAGCATAACACCAATACATGGAAGCAAGATCGAGCCAATGATAGGGCCATTTAAGGGATTCTTGTTTTTCGGTTGAGAAAAGCTGGCTGAAAAAGGCGCGATCGAAAGAGGGGTTTTGACACACAAAGACAGCCTCACCTCGTCGCACACCTCTTCTTGCAAAGGTCGATTCAATAATCGAGGCGACTTCTTGAATAGGACGCCCCTTTTCGATTTCTTCCCATGTAAAACCATTCACTTTTAAACTTTCACGGTCGCTATTTTCCCAGGCGGAACGGGGCTGTTGAATAACGGCTTCAAAAGTCTCATGGCATACCCCAGTTTCTGCATCAACAATAGCGATTGCGATTTCTAGTAACTGGTGTCTAAAGGGGTTTAGGCCATTCGCTTCTGTATCAAGAAAGATGCATAACACAAAATGCCTCCGAAATACCTGTATGCAAGAAAGTCAAATTAGCGCAATAAGCAGCCAAAAAGCAATGGAATTAGCTAGCAGTAATGCAAGCCGCTGACAATAAATATATTAGAAATTAAGCCTGTTTATTCGATTCATTATTTAATCAATAATCCACAATAATTATGAATTAATTGAATTTTATTTAAAAATTGTTTATAATAGTTTAATTATTAATACAATATTATAGGATTAATTATGGCCGGTGTAAGCGCAATTCCATTAAGGGATTTTGGGAGTAGTTCGAGTTCAGCTTCCTCTTCTTCCAAAGATACCCCACTAGAAAAACATCTTTTAGATCTTGTTTTGGTCCGTATGCATGTTCTTGCGGAAGTCTTTAAAAAAAGACCTCCTTCTTGTTCTTTCCATAGTTTATCAGCATCAGAAAGAGAGCAGGCATCGAAATACATTCAAGAACTCAAAGCTCATATTGGTTTCGATATGGAAACGGTAGCAGACATTTTGGATACTTACGATGATGATTTCGTTCGTAAAAATTTTGAGCATCTTTGCCAGCTCCATGATAGGTGGTTATCCCGAGTCGAAGACTTGGAATTTTTTGCGTCGTTAAGTGGGGAAGAACTTTTATCACAACGCAATACAATCTATAATCCAGCTCTTGCAGTTCAAAAAAAGCATGAATTTATTCCCCTTCAATACTCAAATGGCACTTTAGGCGAAGCAGAGATTGCCTACTCTAGCGCGTTAATAGAAGAAGGAAAAGCCAAAGTAGCCCTTGAGTTTGTCGATGCGGAAAGTACAGAGTCCTCAACAAAGCTCGCCGGAATAGTTTCTCATCGGCGTCGCATAGACATCAAAGAAGCTGAGTTGGAAAGGGCAACTTTAAAAGTTCAAGCGACAAAAAAAAATCTTCAAGACACTCTAGATGATTGGCTGGAGTTACAAAAAAAGATTGAAGGCGCTCCTACAGAGTTCGTTATAAGGGAAAAAGAAAAAGAGATCGTATTAAAGAAGGCTCAATTATCGCATTTGCAAGATGAGTTACGAAGTGAAGCCTTCCTTGTAAATTCAGGTTTTCATGGATTCGTTACGTTACAGGAAAGGCAAAAAATTTGTATTGCAGGGCGCTCGGCGATTGATTTTAGCCTTGTTAGTACGCAAAGCGAGATAGACGATATCCACCAAGAGAAGACTAAAACTGACAGAAGGGTGAGACGAGCTGAAGAAGAGCTCGCCGATTGTCGAGAGGCTTTAAGTAGAGCGTATAGCAACTTAAGCATTGCAAATAAGTTAAAGAGTGATAAGGAAGGCCAATCAGCAGCTAAAAGTACCATTATGGAGAAAACGCGAACAAGTAGAGCTGAATTAGCTCACTTTATCGAACATGAGAGACTTATGGTTAATAACCCTCCCCCGAGAAGTGCAGCATCTGATAATGTAGGGACCTACTTAGAACGTCTTGAAGAAACTAGAATAGCCATTAGGGCTTTGAATAAAAAAATAGATGCTCTGCAAAATGCTTTGATTCCTATTGAACGTAGCGAAAAAAGAGCGGCTGAGAAAATAGAGGACGCATTGCAACAGATCGAGATAGCAAAAGGCGTTTTCCATAAGAATAAAGTTCTTATCCGTTCGCTAGAGCCTCTTCAAAAGAGGCTTGGTGAAGATCTTCTTAAAAAAGAGTCTCACATGAAGGAGCTTTATGCACGATCGAGAATCAATGAAGAAGAACGTGAAGCGATTAAGAAGGAGATGGCCTTTTTACAGCCTCACATCGATAGAATTGCAAGGTGTCAACAAGAGTTAGATGATCTACATGAGCAAAATGAAACTTTGTGGAGAAGTATTTCTTAATACGACGTTCAGAGGATGCTCTCATTGTAGCAAAAGCTGGTATCTGCTATAAAACTCAGTTAAAAAAGGAGTTTTATGCAGATCAATTCAGGAATGCCCACAGATGCCAGACAATTGGTTGGAGAAAAGCTCGCTCATCTTTTAGCAGATCTCTATATCATATATGTACAGACGCAAAACTTTCATTGGAATTTAGTCGGTAAAGAGTTTTATTCTCTCCACCTTTTGCTCGAAAAGCAATATCAAGACTTAAGTTTAGTTATTGATGAGTTAGCAGAACGTATACGCGCTTTAGGCTTACACGTAGATGGTTCGCTAGCAGGTTTTCAGAGCTTAAGCTCGATCCGTGAACCGCGTCTAGTTATGCCCATCCCCGATGCCCTAGAGCATCTTTTGACGAATCAAGAAGTCGTAGTTCGCCATGCCCGTCAGGTAGGGTCTCTAGCAGATAATCACGCCGATCACGCCACTGTTGATTTTATTGGCCGCCTTCTAGGTCTTTTAGAAAAGAGTGGTTGGATGGTTCGTAGCCAATTAGAATCTTAGAAGATCTTTAAAAAATAATTTTTTATTTACCCTTTGCTAAAACAACTTATTAAAAATTTAGAGACTATCTCTGAATAATATTTTGTTTTGGTGAAGGGTATTCATCCACGTAAATCCTAGTATTTGTTATAGTAGCACCCATATTGAATTTGGCGATGGTTTTCAATGTCTCTACCTCTGCAAAAAATGCGGGAAATCCTTTTCCTTCTCCTTTTTAGTCATGACTTTACGGATTGTTCTGAGGAGGATTCGATATCTCTTGTTATGCGAGAACTTTCTGTAGCCAAACGCTATGTTCTCGAAGCGCAGTCGCAAAAAAAGCTCATCGTGGAAAAAATAAGTACAATTGATAGTCTTATTTCACAGGCCGCTTCTTCTTATGATCTGCAACGCATCCCCTTAGTAGAGAGGAACATCCTCCGGTTAGGTGTCTATGAATTATTATACGTCCCCAGCCTTCCGGCAAAAGTAGCCATTGCAGAAGCTATCCGCCTTTCACGAAAATTTGCAAGTCCGGAAAGTGCTTCCTTTATCAATGCAATTCTTGATAGTATTTATCGTTCAAATACTTTAGGGGAAGCTGCCCATGAATCCTCCCTTGCTGGCTCGGTGTGAGGAGAATAAGCTTTTAAGTCAATTTTCTACTATTGGCATTGGGGGCCCGGCTCGTTACTTTCTTGTCGCTAACGATACGGATACATTAGCCCAGGCCATTCGATCGGCCTACCAAGAAAAAATTCCTTATATAGTTTTAGGAAAAGGCTCCAATACACTATTTGATGATCGGGGATTCGCGGGGCTCGTAATTTTAAATAAAATTCTTTTTTGTGAAGAAGATGACGATCTTATTCATGTAGGTGCAGGCTATAGTTTTTCCTTGCTGGGGACACAAATGGCTCGCAAAGAAAAAAGTGGGCTTGAATTTGCATCCGGGATTCCTGGGAGTGTAGGGGGTGCAGTTTATATGAATGCGGGAGCAAACGGAAGTGAGACCTCCCAGGTACTTGTTGATGTTTCTTATGTAACGGAAGAAGGCGAAATACTCAGTATTCCACGGGAAAAAATCGAATTCAGCTATCGCTATTCCTCGTTTCAAGAGAAAAAAGGTGCCATTGCGGCGGCTACTTTTCGTTTAATAGAGTCGAGCTCTGCTAGAAAGCGTCAGTTCGAAATTCTGGATTACCGCACCCGTACTCAACCATATGGCGATAAATCAGCAGGATGTATTTTTCGTAACCCCGAGGCAAATTCTGCAGGGGCTCTTATCGATCGTTGTGGCTTAAAAGGTATGAAGATCGGCGGTGCAGAAGTCTCAACCCTTCATGGAAATTTCATTATAAATAAAGAGGGGGCGACTGCAGCCGATGTCCTTGCTTTGGCTGAAGAGGTCAAAGCTCAAGTATTTGCGGCTACAGGGGTAACTCTCGAGATGGAAGTGCGGTATCAACCTTATGCATGACGAGAATTTATCCCCATCTTCGTTCCGTGCCGATTTACATTGTCACTCAACATGCTCAGATGGCACTGCCACTCCGGAAGAACTGATATTCTTAGCAAAAAAAATCGGCTTAAAAGGACTCTCAATAACGGATCACGACACGGTTTCGGCTTATACATCGGCAATACCTGTAGCCGCAGAAGCGGGGATCTTATTGGGTGTGGGGATCGAGTTTTCATGCGATTTTCAGGGTTATAGTGTGCACGTCCTGGGGTATAACTTCCCGTTAGAGGATGCAGGAATTCTCGCCCTTTGTACACGTCACCAAGAGAGAAGAAAAGATCGTAATGCTCTTATGTTAGAGAAATTGCGTCGAAAAGGACTTCCTATAGACCCTGCAGAGCTTTTAGCTCACGGTACCGTAGGCAGACCCCACATCGCACAAGCTATGGTGGAAAAGGGTTATGTGGCTAGTGTAAGAGAGGCTTTCCAGTGTTATTTGGGTGAGGGGCAATCTTGTTATGAGAAAGGGGAGCCCTTTCCTGTTGAAGATGCCTTGCGCATTATCCACGCTGCCCAGGGTAAGGCATTCCTTGCGCATCCCCATCTTTACAACCGCCAAAGAATGATCAAAAAGCTATTGGAACTCCCTTTCGATGGTATTGAGTGCTACTATGCTAAATGTTCTCCGGACCAGGAGAGACGATGGCGGACAATAGCCATGGAAAGAGGCCTTCTTTTAAGTGGAGGCTCTGACTTCCATGGCTCTATAAAACCTTCTCTACCTTTGGGATGTAGTTGGGTGGATGAAGCTGCTTTTTATAAAATTTTTCCGAAAAAGTTGTCCATTTCTGAAGGAGAAAGATAAGACTGCCCATCGTTGCTATCGGCTATGTCATACGCCGTTGCCAACAGGGCTTGTGCTGTCTTAGTCCTGTCTTCGAGTAGATCACCCTCAGCAATTCCCAATTTAGCGAGATGAGCGCGAACAAGAAGTTTAGCTTTACCACTTAATTGGTTAAAACGTTGAATCCCTTCTTTAGTTTTCACTTCAAAAAAAGATCGCGCTGTTTCACAAATTTCGCTAATAAGCTCCTCGTCGATTTCGTCATCGTCCACTGGTGATACAACTTCCAAAATATTCAATTGGAAGGGGAGAGAAGGAGCATTTTTGCCAAGCCGACCTCTTTCTAAATAGGAGTTGGCTCTTTGGTATGTCGCACGTGCAAGGGCCAATTTTTTACGCTCTTGTCGTCCTGGCGCATATTGGCTAGTTAAGACGTTAATGTCTTTAAGTAGCCGAGGAGCCTTTTGCGCGATTCTTTTCTTATCGCCCTGTTCGATGATCGTATTGAGTTCGCGAGCTTTACCAGCAATATCCTCGACAGCCTGGGATAACGCGCGACTTTGCGTTTCGCCAAACAGCCATACCACATTATCCCGAAGAGTTCTAAATTGTGCTTGAAAAACGGGATCAGCAGCAGTGTTTTTTTGGAAAGCGGAAATTATTCGCAGATTCTCGGTGAGCTTATGGAAAATTTTATCGCGCGCCTTAAAAGTGATCGGACGTGTTTCTACGGCTCTTTGCGTAGCTTGTACGTCTTGTTGGATGCGGTTGAGATCGACGAATGGATGAAAAGTTACGCTGCCCATAATTTTAACCTTACTAAGTGCTTTAGTTATTTTTGGACAACCTAATTTTCATTAATTCGTATTGAGATCTCTTTAACTGTTCAATACGTTGTCCGCAACTTAATAATACCTTAAAATTAATATAATTTCAATATATTAATAACTTTGTAATATTAAAATAATTAATATTATTAGTTAGTTAATATTTTAAAATTATTATTATAATATTCGGGTGAAGATTACAAGGTGGGTAACTAAAACCTAGGTCGTAGAGGGATGATCAGGCGTGGAAGAGGAGGTTAATGATGAAATTGAAACGGGAGCAGAGCTTGAACTTGAAGCGGGAGCAGAGCTTGAGCTTGAAACGGGAGCAGAGCTTGAACTCGAGGAGGAAGAAGTGTCCGGAGAGGAATAGATTTTTTTTGGTTGGATAATAAGTGTATCAAACGTGTTCTCATCGAGATGATCTTGTAAGGCCGCCTCTCGGTTTCGTTTTATTTGTGTGATAACCAAAGAGTGGAGAAGATCACCGTCTCTAATGGTGCCCATATCACGAATAATGGCGTTAGATGTATCTCGGTATACGGCAGTTCCCTCATCAATACTGTCATCATCCGAGTCGTTAAGTTGTTCTGCACTGTTATCTAGTAAAGGCATTCTTAGGGCTAGAAATTGAGCAGCATCATCAATCGCTGAAAAAGTCATTGTATAAGCTTTCTTAGTCTTTGCAGCTTCAAGCGATCCATGAGAGTCAAAAAATACTAAATGGTCGGAAGCAAGTTGTGCTATTGCATAGATTTCTCCGCGACAGCGGATTAACGCCCCAATAGGGAATCCTTTTATCAGCGCCTCATTACTTAATATCTCGAGGTGATTCCTAAATGAGTCAGTGACACTAGAGCGTTTTCCTGCAACTTGCCCAAGGATACCCGAGTGCAATTTACCTCGAACTTCTAAATCGGGCCAGTAACGCGATATTTCAATCTCGGAAGGGTGAACATGAAGGGAAGAATGTCCGGGGACTTTTGAGCGATTTACCCGAATATCGGTATCGATTTGATTATAAATACGCACGCCATCTCGAACAATCCTATCGACTAATTTAGCGTCAATGGGAGTGGCTCCTCGCTTAAATAGCAGGCTAAGCGCTTGTCCAGAAGTTCCTGAGCAGGCTGCGTGGCCATTAGCGGATTTGAATGATTTGTCGAATTGGCAAATAGTTCCCGGTTGTAAAACGGGCTTTTGAGTTTCAATACGAATATTAAAAAATTTGAGGGAGAGACAAAGTACCTTGAAACTGTTGCGCGCCACTTGAATTTCTCGCTCTAGGCGGCTATTTTGTGAGCTTAAAGGGGTTTCTGCAAGGCTGAAGTCGCGCTCAATTTTACGAATTTTTTCGGAGAGATTATCTTTCTTGCCAGCCAATAAAATGTCTTGACAAATCTTTATTTGCCATCTGATGTCGTTGATACGATATTCTTCTTCTGTGGTGATGGCGCGAGAAAGCGATTCTATTTCTGAGCGTGCGAATTCAAGGCCTCGTGTTACAGAAGCATCCTTTTGTCCCAGATTCCATTTTTCTAACTTACTAATATTTTGATCGATGATAACGATGCTTTGTCGAAGATCGGCTATGGATATGGACTCTAAATGATCTCGACATCTGATTATCTGTTGCTTGAGTTCTACAATAAATTCTTTGTCTGCGGCGAGATCAGGCTCATGTCCTGAAGGGGAAGAGGAATGGGTGCTGGATACAGGTCTTAAGGACATAATTTACTGCAGTGTTGATTTTGAGGCTTTTATTATAACAATTTCGTTATTAATAGGTAATTGTTTTCATTTTTTGTTCAAAATCTTCTTCTAATTAATATTAAAGATGGAGAGGCATGGCGATTTACCCATTGATGATAGCAGATCGTATAAAGTTTGTTAGAAAGCGTTTTTAAATAAGCAATTAAACCTTCTTCTTCTCGTTGTCCCTCTGGATGTCCTGGATAACACGTAATACTAATCATTCCTTGAGGTCTGATAAGTTTAAGGGCTTCATCAATACTTTTAAGAGTCTCGGCAGCTAAGGTGGTGAATTGCTTATCGCCTCCGGGTAAGTAACCTAAGTTATAAACAATTAAAGAAATAGATTTTTTATACGCTATGGGAGGAAAAGATGCATGCGATTGATGGAATAAAAAAACCCGATCATAATGGTCAATAGCAAGTTTTTTTTTGGAGGAGGGTGCGAGTATTTTGTAGAGCTGCGTCTTGAATATCAAGACCAATAACACCTCCAAGTAAATTTTTTTGTAAGATAGTTTCCGCAAGAAAAAGTGTGTCATGACCATTACCGCATGTAGCGTCAATGACCCACTGCTCGTTTTCTTCTATAAAAATTTTATGGAGAAAGTCCTGCCAATAAGTATGAGCGAGATGAAGATGGGAATCGAATGAAGAAAGCATAAAGCAAAAACTCTAAGAGGGTGAAGCTGAGGTAAATTTATCTCGATTCTGAGCTTTTGAGCATATTTTCCACTTCAAATAGATGGATAATATCAACTCATATATTAACTCACTATTTTGAATCGAAAAGCTACCAAAAATTTTCGAACACGTGAGGAAATATACTTTTGATGCATCCTCTAACTCGAAAATCGTTTGCTTACAATTGTTATTCTACAGTAAGATATTCGTTCTAACAGGTTTGGGATATTAGCTCAGTTGGTTAGAGCGCCACGTTGACATCGTGGAGGTCGGCTGTTCGAGTCAGCTATATCCCATGTTCTTAGTTCTTGAATATCCTCATAGATAATAAGAAGCTTTGGATTCTAATAACTCTATACTTTCTATTCGTAGGCGTCTTTCTTTTCTTTTGGCTAAAGCGGCATGCGAAGTTTTTCCCGACGCTCAAACAGTAGAAGCACAAGCCACTGATAAGGTCTTTTATGCGGATATCTGTTTTACCCAAAAATTTGATAAAATTTATCTCCCTCTCATTCAAGAGCGATTTGTTAATCTTTTAAAAAACGATATTCCTATCGAACATCGAGAAATGGTCCCTGCAAGTGCACGGGGAGTTTTAAAAAAGGCGGGACAAAATTTACAGGCCCGGCGTCTCCCTTCACACCCCCAACTGCTTTTGGGCTTGAGTATTCACGAGGATTTCGCTCTTATTTCCCCCCAGATTGAAGAAAATACTGACCGTTTTTTTTGGGAGCTACTTGGAGCCTATGAGGGGGGGACAGTTGGAGAACTCGTTGTAACACGGCTCATTGGTATTGCTCATGAAGACTTAGCTTCTATTAAAAGTTCTAAGAAGTTTTGGGCACGCCAACCTTATATTCCGATCGAGAAGTTAGTGACAGAAGAAAAATTTTTAATGTCGATAGAGCAACTTCCTGTTTGGCTTCCTAAAGGCGAACGTCTTCGCCGCGATTTACAAGAAATGTGGGAAAAACTTTTGCTAAATGCAGGATTTCAAATCGTTTCTACCGGTGGTCAGTTTATTTTTGAAGAGGATGCGAAAGTAATTGCATCTTTGATAGATGATAATAATCTTTGTTTGGCAGAGTCTGCTTTTTGTTCAGAAGAAAATGAGGAGTTTCAGCGGGAGGGAATTTTGACACCTCTGAGGGGATGGCGAGATTGGAACATGAGAATATGTCCTAAAGAAAAGGTCCGAGAAAGCTGTATTTCTTCCTTGCAATTCATCCTGCAAATCCCTAGAATGCTGTCCTTTAATGCTCGGGTTATTTTGTGCACTTCTCTATCGGGAGAGACAAAAGATCTCAGAGCCGCTGCTGATGCTTTAGGTGTAGATTACTGCTGTGAAATTGAAACAGATAGTAAGCAATCATCCATAAAAGTGCAAATTAGCGATCGTATCGGACGTTGGTGGACATTGTCCACTCTGTGGATCGAAAAGAAACATCCGATGCAAGGGCGGCGTGCGATCTTTACCTCGTGTTTTGGTAAATGGGAACGACTAATAGGTTTGCTTCTTGAAAAGTGCGAGAGCAAGCTAATTAAAGAAGAATTAAGCCTTGAGCAGTTGATTGGTAATTGTGAACTCCATATGGAGCAAAATCCTTGTCTTGGACCAAGACTCCAGAGGTAAACGAACTGTTAGAAAACAGTCTTCGAACTGAGTTTTACGACCATATCTATTCAAATGAGAACAGGAAGTGAGTTTTGAGAATTAATAGAGAAATTCGCGCTCCGCGATTGCGGGTGATCGGTAAAGATGGCGAACAATTAGGCATATTGCCATTGATTGAAGCAATGGCAAGAGCGGAAAACGTAGGGCTTGATCTTGTAGAAATAGCCCCTAATGCAGAACCGCCCGTATGTAAAATAGTTGACTATGGCAAATTTCGCTATCAACTGACAAAGAAAGAAAAGGAAAATAAAAAAGCCCAACATCAAGTCAAAGTTAAGGAAATCAAGCTCAAGCCCAATACCGATGAGCATGATGTACAAACTAAACTCAAGCATGCACGTGAGTTTTTGATTAAAGGGAATAAAGTGCGCATTACCTGCGTATTCCGAGGCCGCGAAATGATGCACCCCGAGTTCGGTCATCGTCTTATTCAGCAGATGTGTGAAGATCTTCTCGACGTGGCTACGCCGGAATCAAACGCAAAATTATTAGGCAGAGCTCTTTCACTAGTTCTAGCTCCTGGAGGCAAGAAAAAACCTGGAGCACCAAGCAAAGATACCGAAATACGTCCGCCACCAGCATTAGGCCTTGGTGGTCATAAAGAGGAGAAAGTGCTGTGAAGATAAAGAGAAAGACGAAAAAAGCGGTTGCAGCAAAGTTTAAGGTAACTGGAACAGGAAAGCTCGTCCGAAAAAGTCCTGGCTTTCGTCATAAATTGACAAAGAAAACTAGCAATCGCAAACGTCGATTAAGTAAAGACAAAATCCTAGATGAGCCCCATACAAAAACGTATGGAAAGCTCATGGGAATCCGATAATTTTCCCAAGTTAAGGAGTTTATCATGGTTAGAGCTACAAATGCTGTGGCTACCCATCGCAGAAAAAAGAGGCTGTTAAAACAAGCGAAAGGTTTTGTAGGAGACCGAAAAAACCACCTTCGTTTAACGTCCGACGCTGTAATGTCTGCAATGGCTTTCAATTACAAGCACCGTAAACAGAAAAAGCGCGACTTCCGTAGATTATGGACTGTTCGTATCGGTGTAGCAGCTAAAATTAATGGAATTTCTTACAGCCGGCTTATCAATGGTCTGAAGAAAGCAGGTTGTTTGATTAACCGTAAAATGCTTTCTGAAATGGCTATCCGAGATCCGAGCAGCTTTGCTGCAATTGCGGGTACGGCAAAACAAGCTTTAGTGGCGTAGGTTAGTGGCTATAGGACACTAGAGACTGAGGTAAATGAAGTTCTGTACGTTTGAAGAGCTTTTTTTATGCTAAGTACGATCTTTTAGCCCTTCTGAATTCCTACATATTTTGAATTTGTTCGAAATAACCCTGATGCATTCTTTGCACCAGGGTTATTCTCTATTAGGTCATGCAAAGGAGAATAGGTATGCAAGACCAAGTCAATACTCTCCGCGCACAATTTCGCGGTGATCTCGCCAAGGTCCTCAATGTTCAGGAAGTCGACCAGCTAAAAACCAAATATTTGGGTCGAAAAGGGCCTGTTCAGGCTTTGATGTTGAACTTGCGGGATGTGGCCACTGAGCAGCGCCCCCTTTTGGGAAAACTTATTAATGAACTTAAGCAAGAGCTCGAACATCTTTGCGAAGAAGCCTTTAATGGTTTTCATCAAGCAGAATTAGCTAAAAAGTTAGATGCTGAACGTATCGACGTTACTCTTCCAGGTCGTAGGCGCCTTGTAGGGCGATCACACCCAGTAATGGCGATGATGGAAGAAGTTCTTGAGGTCTTGCGAGCAATGGGGTTTTGCGTACAGCTTGGGCCCGATATCGATTCCGATTACTACAATTTTGAAGGCCTTAATTTCCCAGATGATCACCCTGCTCGTGATATGCAAGATACTTTCTATCTTACTTCTCGCTATTTACTTCGCACTCATACTTCGAATACGCAATTACGTGTTATGGAAGCGCATAGTCCTCCTTTACGTGTAGCGATGCCGGGAACTGTGTATCGTAATGAAGAAGTTAGCTCACGTTCTCATGTCTTTTTCCATCAAATTGAAGGCCTTTACATCGATCGTGGCGTAAGCTTTGCTGACCTTCTCACCACTATGGAAGAACTTTGGGCCAATCTCTTTAAAAAGAAATTACAAATGCGATTTCGCCCCAGTTTTTTTCCTTTTACAGAGCCTGGTGTGGAAGTAGATCTTCAATGCACCGCATGCGGAGGTTCTGGATGTAGGCTTTGCAAATTTTCTGGATGGCTGGAAATTTGCGGTGCAGGAATGGTGCATCCTGAGGTTTTAAAGAATGGCGGAGTCGATCCCGAAGAGTTTTCTGGTTACGCTTGGGGTATGGGTGTTGAACGCCTTGCTATGCTTCGCTGGGGAATCAAAGATATACGACAGTTTCCTAATAATGATATGCGTTTCCTCTCCCAGTTTTAGAACATATATATCGTATATAGGAAAGATCTTGGCAGGATAAATTCGTTGCTGCTAAAGTGGAGAATCTAGCGAAAATCACTTTTTCTCTCGATAGAAATGCTAGATGAAGTTAAAGTGTTATATTCGATTTTTACGGAAGAGTGGCAGAGTGGCCGAATGCGTCTGTCTTGAAAACAGAAGTCCCCTTGCGGGGACCGTGGGTTCGAATCCTACCTCTTCCGTTCTTTATAAGTCTCCAACGTCTAATTTCTAAAAAATTTCACAGCCCTTCACCTATGTAAGTTAAATTCGCCATCGCGGGTTAAACAAAGCAAGCGAGTAATTAGCCTATCTGCTATTTGCAGAGAAAAGACAGGAAATAATAGCGACTGCCGTGGCGTTAGTTAATAGCACGCTCTTATAAATGTCTCGATCTCTTGCAAAGGTTGATAATGAGAAAAACATTCCTTGTTAGTATTTTTTTCCTACAAGTTAACTTTCTAATGATTCATCCATTATATTCTGAGGAGCCACAGAAGTCGCTCCCAGGCAAAGCTCTTCCTGCAACGCCATCTTCTTCAATCGATTTGGTAGGAGAGTATGCGATGAAAGGATGGGATCCCGATGAAAAAAGTAATTACGAGGGCTTTGCCGTTATAACCAAACAGCCTAATGATGTTTATCAATGCATCTGGGACTTTGGAAATAAAAAATTTATCGGCGTGGGTAGGCTATGTTGTGATGATACCATTAGTTTTGTCAATATCGCGAATGAAGACGATATCTCATTAGTGGTTTATACAATCCTAGGAAAAACTCTGAAAGCTAAGTGGGTTCATCTTGAGCACTCCAGTATTGGCTGGGAAGAATTGGAGAAAAGATAAACATGACAAATACATTGCGCAACCTAATTTCTGTAGTTCTAGTTGGAATGACTTCCCTAGGTTCTTTATACTCGGATGCAATTGAGGGGGAGTACTTAGTCAAAGGATACGATCCTTATGAAAAAGCCGCTTATGCTGGAGAGGCTACGATCAAATTAGATAAGAATAATGTCTATCAGCTAAAAGAGTTGACTAATGGCTTAACCTACATAGGAACAGGCCTTGTCTGCTGTCCCGGTACTCTGGTATTTGTGGTTAGAGGTCCTCATATCGTTAAGGAGGACAAGGTAGATCTCTCTCTTGTAACTTATAAGATGCAAGGGGATCAGTTAAATGGAACTTGGGTTTTAGTGAAAAACTCATTGATTGGAACTGAAGAGCTCGTAAGGAAACCTGTTTCAAATTCTAAAGCTTCATCTAAAAACAACGACTAGATATCTACAGAGTCTTTGCGAGTGCACGAAGAAAAGGGGGACATTGTCCCCCTTAGACTTTAGTCTAGAGATCTTGACATATTCGAGTAGGAGTGATTTCGACACTCCCAATTGTGGTAGAAAATCCATCAGCATATTCTGCTAACATGTAATAGATGTATGTTTGTCCAGCTTCTAGCATGGAATCGTCATAGCTGAAAGTAGTCGGAGGAAGGCTAGCAACGAGTTTCGTCAAATCCAGATCGCGATAAATTTTATAACCTATCGGAGTTCCTCCCGCTGCATGCCATGTGATGTGATTCGTAACATCACTCGAAGAGAATTCTTGGCATCCATTCACGGTGTCAGCTGGGGCATTATTGGTGGTGAGAGTAATATTTGAAGGATTCTTGAAGTTAGGAATTGCAGTTTCAATCGAATAATCTAAAATTCGAACCTTAAATACTTCTCCAAAACCACTACCGACATACAAAAACTGCCCGTCTTGAGTAATTGCTATGCTTTTAGGATCAGGAATAGGTATGGTGTGGACAACCACATTATCGGAAGTACGCATAACACTTACAGTATCATTTCCTGTATTCGATATAAATGCATAGCTCTCATCTGGAGTGACTGCAATATAACTGGGTGTTGTAAGACCTAAAACCGTCTCGACTATGGAATTGTCTGTAAGTCTAACTACATACATTTCATTGTGGCTAGGGTCTGTAACATAGGCATATTCACCACCTACAGTAAAGGTCATCCCGACCGGTTTCTTAAAACCTGTAATCGTCCCTACTATAGCATTAGTAGAGGGATCAATTACACTGATCGTGCCAGCAGCTGTATTGGTAACATAAACAAATTGACCATCTGGCCTAACTTTAATGTCTGCAGGATGATCAAACCCTGTGATGACAGCTTGTGTGGAGTAATCGAGGGTATTGATTACAGTTACAGTATTATCCGAACTTGCTACGTACATTGTTTTGGGAGTAATCGCAAGCGAAACGGGATGATTAACATTGATAATGTGAGGCATTAGTGTATTCGTAATAGTGTCGATGATACGAATAGTATTTTCGTCAGACCCTACATAAGCGAGTGTTCCATCGGCAGTCACTTTTATAACTCGTGGATTATGGAACCCAGAGATTGTTTGGACAGTATTACTAGCTACACGAATTACACGCACTGAACCATCGAGTTGATCAGTAACGTAAGCATGGGGTAGGACCCCAAAAACTGTACTAGCAGAAAATAAGAGCGATAAAGCAGATATATATTTCATGTTGTCCTTGAGTTAATCAGATTCTTTCGGCCCAAAGAGGCTAAATAGATCTCTGATGGGCCGAGTGTGACAACATAATTTTTTAAATGAAACAATTCATTTGAATTTGCTGATAAAATAAGGTTATTTCATAGGAGAATAAATTATTTTAATTATTTTTTTCTGCTAAAATAATCTGTAAATTACAGCTAAATAATCGATAATTACTCCATTTTTCCAAAATTTAACGCTATTCTGCCGCATGAATTGCCCAGAGAGGGAGGAATTACCTTGGGCCTATCCTGTTATTAAGAGGAAAGAGCAGGGAGGGCTATAGTCAATCAAGATAGCGTTCTAGACGTTTGTGCCACCCTTCCAGCCAACGGTCTTCACGTCGCTCGGGTAAGGAGTTTTTCACTCTTCTAGTGAGAACTTTTTTGGCCGCAGCTACAAAATCCTCACACGGTTTTTCTGTTTTGGGTGGCATAGCGAGCAAAACTTGGAGGAGTCCCCAACCTTGCTCTTGATAACGTTCGTTTGGTGAGGTTCCATAACCCTTAAAATTGATGTAATCAAGAAGAATAAAGGTGCCTTTTGTATTGGCCAGTAAGCTTTGAAATAGGGTTTCAATGTGCTCTTTTTCCTTCGGTGCACACGCTAGGAGTTTAGGCAAGGACTCTTCTAACCGCTTTACCATAAAAAGGGCTTGATCAGACCTTGTTTCATAAAGAAATCTTCGAATTTTTCGGAGTGAAGATTCATCAAAATCTTTCTCAAAATCTTTCTTTGTATACCAGGGGCATTTACGGTTCTTTTGTAAAGGGGGAGGTAATATTTTTCCTCTGCTTTCCAAAAACGTTAGAAGATGAGGAAATGTTTCTTCGAATACGCCCATACGGCCCTCAGGATACCAGATAAAATGACCAATACCCATCGAAGCGAAGTCTTCTCCGTCATTCCAGGAAGTTAGACCCTTGATCGTACCTCGACATTCGTTATACCAAATTTTTTGCGCCATTTCTAAAGCAGCATCTTCAGAAATATTATGAGCACCCAGTGGACTACATATAAGAAAAAATAAAATACCTATCAGTAATGAATAGATTTTTTTCTTTGCACTGACCAATCCCTTATTAGTTGTTAAAGAGAATAAATCCTCTAAGAGGCTCTTAATAGGAGTGGTATAAGAAGACAAAACAGCGTTTTTTCTAAAGAACAAAAAAATATGTTTAGGCATTAGTCTTTCCTTAGTTTTCTATGCTGAGGGACAAAAATCTCTGCTACATTTATCATAGAAGCAAACTAATTTTTATCGAAGTATATATGACAAGCGCACAAGAAATCGAAAGGCGAAGAACTTTTGCTATTATTAGCCACCCTGATGCCGGTAAAACAACTCTAACTGAAAAACTATTATTATATTCCGGTCTATTGCATACGGCGGGAGTCGTTCGCGCCCGCAAAGGTCGAAAATCTGCGGTTTCTGACTGGATGTCCATGGAACAAGAGCGGGGTATTTCGATTACGGCTTCAGCTATGCAATTTCCTTACAAAGGGGCTATCGTCAATGTCCTCGATACCCCAGGCCACGCTGACTTTTCTGTAGATACTTATCGCACATTGACAGCAGCCGACTGTGCGATCATGGTGATTGACGCAGCTAAAGGGGTAGAAAAACAGACGCGAAAACTCTTTGAAGCCTGTAGATTGCGTAAAATACCTGTATTAACTTTGATCAATAAGATGGATATGCCTGCTCGTATGCCTCTTGATCTTATGGATGAAGTAGAAAAAGTCCTAGGTATTCAGGCTAGCCCTTTAAATTGGCCTATCGGAACAGGCAGCGGCTTTTGCGGGGTGTATGACGTACGACAACAGAAAGTCCTGCGCTTTTCTAAGCAAGCAACTGGAGGGGCCTTAAAAGCCGAGGTGCATGCTTATGAATTGAATGATCCGGTTTGGCGAGGGACTTTACAACAAAACGACATCGAACAGCTTACAGACGACCTTGAACTCCTGGGTGCTGCAGGAAACCCTTTTTCACGAGAGACTTTTTTGCAAGGCAATGTGACACCTGTCTTTTTTGCATCTGCTTTGACCAATTTCGGTGTCGAGCCCTTTTTTGATGCCTTCATTGAGCTGGCTCCTATGCCTCGTGCTTATCCTGCAGATACCTGGCAAAAAAAAGAAGAGATTGCTGTGGATCCTATAAAAACTCCTTTTAGCGGGTATGTCTTTAAACTCCAGGCGAACATGGACCGTCGACATCGTGACAGCATGGCCTTTATTCGCATATGTTCAGGGAAGTTTGAGAAAGACATGGTCGTTCGTCATCATCGGTTACAGCGCGAAGTCCGTCTTTCCCGTCCTCATGGAATGGTAGCTGGTGAAAGAACGACAGTCGATGAGGCCTATGCCGGTGATATCCTCGGTGTGATTAATCCGGGAGTTTTTACGATAGGCGATACCATTTCTTTATCGGGTGGTTTCGACTACAAGCCTCTTCCCCAATTTCAGCCAGAAATTTTTGCACGCCTGCAACCAAAAGATATTGGCAAGCGCAAGTCCTTTGATAAAGGGGTCCAGCATCTTGCAGATGAAGGAGCTGTTCAACTTCTCTATCCAAAAGGAGAGGGAACGGGCGTAATTTTTGCGGTAGTCGGACAGTTGCAATTTGAAGTCATGCAATATCGTTTACGAGATGAGTATGGTGTAGAAACACTCCTCACCCCACTCCCCTATAAATGCAGTGCATGGTTGCAAGGAAGCATAGAAACATTTCAGAAAACAACAGGTTCTCTTTTAGCGGAGGACCGGATGCGGAGGCCTATTGTGCTTTTCCCAGATATCTGGGATAGAGAGTATACAGAAAAGCAGAATCCTCAGCATCAGCTTGTCGATATGATTGCTTAAAAGGGTAGGTAAAGGGTGGTTGCAGGAGTTAATTACAGATATCGCCTAACGCGATGGGCCTTATTGTGGACAAGCCTCCTCAATGAGCCCTTTACTATCTTGCTCACCATACTGCCCTTCATTCTATTTAAAGACCTAGGAGCTTCCGCTTGGCAAATTTCCCTTGTGGTTGCGCTTCGTCCTAGTGTGTCGCTTTTGTCATTTTACTGGAATGCCTACCAAACCAGGAAGGGATTGAATCCACGATTCAGTTTGCTCGTGGCCGGTATTTTAGCTCGATTGCCTTTTCTTTTTATCTTTTCCATCAGCACGCCGGGCTATCTTATCTTTGCGGCCGCTATCTATATGCTTTTTTCGCGTGCTAGCATACCTCCCTGGATGGAGATTTTAAAGCGCAACCTCACGAAAGAAGCGCGCGAGCGACTCTTTTCGTTAAGTTACATGTTGGGATATGCAGAAGGTGTTTTTATCGGCCTGGGCGTGGGCCTCTTGCTTGATATCGATTCTCACTTATGGCAGATCTTATTTTTAATCGGAGCCGCAGCAGGATTGCTAGGTGTGATTTTACAATACCGTGTTCCACTACGACGTGAAAAAGAAGAGTTACAAGAGCGCGCTCCTTCAACGTTGACCTTTCTCGAAGAGCTCGTCCATCCCTGGAAAGAGAGCTGGAAGCTGATGCGTAGTAAGCCCGATTTTGCCCATTTTCACTGGGGCTTTATGATAGGCGGTGCAGGTATTATGCTGGTCTCCACTGTCCTTCCTGTATTTTTTGTGGAATACCTGGAACTCTCGCATACCGAATTTAGCTCCGCCCGTTCACTGTGTATGGGTCTGGGGGTTGTCATTTCTTCTTCGGCTTGGGGAAGAGCTATGGGCCAATATCGGCTCACTCCCTTAGCAGGATGGGTGATTTTATTATTTGCCTTATTTGCCGCCTGCCTATTGCTAGCGACAACCGGGATCGCTTGGCTCTACATCGCCTATGTCATTTATGGAATTGCCCAAGGAGGTAGCCATTTGGTATGGCATCTTTCGGGGCCGTTTTTTTCGGGTAAAGAAGATAGCTCTCTTTATAGCGGCGTTAATGTGGTAATGGTGGGTTTGCGGGGAATGATCTTTCCCTTTCTTGGAAGCTTATTGTGCGCATTCCTAGGCCCTCTGTTTGTTTTAGGCTTAGGTATGGTCTTTTGCCTGTACAGCACCTATTTTATGCTCATGCAAAAGAAAGCACCACGCCTCAAGTTGAAAATATCCAAGCTTGAGGAGTAGTCATTGGTAATTAACTTTCAGTTGCCGAATCGGTAGCTCGCGTTAGAACACGGCAATTGAAATCCGCGTCGTAAGTAATCATGCGCTGTTGAGGATCTCGGTTACATGTCTGGTAAAATAATTGAATAGTATCGCTGGGCAAATCACTATGGAGAATTGTAGAGAGTAGGTATTGATATATTTCAGGGTTCTCGCATGTAAAAGGTTCAATTTGTGAGCGAAGAATAATCGCAAAAGCATGCTCTTCGTCATACTTCTTATCTTCCCAGAAATCGAAAAGAACGAGTCGTCCTTCACAATTAAATCCCAAATTTCCTTGAAGATCATTAGGAATTGAAGATTTTCTTGCTAAACTCTGCTTGAAAAGATCGTAAATTTCTAAAAGATACCGTTGTTCACGGGAAGGCAACTCTTTTAATTTACTGGTTTTCCCCCAATGTTCTTCGGGTGCAAAAACCGTGACTTTTTCAACAATAAAAAAGCCATCGGTCTCCACCGTGTCGATATTAAATATCTTAGCAGTAGGAAAACCTTGCTTTTCCAATTCGTGGTAATGGGTGGCGGCTGTTTGAATATAATCCTTAATCGTAGATTCGGATCGAATACGATCAGTTCTGTAGGTAGTAATTATAAGAGATGGATTGGGGATTCCTGGGATAAGAGGTAATTCGCCCTCGATTGTAAATCCAGTCTTAAAATTTCCTTCTTTACCTAAGGGGCGTAAGCGATAAACCGTTCCTTTATAGGTGAGAGTTAAGGTTTCGTGAATATTGAGAATTTTTAAAAGGAAAGCCGATAAACGCTCTCGAGGTATAGCTTTTTTAGGGGCTTCAGGTGGAGCTTTTGCCGCCGATGATCTTCTAGAAAAACTTGTCTCAGGCGAATCCAGAAGAGCTCGAGCAGGGGAGCCTGCTCCCAAGAAAAATTGTGGGATGGCCGCTGAACGAGGAGGTGTTTGAATACCACCGCCTCCTGGAATTTCATCACTTGACCCTAGAAGTCGAGTGGTTAATTCAGTCCGCCGTAAAAAAGGAGGCGAGAAGGTGGGGGTAGCCATTTTGGAAGACGAAGAGCTTGAGCTAGCCGACAAGGTTGGCGCAGCTGTAGGTCGTGAACATACGAACGGAGCGGCCCCAGTGATCACAGGGGTAGCTAGTAAGGATATAGGAGAAGAGGAGCTTGAACTTGCAGGGGGGGAAGGAAATGAGAGAGCTAGAAGGCTTCGAGGAGCACTTGATAAAGGGGTCGGGCTAGGTAAGGGTACCGCTCCTAAAGAAACTCTTGAACTTAGGGTAGCGGATCTTTTTGCGCTGATTTCTGAATCTGGTTGAAAAAGACTTCTCATCCGTTTGAGCGAGGGCAGGGCGCTCGGAGCTCTACCGGCTGTAGTAGTAGCCGCTTCTAATGGCGCAGGAACCAAGGGAGGGGCTGAAGAAGGTAAAAGGCAAGTTGGTGGTAATCCCGTGCTTGTATGCGTCATAATTTCCTAATTTATAATATTATTTTAAGATATCTATTAAATTGTTATTAATTATATCAGATATTCTTATTAACTAATAATTATTTTATCAATGAGGAAACAAGATTCTGTATATTTGTATGGAAATCAGGAAGTTTAAGTGCCTGAGCTGGCATGCATATGTGATTGAGCATAAAGGGAATAAGAGAATGCAGCTCTTCACTCTGGGTAAAAGCTGCGCCTAATCCATGCCTCTTAACAAAAGGCACATTGAACTTTTCCCACCATAAATAACGAGCAGTGGAAAGAAGTGTATTATCTAGAAGAATTTTTTTTCTTAAATAGATCGCTTCATTAACCGAACAAGACCCTGTTTTCGAAATGATCAGGTCCGAGCAGGCCATAATGAGGGTAAGCTCTTCCGTAAAGTTGCGTATGTGTAAAAGAGTTCCCTTGGGCATGAGAATGCTCGTTCTTTCCTCATTTTTTTGTACAAGCCACCCCCCTTCTCGATGGAGCCAATTGATAATTTTCGATTGTATTTTGCGATTGCGACCGACACATATATTCACTTCTATAGGTCCGCAAGTCTTAGACGAAAGCTGGGCAATAATTTGGGTGTGGTGAAAAATCGTTCCACTCCCCGCAGCTCCCATAACGAGAGTAACGATTTTTTTGCCTGATGCGAGTCCGAAATGACTCTTTAACCGCTCTATCTCTTCTGGGGTATAGGTCTTTTGACAAGCAGGGTGCACAGGAAACCCGGGAAAAGCGAGATCGGTAGGTTCCAGAACACTATGCTTGAAGACTTGTAAAATCATTTCTGGTCGCTCATACGCCATCGCCATTTTAAATCGTTTGAGTACCTCCCGGTCCATGCGATCAAAACCCCGCAAAAAAGTAGCCGTATCTAAGTCGGTTGGAAGGAGAAGATAGGGAATGTTGAGCTTGTGGGTAGCCAATACAAGCCCATGATTGATAAAGGGAACTGTAGAGATAATCAGATCGGGCAGTTGAGGTTGAGAGATTAAGTATTTTTCAAAAAGTTTTGCGATTTTCTTTTTTTGAAACAGCATGTAGCGATTACCAATGCGCACAAAATAATTAAGAAAACGATAAAGGTCTTTTTGCATGCAGAAATTATAGAGATCTTCGGCGTAGCGTTTTCCGAATGTGCAAATGCGTAGAGGGTCGATTGGAGGAAGGACAGTGGAAATAACATTAATAACATCGATTTCATAATTAGGGCTCAAGATTTCTTGAAGAGAAACGCTAGCGGATTTGTGTCCACCGCCTCCTTCACACATCAAAACCAGAATGCGAGGTTTTTTATTAGGCTGATCCTTCATCCAGTTCCCAAGCAATAATGTCTTTATTTATCCTGTATCTTTTTTGAAAAATATTTGCACGAATTAATTTTGCATCGATTGAAACCAATTTTAATTCATTTAATAGCAGCAATAGTTTATCAGTCTTTAGGCACATTCGCTGTTTTTTAAAGAATGTTTATCGCAAGGTAACAAGCTGTATACGTGATAGGCAAGATGATGACTAAAGATAAAAGATAGTAATAATTTACAAGCAGATAGATTTGTTAAAATCAATATCAGAAGAAAAGATCGAATCGGTAAGGAATGTCTAATTCTTTTCCGATTCCTATTCCTTATTTAAGGTTAATCTCTTTCTAGTTTGAAAAGAGTAATTGTGCAGTTATTCTCTTCATCCCTAAATGAAATAGTATCAAGGGGCCCTACTTGATAAGAAATATCTCTCTCAGGTGCAGTTATTCTTATCTCGCTTAAATCTTTAGCTTTAGCTAAGTATAAACCATGACTTTTTGTTAAAGAAGGATAGTCGACCTGACTTCTTTGTTGCAAAAATTCCTCAGTAACTTCATCCGAGGTTTTTCGGGTTAAATAGCGGTGAAAACAAGTGCCCTCTTTGTCAATACCATAGGAAAACTGGCCACGCGTTACATGGGTTTTCCCCGCACTATCTGTCCATTCGATTTCGCCATAAATTAAATAAGTATCACTAGGGCAGCTTGCAGATGCAGGAATGTACATGGAGTAAGGGCCTCCAACAAAGCGATCGACAAATTGGGTAAATGCATGGCGCATGAAACCCGCTTGCCTTTTCAAAGGCCCAGCTTCTGC
>JABDCS010000001.1:0-122877 GCA_013288005.1 Chlamydiota bacterium | reverse complement strand
TACATGGAGTAAGGGCCTCCAACAAAGCGATCGACAAATTGGGTAAATGCATGGCGCATGAAACCCGCTTGCCTTTTCAAAGGCCCAGCTTCTGCGTACCCTTTACGATCAAGAGCCTCAATACGACCATCTTCAGCAGGTTGCCATTCAGCCCATGCCCGTGGGTGATACTCTTTAATCGGTGAAGTCCCTTTGCAAAAAGGAGAAGGAGCTGTTCTTAAAGGAATTGTGCTAATAGCAGGGGGAGCCGCACGCGATAAGGAGGAAAAATTCGACGAGACACGGGGAGGTGCCGCTTCCAATAAGGAAGGAGAATAGCCAATCGAAGGCATACTTATGCTCCCTGGAGAAGAGGCAGGTGCTGGGGTAGATGTTGGGGTAGAAGAAGAGCAAGAGGCTAAACTTTCTCTGGGAGAGACTGTCGTAGATCCTGCTGAAGAAGATGTGGTAGAGGAGAGACTTATACTTGCTGGACAAGTAGCAGATGCTAGGTTAGATGTCGGGGAAGAAGAAGAGCAAGAGGCTAATGCACTTTCGCTGGGAGATGCTGTTGGAGAAGAGGATGAAGAAGATAGACTTATGCTTGCTGGAGAAACGCCAGAGATGGGGGCGGAAGATGAGCTCGAGGGTAAGCTTTTAAGCGGAGAAGAAGTAGTCGAAGAGAGTTTCTTCTTAGCAGCTTGTCTCTTCTTTTTCTTTGCTCGAGATGAAGTCGATGAGGGTGGAGAAGTAGTGGGAGATAAACTTAAGGGAGTTGAGAGATCTGGAGAACTTGTATAAGTAGCCAGAGAAGGAATAACAAGTCTTAACGAATCGCTTTTGTAGTAATTGTTTACATCTCTTCTCATAACAGGTTCTTCGATAATGGTAATTAATCTATCTTCAAATTTTCTTGCACTTATCAATATTACTCCATCCAGATAGGGAATATCGGGCTCAATTTCAGTAAAATGAGATTTTCGTGCATCTAAAAGCTGGGAATAAAGAGCTCTATAAGGTCGATCCAGTGTTTTTTGGGTAGCTACTAATTCTTTAGCTAAGTTACCCATTACGTTCATAGGATCACGGGTCATTTCATTTTCAACCTTCTTCATTTTAATGATTAAATGCTTAAGGTCTGGGCAATGAACTTCAAAAAAATTGGAAGAGCATATTTTTTCTCTCGTTGAAAAGATGAATTTCTTACCAAGAGATTTATCAAGTTCCCAGTCTGGACTCGAGTATTGTATCAACAGGAAAAAACTGAAAATATCTTGCGATTCTTCTCCATCGGGAATTTGTGTCATTTTATCGTTAAGCCATGCGAGATCCATAGGACCGCAGTTTATTTTACAGCGTCCTTCGCTATCAGCTCTACAAAATCGTGCTATAATAGCCATTCCAAGCTGGGTTTTGGATAATCGTTTTAAAAACTCCTTATCAAAAAAATGGCTCCATATATTTGTGCGTGTCTTAGCGACTTTTGCCAAATTGTGAAATCGATGCTCTGCTTCTTTCTTATAATAATTATTCCACACCTTGTGAGCAGTAATTTGAAAGAAGTCGACAATAAAAATTCTCGTTCTTCTCAAAATGAGCAACTTCTCCGGTATTTCACTGACGAAGTAAATTTCCTGAAGTTCACTTCTTATCTTTAAAGCTTCTGCTGAATCATATGAGGTGAAGATGATTTTTTCTTTTAATTTTGCAATAATGTTGTCAACACATCGCAGTTTTTCTAATTCGAAAGAGCTCGGAAAAATATTATATAGGTAATGTAAAAGATCGACGGCTAGAGCCTGATCTAGAGGATTGGAAGAAATTGTAAAGTTTTTTTTTAAATAAGTTCCTCGTGGAACAAAGTTCTCAACAACACATTGCACTTGTAATAAGGGGTCAATAGACATATTTTTTTATTTTAAAGTTTATAAAATTATAATTATATTATATATATTAGAGTTTTATTTTTCTGATTGAATGATTTCCTAAAAAAGAAATTAATTTATGCATTCCATAATTAAGCTTATTCTCTTTCTAGTTTGAAAAGAGTAATTGTGCAGTTATTCTCTTCATCCCTAAATGTAATAGTATCAAGTGGGCCTACCCGATAGGAAATATCCCCCTCGGTTGTGGTCATTACTCTATCGCTTAAATCTTTGGCTTTGGTTTGGTATAAGCAATGACTTTTTGCTAAAGAAGGATAGTCGGCCGGACTTCTTTCAAGTAAAAATTCCTCTGCCATTTCGTCAGTTGTTTTTCGCGTTAAATAGCGGTGGAAGCAAATACCCTTATTGTCGATACCGTAGGAGAATTGACCGCGTGTTATGTGGGATTTCCCCGCACTATCCGTCCATTGGATTTCGCCATAAATTAAATAAGTATCACTAGGGCAGCTTGCAGATGCAGGAATATACATGGAGTAAGGGCCTCCAACAAAGCGATCGACAAATTGGGTAAATGCATGGCGCATGAAACCCGCTTGCCTTTTCAAAGGCCCAGCTTCTGCGTACCCTTTACGATCAAGAGCCTCAATACGACCATCTTCAGCAGGTTGCCATTCTGCCCATGCGCGTGGATGATACTTTTTGATAGGCGAAGGACCCATGCTAAAAGGAGAAGGAGCGGTTCTTGAAGGAATTCTGCTTACAGTAGGAGGGGCAGAGCGGGATGATGAGGAAAAATTCGAGGATACACGAGGAGGAGCAGCTTCAAATCGGGGGGGAGTGGAGGAGCTAGACGATAGATCTACAGTTGAAGAAGCTATAGACGGAGAAGAAGAAGTTGATGATAGACTTGCACTTACTAGAGTGGAAGAAGAGCACGACGACCTACTTTCGCTATCAGGAGAAGCGCTACTAAGAGAAGGAGTAGAGGAAGAAGATAAACTCACGCTTGTAGGAGAGACTGTCGTTGTGGGAAGAGGAGAAGTGGCGGACTCTACAGTCTTGCTTGCGGAAGCTGCTGCAGCTGGTGGAATCGAAGAAGAACTTGAAGCGGCTTTTTTCTTAGCGGCTTGCTTTTTCTTTTTTTTTGCGTGCGCTGATTGTACGACTGGTGTGGGGGAGGAAGAGGGTAAACTTGAGCTGGAGGATGCAGAAGAAGAAGGTGAGGAGCTAGAAGGAGGGATATAGGCTTCAATAACAAGCCTAGCACCTGAAGATTTATGATAAAGGGGTATATCCCTTCTCCTGACAGGTTCTTTAGCAACTGTTATTGCTAGCTTTTCGAATTTTTTCGCACTATGTAATATTCGGCCATCAAGACATGGAATATCACGGTTTTTGTTCATCATAAGAGATTTATCAAAAGTGTCGAAAAGTTCGAAATAAAGAGCTCTGTAGGGAATATCAAGGGTTTTTTGAGTAGCAACTAGCTCTTGCGCTAAATCTCTAACTACACCCATTGGATCAGCCAATGTTTCATTTTCTGCTCGCTTCATTTTGGCAATTGTATCCATAAATTCAGGGCATTGAATTTCTAAAAATTGATTGGACCATATTTCGGTTGGTGACAAAGGGATTTCTTTGATCTTACAACATTTAACTAGCTCATCAGCAAACATGTAGTTCAAAAGAAGATAAAAATTGAAAAGATCTTGTGTTTCCGGTCCTTCTGGAAGTTCGGCTAATTGCTCAGCTAGCCACTTAAGATCTAGATATACGACAGATATTTTACAATGACCTCCTTCAGTCTCAAGCTTGCGAAATCGCGCTAGTGCTGCTATTCCTAATTGGGTTTTAGCTAATCTTTTTAAGAAGGGGGCATCTAAAAAATGGCAGTTTACACAGGGGCGTGTTTTGGCGACTTTTTCAAAATTAGGAAATCGTTGAGCTAATTCTCTTTTATAGTAATTATTCCATATTCTATGCGCATTAGCATGAAAGAAAAATTCTATAGACTCTCTAGTTGTCATCAAACTGGTTAATTTATCTGGTATTTCCTTCGAGAGATAACTCTCTTTAAGAAGGTTTACGACCTTTTTCGTTTTTTCTGAGTCCTCTGGTGTAAAAGAAATTTTTTCTTTTAAAGTTGCAACAAGAGTATCGGTAAATTGCAGTTTTCCCAATTCTAGAGACTTGTTAAAACATACAATCAGTCCATACAAAAGATCGTCAAGGGAAGCTTGTTCTTTGGGATTGGTGGTTAAATAAAAATCCTTTTTTAGAAAGGGCCTCTCTCCAGGAGTAAAGGTCTGTACGCTGCGGCATGCTTCTGATAAAGTTTTAATAGTCATAGTTTTTAATAATTTCTCATTTATATTTTATGTAATTTTATATTATAACTTATATTAAACATTAAATAAACAATTTGTATTTTTTAAATTTGAATATATATTGAAATAAGTAAGAATTTTTTATTACAATTTAGAAATTTAAAAAAAATAGTGGGCATTTAAAGAAAATTGTATGTGAAGAGTGCGGAAAATTGCAGCGGGATTATTTAAGAGGGTCTGTCAACTAAGTATTAGGACTAAAGGATTCGATGAAAGCTAATTCTTGAGTGCTCTCAAGGGTGTCATGTTCGTGAGAAAATTCGACTTTGTAGAGTTTTTCATCTACCAGAATAAGACGACCTTTTATCTCATGATCATCGAGTTCGATTGTGAAATCGAGGCCAGGATACCCGTCGTGTTGAAGAGATTTTTTGTTGAGGAGTTGGGCATTATCCAAATTCTCGACTACGACTTTTAGAGCATTTTTTAAAATCGTCGAAGAACTAAAAATTCTCCATTTAGAGGGGATTTCTAAAACTCCGATCGAGTAGGTCACCTTTTTTTCGTCGCTGCGATATTCACTATAATCTAGAGACTTATTCGTTTTAGGAATAGGAAACTGCATCTCATTGACTTCTGGCTCACCTGGAAAAATCGCAGTGAAATCACCCGTAGGCGAAGTGTATTCCATCCATCCTTGTTGGGCAGAAAAAGTGCGTTGAAACTCCTGGGGAAATTGAAAGAGGGCTTTACTAAAGAGAGAAGCCATTAAGAGTGCACAGCCTATGACCAAACGTGTGATCTGACGACCGAGCTTTTGGGGGTAAGAAACCCAAGTGATTTCCCTAGTTTTTTCAAGAAAAAGACTAAGTCGTAAGCTCTCTGAAAACGTGAGACGTTGACTCGTAGCAGAGCGTGGAGAAATTCCCAAGCAAGCGCCACCTGGCGTACTGCCCCAAGTTAAAAGAAAAATGATTTCAAAGGGTACCCACAGGATAGGGGTGAGTATCACGAGATAGAGATAACTATCATTTGTAATAGAAAAAGGAGATGCTACTGCAGTTAAAGAAAGAGCGATGTATAAGAGTAGGAAGTCCAAAACCTTCGCAAAGGCTTTTTGGTAAAAGGTGATTTTCTGTTCCATTGAATACCGACATCACTTTTTTATTTGCTGGCAATGTTATTCTAAATCTCCTTTTAATTCAATTTTCAACTAATTAATAAAGCAAGGTCGAAAGTTATCTAATAATCAAAACAAAGTAGTGTAAATTTTAAAATTGTATTTACACGAGATCGTCGAGAATATTTTGACGATAGCGCTGCATCAATTCGACCATGAAGTGGAGATTGTGAATGCTAGCCAAGGTCATTCCCGGCGTTTCATGCGCTTTAAATAAATGGTGGACATAAGCTAATGAGTAACGTCGACAAGTCGGACATTCACATTCTGGGTCCAAAGGTTCGAACGAAGAGGCATATTGGGTCTTTGTGAGATTAAGAGGTCCGCGGCTTGTTAGCGCAATTCCGTGACGCGCAGATCGGGTAGGATACGAACTATCAAAGGTATCAATCCCTAACGGAATACAGCGATCTATAGAGTAAAGATCTCCAATACCGAGAAGATGGTTGGGTTTGTCTTCTGGAAGACGAGGCACTGTCTCTTTTAACATAGTAATCATTTCTTCTTTCGTTTTTCCTAAACTACCCCCGATAGCAAACCCATCAAAAGGCCGTGATGTTAAGAAATCACAACTTTCTTTACGCATTTGCAGATCAACCCCTCCATGTATAACCGCATACATCGCTTGATTTTGCGGATTTTTAAGATGAGCTAGCAAAGAACGTTCTTCCCAGCGATGGGTTCTTTCTAATGAACGTCGAAGAGAAGATGGATCGATATGATAAGGGGGAAGTTCATCAAAAGGGATGATAATATCGGCGCCAAGATCCTTCTGAGCAGCAATGGAGCTTTCCGGAGTTAACCAGATTTTTTTTCCATCGCGGTAGGAGCGAAACAGAACGCCATCTTCGGTAATTTTAAGAACTGAGCCTTCGCTTTTTCTTTTCCCTTTCCCTTTCAATTCATCTGCAACAGAGCCATAGGCAAGGCTAAAAACTTGAAAACCGCCGGAGTCGGTGATGATGGGTCCACTTCTATGAATGAAGGTGTGCAAACCTCCAGCGGCCCGTACAACCTCGGTTCCAGGTTGTAACATCATATGGTAAGTGTTGCAAAACATCAGCTGGACACCGAGAGCATTCACAGAAGCATTATCGAGTGCTTTGAGAGTGCCATTGGTCCCTACTGCTACAAATCCAGGAGTATCGATGCATCCGTGAGGAGTGTAAATGCGTCCGACCCTTGCGCGCGATTTTTTCGATCGATGGAGAAGATCAAATTGGAATGTCGAAGTTTCACACAGTGATGGGTGCATAACGTTTAGCAAAAGCCGTAAAGGGGGTTGAAGTAATGGCAATGATCATCTTAATCATGAAGCTCACGACGATGATGGAAGTGATATTGTCAACTAGGCCATATAGACCTAGAAAACTAAATAGTAACGTATCCAATGCTTGTGAAAGGAATAAACTACAGGTGATACGTAAAACATAGGAGCGTTTTGCAAAATGCGTCCTCATCCACTGATAAAAGCGCATATCGCACTGTTGGGCTATAAAAAATGAGGTTAGCGAAGCTAGCAATAAGCGCGGACTTTGCCCAAAAAGTGTTGAAAAAGCTTGATGCGACCAATCGTGAGCTGAACTTTCATAAGCCAAGTGGAGTTTAGCGAGCAAGGCCAATGTAGCCATTCCTAGGAAAGCTAGGTAAATAGCACGTTTTGCTGCCTCCTTCCCAAAAAATTCTTGCAGTAGGTTTAGCGCCAAAACGGAGCCAAGCATAAAAGCATCGCTACAGGTGGCTTCCATAGAGAAAATAGTCATTTGTTTAATGACAAAGAGATTGGCCAGGACAGCCTGCAGAACAATCCAGCACATTAGGGCTTCTTTACCAAGGCGTAACGATCCGATCGTTAAGAGAAAAATCAGGATGGCATGAATAAAGAACAGAACTTCATTCATATTTGTAAGAATGGTTGAAGCTCTGCTTCTGCAAGAGGAGCGAGTTCAGGAAAGTGGTTTGCAAGCCAGCCACGCAGATTTTTGATTTCAAAAAAAACCGCTCTTCCATGTAAAGGTTCTTGTTTAAGAAAACCATTTTCGTAATAGGAACCGATATCAATTTCTACTGCTTGGGTGCCGATAAAGCCAAAATTGCGACGCACAACAGGATCGCGATCGCCAATTCCCTTTTCGCAACGCGTTTTAATTAGGGTGATCAAAGAACGAATACAGGCTTCTGCAGATTCTTTGTCGCCATTTTTGAGAAACGTCCTAAGTGTAGAGGAAACTAAGGTGGCTTTTTTCTGAAGAGCGAATTGCAAAGTATCGGCTTTAATAACATGTTGAATATGCAATTTGTCGACCAGAGTAAGAGGAATGTCTCCTTCATTTGAAGAAGCTAGATGCACATACAAGGTGCCTGTTTCTTCCTTCCAGCTAGAGGCGGCAATTGCACAGCTCCGCATAAATTGTTCGCGTTTGGTTTCTTGGGATTGAAGAAAATCTCGAGAAAACGTCCGAGTGAAAGCAGGTAGAGGTAGATTTTTTAAAAAAGCAGGAATGAGAAAGTGATGCTGTTTAAAAACTTTAAGAACGTATTGACCATCCTCACTGACAAACGCAAAACTTTGAGAGCCACTTCCTAAAAAGTAGAATGGCTGCTGCATAATAGCGCGGATCTCTTGGTTAAGGGGATCATTGGAAAAATTTTTTTCAAAGTCTGTGATCGTTGAGGGAGTCGATATGCGGGTAACTTGAAAGCCTGCAGTAGCGCGGTAGGTGAGATGTTCGAGGAGAAAACAACCCATCGCAAAAAAAAGGATTTTTAACGTCAAAGGCAGTTTTTTTTTGGTAGACATAGGCAAAAATTATTTAGATAGCGCTTAAATTTTAGCGCTTAGAGTTTGTGCGTCAGTAAGGAGGGACATGGATATTGGCTTCTTGATCAAGCTGCTTAATCAATAGATCAGCTGAGCGCAGTATCTCATTGCGTGCCCGCTCAGGTAGTGCAATAGAGGGGTCTTCCTTTAATGAACCAGCATCGAGGTACACTGCTTGTTTCCCGACAAAACCGAGGTTACAGAATAGTCGGTGATCCTCATCTATAATGCCATGAGCACATCGTTCTGCAATTAAATTTAATGCACTACAAAGCGCGTCTTGGGCTTCTTGTATACGACCTTCCTTCATAAGGGGGGTAAGGTGGGTAACCAGAGGCACTGCAGTTCTTTGGATAATAAAAGGTTTGTCATGGAGGTCGATATGATGGCTAACACCGATCTTATCGATAATGTGCATCGTCGTTAACCCCTCATGCTTACCATTGAGAAATATTCCCTTTAATAAAGTTTCTTCGCGCATTTTTTGATAAGCAATAGCGTACCCACCCAATAAGCGGTTGCGTTTAGCAAGTTGTTTAGAAGTTAACTGGGGTCGATAAGGCTCGAGAAAATGAGGAAGGGAGAGGTTTTTAAAGAGGTCATACCATGTAAAACGAAATTTAAAAAACTTTACGACGTATTGACCATCTTGAGAAATAAAGACCCAAGATTGTCCGCCATTATCGAGGAAAAGGAATTTTTGTTTGACAATTCCCTCGATAGAGGCAAGCTCTTGCTTGTCAATTGATTGCACTTCCCATTCTGGATGAAAAGGAAGATTGGTCGTAATGCGAGCGATGGTAAAATTCGCTGTGGCTTTTTCGGCTACTAGCGAAAGACCTACTACACACCCGAGAACAAGGCCAATTTGGCTAATTTTTTTAAATAATGGTTTCACGTTCTTTTGATTTTTAGGCAAAGAAAAGATGACCATTATCCTAAAGGATAGGAGAGTTTAGAGACAATCCTAGAGTGTGCATAAAGGGGATTTTGAAAGAGTGGTGGGGGGAGGATTCAAGGATTTTCTGCGATTGTGTCTTTTTTTTCAGGGGATTTTTGCATTTTTCGTGAAGCGGAGTTTTTGGGTCTCGATCGACTGCGAGGTAAAAGATCTTCCATTTCAAGAGGTGGTGAAGACTCTTTAATTTCAATAAGGAGAAAAGAATCTTCGCTTTCTTTAGGTAGGGAAGATTCTTTAATTTCAGTGAGTAAAAAAGATCTTTTTTCTTTCTCTATTGTTTCAGGTTTTTTTAGCTTAGAGTTTATTTGTTTTAATTTAGCGATCGCTTTTTTTGATTCGGCCTTTTTTGTCTCAGCGATGAGGCGGCTTGTTTCTTCTCCGAGCGCTTCGGCTAGAACTTGCCTTTTGTCGATTTCTGTTGTTTCTTGTAGGGAAGTTGTTTCTATTACAGGCTTTTCATGGGAAGGTTGAATCGTAGTGGAAATAGGGGCATGATGGTCTTGCTGATCTTTTTCGTCATAGCGCCCAATTTCAGTTGCTTCTTCAAGAGTCTCGATGAATCCTTTGGTTTTTGCTGAAGTTGAAGGTTCCGCCGCAATAGATAAAGGTAGCATCGACACTAATAAGGCGAGAGAAAAAGGTTTCATCAATAGTCCTCGCATATAACTCATACTACCACTTTTTATCGATTTCCATTCCTAAGATAAAACTGTCGTTCAACAGTATTGAACATCCCAGGAACGACTTTATTTTCGGGATCAAGAAGCTCGAGTTTAATTTTATGATTCCCTGGCTTCAACCCATACATATAATAGGGAACCCAATCGATAATTATTCGTTGTATCGTGTTATCGATTGTAACCCGGACTTTGTACCCATCTCTTGAAAGAAGAACGTTCGTTATATAAAAATCTAAAAGGACAGGTTTTTTAGGATCGTATAAAAGCTCACCTTGTGGCTGATTTGCAGTTAAATAAGGTTGTGTAAGGTCTATATCCATAAGAGGTGTTTTCGAACGAAAGTTAAAGGCACGTGCGACAAAGCACCCATCGCCTTTCAAACTTTCTCCATAGGAGCGTGCTGGAAATATTCGCAAGGTGTGCATTCCAGGTGAAAGATCCATAGGTAAATCGAATTCGAGCATCTGATCGTAATAATCCATGGCGCTATCTAAGGCATCTACAATCGCTTCATTTTCTGCAAAATAGGGCTCATTATCGACGACAACATGAAGACTTTGACCCGTTTTATTGTAGTTCATGACCTCTTTAGCTCGAGGAAATTGGCTGTAGGTACGTAGAGGATATCCCTCTAAGCGAATTTGGACATCCAGAGGATTTTTAGTCTGCATATCTCGGGCTTGAGGAAACACAATACGCGTTTCAACGGCTTCTGATTCGGGTGTTGGTTTAACAGGAACGATGCGTATCAAATCGGATTCATTGGGAGATGGAAGCTGCTTTTCTGTAACGATTTTATTCCCCGTGGCACCGAGTACTCCGGGAAGCGCTAAAGAAACAAAACATAAAGAGGTTATGCTTGTCAAAAACCGGTTCTTAAGAAGTTTAGGAGATAATCGCATGCTTTGCCTTGTTTCCTGTTCTGGACGCTGAGAAATTGTTCTCAACGAAATAACCTTAAACTTTGTCTATTATTCATCTTTTTCGAATCAAAAATCTTCTAAAATCTAGGAATTTTACTTTTGATACACCATCTTAGTTTTACTAATGGCTCTAATTACGTAAATACTTGCGGTACAGATTTTCTGCACGGGAAAAAATGAGCAGCTTCCTTAATCCTTGCAAAAGACCTGTAACTGTACGCCAAGCAAATACGGCCTATTTTTTTTCCTTGTCAGAATGGTTATTTACAAGTATGGATACAAGGTATGGAATGGCCATGGATTGTTATTTGTATAGTTGTCTTGGGACTTCTGTTTGATTATACAAACGGTTTCCATGACGCAGCTAACGTGGTTTCGACCGTAATAGCTACGCGTGCTCTAGCCCCCATCGCAGCCATTATTTTGGCCGGTGTTCTGAATACGATTGGTGCCCTCCACGCAAGTGGGGTAGCACAAACTATTGCCACGGGCTTAGTCAAAGAAGCAGCTGCTACCCAAACTCTTGTCATCTCTGCTCTTGTGGGAGCCATAATTTGGAACTTTGCTACTTGGTATTTCGGAATGCCCAGTAGCTCCTCCTACGCCTTAATTGGAGGACTTATAGGGGCTTCTCTTGTGAAGGGAGGGCCGACTATCATTATTTGGCAAGGTTTGCTGCTGAAGGTTTTAATTCCCATGATCGTCTCACCCTTTTTAGGCTTTGGTATGGCTTATCTCCTCATGAAAGGTGTACTGCGATGGGGCGGAAGCCGCAATAAGGATCGTATCTACCGTCATCTTCAAGTGGCTTCTAGCGGTCTAGTAGCGCTTTCTCATGGAATGAATGATGCCCAAAAGAGCATGGGTATTATCACTCTAGGCCTTTTAGCTTCTGGACTGATCTCGACATCCCAAATTCCTCTTTGGGTAATCCTAGCCTGTGCGTTGACAATAGGTATAGGCACAGCTTCTGGAGGGTTTCGCATTATCCGGGTGATGGGATTTAAATTGACCAAGCTTACCCCTCCACAGGGATTTGCTGCCGAAATGAGCTCCTCTATTATCATTCTCATTGCGAGTTTTTTAGGTATGCCCATTAGCTCTTCGCAAATGATCACGGGAAGCATAAGCGGGGCAGGAGCTGCTAAAAGTGTCCATGCAGTTCAATGGCGTCTTGGAAAGTGGATTGCTGTCACTTGGCTCCTCACTCTGCCAGGCTCTGCGATCATCTCCTCTTTGTTTTACCTGAGCATCAAGAGCTTCTTCTAAATTCACCCTTTTCTTCTTAAGCTCCTTATTATCAACACTATATAAGGTTGCTTTGGATTTGAGCTTTTTCTTATTAATTATTTTTAATAATAATTAATAATCACCTTAAGTCATTTTATTAAAGTATCTTATTATTTTAGTTATGATAATTGTTTTATTTGTTTTGATTATAAATTAATTTAATAAAGATAATGAAAAATAAAAAGGTGATTATGAAGAAGGGAGCCAAAAGAGGAAAGCTCTCGGTAACAGAAGCGATGGAAGAGCTTTCGCGCTTTGCCGAGCTGGACGAGAAGAAAGTGCTTTCGAACGTCGCTCAAGAAGAGTTGAGTGATCCCGAATACCGAGAAAGTAACCAAGAAAAAGTTAAGGAGACTTTCCGCGTCCTTCATAATTATTTACAACGAGTCTACGAAAAAGGCGAGGGAGAGTTAGAAGATGCCGAGACTCGGCAGGGTATTCAATCGATCATGCTGATGGCCAACGAAGCCGCGCAAAAAATCGATAAGTGTACAGCGTTATTTAAGGGTACCCATGGCGAAGGGGGAGTTCAAGAGCTCAAAGAATTCCAAGACCTTCAGGAGTTCTATCTCAATAAAATCATGAAAAAATTCCATGCCACCCTTGCTAAAGAAGAAGCCTGGGAAGCGGAATGGGGAGAAGCCGAAGTTGATCTTCTCGATATTCAACGTCGCGGTCTTAAAGATTTAGAGACTGTAAAGCGAGATAAAGAGTATGAGCTCTTTTTCATTCGAAAAGAGGATGGTAAGCCCTTTTTCAGTCGTAACCTTCTTCGCCATATCAAACTGGTAGGAAAATTCGATGAGACCATAGGCGAGCTTACTGGAGAGGATCCTTTTCTACGTATTAAAGCGATAGAAGATCGTACAGTACATGAAGCAGCTCGCGAGATTCTCCAAGCCAGCCACGATTTTTTAGATTCGTTTGTCAAAGATGCTGTACAAGAAAGAGATTCACCGCTCGTTCTCAGTACAATGAAAGCCATTATGGCGCTCATGCTTGCGGCTAATCCGCGCAATCTTTTGCAGCAAACAATGGGCAAAAGTTCTCTAAGCTATTTTCACGATTTTCAGCTCTTTCTACGCGAAGCGGTCGTCAAGGAAGATTATACGGCAGCTCTAGACAAGCCCTTCGAACAACTCGGAGCAGCCGAAAAGCAAGCGATTCAAATTCTTCATCGACTCGCTCACGCTTTTTTTACACGTCAGCCCTATGCCACAGAAGCAGGTATCTTTGTTGAGACGATATTCTCGAAAGCTTGTCATAAATTTCCATTGACAGAAGATGGGAAAAATCCACTTTGGATGTGGAATGCTCTTGTCGATGAAGATGAGCATCTCCGTCAATACCTAACCTTATTTCCTAATGGCCCCTTATTGAAAACTCTCGACGTTGTGCGCGAAGGAGAAGAGCATGGAGGATTTGATCCCATGCATCATGAAAATTTTCCGCATGGCCTCTTTTCATTTACCACCGACTCTTACGAATGCACACTTTTACGTATTCCTTCTCCCACTTTGCAGTCTCACATTGATCAAGCGAAAATCGTTCCAGAATTTAAAGCCTTTCTACGCGGACTTGGAAATTTTTTTCCAAAAAAAAAGCTTCTTTTGGTGAATTTGCAAGACAGAACATCCTGGCATGAGCATGCGAGGTGTATGGTTTTAGAAGAGCTACAAAAAAGTGCAGAATTTTCCGAGATACTTTATGTAGTGACTCTTCCAAAAGATACTGAATTCTATTTGCAGACAGGGATCTATGAAAAACTCGATGATGCGGCTGTTTTTAAGAGCCAACTTCTGGAACAACTGGATAGCGGTGAAGGGTGTGGATTTTTCTTCCCCCCCAACCTCAAGATAAAAGAGATCACCGATTTTTCTAAACAGGCAGTTGAGGTTATCCATAATTCGATCTTCGGCGGAAAGGGCATTCTGACACGCAAAAATAGGCTAGATTTTCTAGAACTTTTCTATCATTTTCTAACTTTCAAACTCATCGAAATGACTTCCTCCGATTTGTGCAGTTTTATCTGCAAGGATGCAATCGACACAAGTGCTGTTATGGCTTCAGGCTTTTATGCTTTTATTAAGATGTTGAGCAAACAGCCCCACTGGCGTCCTCAGGATAAACAATTTGTCCATCGTCTTCTCTACCAAGGAGCTTTGATGATGCGAGAAAGGGCTGTGGACGATACCCGTTTGCATCGTTTTGTCGGTGCATTTTCCGATTTTCAAGCAGAAATCGATGCGCAAAAATCGAAAACGCAGACTGCTTGTTCAGCTCTTTATAAGAAAATACCGCTGACAGAAACAAAACTGCAGCATCATCCGTAAGGAACTGCGGCCTAATTAACAGAGAGATCTTCTGGAACCATAGAGAGAGTGGCATACTTGCCCCCCATAGTACGGAGGCATGTGGACCACATTTGTTCGGGCGGAGTATCAAAGACTAGGTTAACGGATGCGGGATGGAGAAACCAACCCCCATTTAAAAACTCACGCTCGAGCTGGCCCGAGCCCCAGCCTGTATAGCCAAAACAAAGACGTAAAGGGATGCTGAGTTGTTTTTCTAAAATTTCTTGGAGAAAATTTAAATCTCCTCCTAAATAGATACCCTCACACACTTTTAAAGTTTGATCGGGCGCTTCCCCATATTCATGAAGAAGCATGAGCTGATTCGATTGGATGGGTCCCCCCATGCACATCGAAATCAGGGAGTTTTCCTCGATTTTCATTATATCTTCGGGGAACTCCATATCGATGGGCTTGTTGATAGCTAAGGCAAAAGATCCGGAAGGGGTATGATCACATAGAAGGAGTACACTCCGCGCGTAAAATCCAGTATCGATATCAGGCGAAGCGATAAGAAGAGTACCCCTTTCAAGATGGGAATAGGGAAGTGGATCAGCCATTAGCTTTTCCTATTAAAAAAAGCAGGATTATTTGCATGGTACCGGCTCATCTGCTTGCATCAATTGTTCATTATAAAGGCGAAGCGAATCACTGAGTTCATCTACGCCGCGTAAGAGCTCGGCAAAGTCGCGTTTAAAAGGAGCGCTTTCAAAAATCGCTTCTCTATCTTTGGAATTTTCAGCACGTCGGATGAGTTCTGATAGACGACCCATTGCAGTATTGATTTCGTCTATTTCTTGTTCGAAATAATCGCGGAATTCTCCAGGCGAATCTAGGGCATTCATTAACGTGGCGCGTTGGGTGCGTAATCGTTGCCAGCTCTTATTGAGATTGAAGAAAATCCCGTAGTGATTGATGTCATTCATAACGGTGTCGACTTTGCTCAAGATGGCCGTCAACCGCAGGTACATTTCATCACCTTTAATGAGCCTGCCTATAGTCCCTTTGCCATCAGCGATCTGCTGCATAACCCGATCGATATTATCCGATGCGCTCTTCAGATTATTCATGACTAAGCCAGCATTATTGAAGACGTCAGCTGCTTGCAATTGACAAATCGCATCCTGAATTTGACGCATGGTGGTTGTCATATTTTGCGCTGCGCTTTGAAAATCGTCGACAACGTGTTTTTGGTTAATGTCGCGGATTACATCATAGGTTTGATCCATAGCACAACCGAAAGAACGCACAGCAAAAGCCAGGTTGTCTTTATTTTGGTTGAACCATTGATGGAAATCATCAAGAGTTCCTTCTACTTTATGCGCCAGGGTGCTCAACTGATCAAAGACATCTTTAAGCGGATCTGCAGATCCTGCATAGATCGGTTGTTCGCCCACTAATTTAGGTGTGACTCCGGGTGGGGGAGCACGTGGAGTAATCGCAATCGATTTTTCGCCGAGAAGCCCTGATGTTTGGACAGAAATTTGGTCAGTGTTAAAAACCTGAACGCTAGAGTCGACCTTTAAGGTCAACTGGTACATGTAAATTTGCCCTTCAGCATCAGGTGGTAAATCGCGTGCATGCTGAATCTCTTCGATAGCGGCTACTTCTCCCACAGGACGCCCCGCATAGAGGACGCGGGTGCCGACGTTCACTTGGGTAATATTGACAAAGCGAGCGTAGAGAGTTTCTCTCGCATTGCCTGCAGAGGGGCGTAAAAAAAGGATAAACCAAACAAAGACAGCGCAGGCTCCTAAGATGAACACTCCGATGAGAAAGTTCTTAATCTGTTGGTTCATCGTTGGTTATTTACTCCTCTTTCTTCCATTTCTTTACGAAAGGTTTGTGGGTTCTCATGAATTGTCTTTCGTAAAAAAGCAATTATAGGGTCATCAATTTGTAAAAAGGCCTCTGGTTCTGCGATATAGGCGATTTTGCCATCTTTATGCAAGGCTAGCCTATCACCGACGAAAAGAGAACAGATAATATCATGGGTAACGACGATGCTTGTTGCCTTTAGCTCATGCTGGGTTTTAACAATGAGCTCATTAATTGTCATCGCTGTGATGGGATCGAGACCTGTCGTAGGTTCGTCGTAAAGAATAACCGATGGGCGATAGACGATTAAGCGTGCAAGTGCGGCTCGCTTCTTCATGCCACCAGAGAGTTCTGAAGGCATTTTATTCTGTGTATCTTCTAATCCAACCATTTCCAAGGCGTGAGCCACAAGATCATCTAGAGCGGATTTTGCATATTTTTGTCCGTCGGGTGTCCCATTTTGTTTGAGGTAGAAGGCGGTATTTTCATAAATATTCATCGAATCGAAAAGAGCGGACCCTTGAAAGAGCATGCCCATGTGGCGAACAGCTTGATAAAGTTCAGGCCCTGAAAGATCGGTAATGCGAACACCATCGATATCGATTATACCTATATCGGGTTTGGTGATTCCGATGATGTGCTTTAAAAGAACACTTTTTCCAACGCCCGATCGGCCCAAAATGACAAGCGTCTCCCCAGTCTCGACCTCTAAATTAAGGTGATCTAGTACTTGTAGTTTTCCGTAGCGTTTGGAAAGATCCTTAACGGTAATCATAGCAACGAGGCAAACCTATCGTGCAAAGTGTTCAAAGCGACAGTGAGAACAAAATTACTGAGCAAAATACAGCAATAGGTGATGACCACACAAGAGGTCGTCGCTTGTCCAACGCCTTCAGCACCACCCGATGTCGTCATTCCTTTATAACAAGCAATCGACATGATCATAATGCCAAAGATAAGAACTTTAATTAGCCCCGTCATCAATTCAAAAATTTTAATACTTTGCGGCATCGGATCGTAATAGGCAGAAGGTGACATACCGAAATAGTAGACGGCGATAAGATAGCCCCCCCAAATACCCATCATAATGCTAAAAAGCGTCAAGAGTGGCATCATGAAGGTGCCTGCGATTAACCGTGGAGCAACGAGGTAGCGATGGGGATTTACAGCCATTGTTTGTAGAGCGTCGATTTGCTCTGTCACTCGCATAGTGCCTAGTTCGGCGCACATTGCGGCTCCTACTCGTCCCGTAACCATAAAACCTGTCAGCACAGGACCTAGTTCTGTCATCATCGATTTCGCGACTAAAATCCCTGTCACACTTGCTAATCCTTTATCAGCCAATTGGTAGAAGGATTGCGCAGCAAGAACAAGGCCCGTGGAAAAACCTGTAATCGCGACGACGATAAAAGAGGTTACTCCGATGTCATAGAGCTGTTTAAGAATTAGGTAAAAAGAAGGAGGGCGAACAAATGTACACTTTATTGTGTCGATAATGAGAGTAAAATAAGCTCCCAAACCGGTAATAAAGTTTGTGTAATTAGGTGCTCGCTTGAGTAATGTAGTTACCCCTTGCACAATAGAAGAATGAGAGGATTGACTGTTTCCCTGCATAATTACCTAGAAGGGCGCTTTTTTCAACTAGGCCACCCCAAACGCATTGTAGGAGAACATTCTTTTAAGGAACAAAGATATTTTATTTTGACTCTCCAATAAACTGCTTTTTAACTGTGATTGCGTCCTAATCTCACTTGTAGGCCACCAGAATGTGCTGTTGGGCTACAAGCGAGATTAGGACGCAATCAAGGGTTGGGTGATTATCCGCCCATAGGTCGGACTTGTTGGGCCCGTTGATCTAAGACTGATTGAACAGCTTGCCTAAATTGTTGGTAGAAGTCGTTGACTCGTCTTCCCGCATCGGCGCCTTTTGTAATCTTCTGATCTTCCATCTGTTTTTCGCTACTTAACCATGACTCACTTCCACGAAGAATTGAGCCCGCTCCATCCCCTAATTTAGTCGTTATAGAAATGGCGGAAGCAGCATCAACACCGGCCTTACCTGCAGCGACACCTGCCCAAACGGCTAAAACGGCTGTACCTA
This sequence comes from Chlamydiota bacterium, assembly GCA_013288005.1. Taxonomy (GTDB): domain Bacteria; phylum Chlamydiota; class Chlamydiia; order Chlamydiales; family Rhabdochlamydiaceae; genus JABDCS01. Next base: position 104,560 of record JABDCS010000001.1, on the reverse strand, counting down.
AATGGGAGCCCGCTTGTTTATAATTATTATTTTTGATGTCAGTGGCTAAGGTTTTAGTTTTCTGGACATTCATCTGATGATTGCCTGTAAAAACCCGACGCATGTTATCTGAATAGGCGCTACACTTTGCTAATTGAAAAAAAAGGCGCTTGATTACACTTTCTTCGATTGAAGGTGGTTCCTCGGGGAGCCCTTCTAGGGAGTGAATATGTTTTGGTTGTTCACTTGGTAAGATAGGTTTAATCGGCATTTTACTAACTCCTAACGTACTTAAGCCAGTATAGCTTGTTTTGTTTGAATAGAGAGGTTGAGAATATTTCTTGCCGCTTGCTGAGCCTCTGTTTCGTGTTTCATAATCTGCTCAAGGTTTTCCGTAAGTTTATCCACATGGTAACCATTTACGGATAAGCTATGTTGTAGCTCATGTAAATCGGCTTGTGCTAAAGCTACGCGACCTTGGCTGATTTTTCCTCCAGCAGTGCCAGTAATTGTCAGAAAATTCGCGGCATTTTGTAAGACAGCGAGTCCTTTAGGGGTAGCGGAGAGGGCTCCCCATAGACCGAATGCTGCGATTCCCGCTAATCCTAAACCAAATGCGACAAGAGATACTGCAGTTGGCAGGATTCGGGCCAAGTTTTTTTGTTTTTCAACGTTATCATCGGCGAGTTTTTCCGCAATCCACTTCCAAATTCCACATTCAGTAAAGGCGAGATTGGCTAACGATAAGACCCCGGCGGTGATTAAGGCTGCACCCACAAAAGTACTGGCCCCTGCAGACCAGAGCGTAAGACCAAAAAAAGCAGAAATAGCACCGAGAATGGCAGATCCAACTTTACGAAGAGTGTCCCACACATGGACTGACTGCGTTTTTTCGCATTTCTCTTGAAGTTTTTCTATTTTCTTGGCGGTTATATCTTCAAGATCCTTCTGGTAACTGGCAAGATTTGTAGATGAGACAGCTAAGGATTCTTGGCTAACATCTCGCGCTTTCCCAACGGTATTGATAAGACGCATTTCCATACAAAGCGAAGGGCGAGAAGGAGTGAAGTCCTTTTTAGTCGAAGAGGGAGCTTTCGAAAGTGTATCCGGGATATGAGGAGGCTGATGAGTTTTTAAAGGCGTTGGAAAAAGAGGCTCTTCTTTTTGTACAACCGAAGGAGAGACTTTCGAGACAGTTAATGGCATAGTTCAAGACGTATAAAGTGTTTTCAAAAGATCGATCTTATTCTTAAGCTCAACCTGATCTTGTTGGCATTGGGATTCTGCCATATCTAGGGCTTTAGCAGCTTCTTTTATATCACCTTCCGAGATTAGGCATTCAGCTGCATGAAAATGGACCCAAGGGTCGTGCTCTTGGAGAATCGCCGCAATGCTCCATGCATGTAAAGCCCCTTTGTAATTTCTCTGCATCTGCTCACTGGAGGCTAATCCACACCAGTAATGGGACTCGAAAGGAGATTCTTTTGCTAGCAAATTGAACAATTGCCCAGCCTTTTTGTAGTCTCCGGTTTCATAACTTTGATGAGCTGTTATATAAAGTGTCTTAAGCTCTTCTTCAGTAAAAGTCGAAGACATACTTCACCCTACCTAGCGGGGAATTGCATTTCTAATCATGGAAAGCTTACTATCACGATCTTGCTTGATCATGTCCTGAAATTCTCGGATTAACTCAGTAAGTTCTTGCATATCGTGATTAACGTACATCATGCGTAGACCAATAGAAGTTTCAATCGTAGAAACACGAGCTTGTAAATTTTCTGTTAGCATAGGCAAGTGGTCGAGATCCCATGTGTAAACACCAGAAGAAATAAGGTGGGGGTCGATTTCGCGTATTCTATCTACAAGAACTCGATGTTCTTCATCGTGAAAGTCAATGACTGTAGCCCCGCCTTGCTTAGCATTCAAAACAGCGCTCAAAAAATGATTGATATGTTTTTGATCTTCTGTCCATTTTTCAATTTGCTGGAGATGGCCTTCTATTTTATCCATTCCATAATCGTAACGTTTTTGCTGCAGTGGGAGACATAGTGCACCGAGATTGTACCCAAATTCATTAGCCATCATATTCTCCTTAAAAAGAAGTCGATAGGATAGCAAAGGCGTTTATTAGGAGGTAGTTAAATAATGTTTAACCCCTGATGGCATCCTAATTTTTGGGTAGTAGTAAGAAAGGGAACAGACATAAGAGTTAATAATTTTTATTCCACTTCAGACTAAACTTTCCTTCTTGTTGGGATTGTTCTGCCCCTGATTGGTTTTCCGCTTGGAAGATGAGGCCTTTACCAATATCGACCTCGACCATAAAGCGTCTTGAATCGCGGCTTTGAGTGAGAGTCACAAGCAAATTGCGCATGAGATAAAAATGTTTACCGATCGTAACAGACGACTGTTTCAGACCTTCTTCAGAAGGGACAATATCAAAGGTATCGATCCCTATCGTACTAAGTCCTCGGCCGATTTGCGTAACAGGATTCCATCCTGTATGTCCATAAAAAGTAAGTAGAGTATGGGCTAGTTGTACAGCTTGAACAGGCTTAATCTCGCTCACTCTTTTGTTGAAAAGAAGAAGGGAAAAGATCTCATTGGTTGTCAGAGCGGGCATAGAATAGAAGGAAAGCTGTGGTGAAGAGAGAGGTCCTCTAAGTTGTGCTGTAATAGCAGCTTCTTGGATATTCACTGTGCCACTAATACTCAGATAGCCCTCTTGACCAGGTTTGTCGCTGAATGTCAATTCGCCTTGTTGCAAAACAAAGGTCTTACCTAGAATCTGAAATTGTCCCTTCGAGAGCCTTAGGGTACCGCTTGCGAGAATATCGGGAGCAGTTCCATGTAGATGGACAGTTCCTCCCCAAGTAGAAGAGAGGCCATTACCTTCGAAAGAGACTGTGTCATCCGCGCTGACAGTCACATCCAAAGCAAAAGGGAAAGAAGGTCTAGGAGGGGGAGCATTCAGAGCTTCTTTATCACTAAAAGTATAGGGTAGATTCGGTAAATCCGGGGGGAGGGATTTCGGTATGGTCGCCTTAGCAGTATCAACATTCAAAGCCCCTTTAAGAAGTGCTCCACGAAGATTTCCTTCTAGTGTGGCAGGACCGCTTAAGGTCGCTTGAATAAGGTCTAGATCAATCGCATTGAAATGATCGAATTTTCCTTCTAAGCGATAGGGAAAAGAGCTCTCTTTATCCATTTTTATTTCGGCTTTCCCTTGGAAGGTACCCTCATGATGATCGCGGGCGAAAAGAGAAGTAGCTGTAATTGTTCCATTTTCCGCATGAAGCACAGTTTCTAAATCATAAACACCAAAGCCTGAATGATGGTTTTCATAACTGGCTTGCTCCAGGGTGAGCGTGCCTTGTAATTCCGGTTTTTTCGCTGTCCCAAAGAGTAGTAATCTTCCCGCTGCCCATCCACTCAGGGTTTGACTTCCAGTATTCGCAAAATGAAAGAGCTCATCGAGTTTTCCCTCGATTTCCAAAGACCCTGAAAGAGGAAGCTCATCGCAAAGGTGAATAGATAAGGGTGAAATCTGGTAGGAATAGGGGAGTGAAAGGTGGAGCATAGCCCACTGTTGTTCACTTGCTTCCAAGAAACTATGGATTTGAATGTTTTCTTGCGCAATTCGGGCTTCGATCGAGCCTTTGACATTGATGGGGTTGGGCTCACCTTGTTTAGTAGCTTGTAGTCTTCCCAGGTCCAGTCGACACATACCTTGGATATTGTCAGGTTGAATAGCTAGTTCGCAATCAATCGAACTTTCTCCTTGTAAAGAGAGGTAAGGGGTATACATCGATAACCAAGCGACCGGTAGTTTATCTCCATGAAGAGAAAGGGTAAGTTCGGAGAGATTCTTTCGAAAAAATCCTTTTAATAATCCTTGATCGATTTTCAATTGGAATGCGTCGAGGCTTACACTATTAGCATTCCAATTGAAAGCAACAGGCTCTACGAGATGAAGGGGCTTTTCGAATAAAGATCCGTCGATTTTTTCCAAAGTAAGAGATTGCTGAAGGGGATGGTAATACGTATTCATAGCGATTTGGAAGGGGTGTTTCCATGTCCCTTCTGCTTCTAAGGAAATCGGCCATCCATTGGAATCAGATTCACCCTGAAGGTGCAAATAAGAAAAGTGAGAATTAGTAAAATAGACGTGTTCCGCTTCTATGTCGATTTTACCTTTTGGTTCTAAAAGTGGACCTTGAAGATCTGCATAGAGATTCCCACTCCCAATAAAAACATCTCTCCATTCGAGATTATGAGCCAGTACATCGATGACTTGATGATCTTCGGATAGATGAATAGATCCACCACCAGCACCTGAGAGTCGTAAAGAAGGGACAAAGGGTTGTATCGATTGGAATTTCTGGGCAGCTAAGAGAATATCACCAGAAATAGTGAAAGGGGCAAAATCTATATGAAGATCTCCACCTGAAGTAAAAGAAGGAGCCAAAAGCTCCATTTTCTCAAGTTGTAGATAAGTTGAAGCCCCCATATTCAGGTTTACGCCTGTCTTAAAAGCAGCAGAAGCATCGCCTGTTTTTGCCATAGAGGTCCATGCCCCTTTCCACATCTCTTCTTGATGCTCGGCGATTAAGGTGTTCTTCCAAGAATCCAGGTGGAGAAGGCCGAAGAGGGTATTGTATGTACCCCATTCGAGTTGTAGTCGTCCTTTTTGCAGCGATCCATGGGCCGTAGCCGACCCTTGAATTTCGGTGTTTGTCAAATTTTTGAGGAGGGAAAGATCGGGTAGATCTAATGCAAATTCTCCTTCCAGATGACGATCACTATGTAAAGAAAGATCAGCCTGCACGTCTAAAGAAGCGAGAGTAGCGTGCAATTTTCCTAAAAGAGGTTCTCCTAAAAATGGAGAGGCCTCGTGATTTACGATAAGGCAGCTATCTTGTGCATGTTTATTTTCGATTGCACGCACTTCTTCTCGAAACTTTTCACAAAGCGTAGCTTCTGCAACTTCGCATTTTGGCGAAACTCTTGGGGAATAAGAAAGTAATGCTTCTTTAAAAGATGCGCTCTGTGAATATTCCGGATTCAATACTTGTTGCCATGTTTCCCATGGACCTTCCATATCGAACGATACGAGTAAAGGATAAGTAGGTAAAAAGGGCTGAGCCAGTTGCGCGCTCACTTGAATAGCTAAATGATCGACTAAATGCCCCCCCTTCGCATGCACTTCCAATCTATTGCCTTTTTCTAAATCATGGACGAAAAGGTCGACAGTCAGTTTCTTGGCACATTTTTTTAGGATGAAAGAGCCTTTTAGCGCCAGTTCTACAGCCTGATCACCTGAGACAATCTTGATCTTATCAATACGGAAGGAAGGAAAAGCAACATCAAAGGGCAAAGAGGAAAGAGTGAGGAGTGAGTCTGTACGAAATCCCGATTCTTGATGCTTCGGAACTAACAGAAGTTCAGCCTCGGATGTATTTAGGTAACTAATAACGATTTTTTTTTGGAAAAGAGGAAAAAAAGCGACTCGAATTTTGCCATCACGAATAAAGAGGTTTAAGTCCCCCTTTTTCTCTAAGTATATTTCTGAAAACTTCCACTGTAACGGAAGAGAACCTTCAATATCTCCAATCGATAATGTAATGCCATTCTGCTCACACACTTCTTGCAAAGCGGTTTCGAGCTGTTTTTTAAACCACTTAGTTTGCGCAATAGCGACAACGGCAATAGGAATGCTTCCTGCGATAATCAGTGTGACAGCAAGAGCTTTTCTTAATTTATGCCAAGGTGAGTTCATTAAAAAGTCTGCCCTATGCTAACTAAAATACGCCATTTATGGTCGATCCCATGACGTCTATCTAAGGGGAATCCAATATCACATCTCATAGGGCCGAAGAAAGTAAAATAGCGTAGGCCCAACCCGATGGACTTGCGCCACTTTCCATCAAAAGGGGGAACGATTCTCAACCATACATTCCCAAGATCAAAAAATGGAACGACACCAAAATTTTCTGTAATACGAAATCGTGTCTCGACAGAGTAGTAGATTGCGGATCGACCGCCCAGTGGTTTTCTCTTCCCATTGGCATTCCGCCGTAATGGGCTGACCGTTAGATAGGAATATCCACGCAGATCATCTTCTGACCCGCCTAAGAAACGTTCAGGCAGGGGAATATCCTTGAGATGTTGGCTTAAAATAGAACCAATCGTAATTTGTTGGGCGAGGACAAGAAAATCTGTACGAGGTAAAACCGAGAGATAGTTGCCAAGGGTAAGCTTTTGTTCGAGAAAGCCATGCCAAGAACGATCGAAGTTGAGGGCTGGGGAAAAATTATAGCCAATATTCATCCCTCGTGTGGGATTTAAAATATTATTCACGTTACTCCATCCGACGAAGAGGGGGATTTCTGCCAGCCAAAACTGCCCGTTTTGTAAGCTTTCACTTACGAACATCTTTTCAAAGCGCCCCCCTACCGCCATCCGAAGAAAAGGAGTAACGTGCCTTTCAACAGAACCGGTCAAGCTATAAGCTTGTTTAGCGTATGTAGGATGGATGGTCTCTTGCATGGCTTGCAATTGACTATTGAAATCTTGATCTTTTCGTCGAAAATTCGGAATTCTGTAGCTAAGGATTCCCGTATGGCTAATGCGCGTGATGTCTCCTTGTAGCCGAATAATTTGCCCCTCTCCTCCTACATTCCTATTTTCCCAGCCAAAGGTGGCGCCGGGGCCAAATACTGTCTGATAGCTAATACCAGCGCTTACATTGCGGTGTAATGTTTCGCCTACTTCAAGTCCCATGGGCAAAAGTTGATCAGCATCAGGCATATTAGCAGGAGAGATTAGAACCGAGCTAAAAAGACCTGTTTCGATGAGTTCCTTTTGTGTTCTGTCCACAAGCTGCTGGTTATAAATATCTCCTTTTCTCCATAGGATTTTATTCTTAAACCAACGTGTTTTTACGCTTTCATTTCCTTCAATTGTGAGAGAGCCAAAGCGGCAAAAAGGCCCCGTATCGACATAAACCGTAACAGCCAGGCTATGACTTGCTGCAGTAGCTACTATATCCTGGCTCGTAAGCGAAGCAAGAGGGTAGCCATTGTTGGCGAGTTCTTTTAGGATTTTAGTCTCGGCATTTTGAATAGCGTTTGAACGAGCGGTCATGCCGGGATAAATACCAATAGCCGGTAAACTTAAAGTTTCCATTACAATCTCTTCATTCAATGCTTTTGAGAAGAAATGGATGGTATAGGTGTCGATGGTATAAAGGGGGCCTGAACTAATATAGACGATGACACGTGCCTGAGGAAATGTCTCCTCAACGCGAATAGTAATTTTTGCTTCATAATAGCCCAGCGCTCGAAGGATTTTTAGCATTCCCGGTATATCTTCTTCGGCTCGATAGCGTAGGGCATTAAGAGAGGAGGGAGCTTTCTTTAAGGTCGTCAATTCAGATTGTGATTTGATGATTTGGAGGGCGTGCTTATCTTCAAGCCCCTCAAAGTCAACAAGATAAGCAACGCCTTTGGCTTCAAGCCAATAAGGCGTGATAAAGAGAAAAGCGAGCAAAAAATAGGATAGGAAACGCTTCATCAAGGTGCTTTAAAATTAGGCTTTCGTCGCTTTTCATCTGAATCAAAAACGCGTTTCTGTAATTTAACTCCTATCGTGGTTTTCTACCGAGATAAAATCACAATTCTTCACGTTTCCTCATTCAATTTAAAATGATAATTACGTTAACTTAGTTCATTTCCTATCACAGAGGGTTTATGCAAGAACGTCCGCGCTCTCAGCAGATTTTTCAACAGGCTCTAGAAGTATTGCCCGGAGGTGTTAATTCACCCGTTCGTTCTTTTCCTGGGCTTCCCATCTCTCCTCTTATTATCGATAATGGCCAAGGTGCTGTTATTCAAGATGCGGACGGACATACCTATATTGATTATTGCTGTAGCTGGGGTGCGCTTATTCTGGGTCATAACCATCCTTCTATTCTCCATGCTGTCCATAGACAATTGGCTAAAGGGACTTCGTTTGGCATTACGACTGCGGTTGAAATGGAATTAGGGCGAATGATCGCAGGGGTTTATCCTTCGATAAAAAAATTACGTTTTGTTTCCTCGGGGACGGAAGCTACGATGACAGCGATTCGATTAGCAAGAGGTTTTACGGGAAAATCGACAATTATTAAGTTCAAAGGAAATTATCACGGACACAACGACAGCCTTCTTGTAAAAGCGGGCTCTGGGGTAAACAATCTCCCCGAGTCTTCCTCTGCTGGAGTTCCACAATCTTCTATTCAACAGACCATTTGCCTTCCCTATAACGATGAAGAAGAGGTCAAAAAGATCTTGCGGACTCGAAAGGACATCGCATGCGTTATCGTCGAACCAATTGCAGGAAATATGGGGGTCGTTCCGCCTGCTACAGGATTTTTAGAGGTGTTGCGTGATGAGACGGCTAGAAATGGATCTCTTCTTATTTTTGATGAAGTAATCACAGGTTTTCGTGTGGGATTGGATGGCGCTCAGGGATTGTATGATATTCTTCCAGATCTTACGTGCCTAGGCAAAATCCTAGGAGGGGGCTTTCCCGCTGCGGCTTTTGGTGGTAGACCAGAAATTATGGATAAACTTGCCCCAATAGGAAACGTTTATCAAGCTGGAACTCTGTCAGGCTTTCCGGTCGCTATGGCAGCAGGAAAAGCAGCCCTTAAAGAATTGATGCAACCTGGATTTTATTCTAACTTAGAAACAAAGGTGCGCTACTTTACAGCTCCCCTCGAAAAAGAAATACGGGAACGCAATTTACCACTTTCTATAAGTCGTGTGGGATCGATGCTAACGCTATTTTTAAAAAACCCAGAAACATTTCCCGCTTTTTTTCTCTATCTTTTCGAGCGCGGTATTTATATACCACCCCTACAAGAAGAGGCATGGTTTATATCTACGGCGCATTCAGAAGAGCAATTAAGAAGGACAGCAGAGATTATCTTATCTTTTTTCAAACAGGAAATAGCGGAAATTCCTGAAAAGCGTGAGAAATGTTGTAGCAGTACTATTTAAGAAGAGCGCCAAGTGTTATTCACTTCAGCTGCAAGAGGAGTAAGGGCTTCCGAGATTTCGGGAGCATATGTCCGATAGGATTTAAGTAAGTTCTCAACCCCATCACGTTCTTTGTCCAAGTCGCGATCGAAGAAATCTTCTGTCACCGCTTTAATCATCTGGGCCAGCTCTTGGTCATTTTTCGCTAGATCTGTAGCAAAGCGATACAAAGAGCTGATTTTATTCTCTTTGCGCACGTTACTACTGATCGTAGGATCGATGTTCCATTCCCGCCATTGGGCTTTGATGGTAGCAGCTGTTAATATCCTGTTATTTGTCATATTTTATACTAATTATATTCTCATCTGTTAACTCAATTTATATTTTATATAATTATGATTTATTAATCAATTTATAAATAAATTTAATATAAGCTACTGATTTTTAGTAGTTATGGATTAACTAAATAAGCTGGATTTAAACTACTTTTCTTCTTAAAATCGATCAATCTCTAGAACTCAAGGTCTAAAAGTTAAAATATTATGTCTATTGCCCTCCCTGCCACATTAGCAAACAGAAATTCATGGCAACCTGTTCTTATTTCCAAACGTAATGAGCAAGGAGAAGCAATTAAGGACGAGCAGGGCAAAATCGTAGCCAGACATCGTATTCTCGATGTACGTACGGGAGACTTTTACATCTCAGAAAATGTAGAAAAAATATGGGTAAAAACCGTTGGAATCTGGTGTGCATTACCTTTCTGGACTCTGGGACAGATGGTCTGGAGTGCAGGGCGTAATTTTTATGATGTAGCCAACATTGCTTACGATGCCCTAAAAAAAATTGGCGCCGAATGGAACAAGGGGCATGGAATTGGATGGATTATGGAGAATATCACGATTACATTTTCACGTGATTTGTATTGTAGGATTGCTAAAAATATTTGCCATTTTATTTCAGCGCCTTTTTTTGGCAGTGCCATGCTCATCGCCGCTACAATAGGGATTTTTTCTCCCTATGAAGGCAGAAAACAAATTGCTCAATTGGAATACGCATGGCAAGATAAAGTTTCTTTTAAGGAGGACTGCCGATTACAACACGAAAATCCTAAGGCCTTTTATTTAGCCTGGTGCTTTCAACCGCGGGGGAATGTTCATCAAGGCCTGCATTTTATCCAAAAATGGAACTCATAAATTAATTAAATAGGAAAAGAAAACTATGGCAGCAAAAACAGATATATTACCACCCTTTGTATGGGGAAAGGATTTTTATCCTGTACAAGAAAAAGAGATCCAAAAAGCACTAGCAAATGGAGAGAAGATTTTGAATTGGGCGGGTTACCTAGCTCCCTTCCTCCCTGTTATCGGCGGTATTCCAGGCAAATTACGTATGATGGGTAGTGCTGTTGAAGGTGCCTATGGATTAGGGAAAGCAGTTTTGCATTATGGAAGAGCGTATTGGGCTAACAATCAATCCCATGAAAAAAGGGAAATTGCACGCGCCTGGAAGGCTTTGGATTATGCCAAGCATGCAGGGGCAAATATGGTAAGATATTTTGTTAGCGAGATGCCTGTATTCAATTTTTTCGTACCGCTTTTGTGGGATATCTCGGGAAATCGCGTCAAATACCAGGTGGAAAAAGAGCTTGAAGCAAAGAAAGCACCCTCAAACACCTAATTCCATCCCAATCTCGCTTGTAGGGTAATAGGGAGGTGCATATGTGGGGGTTTCCCAGGGCGAAGCCAAGCCTTATCGGCTTGGCGAGAGGTAGAGACACACATATGCTCCCTTCCTAATTAGTCTACTACACCCTTGGTTCGTGCTGTGCCTTCTTGATAGAGAGGGCGCACTTCCAAGGAGGATTCCGCAAGTAGAATACGGGCTCCATCGACTTCGATAAGATAGAGCATAGATTTTTGGCTTAAAGGGCGCCGTTCGATAATCTCAATACAGGAAGAAGTATGGCGTCTAAATTTACCGCGCGCAATGCTTTTAAAGAGCCACATCACGAGAATAATAGCCAATAACAAAACAACAAGCGCGCTCATCATTTTAAAGAAAGCAGAACCATAATCTTCGACTGGGGGGGCAGGCCGTGAGGTTTGTGCTTGTAGTTCCATAGAAGTGGGAGGGGGCGGCGGAGGCGTGTTTTCTATTGGTGGAGAGGTTTCAGTGGGGCTTGGGGGCGCCTGTGCGACTGCTATAAGAGGAAGAAAACTCCATAGGAATAAAAACAAAATTTTTACAAAACGCATATCCTTCCTTTCTAAAAAACTACAAACCATTTTGGATTTTTATAACGTTCTACGCAATCCTGGGTTGCGAAGAATTCCACCTGAAGAGGAAAATATCTACGCCGTTAATGGTACATAAAAAATTTTGTGTCTCTTGTCAATGAATAGATGGACACGCACAGGACACGCACAGGACACGCGCAGTTAGAGGGGTAATGGAAAAGGGCTGGATTGTTTTAGATCTTGATGGGACCGTAGTGGATGGTTTTCAACCTATTTACCTCCCTGTCGTCGACTACTTGCACACACTTCAGAAATCGGGCTGGAAGATGCTTTTCCTAACCGGCCGCACCTTTTCCTCGGCTCAAAAATCGCTTATCACTCTTTCTTTCCCCTATTTTCTCGGCGTGCAAAATGGTGCCGATATTGTGGAAATGCCCCTACAAAAGGCATTTGAGCCCTGTTATCTAGATAGCGAGATCCTCTCTCATGCTGATAGGGCTTACCAAGGGGAACCGGAAAATTACCTCGTTTATGCGGGGTTTGCAAAAGGCGATTTTTGTTATTACCGTCCTGAAAGTTTTTCTCTTTCCTATCGAAATTATTGCCAGAAATTACAGAATTTTTGTTCGCAACCTTGGCAAATAGTTCAATCTTCTCAAGAATTGCTAGGCATGCAATTTTCTCTATTAAAATGCCTAGGACCAGAAAAAACAGTTCGTGCTGTTGCCGAGAAACTCTCACTTTTTTCTGACTTGGAAATTACGGTAATTCGCGACACTGGGTTTGATCCACGGTTTTTTCTCGCCCTTGTAACCAATCATGAAGCGACAAAAGGAAAAGCTTTGCGAAGGATCTTAAAGAAAACGGGCTGGAAAGAAGGAGAGCGCATTATTGTAGCAGGAGATGATTTCAATGATCTTAGCATGCTCCGAGAAGCTGATATAAAAATCGTTGTAGAAACAGCTCCGCCAGAAATACTCGCGGAGGCGGATATTGTCGCTCAGCCACCCAGTAAAATGGGAATGATACGCGCTTTAGCCGCGGCTGTAGGTGGAACGGAAGGAGATAGAAATGAGTAGAAGACTTATTGATATTTCTCTGGATGCTGCCCGCAAGCGCCTCAGTTCTCAAACAGGATGGATTCATTTTTCTTACGAATCTGACGGAATCCAGCACGACACGATACCACTGTTAGAAAATTTTTGTTTTGTTTTAGCTCTTTTTCGCAGTCGCTTGGGTGAAGATATTCTCCAAGGAAAAGAAAGGCTGGAGAAATTACTCCATTTTGAAGTCGATGGTTGTTTTCCGATCTATCTCCATGAATATCCCGAAATTCGCGATCCTGGATTAGCTATCGAATTTCTTCCTATATTTCTTTATCTACGTAAAGAATATGGTGCTGTTTTAGGAGAGTATTTAGATTCTCGGCTTTCCAGTTCAATAGCGCGAATTATTGCACACGCTGAAAAGCAAACCTTCCAATGGTCGTCAGGAAAACGCGCAAAACTCGATGCTGCTCAAGGTCTTTATCATTTACGACCAGAACGTATTGTGCATTCTTCCTCCCAATTAGCTGATGAATTAATCGCCTTGCAAATGCAAGATGACGAGCAGTCAAAACACTATATGGCTAGCTTTTTCGCTTTCTGGCATGCAGGATTTGACCTTTATCAGGGGCCGTATGCTCGAGAACTTTATGAGGGCACAAGCCCACAGCCAACGCTTTTCGATTGTTTTATGGAGTCAGAACGCATTCCGCTTGATCACCCTCTTCAGATGCGAACTTCACTGGTTTATCCCCTTGCAAAACTCCCCAAAGAGAAGACTGAGCGAGATCTTTATACCTGGATAGATGATCTTACCAGCAAGTCTCTACATCTTTTTTGGGGAAATAAGCAAGAGCTGCATTCTTTAACTCTTCAAGGGGCTACAAGTTGGCACACTACCCAACCTGGCCACTATACAATCGATTTTGTTCTTGGTGTAGAGCCGCCTAAGACAGGTGTAGAAAAATGTGAAGTCAATCTTTTCATGGACTATCATCCCTCACACCAAATTCTACTAGATGAAAAGAGGGGAAGTTCCTTCCCATTGGTTCAGCGGGTAACGATTGTATCTACTACTCTTACAATGAAATTACGCTTTGATGTAATTGAGGGAAAAGGAGAGTTTTATGGCCATCTTCTACGAGGTAATCGCCAGAGACAAGTCGCCAATCGCGGGGAAAATCGTTTCACCGCTTACGATTGGCAACTCGCTTTACGAACTCTCTCGCGAGAGCCTTCATGTACCGTGCGCATGTGCTTAGAAATTCATCCCCATGCACCTACGCAAGAAATCGATCTACTAAAAGATAAGAGCCTTTCAAAAAATAGCGGCAACAATAATGCCGAACCGCTAATTGAATCCTGTGGCCCTTGTTGCTTTTGATACTGCTTCTTAGCGTTTGGAAAGCGCTTTCTTAGCTGTTCGTTTGAGCACTTTCCGTGCGGCTTTTTTCAGTGTTTTTTTAACGGCTTTCTTAGCAACTTTTCTTACCGTTTTTTTAGCTTTTTTGAGGATTTTTTTAGGGCTATCTAAAGGTAAATGGAGAGTTTCTTTGCTAAAATTTTCGAGATCATCTTTTAGCTTGTGGTATTTTTTTAATAACTCTTTTTTCAGCCCTTTTCCCTTCCCAGAAGCTACTATTGCTGTAATAGCGCCTAAGCTCGATCTGAGCATAGCACCAGCAAAGAAATTTCTATAGGGGTGTTCTTTACTCATAATCACCTCATCCTTTTATTTTTTTCCATATTTGAAAACCTGTCGCTACCCAATTAATGATTCCCGATAATTGGCAATCATGTTTCTCGATTGTCTTTTCCATTTGTTTCATCATTTTGGGTTCTTTTATGTCGTGTTTTTCTAATATGCAACCCACGTTTTCAAGAGCTTTTCCCACTAGGCCTAAGGTTTGGTGTTTATCTTTGTTGTGTTCGCGGGTAGCTAATAGGACAGAAAGAGTCCCTACTGCTGCAGCACCAAGTAAAGCACCAATCCATAACTTGCTCGAATCATCATCGCGTTTTGTCATAACCTTTTACCTCGTTTTTAATTTTGTTAAAGAGAATCACACCATGCATGAGGCATTCTAGAATTTCACTAATTTTTTCTGGTGTGCTTTTAGAGTGCTTACTATCTGTATGAGCTTTTTTCAATGCATACATAGGTTGAAAAAAGACATCGAGTGCTTCCGATTTTTTTTGGATGTCTTGAATCAGAGTTGCGCTTTCATCAACGACTTTATCCAATTTTTTGACCGTTTTCTTCATTGTGAATAAAGCAACTACAGCGCAAACGGTAAGCAGTAAAAATAATGTGGCGATAATTGCGACACTGACTTCAATAACGGTAATCATAATCAACACTTTTTCTTTTGTTAATTTTATTATTTAACAAATTCAATAAAAAAGTATAGTTTTAATTTAAAAAAACTCCTTCTTAATTAAACAGGAGTTTAAAAAAGACCTATACTTCCAAGTGTGCGTGAGCTGCGAACTCTTGTCCCTGAAAGGCGGGACTATCGACGGCAATTCCCATAGCATGGAGCCCGTTATCAACGTAGAGTGTAACACCACTTATCGCAGAGGCGAGAGGGGACAAAAGAAAGAGAGCGGCTTGGCCAATTTCTTCAGCTTCTAAATCTTTTTGTAACGGTGCATTTGCTTGGGAAAATGCAATCATCTGATCGATAAAGCTGACGCCGCCTGTATGGCCGATGGCCCGTGCAGCGCGACTTTTCAAAGGACCTGCTGAAATTACGTTGACCCGAACATTCCATTTGCGGCCAGCTTCCCAGGAGAGAACGCGTGTATCACTTTCTAGAGAAGCTTTCGCGGAACTCATCCCGCCACCATAACCTGGAATAACGCGCTCGGAAGCGAGGTAGGTAAGCGAGACAGCAGAACCTTGAGGGTTCATATGGGGACCAAAGTGCTGGATGAGGCTGATGAACGAATAAGAAGAAGAACTTTGCGCTGCAAGATAACCGCCTCGCGAAGTTTCAAGAAGAGGCTTTTTCACTTCGGGGGCATTGGCTAATGCGTGAACGAGGATATCGATCTTTCCAAACTCACGCTCTACGTCCTCAGCTACTTCTGAAACAGTGTAGCGAGCGACTTCTGCATAGCGTTTATTTTCACGAATTTCTGCTGGAACATCTTCTGGACTGTCATAGGCAGCATCGAGAGGATAGACCTTGAGATAGTTCATCAAGTTTCCATTGCTGAGTTTACGAGATTCGTTGAATTTTCCCGCCGCCCAAGACTGCGTAAAAATCTTCAAGATAGGAGTCCATGTGCCTATGATGATCTCTGCACCTGCTTCAGCTAAAGCCTTTGCAATAGCCCATCCATAGCCCTGATCGTCTCCGATACCTGCGATAAAAGCTTTTTTACCTCGTAGATCGATATGGAACATAACGTATGCCTCGTCTTTAAAATTTCAGGTATATATTTATAGCACAAACGGGGCTGCAAAACAAGGTATGGTTAAAATAGGGGAAAGCAAAATACCGGTCCTTGCGGACCGATAAAAATAAAACTACGATTGCATTTAATTTTTTGCGAAATTGAGGGCAAAAAAAAGAAATAAAGAAAAATGCCTTCTAAAATTAGCCTTTACTGACCATGCGTTTCCAACCTTCGGCTGTTAGCATGCGATGAAGAGAGGACTTAGGTGCTTCTTTTTTAGTCTCTTTAGGCGTTTCTTTGGTTGTCGTTTTAGCCGCTTTTACGGGTTTGGCCGCGCTCTTTTTTTTGGGTGGAGCTTTGATGGAACTTTTTTTTACTTTTGCTATCATGATTATGTCCGCCTTTATACTATGTACCCTTGGCACGAGTATAGGACGGCTCAAGGGCTATTGTCAAGGTTTTTTTAAAATTGCCGCTCTGGTAAAAAAACGTTTTTTGAGTACTTTATGGTAAAAATTTCAATATCGTATGAGGGGGATCTTTTAACGCGCTCTATCCACGAAAGTGGAGAAGAGTTATTCACAGATGCTCCACGTGACAACGGTGGTCAGGGAAAACATTTCTCGCCAACCGATCTAGTGGCAACTGCTTTGGGTACATGTGTGCTAACCCTAATGGGGATGGCAGCTAAACGCGTAGGGATCGACCTTAAAGGCGCGCATTTGGTTGTTACAAAAGAGATGAAGAGAGAGCCGGTGAGAATGCTTGCAAAATTAGATATCGTTTTTTTCTTTCCTCATTCTATAGATGCTGCCTCCCAAGAAAAAATTGAAAGGGCAGCGATGACCTGTCCTGTACATGCAAGTCTACATCCGGATATCAAACAGATATTTACTTTTCACTGGGGTACAAGGCCTGCATGAAAGCTTCTAGTGTAGCTCTATTAGAAAAGCATCTAAATGAAGGGTCCCTTCTTTCGGTCTATATAGTGGCCTGTCCCCATGCAGCAGACCGCCGAGAGATTACTTCCAAGATTGTGGCTGCAATTAAGAAGGTGAAAAACCCCGAAGTACAGCGTTTTTCTGGGAATGCAAGTTTCGCTAGTGCCTTTCAGGAATTACAGACAGTAAGCCTTTTCTCTTCTGAGCGTGTGCTTCTTCTTGACGATAGCGAGGAGTGGAAACCAGAAGAGAATGCATTTCTCGTGCGTTGGATACAAAATCCTCCCGGAAAGATCACCTTAATTTTAGGTGTTACAAATGCATCAGCCTTAGCGCATTTTCTTAAATCTCCCGCATTCTTTATCGACCTCTTACAGGAAAAGCCCTGGCAGCGTCAGCAAAGATTGCTCGAAGATCTTCGTTCTCTCTCACGAGAATCTCGTATTGTAGTTGATGAAAGTGTTTTTGATTTCCTTTTTCACCAAGTGGGCAGCGACTGGCTGCTTCTTAAAAGTGAATTAGAAAAACTGCTTTCCTATGCGGCAGAAAAAAAACATATAACATTAGAAGAAGCCCGGCGTCTTGCCTCTTCCGGGATTTTTCCTGAAGGATGGGCTCTAGCTGAGCAATTGATTTACCATTCTCAAGGCCTCATGACGGCTCCATCTTTAGATACAAACGCTCTTCTAGCCCTTCTAGGTCAGCTTCGCTACTACTTGCGATTAGGTCGGCAGCTCGCTTCAGGAGAAGAAAAAGGGATAAAACCCTATCAAGTGCAGAAATTTAAGGATAAATCTCGCGCTAAAGGCCCTCTTTTTTTTGAGAGAGGTATTCTTGCTTTAAATGAAATCGAAGCACTGGTTAAAAGCTCTTCTCTCAGTGCTCAGCTTCTCCTGCATCGCTTTGCTGTAAGACTTCACTTAGAACACACCCTCTCATGACATTATTTCTTTTACCCAATTTTTTAGCAGAGACTGCCGTTGCCGAATTATCCCTTCCCTCGGGTGTGGCACCACTAGTAGAAACACTCGATGGACTGATTGCAGAGAGTGCGAAAGAAGGTAGAGTTTTTCTCAAACGCCTACTCACAACCCGAAAAGTTGCCGAAGTGCCTATCTCACTTTTAAATGAACATACCAAGAACGAAGAACTCGATGAGCTCATGGTCCCACTGCTTCGTGGCGAAAAGTGGGGTCTGGTTTCGGATGCTGGCCTGCCTTGTCTCGCTGACCCTGGAGCACGACTTGTCATGCGGGCAAGACGTGCGAACATTTTGGTTCGCGCTGTGGCAGGGCCCTGTTCTTTTATCTTAGCTCTTATGCTTTCGGGTTTACCGGCACAGAGGTTCACCTTCCATGGCTATCTCCCACGCGAATCTCAGGAATTGGCTGGCCTGCTTAAGAGTCTCGAGCAACGCGCTAGAAGAGAAGGGGAGACACAAATTTGTATGGAAACACCCTATCGGAATCAGCGACTCTTGGAAAACTTACTGCGCTATCTTCCCGATAGTTTTACTCTCTCGGTGGCTTGCGATTTGACATCTTCGAATGAAGAGGTGTTGACATTTTCCATAAAAGAATGGAAAACCCGCTCGCCTCCTTCTCTCGACGATCGACCTGCAGTGTTCCTTTTTAGTTCTGAAGCTAAATGATCTCTTCAGCGACCGTGTCGTAAAAGAGCCGACCCTGCTCTGTCAGGAAAAGATGATTCCCTAGCTCACCTAGAAAACCTGCATTTATCAATTGTGTAAGAATGGGGAATAGATCAGCAGGACAAGGACCTCTTTGTGTAGTAAAAAGAGAAAAATCTACTCCTTCAACAAGACGCAGTTGAATAGCAAGGAGCTCACGAAAAGCAGCTTCTTGGGGTAATTGCTCTTCAAAATCAACGGGTGATTTTTTTTCTTCAAGCGCTGTCATCCATTTTGTAAAAGAGGAAGCATTTTTAAAGCGCTTGCCCTCGTAATAACTAAAAGCCGAAGGCCCCAAGCCGATGAAAGGTCTCCCTTGCCAATAACCCGTATTGTGTACAGAGACCTTATTGTCACGAGCAAATGCAGAAATTTCATACCGTAACAATCCAGCAGATTCGCAGGTTGAAATGGCATATTCGAGCATTTTTAAACTCTCTTCTTGGCTGGGAAGAAGGGGCTTAAGTGCACGTTGCTTCTTAAAAAACAGGGTTTGGGGCTCAAAAGTCAGGTTGTAGAGCGAAAGATGGGTAATAGGCAATTTCATGGCCCGGTCGACAGTTCGCTGCCAGCTTTGTAGGGACTGCCCGGGTATATCATACATCAAATCGATAGAGATATTATCAAAGCCTGCTTCACAACTGGTCTCGATAGCTTCGATTGCGCGTGTTGCCCTATGCCTTCGATCCAAAAGGATAAGCTGATGATCGTCTAGAGATTGTACCCCTATACTTAAGCGGTTGATACCAAGCGATCGGAAAGCTCGCATTTTTTCTAGCGTTATACTTTCTGGATTCGCTTCGATCGTGATCTCGCATGCATGACGCAAAGAAGTAGGAAGAAGTAAGTCTAAAAGGTAGTTGATGGAGGAGGGGCTCAGTAAGCTGGGAGTGCCTCCACCCAGATAAAAAGAAACGATTTTGTTACTCTCAAAAGATGAGCGATAGAGTTCCCACTCTTTCTCTATCGCCTGGACATAAAGCTCTTCGCGTTCCTTTTCATAGGGGATCACATAAAAGTGGCAATAGGGACATTTAGTCTGACAAAAGGGGACGTGCAGGTAAATACTGCTGTCATGAATTTTACCAATCGTTTGCATCAGGATCTTCGAGAACACCGCGTTTCCAACGGTTACGATCACTAAAAGGATCCTCGTCATCATCTTCCGAATGAACAGTCGCGCCCGCTTCCTCGCCTTCATCACCTTCTTCGGCTGTCGATGTTTCAAAATCAAATGACTCTGTTTCTACATCGATTCCAATATCTGTTAGCCCTTCTTCAACAACATCCATATCCGCTATACTATGGGGTTCTTGAAAAGCTTGGCGTCCATGAGCAGGTCGTTTGGGCAGAGCAAACTCTTCGCTCTCTCCACTTTCTTTGAGAAAACGTAGCCGTTCTTTCTCTTCACCAATTTTCGACTCAAGAGAGGTCATCTCTTCGCGATGCTTTTGCAAATCTTTTTTAGGAACAAGGCCGAGTTTTAACCATTGCTCCAAGTCGAGAAGTTCGGTTTCTAATTTTTTTAGTCTTTCACTTTTAATATTCATAGCATTCTATTCTTACAATTTTCCTTTTGTTCATCTCATCTATACGAGATGAATTGCTCTTAGAGGTCAATCCCAAGCGGACTTTGTATTACCCCGTTCTTCGCGCTTTTTAATGCATGCTTCTTGATGATGCAAGATTTTTTTTAATTTTAGAGTGCGTTTTCAAATTTCAAAAACTCCAAAAACGGGGCGATACTAGTACAGCCATCCAAAAAAACTCAAGGCCGTTCCTCAAAAAATCAATAAAAAGCTCTTTTTATAAAACATTCTAAGAAGAGATTCTCCGCAATTAAAGTATTTTTATCTTATTTTTTGTGCATAGACAAGCAATCATTCCTGCTGCACTCGCAAACTAAATGAAGGAAGTTAATAAACGTAATTTGCAAATAATACTTTTTGCCCCTATAGGAAAAGAATAGGGCAATCTAGGGAGTTATAATGTCCAAAGATAGTTTTGGCGCAATGGCAAATGCCGCATTTGTTGATGGGCTTTATGACTCCTATAGGCGCGATCCGCATAGTGTTGATCCCTCCTGGAGAGCTTTTTTCTTGGGGTGGGAAATGAGCCAATTGGCCGGCGTCACTCCTGTTAAAGGGGGGCACGAATATGATGCAGTACGGATTTATCACTTAATCCAAGCCTTCCGTACATATGGACATCTTTTAGCTGCTAATAATCCTCTCGCTATTTTACAAAATTCCGATGTCCCCGAGTTGACATTAGCTTACTTGGGTTTTACCCAAGAAGAATGGGATCGCCCAATGCCCACCTGTGGGTTTCTAACAGAAAAAGAGGCACCCCTTTCCCAAATTTATGAGGCACTCAAACGTACTTATGGTGGTCTTATTGGGCTTGAATTTATGGGAACCGGTTCTGCCTCAATGCAAACATGGATTCAAAAGAAGATCGAACCCTATTTTCCGATTGCTTTCACTCTTGATGAGAAACGTCAAATTTTGACAGATCTGTATAGAGCAGAAATGTTTGAAGTGTTTATTCACACCAAATATGTGGGCCAGAAACGTTTTTCTCTAGAAGGTTGTGAGACGTTAATTCCCATGCTAGAACGTATCATCGACAAAGCAAGCGAGCAAGGTGTTGAACAGACCCTTGTAGGTATGGCACACCGAGGCCGCTTAAATGTGCTAGCGAATGTCCTTCGAAAATCCTATGCGCTTATTTTTCATGAATTTGAAGATCACTATTCTCCTGATACTGGTGAAGGAACAGGAGATGTCAAGTATCACAAAGGATTTTTTTCTCAGGTTAACACAACTTCCGGCCATACCATGGGCGTCACTCTTGTGGCCAATCCTAGCCATCTAGAATCGGTCGATCCTGTAGTTTTAGGAAGCGCGCGTGCTCTGCAGGTCAGTAGCGGCCACTCGTCTCAGAGAATTCTTCCTATTCTCATTCATGGAGATGCTTCTATCGCAGGACAAGGAGTAGTCTATGAAACAATCCAGCTATCCGGACTGCATGGATATGGAACAGGGGGAACCATCCATATCGTCATCAATAACCAAATTGGTTTTACAACAGTCCCCAGAGATAGTCGTTCTACACGTTATTGTACTGACATCGGTAAAGCCTTCGGTGCTCCTGTTTTCCACGTAAGCGCCGAAAATCCTGAAGAATGTGTTTATGCGATTGAACTCGCTTTTCAACTGCGACAAGAATTTGGATGCGATGTCTTTATCGACGTACTCTGCTATCGCAAATATGGCCACAATGAAGGGGACGAACCTACTTTTACACAGCCTCTCGAATACCAGATTATCCGCGCAAAAAAAAGCATTTTGACCTTATATAGAGAAAAGCTCGAAAACGAAGGAGTTCTCAGCAGAGAAGAAATTGTTGCCTTAGAAAAGGGATTTCAAGACGAATTTCAAAAAGCCTCCATCGATGCGCAAGCCCCCACAACGGAATTCCGCTCTCCTAAAGAGCACGAAATTTTCTATGAGCCCCAGACAGGGGTACCTAGCGAAGTCCTGCAACGTATTGGCGAAGAACTCGCCACCATTCCTCCTACCTTTCACGTGCATCCCAAGGTTCGTCGTGTTTTAGATGAGCGTTCTGTGGCTCTTAAAAAAGAGATCCAAGAACCTTCTATTGATTGGGGGAATGCAGAAGCTCTGGCTTTAGCTACTCTTCTTGAAGAAGGGGTTCATGTCCGGATTTCTGGACAAGATGTAAGGCGGGGAACTTTTTCTCATCGCCATGCGATGATCGTCGACCAAAAACAGGAAAATAAATATTTTCCTCTCTCCCACTTGAAAAACGCCCAAGCACTTTTCGATATTTACAACTCTCCACTCTCCGAATTTGCCGTTTTAGGTTTTGAATATGGATACAGCCTTGTCTTTCACAAAGGGCTGATCATTTGGGAGGCGCAATATGGGGATTTTTGTAATGGAGCCCAAGTGGCTATCGACCAATTTATTGCAAGTTCCGAACAAAAGTGGGGAGCAGCTACAGGCCTCACACTCTACCTGCCTCATGGTTATGAAGGCCAAGGCCCCGAACATTCATCAGCACGTATGGAACGCTTTTTACAACTAGCAGCTGATGATAATATGCGTATTGCCAATCCGACAACACCAGCTCAACTCTTTCATCTTTTACGTCGACAAGGGCTTTACCAAGAGAAAAAACCTCTAATTATTTTCAGTCCCAAAGCGATTCTGCGTCATCCCTTAAACCTAAGTCCCTTGTCGGCTTTTGCGGAAGGAGTCTTTCAGCCTCTCCTCCCTGACCCTCTGCTCCAAAAAAAACCTGCTAAAATAATTTTCTGCTGCGGAAAAGTGTATTATGATCTTTTAGCTGAGCGCGAAAAACGTCAGTTACAAGAAGAACTCGCTATCGTCCGTATTGAACAGATTTACCCCTTTCCTAAAGAGGCCTTGAAGACTCTTTTGCAAACTTTTTCTCCTTTGCCTACTTGTATGTGGGTGCAGGAAGAGCCGGAGAATATGGGCGCCTATCTTTTTGTTCGCCACGAAATAGAGCCACTGTTAGAAGAACTAAAAAGCGGTTCGCATTCGTACGCGCTTGCGTATTCATGCCGTCCTGCATCGGCATCAACAGCGGCGGGTTCGCATGCTCTACATAAGAAACAATACACCGCTTTTATGGAAGCGGCCATGGAGATACCATCATGACGGTTGAAATCAAAGTCCCTACAATGGGTGAATCGATCTCTGGTGCTACAGTTAGTAATATTCTCAAACCCCAAGGCACTTTTGTCAAACAGGGGGAAGAGATCATCGAACTGGAAACAGAGAAGGTCAATCAATCTCTCTATGCTTCACAAGCAGGTCAAATTGCGTGGCAAGTAAAGGTAGGGGACAAAGTGACGATCGGTCAAGTGATTGGGTCCATCGATACAGCAAAACAGGCAAGCGCCCCACAAGAGCCGCTCGCTCCTCCTTCCTCTTCGCCTCGAGAAGCAGCACCCCCTTCAGCGCCTGCAACTCCGCCTACAACTGGCTCATCTCGTCTGACGACTGCTGATTTTGCCGCTTCTTTTACATCTTCTTCTACGCCCGCTCCTCAACCTCAACAAACTCCCTCTTCTGCCCCTGTTTCCGCTTCGCCTGCAGCGGCAAAACCCTCCTCTTCGACCCCTCTTCCTTCATCTACAACTTCAAGCAATACTACCCGTCGTCGAATGAGTGGGCTTAGACGCACGATTGCGCAACGACTAGTCGAAGTAAAAAATCAGACTGCCATGCTCACGACCTTTAATGAAGTCGATATGACCAATATCATGGCTATACGCGCCCGAGAAAAAGACTCCTTTCAAAAACGCTATGGTGTGAAACTGGGATTCATGTCGTTTTTTGTGAAGGGTTCCGTTGCGGCACTTAAAGCCTTTCCAGACGTAAATTCCTTTATCGAAGGGGAGGAGATTGTCACTTACACATCCTACGACATTGGTGTGGCCGTTTCTACCGATAAAGGCCTCTTTGTACCTGTGATCCGCGATTGCAGCCAATTGACCTTTGGGGGAGTTGAGGCAGCATTAGAAGGATACGCAAAAAAGGCGCGAGAGGGGAGTATTGCTATAGACGATTTGCGAGGCGGGAGTTTCACAATTACCAATGGTGGAGTATTTGGCTCTTTACTCTCGACCCCTATTTTAAATCCTCCGCAAAGCGCCATTTTAGGCATGCATGCCATTGTCAAAAGGCCAGTTGTAGTAGATGATCAAATTGTGATTCGCCCCATGATGTACCTCGCTTTAAGTTATGACCACCGCATTATCGACGGTAAGGAAGCCGTACAATTTCTCGTGCATCTTAAGAAGGATTTAGAAGAGCCTTCACGCTTGCTATTGGAGCTTTGATCCTATGGAAGAATTTGATGTTGTCGTCATCGGTTCGGGGCCTGGTGGTTATGTCGCCGCGATTCGTGCTGCTCAATTAGGTCTTAAAACAGCGTGCATCGAAAAAGATGAGCCATTGGGTGGAACATGCCTCAATGTAGGTTGTATCCCTTCTAAAACTCTTCTCCATGCATCCGAGGAGTATTGGAAATTAAAAACGAAGGGAAAAAAACTGGGGATTAATTGCTCCAGCCTCGAATTCGAATGGCCTGCGATGCAGCAGGAGCGTAAAAGTGTGATCAAGGGGTTTAACAAGGGGATAGAGGGGCTATTTAAAAAGAATAAAATCACCCGTATTTTAGGAAGCGCCTCCCTAACTTCTCCTCATCAAATCGATATCCAAGGCATGAAGATCTCTGCAAAAAATATCATACTCGCTACTGGGTCCGAGCCCATTCCTTTGCCTTTTTTACCCTTTGATGAAAAGTTTGTTCTTTCTTCTACAGGAGCTCTCGCTCTTCAAAAAATCCCTTCCACTTTGCTGGTAGTGGGGGCCGGGGTAATTGGAGTCGAATTAGGATCGGTCTATGCGCGTCTAGGGTCCAAAGTCCAATTCATCGAATTTCTCGATCGTATCTGCCCCACAATGGATGAGAGCATTTCTCGTCAATTTGAAGCTCTTTTGCGTGCTCAAGGATTGGAATTCGCCCTCTCCACTAAAGTGACAGGCGCCACTCTTACCGATAAAAGTGTTCAACTAGATGTAGAGGATCAGAAAAGCCAAGAGAAAAAACAGTATGCAGCCGACGCCGTGCTTGTCTGTATCGGTAGGCGTCCTTATGCAGAAGGCTTAGGGTTGGATAAAGCGGGTGTTTTGCGCAATGTAAAAGGGCAAGTCATTGTCGATCATTCCTTCCGCACCAATCACTCGACGATTTATGCCATTGGAGATTTGATCGATGGGCCTATGCTAGCTCACAAAGCTTCTGAAGAGGGAGTCGTAGTTGCCGAACTCATTGCGGGCCATACCCCTAAGGTAGATTACGCAGCCATTCCTAGTGTCGTCTATACATTTCCCGAAGCGGCATCTGTAGGATTAACAGAAGCTGAGGCCAAAAACTACAACTTACCCGTCCGCATTGGCGTCTTCACTTTTAAAGCAAATTCACGGGCGAAGTGCATGGGAGAGGATGAAGGATTTGTCAAAATCATTGCCCATGCCGAAAGTGACCGCCTTATGGGTATTCATATCTTGGGGTCGCATGCATCTGAATTGATTGCTACATGTGCCTTAGCGCTTCATAAGAAAATGACAGCTTTAGAGCTTGCCAACCTTCCTTTTGCGCATCCCACTCTTTCTGAGGCGATTAAAGAAGCGGCACTAGCAGTTCACAAACGCCCTATACATAGCTAGACCTAGCTAGATTTTAGTGCTGGCATTAGCAGGAATGCCAGCGTAAAGGGTAAAGAATTTTAGTAGCTTTGAGACTTTCCACATCCACAAGAGCTTTTGACATTGGGATTAGAAATCTTAAAGCCAGATCCGTTAAGACCTTCCACAAAATCAATCTCCGCTCCTAAAAGACGTTTGGCTGCAACAGTCTCCACGTGGATTTCCATGCCTTGTGAATGGAATACTGTGTCGGTAGGCTTTGCTTTCTCGGAGTAATCAAGAACATACTCAAATCCGCTACATCCAGCTGCTTTATCCCCAAATCGTAAGTGCCATCCCTCTTTACCTTCGTCAGCCAGGATTTTACGGTATTTATCAGCTGCTCGCTTTGTGAGGCTAATCGTGGTCGCATCGCTTTTTTCTTGGAGAATAGCATTCAATTTGCCGACCAATTCATCAATCGCTGTTTCTGCAAATCCATGGCCTAGCATGCCCGCTTCAAGTGTCTCCCATGTAGCGGCTTGACAGCCCACACATTGCAAACCTGTATTGGTAAGCTCTTGGGCCAATCTTTGGCTTTTGGAAGGGAAACGAGAGAAGATTTCCTCAATCGTCATATCACGTGAAATGCGCTCTATTTGTTCTTGAGACGTTTGTGTCATAACTCTTCTCCTAAAAGTTGATTTTTACGCAGCCTTGACGAATTCTGCATTGGCAAGCCAGGCGCTCTTTATTTAAATCTCCCAAAAAATCCCTCTCTTCTTGCGTGAATTCAGAAAGGTTTTCCATTCCTTCAACTACTTCAATAACGCAAGTTCCACAGACACCTTCTGTACAAGCAAAGGGCACACCTGCCTCTTCGCATGGCTCAATTAAAGGGGAGTCATCCTCAAGTTCTCTTTCTTCATCGGTATTTGCAAAAATGAGCTTCGCCATGCAGGACCTATTTCATTAAAAATTTTACTCGTGTTCATGCCTTAGAAACATCAGTTTACTAGTATCCTATAGGCCGCTTTTATAATAAACGGACAATATACACTATAGGGGTTTTGTCCCCAAATGGGAAAAACCCGCTCAAATCGTAAGAAATAGCACTTTTTTTGGAGAGCTTTTACAAGAAACAAAAAAAAGGCTGGCTTCTCTACCCACAAAATCAAGTTATGGGTAGAGAAGCCAGCCTTTGAGAGATAGAGGATAGCGAATTTATTTAGAAGCGATCAAAGGAAGAAGGACTTTCTCCATGCTCGGATTCTGCATCTTCAGCTAGAAGCTCTTCAACTGTGGCTTTTAAAGTAGTAATCCCTTCAGGAAAGCCGCAGCGTACAAGCATCTCATTCAAATAGCCGAGTTCTGCCTCGAGCATATCGACCTTGCTCTCAAGAACAGCTACCGCAGAGCGCAGAGTTCGTTCTGGATTAGGGTTTCTATGGCTCAATTCGTTCACTTTATCCTCCTTAAATAAGTACAACAAAAGTGTTGCTCTTAGTTGTAATTATAAAGTTTCCGTAAAGAAAAAGCAAGTGAAAAGTAAAAATTTTAAAAACTGCAATAATATAAACAACTTATTACCAAAGTCTTTGATTGTTATTGTTTAAAGTAATTATTGATTAATAATTGAATTACAATTCTATATAATATAGATTTTTATTGATTAATTAATTAATTTTTTATAAAATACTAACATTATTATTAAATATTAAGAAAAGGCAGTATTATGTCCTCATCCAGCACTCCAGGAGCAGGCGCAGGTGCCCCCACTCCTCTAGACCCAAATTTATCAACCCCTCCCACCGTATCCACAATGCCGAGAAGGTCAGCTTCTCAACAGCAACCACTTCCTCGAGCTAAAACTAATTTTTTCGCTTCTTTCTTTGCTAAGACTCCAATAGCCCCCCCCCTCTGCAGCAAAAAAGGGTATTGATGAGGATGCCCGAGATAGTAGGAGACATCATTTTATAAAAGACATTGTCCAAAAATACGCTAATATAAAAACCCTTGAAAAAAAACTCGATACAGAAAGTCGTGAGCAGACTATTGCTAAATTGCGTGCAGAAAAAATTCGTGCTGAAAAAACTATCTTGGGCTTGTATGAATCCTATGTGGTTTGCCTCAATCTTAGTCGGGAAACGCCCTTGCAAGAACTCCTTGAAAGTTGTGGTAGAGAAATGAATAGAATTGCTAACCATACCACTTTTTTATCCCTTGATGAAAAGCAGGGACAAAATTTCTTACAAAAGATGAAAGGGGCATTTTATAAAAATTTAATTCAATCGAATGGCTATATTAAAGAGATAAGTATTATTAAGAGATCACTCGAGGTAAATGGCAATCTTAAAGAATTTATTAAATCGGTTCGCTTTTTTTCAGAACAGCGATGGGAATTCATAGGTGCAGAAAAACGCGATGTTCTTCGAGATTTTATCCGCAGAGCATGCAGTAATATTGGTTACTATTCGGCTCCTGAAAGAGATCCGCTTGGATTTACTTCGGGCGAGGAAAGCGAGTTTATTAGAACACATATTAAATCTCTCGAAAAAAAGATTACTTGTTTTAAAGAACTAAAAAAAGAGACAAGAGTTCACAAAGAGTGTGAAGACCAACTAAAACAAACACTCTCTGATGAGGATCGTAGCGAGATTGAAAATAACAGGAATAGAGCACTAATCAAAATAGCTCATTGGGAAAGGGAAACTCGCGGTGATGTAGAAAGCGTCTGTCAAATTCGTTTACGTCTGTTTTTAGAAATTAAAGCGTTTTTATTCCAACCAACTGATATGGTTCATTTTTTAAATAGGCTTGACGCTATACTACCTCCTGATTCCGACGATGGTGTAGCTCCTAAAACACGCCTAGAACTTTCTTCGTCACCTTCTCCAACAGCGAGTTCAGCCCCTTCATTTTCCTCTAGTTCACCAGAAACACCTGTATCGTTATCTTCTCTTTCAAGCACTCCCTTGTCCACTCCTCCTGCTATGCCGTCAAGCCTCCCACCTCCACTACCTGGGTCGCATGAACAACCTCAAACACCCTCATTATCCTCTCCTGATCCTGACGATAATGTAGCTCTTCCTACAGCGCACCTAGAACTTTCTTCGTCACCTTCTCCAACAGCGAGTTCAGCCCCTTCATTTTCCTCTAGTTCACCAGAAACACCTGTATCGTTATCTTCTCCTTCAAGCACTCCCTTGTCCACTCCTCCTGCTATGCCGTCAAGCCTCCCACCTCCACTACCTAGGTCGCATGAACAACCTCAAACGCCCTCATCACGCTCTCCTGGTTCCCACGATCATGGTGGTGATACAGCTCCTCCAACAAGGGACCTAGGACTTCCTCCGCCACTTTTGAGGGATGGGGGTACATCTGAGGCGCTCCTACTTAGTCCTTCATCGCCTTCAGATCCCAGACTATCATCTACTCCGGCTAAAAAACGTAATTTTCTCGCTTCTATCTTTGGTGCGAAGAATCCAGAGCTCACTTCTGAAATGAGTGAAGTGGAACGTGTTCAAGATTCTAGGAGACATCATTTTATAAAAGACATTGCCCCCAAATGCGCTACTATAATAGCCCTCGAAAAAAAACTCGGTGCAACAAGGGATAAGCAGCATATTGCTGAATTGCGTGCACAGAAAACTAGTCTAGAAAAAAAATTGTTGGGGTTGCTTGAAGCCTATGTGGCATGTCTCGATCTTGATCATGTTGAACGGTGTGCTAACGAAATGAATAGCATTGCTAAACATGCCACTTTTTTAGGCCTGACTGCAGAGCAGAAACGAATTATCAGAGAAACTATGAAAGGGGCTTTTTATAAAACCTTAATTCAAGCGAAAAACTATAGTGAAGCAACAAGTCTTATTACGAGATCACTCGCGGTAAATAACAATCTTAAAGAATTTATTGATTGGGCTCGCCCTTTTTCGGAAGCGGGATGGGAATTGATAGGTGTAGAACCAGACGCTGTTCTTCGAGATTTTATCCTTAAAGCACTATGCAATGAGAGTGGTTACTATTCGACTTCTGAAAGAGATCCGCTTGGATTTAATGTAGGCGATGGAAATGAGCTTTATAAAACACATATTCAACCTCTCCAACAAAAGGTTGATAATTTTAAAAAACTAACGAGGGCTAGAAAAGTTTACAAAGAGTATGCAGATAAACTAAGACAAACACTCTCTGATGAGGATCGTAGCGACATTGAAAAGAACAGGGATATAGCACTAATCAATATAGCTCGTTGGGAAAGAGAAACTCGCGATGATGTAGAAAGCGTCTGTGAAAGTCGTTTACGTCTGTTTACAATAATTAGAACGTTTTTATCCCGACAAATTCTTAGGGAAACGTTTTTTATTTTGCTTGACAAAATTTCTAAAGATTTACTAACTGTTTCACCATCAGTTCCGCAAGCGGGTGCTACAGCGGCATCTTCTTCCAGCTCATCAACGCAAACAAGACCAATCTCATCTTCAGTTTTCGTCGGAGCTGCATCTTCACCTCAAGCTGTGGATCGTACATTTGAAGAATTAGGCTATTCACTGCCACGTCATGATAGTCCAACTTCATCATCATCTACTACAACAGTAGCAGGGGCTCCTCCTGCCCTACCTATTACTCTTCCTCTACCAGTTGCTCCGTTTGCTCATTCAGCTTCACAAACAAGTGCATCGGTTTTAGCTACTCAATCGTTGGGCTTACCTGATCCCAGCGCACCACCGGTACCATTTTCGACATCTGCTTCTCCTTCTAAGCGTGCAAGCTCATCATCTTCTTCACCTTTGCCGGCTGCACCTCCACCACGACAAATGCCACGGGTTCCTGATTTTTCAAAGCTTCCCTTCCCAGGAACGCAAAGTTGGACACCTATTCCTTCAAGTGCAAGCAACGTATTTGGGCCACCATCTGATGACCCTATGCCCTTACCAATTCTTCCTACTCCCTCTATCTCGTTAAAGCCCCCAACTGGTCAACCGTTAGCTGGGTCGCAAGAATCACCCGTTCCTGATTCGGGGGATAAGGAAGATGTAGGACGTCAAAAAGACCACTTAACACTTTCTCCGTCATCTCCTTCTCGTTCTCGATCAGGTTCTGTAAGTAAAGAAGAAGGTGTTGTTGATCAGCAGGATGATGCTTCTGTGCCGTCGTCATCTCCTTCTCGTTCTCGATCAGGTTCTGTAAGTAAAGAAGAAGGTGATGTAGATCGGCAGGATGATGCTTCTGTGCCGTCGTCCTCTCCTTCTCGTTCTAGATCAGGTTCTGTAATTAAAGAAGAAGGTGATGTAGATCGGCAGGATGATGCTTCTGTGCCGCCGCCGCTTCCTGATTCAGCTTCACCCCTTAGTCCTTTATCTGCAGCACCGCCTCCTGTTCCTGCAGCGTTACCTGCACCACAACTTTTAGCAAGCCCTTCTCCTTTGCTAGCTTCAGCTCCACCACCTCCTGTTCCTGCAGCGTTACCTGCACCACAACTTTTAGCAAGCCCTTCTCCTTTGCTAGCTTCAGCTCCACCACCCCCTGTTCCTGCAGAGGTACCTGCACCACAACTTTTAGCAAGCCCTTCTCCTTTGCTAGCTTCAGCACCACCTCCTGTTCCTGCAGAGGTACCTGCAGAGGTACCTGCACCACCACTTTTCGCAAGTCCTCCTGCTTTGCCAGCTTCAACTCCATCCTATAATCCTTTGTCTTCTACACCACCCCCTCCTGTTCCTTCTCAGGCATCGAGTAGTTCGTCTTCTGTCCCAATGTCTATGCCAGCGAAGCACCCGCCTCGACGACTCCCACCTCCTGTATCAGAGGAACGTCGTGAGGAACATCGTGCAGCTCTTGCTGCTCTTGCTGCTCGAATCACTTCTGCATCGCCACCTGTTCTATCTCGGGTAGCTACAGGTATATCTTCAATGTCAAGCTCAAGTGCTAGACCCATTCAGCTACCGCTGCCAGAAAGATCAATAAAACCAATGCAGACGCAAATCAAGGAGTTTTTGGAAACAATTAAGAGCGGAATAGTAGGAGTCTCTCCCTACGAAACCCTTGCTACGTATGCGCTAGAAAACAGTCCATCTCTTGAAGAGGGGATTCAACGTAGCAACGTTCTACTCGACAGCGTGATGGAAGACGCTGCTTTTAAGAAGCTCTCAGCAATTGAAACATCTTCTATTATCAATAAATTACGAGAAGAGCTCTACTATAAGCTCATTTTTCAGGAAGTAGAAAAATGTAAAGCTGCATTTAATAGGTCGGAACAAGAAATTTACTTAAAGGGGTTCAAAGACCTTGAGAGTGCTTTAATCGATTTTGTAACTTCTTATGATTCTAGGCGCAAATCTGCATTTGACCTCAATCGTGCCATCCTTGTTCTTGCCTTCTGTAACGGAAGTGGCAAGTACAATCCTGAAAATTATACGGAATGTGATGGAAGTGAGCTCGAGCAAGCCATACAAGATGCAGGAACGAGATTACCTCCGGTTCTGACGAGTCGTCCACAAGAGACCTTCTTGAAAGATGTGCAAGCCTTTCTAAGAATGAAACACTCTTCTTCACGGATCTCTATGTTGGATAAACAACTGCAGACGCGTGGTGCTGCGTTGGCTTCTGCGCGTCATCGTACTGATGAAAGCAGTGGTGATTTACGAAATCGACTAGCTTCCTTTTCTTCAGAAAGAGGTTCAACACGATCTGCTCCTCTTGGATTTTTAGCCATAAGTAAAATACCCAGAATCCCTCCAAAGGCAAATCCAAGGGGTTCAAGGCCCCAAGCAATTCCACAAAGTCTTAGACAATCAGCGCGAACAACTCCAGCGGCTAGATCTTCTTCGAGAGATAGGTCCTCTCCATCACCGTTGGGTTCGCTATCACGATTAGATCCGCGAGATCGGTCTCGAGTACCTAGCGGCCCAAGAGCTGCTTCTACAAGGAGAAGTGGGTCTGGCTTAGTTATACCACCAAGTGGAGCCGGAATTTCTCGTAGGTAGTAGAAGTCAGTTTCCTTTTTAAATTAAGAGATAATAGATAAAGATACTATTATCTCTTAATTTTAATAAAAAATTCACTATAACATCACTTCGATTTGCTTTAGCAGATGTTCTGTATCTTAATTTACAGAAAGTTTCTATCGCATTACACGCCTCAAAGTGTTTGCAATACACGTTTAAAACAATTTCGTTACAAAAAAGTTATTGAAAACATGTAATAAATTTACATGCTTTTGCATTGTGGTTTGCTAATTTTGCAAGTTTTATCTTACTGTAATTTAACTATTAAAGTTTTTTGTTTTTGTATTATTAATATGTTTTTGTTTAGTTTTTTTAATAAAGTTTAAAATTTATGTTTTAAACATCTAGTATTAAATAAGATAAAATTAGTTTTTATATTGTCTTAAATCGATATGTTTTAATATAATTTAAACGTAACCTTAAATATCGATCTAACGGTCGGTTAATAAAATATACAAACAAACTGCAATTTTAGGGGGATTAATTCCTATGGCATCAGTATCTAATAACCAGAGCGCGGTAGAAAGTCAAAAGGCCGAACTCTTAAATCAAGGTCTAGGTAGAAAGTCTTGGTATGACCAAGCTACTAGAAAAACAGAAGAAGGTAAAACAGTATGGGAAGGCTGGTCATTGACACGAGTACTGTGCTACTCTCTTATTGGTTTACCTATAATCGGAATTCAGCACTTAGCAAGACATACAGATGCTGATCCAAGTAGCTTCAACGCATTATTAAAACAATTAAAGAACTCTACTGAAGAGCTTGCCAAAGTAACTGGAGTTGCTTCACAAAAACTTATAAATAGACATGAAGATGTTAGATCACGGATTGTAGGACAAGTAGTTGATTTAACTAGAGCAGCTGCTTCATCAGATGATGAAAACAATACAGCACAAGCTCTACTTGATGCCGCAAAACAATTAGTGGCTGAGCAATTTAAAGCTGTACACCTCAGTAAAGAAGCTCAAAAAGTACAAAACGAAAAAATTATCCACGGAATTCAAAAAGGCCTTGTCCAAAAATTCTTAGAGGACGCTACTCAAGAAGGAAACGATGTATCCGACGATGCTTTTAAAAAAGAAGCAAAAAAACTAGCTGAAATGAAAGTGTTTCCCAATAAAGAGGAAGCATTAAAAGCTCTTAGGAATCACTACACGCTCCACCTTCAAGGTAAAGATGCAAACCAAGTTAAAAAAGAGATTCGTGCTCTGAAGAAAGAAGATCCAGTAGATCTACCTGAAAAAGTTCAAGAAAAAATTGCCGAAACTCAAGATAAAATCAAGACTCTTCTAGAGAGCCGTAATCCTTTATGCGACCCTACGCAGAAAGGAGATAAAAAAACATATAAAGGCCACAGACTTGAATTTAGAAACGGCAGTTTAAACCAAGCGGAGAAAGCTTGGATTGATGCGACAAAAGACTTAGCTCAGGCTAGAAGAGTACTTATACAGAAACATTCCAAAACAGCTGGTTTAGAGAGCATCTTGGCAGATGCTGAGAGTAGGGATCCATCAGGAAATTCTCCTCATATTACAAAGGCAAAAGCTAAGTTACGTGAACACAATGCGCAACTTAATAAACTTAACGAAAAATTCAATGATAAAGATGCCGCTGTAGATGCAGCTAAAGCCAAAATTGCGAAGTTGCGAAAAGAATATGAGAAGATCAGCAAAGAAATTGTTGAGGCTCGAGAGTCCATAGGTATTCCATCGAATTCTAAGGATAACGAAGTAGTAGATAATGACGAGGCTGAAAAAACTGTGATAATGGAAAGAAGCAAGCAAGCTAGGATGCTAGAGAGACATTTAATGCGTCCTGTGTTATCGGATAGCTCTGATGAAAGCCCATTGGAATTCTATGCCGGGCAGCTATCTCTCATTGGAAAGGCCGCAGATCAGCTGAAAAAAATCAGAACTGCTGCGATGATAGCTTTTGCTAATAAGAACAGCATAAAAGCATCAGATGTAGATGATGATGATGATGATGACAACGTTGAAAAAGAAGAAGACGTTGCTAAACAAATACCAGCAGAAGTTGAAGCGCTTCAAGAATTGTTAGAGAAAATCGAAGGTTTCGGCGAACTGTTCCGTAAAAACGCTTCAGGTAAAACTCTAGAGCAGGGTCTAGCCGAGCTTTATAGCGGCAAAAAGAACCAAATACAAGCAACAAGATCGCTAATAGCGTCACTCTTGGTCCGAAAACAGACTATTACAAACATGAAGATGGAAGCTGCTAGCAAGCAACCTCTTGTAACACATTTTAATTACTAATCATTAATCAATCAGGGTTTTCTTAAAAAAGAAGACCCTGTGTAAAAAATTATCCCTCCTAACTGGCGAATCGTTCTTAACAAACGGTTCGCCTTTTTTTTATATGCTTACGCATCGAGGGTGCAGAGTTTCATGAGGATATCTCGAAGAACCTCGAGCCGTGACTGGTCAGCATTAAATTTGGTAACAAGGTCTGAAGAATAATGGGAAAGGATTTCTTTAGTTTGCTTTTCGTAGACTTCCATTCGCGTTCTTAGAACATTTTCATGTGTATCGTCGCTTCGGCCCTCAATTAAGGCTCTTTTTTTCATCCGTTGCACAAGCCCTTCTATATCAGCCATTTCGAGAACGACTATGTGATTGACTTCTATATAGGAATCGATGATTTTCGCTTGTTGAAGGGTCCGAGGGACTCCATCCAGAAGTAAAAGTTGTTCATCCGGGAAATAGCGATTCGTGGAAATGAGACCCGCGACATAGTTACGCCAAATAGCGATGGTGACGTCATCGGGAAGAAGGTGCCCTTTACTAGCATATGTAGAAAAAAGTTGACCAGCAGGAGAGACAGGGGAGAGGCCACGGAAAATATCGCCTGAGGATAAATGATAATGATTTCCCGCTAGCGCAAGTGTTTTACCTATAGTCCCTTTCCCCGAACCAGGAGGCCCTAAGATAATGATCGATCGAAGAGGTTTATCGTGTGTAGGGATCAGGTGGGTCATAGTCAAACTCCGATTGTATAAGACGGGTCAATAATGAAGGCAAAACACCCTCTTATATCATTCAGAGAATCATTTTTCAATCTTGACCTAAAATGCTATTTATCAACTATTTACAATTTAATTGGTTTTAATTAGCTTATTATTTCAATAAATAATTATCTTTGTGTTAAAATAGTTATATAAAACAGTATGATTTAATGGTTTATTTGATTTTTTTATATTAATCATTTAATTCCTTTTAAGGTTGGATGAGGTAGGTGAGTTATGACAGCTGTAACCAGAGCCCCCCGAAGAGGGTTAGCCTCGCGTGTTGGCGCTACTCCTGTCGGAAGCCAAAGATCAACGTGGCGAAATCGCGATGTTGCTTTTACGCCTGTTTTGTCCTCTACGATGGAGCCCACTCTATCTTCGCAAGGTCCGCAATTTCAGGATGTCGTTAGTGCTTTTTCTACCGTTCATCGCTATACATTCTCAGAGGTTGCACCAGGGATAGTTCCTTCATGGAAAAACTCGGCGTATTATCCAGATCTTCCCCTTTCTAATTCTTCATCTGGCTCTCCAGGCTTTCAATTGCTGGGAGCTACGAGTATTACAACCTCAGGATTTGGAGTACTCGATACATATAACGCAGTTAAAAATGGTGCAGAAGCTTATCGCATCGGAGACACGAGAGGGATAGGCTATAGTATGCTCGAGGGGACGTTGGGTGTGACAGAACTCGCGTATGGCCCTGTTGTAGGTACCTATCGAGTATCGAGCATCGGTTCTTTGCTAAAGGCGGGAGATTCTGTTGCAAGCGCTCCTTGGACAAAGGTGGCTAATGAGTCAGGAATGGGACTTATGGGATTACTTACGGTTATCTACGGGGCCGTAGCCGCTATTGAAACAGGGAAGGCATGGGATAGCTATTCTTTCCAGAAGAAAGTAGATAAGCGCCATGACCCTAAGGAAAAACTGGCTTATCTAAAAAAACGCTTACAGGCCGATGAAGCCACTCTCTTAGCTAAGGAAAAGAAGAAACTGATCAAGCAAGATCATAATCTTACTTTCTGGACTAAACGTCTGGATAAACTCGCTAAAGCCAATATTGAAGCTCAAGGTAAAGCATTAGCGATCCAGGAGCAGACAGGGCAGTTAAAAGAGCAGATAGCGCTCATGAAGAAGCTTAAGATAGGGAATCAAGGTTTTACTCTTACGCAAAATCAGTTAGAAAGCGTGGTAAAAAAACGATTTAGCGATAAAGGACTAAGCGCACATGGAAAGCAATTGTTGATTCGCAATCTTCAGCAGAAAAAAATTGCGAAGATGACGCGTTTGGTGGGGGATAAGGCGGTCCAGCTGA
The DNA here is from genome assembly GCA_013288005.1 of Chlamydiota bacterium. Classification (GTDB taxonomy): domain Bacteria; phylum Chlamydiota; class Chlamydiia; order Chlamydiales; family Rhabdochlamydiaceae; genus JABDCS01. Next base: position 67,650 of record JABDCS010000001.1, on the reverse strand, counting down.
TTACCCAAGCAAAGAGACCTAATCCTATCACACTAGCCGAGATTGAACATGCTTCATCCGATATGAATGGGAGATACCGTAAACGGGCTGCTCTCTACATAACGGGGACAGTCTTAACTGCTTTATCTATCGTCTTTACTGGAGGGATGGCGGCGATTGTTTTGTCTATAGGCTTAGGACTTGTCTATGGAGTGGAGCTGTATTGGAGTTATAAGCGTATGGAAGCACTACGCAAAGACGATTCCTCTCCTCCAGGTGCCCGGGATAAAATCATTCCGCTTGCGAGTTTAGCCCTGAATTTTGCTATAGGAACGACGATTGCGATCTTAGCTGCTTTCTATCCGATCTCTTTATCTGCACTTGTTTTGACAGGAATCGGCCTTCTTCTCTGGGCCGGATTGAACTGTCGTCAGTTGCAATATGTCGATGAGCGCAAAAAGAGATATGTCGAAAGACTCTTCCATAAACCTCATCTTGAGATTCAGGAATTTTCTTACGTTGTTACACATGGTACAGCTGAGCAGTCGATGGAATGCATGAGAAAACTCAGTAAGAAAGATCAAAAAGCTCTTCAAGAGCGTATTCGTCTTCAAAAAAGAGAGGATACATTGAAGGGATTATCAGTTATGCGTGTTGAATCTCTACCTCAACAGCAGCAACGCTTCGTGCAAGCATGCACAGATTGGATTTTTGAACTCCAAAAGCTGGCCTTACAGCCCTTAGCTCGTGAACTTGAGCTAGAATTTGGCGCTCAGGTAGTACGAGTCTAGTATGACGGTAGTAAGTAGATTGCCTTCTCCTTCGGCTTATATGACGGCTCAGGAAAGAAAAAAGTCTGTTGTCTGTAACATCCCTTTTGCTCCCGTTAGGAAATCTAGGCTGGATGTCGGATTATCGGCTCAAGGGCAGCAATGCCAAAGTGTCGCGAGTTCTGTTTCAACCACATATCGTAAATCTATTACGATACCTTTTCCTACTTGGAAAGGTTCCAGCTATTATCCGGGTCCTCCCCTATCACCTGATTTTCAATTGTTAGGAATGACGAGTTTATCGAGATCAGCTTATGGAGTAGCTGATCTTCTAGGTGCTACCAAGAGCCGAGGCAAAGCGCGCCTAATCGGTGATAAACAAGGGGAGAGATATAGTATTGGCGATGGAATTATTGGAGGTCTAAAAGTTGCTTATGGTCCCGTAATCGGCATGTATCGTGTAACGAGTATAGGCGCCATGATTAAAGCCAGGCTGCACTCTTTGCTAGCAAGTCAATGGACAGGATGGGCCCGCGCATGGAGAACAGCTTTTACAGGTCTCAATGCGATCATATATGGGGCTAATGGGTTAAGGGAAGGGTGGAAAGCAAAGGAGAGTTATTGTTTTCAAAGCAAGCTCGATAAGCGCAAAACGGTAGCGAAAAAAATCGCTTATTTAAAACAGCGCCTTCACGCAGATGAGTCTGTACTTATCGCTAAAGAAAAAAAACGTTTGATCCAAGCTGATCCTAATCTTAAATTTTGGCCTAAAAAAATAGATAAACTCGCTTTAGCCAATATTGAGGCGCAAAGTCGATCTTTTGCGCTGCAGCAACAAAGTGGATTTCTTCAAGATAGAATCGTCTTAATGAGAAAACATAAAATCTGTAAGAAAGGGTTTGAGCTCCAGCCAGACCAATTGCAGCGTCTCGTAAAAAAACGATTTACTGATCAAGGATTAACCGCTTACGGAAAAGAGCTCCTCATTACTAATCTCAAAGAAAGAAAAATAGCCAAAATGAGTCGTCTGGTAGGCTCTGCAGCAATAAAAGAGATTAATCAAGCGAAAACAGATAATCCCTCGGTATGGAAAAAATTTGTTCAAGCTTCGGAAAAAACGAGCTTAAAATACTGGAAAAGGTCGGCTCTCTACACGGCAGGAGCGATATTGCTGGGCCTTGGAGCTGTTTATACCAGCGGAATCATAGCAGTTATTCTTGCTATTGCATTGATAGGTATCTATGGAACGGAGTTTTCCTGGCATTGTCAGCGTATGCAGGAATTGCGCAAAGACGACTCTTTCCCTTCAGGAAACGCGGATAAGTTAATACCCAAAATCAGCTTAGCGTTGAATGTCTCTATAGGAATAACCGTCATCGCATTGACGGCTATTTTTTCTCTGCCGCTTGTACCTTTATTTGTAACGATCGGAGGACTTTCAGCCTGGGCGTGGGTGAATTTTCTTCAAATGGGCTACATCGATCAAAGAAAAGAGCGCTATATCGAAAAAATCTTAGAAAAACCTCACTTGTCGCTTGTTGAGTTTTCTTACATCATCGAAAACGCTTCTCCATCACAAATTGAAAAGTCTATGGCGCATGCTTTTAAGAAACTAAGTAAGGAAGATCAGACGAGTTTACGTAAATCCCTAGATCGAGAGAAAAAAGAGGATAGATGCAAGGGGTTGATTATTCCCTTCAAAGAGTCCATCTCTCTACAACGCAAGCGCATGCTGCATGCCTCTTCTGAGAGGATCTCCTCCCTTCTGCTAAAGGATTTAGAAGAATTTGCGCTGCTCCTCGACCGTGAAGGTTTCCAACTGAAGTAGTTTCAGGGATTCTATTCTACTAAGTTAATTCCCCAATCAAATCGAATATCAGCAGGGGAGAACATCATAGAAACCCTCAATCGCCAGCTCGTAGCAATCATGGTGTAGAAGTCAATTTTTTCAGAGTGATAAGCGGGTTCATTGCGTCTTCCCCAACCTGCGTGACTCGAAATATGACATGTCCACAAGGGGTGCAAACGCAATTGCACTTGGCTCAAAAGAGTATTGCGTCCGTCAGAAAGAGGAGATTCTACCAATTGATTTAAGGGCCGGCTGACATCGACGATAAAATTATGATGGTCGGATTTTCTCCAGTCAAATCGGCTTCTATGACGCATTTCTACTACGAATGCAAGATTCTGGTTGACGGTCCAGGCTAATTGGAGGTTGATAAAATCGACTACACGTTTTTGCATATTCCATCCAAAACCAATCCTACTTTTTTGGGTGGCAAAGTCCAGGTCGATATCTGTGTATAAACGGGGGAAGGTGGATAGATAACCTCGGGAACCATAAAAACCATAGGTATATACATCGGTATTGATGGAGGGAAGGAACCAATTACTGGTTTTTCTTTTATAAAAACTATTTTGGACACCCAAGCGAAGCGTGTTAATTTTATTTAGGCCGTCGTCAATGCTAAAATAAAAATGACTATTGGTGGATGCCAGTGGCTTGGTACTTCCTCGGAAGGAGGCATATGGTCGCATTACATGGGTATAGTATTCGAAATTCCTCGTCAATCGTGTATCCATAAGAAGGCCGTAAGTACCGATGAGCTGACCAATAGCCTGGTGGTGAGGATTATTGCTGTAATAAATCGCATCGATTCCCACTTCGGGGGTCAAGGTGAAATAGGAGAGGGGGATAGGACGATAGAGTTGATTAACGGTTTGAAGTCTTCCCGAATGGGTATTGCTAATATATTGATGAAGATTTGTAGCGTAAACATAGTCCAAGTAGGATGCGTTCATCCAATTCTGCATGATAATGCCCGAAGAGCCGAAGGTAAAGGGTTTAAGGCCAATGGTGAGAGTTGGTAATTCCTGATTTAAACTTTGCCACCAGTTAATGCGAGGCTGCAGGCGAAAATTGATGAAAGAAGTATCTTCTTTGTGATCGATGAATAGACGTGTTCTCTTTTGCGTATTAATTTCGAAATCATCCGAACGGAATTCCCCAATCATCTTTTCGTCGCTGATCTTATCGTAAGTTAGATAAACACTTGTTCTGTTATCGCGCGTTAGAGTGCGGTATAGACCTTGTAGTCGATATTGATTATGGCGTAATTGAATAGGGGTGCTTTTATCGTCGATAGATCCATAACTTCTTGTAACGCTTTCCGTTCTTCCATCTTCTGTGCGATATTCTGTTTCTAAGGCGCCGCCCCCGCCATGTCCAACGCGATAGTCAGCTCGTAAGAACACCTGCAGGTCTTCCCATGAATAGACGCGATACCGCGCGCTAATCCGAGGCCCGAGTTGTTTGTCCCATTTAACTTTATAATGAATCGGAGAATCTCTAAAAAAGCGCAGATTAGCATAAAGCCCTGGGAGCCAAAAAAAGGGGAGTTGGACAAAATTCAATTTGATATCACGAGCTTTAAGCCTGTAATCATCGGTAATCTTCACTTTTCCTGCATGTAGCTCCCAAAGTGCATTCTGACTCTCGCTTGTCGTTACATAGCCATTGGAGATCGAATAGCTTCCATCACTTTGGAGGAGGATTTTTTCTCCGCCTAAATACCAAACATCGACGAAAGTCTTACCATCAAAAATCGTCCCTGATCGGGTAACGCAATCATATTCTAGGCGTCTACCTACGAAGGCTTGATTGCCATACTGCAGAAGAAGATCCCCTTCAGCCTGGATTGTGTGCAGGTGAATGCCATTTTCTGTGCGATTGATGTAGGCGATTGAGCGTGCTTGAATACGCAATCCCTCTCCGGTGATTACCCCTCCTTTATCTGTACTGACGACGCCGTTAGTAAAAATTGGGTCCTTAAGATCAACAGTGAAATCACGAAGTGAAGCGACTTCGTCAGCTTGTAGCGAAGAAATTAGCGAACATGCCCAGATAGAAAAATAAAATAGTTTACGCATGTTTCGAAATAGCTATTGGAACCCATTTTCGAGATCTAAAGAAGACATAATCTCAATGTGGGGATAATTTTCCTAGAAAAAGAGGGCTAATTTAACGGGAAAGGGAGATTAGAGACTATCTCGGAATGGAGAGAGGCCAACTTTTCTCACTCCTGCATTCCAAAAATTTACTGCAAGGCTCGCAGGAGGAGACCAGCAAGAGCGTAACGATTTTCTGAATGGCCATCGCGAATGGCTTCTATGAGGAGTTTTAAACACTTGTCGTCATGCCGATCGGCGAGAGCTTGACATATTTCGACAAGCAGGCGGGACTGCTCTTCAGCTGTAAGTTCGTAAACAGAAGAAAAGGGGCGAACTCCCATGGGAAGAGAGGGGCGAAACCGGATCATATCGGTCTTACGGTGGGTAATGAGCCATTGTTTAAGACTCTCTTCGTATTCGGAGGGGCCTGCTTGGAGGCGAAAAAGAGCGAGCATGCAATAGGTTCGTATCAAGGGAGCGCCGGCTTTATTGGCCTGCTCTTGTAGAAGGAGAATAGCTTCAGGGGTACGAGTGTTTTCTAAAAGAGAAATGAGCAGGGGAATGAGCTCAATCTGTTGCCGTTTAAAAACAGCTCTCGCTATTGAGAGAAAAGCCTGTTGTTCGAGTTCCACTGTTTCTTGTAAAAGGTGTTCGCGCACCGCTAAGGAAACGGCGGGCATATCGAGGAAATCGCGTTTTTGCTGATCGATAGAGGGGACGATTTTCCAAGATATAAGAGATCTACCTGAAGAAAATTGGGGAACGATCCCAAGTCCTCGACTATCTGTAAGAAGAATCTCCATCAAAGGCATGCAAGCTCGTACATCATGGGCTTGGAGTAAGGCAATCGCGGCATTCAAACGGATTTGCAAATCGGGATTTTTTAGGAATACGGCCAATTCTTCCTGTCCAATTTGTAATTCACCTGCTAAAGCGATCGCAAAAAGATCTCCTGTTTTGACAATCTCTATAATCGCTTCTTTAGCAGAAGATTGTCCCATTTCTAAGAGCGATCGGAGCGCTGCAAGGCGAACAGAGGTAGAGGGGGCAGTGCTTAATTTTTTTAAACGGGGTAAAGAAGAGTCATCATGCAACATTCCCAATGCGGTTGCTGAGGCTTCTTGTTCGGCAGAGTGGAGGTGGGAGGCACGCGTGCGTATAGCGGGGAGAAGATCGTCGCGGTTAAACCTTGCGGCATTCAAAATAGCTTCTACTCGACAAGAAGATTCTTGATCGGTCATCAGCTGTCGCAGAATAAAAAGAGCTTCTTTTGTTCCGAGAGTAGCAAAAAATTGGGGGAAGAGGAACTTAACAAAAGGGGGCACTTGTTGCATAAGAGCTTCAATCTGTCCTGTAGCTTTAGGATGCTTCCTTTGGGCTAAGTAGTAGCCTGCATCCATACGCACAGGGAAAAACTCTGAAGACATGGCTTGCAATAAAATTTCATCGGATCTGTCATCTTGCAAACTCGCTAAAGTATGTACGCAGGCGAGCTGGGTTTCTGCAGAGTGGCTTTTAAGTCCTGCCTCTAAAAGATCCAAAGGAGAAGAAACACCGGCAAGACGAGCTCCAAAGAAACTAATCAGCTGTTTTTGGGGGTCTCCCGAGCGGGCACCATGTTCGAGTAGGATGAGTGCCATTTGCTCAAGAAGCTCAAAGTCATGGGACCCCGATTTTTTGTAGGCTTCTAAATAGAGGTCGATCGCTTTTCGGTAATCACCTCTTTGCATGAGATAGGCAGGTTGCCAGCGAGAAGATAGTGGCTCCGTTTGCTCAGGAATCTTTGCCTCATTTTCCGTTGCAAGTAGTCCAGAGCAGGAAAAGGCAAAGAGTGTTGTAAAAAAACAGGTAGAGCTTCGCAAAAGCACTCCGAGCTTATGGAGGGCTCTCTGGCTTTGACGATCTGCAATTACTAGGAAATGTTTTTTAAATAGTGCCACAAATCGATCCCTACATGTGCTAGAAGCTTCCTCGTTGCATCAACAGGAAGGCCTAGTACATTGTAATAACAGCCTTCCATTTTTTCGAGAATGATTTGTCCGCAGCCTTCAATTGCATAGCCCCCAGCCTTATCTAAGAAATGAATGTGTTGGTGAAAAATGCGGATTTGATCAGGTGTTAATGAGTGAAAAAGGAGCTTGGTACTTTCCCCTTCTTGGTAAGACTTTCCTCCTTGACATACATGGACAGCCGTATGAACGGTATGCCATTTTCCACAAAGCTCAGAAAGAAAGTGAAAGGCCTCCTCAGAATTGCGTGGTTTATTATACACTTTTTCGCCAAGAAAGACGGCGGTATCTGCAGTGAGAATCGTTGCATCGGGAAAGCGTTCTGCAAGGGAAGCAGCTTTGCCACTCGCAATTTCTCTGCAGTAGGCTCTTGGATCTCCCTTAAACTCCACGCTTTCTTCATCGAAATCGGGCGAGATTTGTTGGAAGGGAAGAGAAAAGCCCTTGAGGATATCGCGACGACGGGGAGATTGAGAACCTAAAATGAATAAATCAGAAGACATTTTCGATGGACCTCTTAGCAATAGATTTTTTTTTATTCGTCAGCTAAATGACCTTATTTGCATTAAATTCTTACTTGAATTTCAAGAAATTCAAAAAAGAATAAAAAATAAGGCTAGTTAAGTCAAAAATGGAGACCAAAACCTTAATAATAAGAAAATTAGGATGAAGTTTCTCATAGTCAAGGTTTGTTGGGAACCTCTTACTACTGAGAGGGCCTTTCTTAAGTCGCTTTAGCTAAGCTTGATAAAATAAAATAATTTTTTTATATTTTCTTAATACCGGCTTAACTTTATGATCTTTATTTCATCACCCAAATTTTTAGGGCGATTTGAATAAACAAACCTTAGGAGGGTTTAAATATGTCATCACTACCCCGTATCGACGCACAGGCTATGCCGCATGTCGCGCATCCTCTAGCTTCTAGCGGATTCGCATCAACTGCGCGTCCTGTTTCTTTCGGACGAGATACCTTAGAAGTTCAAGAAGGTCACAAAGAGAAAGAAAAAGAAGTTACAAAAGTTGTAGAAGAAAGGACTGTTGCTACAAAAGAAAACTCAAGCTTCCTTTCTTGGGTTTGCTCTCCTTTTACTTTCTTGGGAAATTGCGCAGTCAGTCTATGGAACTTCATAACTTGCCAGAGCGCTAAAAAAGAAGAAGCTGCTACAGAAGAAGTGGCTGCAAAAAATGCTGATTCTAAAAAAGAAACAGTAAAAGCGGAAAAAACAAAAACTGATGATGCTCGGGATGTACGCGTTAAACCAAAAGATGCATGGCAACGTAAAGCTCTAGGAAAAGAAGAAACTGAGCTCAATGCCCTTTGGAATGATTTGCCACATCGCCAAAAAACATCAAGAAGTGACTTGGGATGGAAAATTAGACAGGAAGATATTGCAAACCATAATGCAGCTCATCCAGATGATGCTAGGCCTTCATTGGCTCGTGCAAACTTCAAAATGAAGGATTACATTACAAGTCTTGATGAAGCTCGAAGCGCACATTTCCAAAAACGTGTAGCTGAGCGCGAAGAAGCACTCCGTCTAATTGGAGACTTCACCTCTCATTTCCGTCCAGTTGTTCTTGCAGATAAAAATCGACGGGCACAAGACAATGCGATAGAAAAAGCATATGACAAATTCACTAAACTGAGTGATAAGAAACGTGGCAATGAAGCACAAATGCTGATGGCCCAAGCTGCTTTTGTTATGCAAGGTGGAAGACTAAGTACACACACAGTCGGTGATAAAATCACTGCCAAATTAGGTGTGACCTCAGAAGGTAGATTCATGTGGGCAGATGAAAACGAACCACTAACTTCTTTGAGTCCTTTAGGAGCTGTTCAATTGGATGCATTTAAACGCATTCATCAAAACAATGGATTTTTGCTTCCTTCAACTAAAGATCGTCAAGCTATTGCAGACTTCATGGAAAGCATCGGTGAGAAACGCCGTCTTTACAATGAAGTTAGACCACATGATCTTCAAACTGTTTACAAAGCCATGGAGAAAGCATCTCCTCAAGCAGCTAAATTGCTTGCGCAGGTGGTGGCCAACTTCTACGGCAATGGCACAGATGGTAAGGCTTTGATCACACAAGCAGAAAGAGGTTTAGATATTGAAGTCGTTATACATTGTGCTAATGTAATTGATCATTATGAAAATCAGGCGATATTGCTTGGTGGTGCTAGATTAAATGCCTATATGAGCTCAGCTCGTGTAGAGAGATCTGCAATAGTTGCACTAGCAGAACGCATAGATAGGAATGACAGACGTAGAGCTGAAGCTGAAGAGCAAATGCGAGTAGCAGCTGCTCTGAGAGCAGCAGCTCATGGTGGTAGAACTAGACCTGCATCACCTAGAGCACCTGCATCACCTAGAGTTTAAGACTCTGAAATAATTTCAGATGTTTTTTTACTGGCCATAGAGTGGAAACACTCTATGGCCTTTTTGTTTTTAGGCATTGATTGAAGATTCTTAAGTAGGCCCTACTCTACCTGTAGACAGGGTGACTAATCTTGGGGTGGATTTCTTATAGGCTTCAGCTAGAATTGCTTTTCAGAAGATTCATGAGGCTTGGAGAGGGTAGCAGCCCTTGGGGGCTTAAAGAAAGACGCATTCCAACAATCGGGAAACAATTTAAGAAGGCCTCTTAGATTTCATCTAAACAAAAGTTCTACAAGAGCCTCCATCTCTAAAAGGCAAACGACTAGCTCTTCACAAAGCTCTTGAGGTCCAAAGTTTTGCAATATAAAGACTCTTGACATCGCTTACACTCCAACAGGCATTTCTTCACAAGCTTGAAGGTGTAGGAATGTCTTTAAGAGTGGAGGCTATCTCCAAAATGGTCTTGTCAAAATTTTTGGAGTCCCGAAGGGATGTAATTGAAAGTTGATTAAAACGCCTGACCCAACTCTCACTTGTAGCCTAACAGTAACACACTGCTGATGGGGTGTTAAGCTGACAAGCGAGATTAGTCACGATCAGTGTTTAGTTGACAGAACACTTTCGAAGAGAGCGACTATTTATTCTTGGAACGGCTCTTTTTACCATTTTGCGGAGACATGTCAGGATGATCGATCCAAATAGGTGAACTCCATGCTACATGGCCATCTTTTTGTGTTACCCGCATATAGTAATAGGCGAAATATGGCCTCTCATCAGAAGAGGAAAGAGCAATTTTGTCTAAACTTTCACTATCATCAAAGGCAAACTCGAAAAGGGCTTGCTCGGGATAGAAGAAATGGAAAGGTTTTCCATTACGAATAAAAGCAATTTCTTGAATGATCCCCGTACCTGCCACATATCCAACAATATGACGGTTATAAGCCAGTCCTGGTTTTGTCTTAGTCGAGAGTTCCGAGCCCATTTGGCCCCCGGCAATCGAAATACCTAAAACGATTCTCTCTCCTGTCGTGGCATAGCAAGAACGATGATTGAGAGCATGAATAAAACTTTCTCGCGATTGATCAGCAGCGATAACAGCCGTTAGTCCTGCGCTATATTGCTTTTGTTCTTGGGGGTAGCAGGGTTCATAAATTCCACGATCATCGAGACCTCCCGCTACAAAGCCAAAACGGCAGTTACGATTAAGTGCTTCCCGTAAGGAGCCAGAGGGATTCTCACTGATACCTTTTTTGCTTTCTGCAAGAATAGGCCGAGGATTACCTTCTTTTTGAGAACATTCGGAAGATCCCCAAGCATTGTATATTTCGACCACTCTTTCAAATTCAGGTTCGTAGTCGTGGAAGTTATAAGCGGAAGAATTTCCCATGGTAAAAGAGGGGATAGCTAAGATGTCTTTAATGGTATGGCTGCGAAATATTTTTTTTAGTGTATTCGACTTAGAATCTTTTCTGCGTAGAATCGGTTTGTTGTCTTTGGTATAGAAGAACTGGCGGAGTCCTTCTTCAACAGGTTCTCCTGCCCACTGAAAACCTAAGAATGTCGTAAAACGGCCCTCTTCATTGAATTCTGCGATTTGCGTAGCGATGTGCTTCCATTGTTCTGGCGTTGTCTCTTCGGCACTCTCAAAGCAGGAAGAGGCGTAAAAATTGAGCGCGCGATCATCGCGGAAATAGCGCAATAAGGGTTCTATTTCGTCAAAGGAATCATACCTTTCGGTCTCTCCATGAAAAAGACCCCAAAAGATACTTTTGTCTCCTTCCACAAGGCATTTAATGGGAGAGGAAAAAAAGACCGAGTTATCGGAGAGGTTCCGCAACTGAATTCGATAAACTCCAGCCTCGTTAAAATATAAATTCGGTAAGCTAAGAAAACCTGTTTCAGGGACAAAAAGTTTCCAGGATAAATTGTCGCGTAGATGCTCATAGCTCAATTCGATCAATGTCCCTTCAGGCGCATTGCCGGTCAAATTATTATAACGATCTTCAAAACGCACCATAATGTCAAAACGGCGGTTTTTAGCGACTAGTGAGGGGGTGATAAGGCGGATATGATCGAGCAGATGCCCCTTAACATCCACGGCAAAGCTTTCGGGATCCCGAAAATCTCCTTTGCCCTTGGGATCAATATAGAGGTGGAAAGCACGTCGCCTTTGGATATACGTTTGACTACGCGTACCTTTCTTTTCTTGTTCCTCGCGACTGGTCGAAGGGACGCCCAAATTGATAACTATATTTTCGCCGGTTTTGATTTCGATCGGTAGAAGGAAATCAAAAATTCCGGTAAGTCCTTGAGGAGTTTCGATTTTCTTAGCTTCTAAGACCTTCCCATTGGGTAAAAGGGCCCATATAAGGTTATGTTTTTCTTTGAGGTTGGTTTGGGGGATTTCCCAATCGAAAGGACGCCCTTGGCTTAAAAGATCAAATCGCAGCTTAGTTCCCTTGGGAAGTGGCTGAGCCGTTGTGTAAATAAATTTCCAGGTGGCTGTTTGCCCAGCGAAAACAAGACTTGGTTCTGAGCTGCATATGGAACGGCGCATGCAAAGTCACTCCCATTGTAAGAGACGAATTTATAAAATTCTGCCTAAGAGGGTTTTTTAAAACTAGGATTTCATCGCTTTTCAGAAGATTTCTGGTAGGTTTTGGATTCAAAAGAAATGGTTAATACCATAGATTGATAGTATCTATCTATTTTGTAATTATAATTGGCTTGAAAGCTCGAGAAATCGAGATAATGGTTTTTTACCGCTAAACAGTTAGCCATGTGGAAGGACGCGGATCTTTTCGATTGACCGTTCGTCCGAGCTAAGGACTTCGAGATCAAAATTGTCTTGGTGGATGCGCCACCCTTTAGAAGGTATGGCTCCCGCTCGATGGAAGATATACCCGCCAATTGTATCGTATTCTGGGCTAGTAGGAATCCGGACACCTAATTCTTTTTCGATATCAATGATACCCATACGTGCATCTACCGCCCATCCGCCACCTGGAAGAGCCGCAAAAAGCATCTCCTCGCCTATGTCATATTCATCTGCAATTTCTCCGACCAATTCTTCTAAAATGTCTTCGATCGTCACAATTCCCTCTGTCCCTCCATACTCATCAACTACAATAGCGAGATGGATTTGTTTGCTGCGGAATTCTTGTAAGAGATGGGAAATTTTTTTGGTCTCAGGAGTATAGAGAACGGGTTTAACAAGACTTTCAATGGGTAGGGAAAGCTGAGGTTGTTGAGCCGCTTCCATAGAAGCTTCTGCATAGATATTCAACACGTCTTTATACAAAAGCACGCCGAGTATATAGTCGACGCTTTCTCTATAGACAGGGATTCGGCTATAGCCTTCTTTTACAAAGCTTTGCGCTGCCTCGGCGATCGTCGTTTCTGAAGATAGGCAAAACACATCAATTCTAGGGACCATGATTTCCCGTACAATTCGCTCTTTGAAAGAAGCCACAGAAGCAATAAGTTTTTGCTCATGCGCATCGAGATGAGGAGCTAATTCAGATTCATAAATAATTTCGAGAATTTTATCGCGTATACGCGTTGTCGGTGTTATTCCTCTTTCCTTGGTTTCGGGAAGAAGTTTTTTTAAACATTTCATCCCCAGATAAGAAAAAGGGAAAAGTAGCAGAAGTAAACAGGAGGTAAGAGCTCCAAAAAGAGTAAAGAATATGTAGGGCTTGGCTGTGGAAATAACACGGGCGGCTACATCTATGATAAGAGCTATAGAAATGATCAGGGATGCTAAGCCTATTATCCAACCCCATTGTAATAAGGAAAATGGTTCCCCTTGAGAAAAAAGAATCTGGCTAAAAGGATGCGTCTTTAGAAGAAAAAAGGTGGCGGTGAGCGCATAGCCGATTTGAAAAACTTGTTTTGTGAAACTGAGGCAAAATAAAAGCCCCTCCCAGTCATGTTTACGAAAGAGAGCATGAGTAATATGCTGGATGAAAAATAAATTCGAGAATTTCTTGAATACATCTTTTGCCGGAAGGCGTCCAATCGTCTGTAATGCGTAATTTGTTCCCGTAAGAATAGCGGTTCCAAAAAGAAGGCTTGCAGAAATAAAAAAAAGAAACATGACCTATTTATATAATATTTAAAAAAAGAGCTTTGATCCGGAGTTATAACTAGTTTCTATCGCTTTTCAGAAATTAATCCCTAGTTTTTCGCTATATTCTTATATTTATACATTTTTTGTTATATTGTCATACCCTATATTATTCAGCATTAATTCATTTAAGCACATTCTCACATGCGCCAGATACTTGTATATGCAGATTTGGGAGTTGCACCTTCTTGCTTAGAGCACACTATAACGAGTTTGCAAAATGAAATTACGAACTATTGCATCAGAAAATGTTCTGCACAAGAGCTTTTATGTAGTGATTGGGAGGAAATGACCGATTTGCTAGTCATTCCTGGTGGGCGAGATCTGCCTTACCATCAGAAACTTTTTCCTTTAGCCACTCGTCGTATTAGCCAATATGTTGCCGGCGGGGGTAAGTACTGGGGTATCTGCGCTGGAGGATATTTTGGCGCTCGAGAAATTGTCTTTGAACAGGGTAGCCCTCTTGAAATCTTTGGATTTCGTGACCTGGGTTTTTTTCCTGGAAAAGCTATTGGCCCTGTCTTCGGAACAGGCCTTTTTCGTTATGAGAGTGATGAAGGCCTAGAAGCAGCCTCTTTAGAATGGAAGAGCGACGATTTAGAAATTACATGTCATACCTATTACAATGGTGGTTGCTATTTTGAAGCGCTAACTGAGGACGCCAATGTTCGAGTGCTTGGGCGATATGCGGATATTCCGGGTCAACCTGCTGCGATAGTCGATTGTAGATTTGGCAGGGGGAGAGCTGTCCTGAGCGGCGTTCATTTGGAGATCTCTGTCCATAATTGGGTGAATTCTTCTGTTAAAATGCAAAAAGTCCAACCTTTACTACTGTCTAGTCATGAGGCGCGCCTACGTTGTTTGCGTTCGCTTATCAATGTGATCCTATCTAAAGAAATATAATGACAATCGGTGAAAAATACTTTACTATGAAGTTAGAGACTGTTACCGGCATTAGTCAAGTTTTTGACCCGTTTTCGATTCAAGCTAATACCGCTAACACTTTCTTAGAGAAATGTGCGTAAGGAGTGTATATGAAATGTATTAATTATCTAGCTCTTCTTCTCATCATAATTGGTGCGTTGAATTGGGGTTTATGGGGCTTTTTTCAATTTGACTTAGTGGCATGGTTGACTGGTGGAAATACTGTATGGGCAGCGAGAGTGATCTATTCCATTATCGGTCTTGCAGGCTTATGGAGCTTAAAATTCTTAGGCTGCTGCTGTAGAAAAAAATGCTGCTGCAGTAGTTGCTGCAATGGTAGTAATAGTTGCTGCAATAAAAGTAACTGTGATTGTACTTCTTGTACTTGTAATGGAAAATGCAATGGTAATTGCAACTGCAATTGCAGCTCTTGCAAAAATTGCAGGAAGTAATGCTCGATATAGGCAGCGCACGATAGAAAATAATTCTGAAAAATACCCTTTCTTTACTAGAGAGGTTGGGACAAATTCATAGAAAATTTATCCCAGCTTCTCGATTTTTTTCAGAAATTCAGGCTGTTTTGCTGCTAACTTGAGGTGGCTAGCTTTTGAAGTCTCGACATTGTGAAATTTCGTTCCGCAGTCTAATGCCTCTTCCTGCCTCTGCCCTTTTCGCCTGGCATATGCAACCTTCTGCTTTTTTGCGTCAATTACCGCCGTGGCAACGCCTAACTATCCGTTCGTCTGGTAACCCAGCAGATATCGGATCCAGGGTTAAAATCGAGTTGCGTCCTTATTTATGGCCTTTTTCCATCAGGTGGATACTGGAAATTACAGAATGTAAAATAGGTGAATATTTTATCGACCAGCAAGTACGGGGTCCTTTTCGTTTTTGGCGGCATATTCATCGAACGCTCTCTGAAGGCGAACAATCTGTTTTATCCGATGAAATTGAATGGAGCACCTTTAACATCGCTCGTTCTCGTGCAAGGGCAGAAATCGAAAAAGTATTTCATTGGAGACATGAGCGCCTCCATGCGGATCTTTATGCCTATTCAAACGAGAAAGGTTCCACTAAAATGCGAATTCTTGTTACGGGATCATCAGGTTTAATTGGAAAAAATCTGGTTAGTTTTTTGCGTGCAGGTGGGCATGAAGTTCTTCGTTTGGTCCGAAAGCCCACTAGGGAAAAAGATGCCCTTGTTTGGAACCCAGAAAAGGGTGCTTTCACCTTGGAAGATTTCGAAGACTTTACGGCTGTTATTCATTTGGCAGGCGACAATCTTAATTCCCAGCGTTGGACTTCCAAACACAAGAAAAAAATTTTTCAAAGTCGCTGCAGGGATACTTGGCTGCTGGCTCATGCCTTATCGAGATTAAAAAACCCTCCCCAGGTTTTTATTTCCTCTTCAGCTATTGGATATTATGGCGATCGAGGTAATCAGACTTTAACAGAAGAATCGGAAGCCGGAAGAGGATTTTTAGCCGACCTTTGTCAACAATGGGAAAAAGCCTCCGCTATTTTACAAACACGGGGTACTCGTATTGTTCATACCCGTTTGGGAATGGTGCTCTCACCAGAAGGGGGCGCTTTAAAGAAGCTTTTGCCTTTTTATCGTTGGGGATTGGGAGCGGTTCTTGGGAAAGGGGAGCAATGGGTCAGTTGGATTGCAGCTGATGATGTAGTCTATGCTCTTCATCATATCTTACTAACGCCCGAACTCCAAGGCCCTGTAAATCTTACAGCGCCTCAAAACTTAACTAATCGGGATTTTTCAAAGTCTCTAGCGTTAGCCTGCAAAAGCCAATTGTTTTTGCGTCTTCCAGCCCCTTTTGTGCGAATTTTTTTTGGTGAAATTGCAGATGCGCTACTTCTTTCAAGTGAACGTGTCTTCCCTCAGAAATTGACCAATAGTGGTTTCCTCTTCACGTGTCCCAAAATTGATTTAGCTCTTAAGTACATTTAAGAGCTTGCATTTCTTAGTCTTTATGAATCGTTTTTTCGAACTTCTGCTCAGCATTGAAATAGCGGGTGACTTTAGCTTCATCTACCCAATCGGTAGCGGCGTATAGAATCCCCTCTATGCTATCTAAAAATTCGCGCAAAAGTTGGGTATATTTATCTCCCATATCAGCAGCGAGTTTTTCCATTTCCTGTCCTATTTTAAGCAATTCGCTTTTAGCCCGTTGTTTGGCAAGTGAGACCTGTTCCGCAGTGCCTTCCTCCAATAAAACGAGATAATTGCCTATGTTCATGCTCAGACGCCGCTTTTCATCGCACATTTTCTGATGCATAAGAGCTCGTGGAGGTTTCGCTTTGCGTAGACGACGCAGAATGGGAGCTTTTCTTGGCGTTTGCATAATTTCCCCGTTACTCTTTTTAATTTATTTTTGTTGAGTTCATAACTAATATTTATAATAGTTTGTTATTAATAGCAATTAAAATTTTACTTTGCGCCAAAGGCTTCTCTTGAAAAATTTTTGACCTATAATCTAGTATTTTGGACGACCATAATAAGGGTGCTTATATGCAAAAACTTATGCAAAACGTCTCATTGCTAAGAACAGTAGTGGCTTTGACAGTTCTTATTTTTAGCCAGTCACTACAGGCTGGAAACTATGGAGATACCTTTCCTCCCTCTTCAACCGAGAAGCAACTGCAGCAACAACCTTTAACTCAGTCGGAAACAGATAATGAAAGTGAAGAAAGTGATGTCATTGTCATAGACGAAGATGAGGATGAAGACTACGAGGATGATGAAGATGTTCTCCAGGAAATTCCCGCCTAGCAGAGAGATTTCTAATATTCGCTTCTGAGTCAACAGCAATTTGATTTAGACCTCTCCCTCTGATTATGACCTAATCCGGAGTCTGAGAGGGTGTTTCAGAAATTATTTTGAAAGCCTTCTGCCTTAATTTCGAAAACACCCTGTATGAATCTCTTTAACTCTTCTTATCTGCTTTCTTTTATAATTTAATTTCATAAAATTAATCGATTCTAACCTGTTTATTTATTTTAACTTCGATTCTAAAATCAATTATCTTTTTTATTAAATGTTGTAATATTAATTTTTTTATTCTTATTATGAGGACTACGGAATTCATAGGAATAAAAGACGAATGCCCAATAATACTACAGGTCAACCTTCGGGAAATCCCTGGTTATCGATTTGGACAAGCCCAAGAGCGACGATAGCTGAAATCGTTCGGACCAACCCTTCCTACTGCTTTCTTCTTCTCTGTTTTATTTATGGCTTTGCTAGTGCTTTAAGTAGTGCACAGCGAATATCGCTAGGCTTGACGACCTCCCCATGGGTCATTCTAGCCGTTTCTGCTGTACTGGGTTTTTTATTAGGATTTGTCTCACTCACAGTTTTTTCCTTTCTTGTCTCTTGGACAGGCAAATGGTGTGGAGGAAAAGGAAGTTATAAAGAAGTACGAGCCGTTGTGGCTTGGTCGAATGTGCCTGTGGTTGTCGATCTTTTGCTATGGGCGCTCCTTCTGGCGATTTATGGGGGATTAGTATTCACACAAGATTTTGCTCAAGTTGTCTATTTCCAGTCAGCAGAGGGAAGCATGCTTCTTTTTCCAGAACCCCGCCTTTTGGTGGTATTCGGGATCGTAAGAGTCATTGTGAGTATATGGTCCATTGTTATTTTTCTCGCGGGATTACGCGAAGTTCAAGGATTTTCCCTATTTAAAGCGATACTCAATGCGCTTCTTTCGATGTTTGTCGTGATCGTCGCCGTCTTTCTTATGTTCATGACGGTCTGGGGAATTCAAGGTTTTGTACAAAAATAAAAAATGAGGTGTTTATGCAGATCAAAGGCATGATAAAAGCCAAAAAGACAGTGATGACTCTTTTCTCGGCTTGTTTCTTATGGGCAGCAGGTGGTCTGCAAGCCGACGGTATGAGTGCACCAGTGCCTGTGCAACCGAAGCAAAACGTGCAAAAACCAGCTTCTTTTCCGACAAAAGATTGGCCGGAGTTCAATGCGACTGCTGGGCAGTGCAAAATGTGCTTTCCTTCTGCACCAGAACACGTCAGTCAAAAGTTAACAGGGCCAGAACCTGGCTATGACTTAAAGTATGATGCTTATATTTCTGCTCTAGACGAAAGAACCGTTTTTATGCTCCTCGTGGCTCAGTATCCAGAGTTTGTCGATGAGACCTATGCACAGATGAGCTTAGAAGCATTTTTGAATGGCATTCTTACCTACAATCCTGAAAATCAATTGATTTTTGCCGATCTTTTACTTGTAGAAGGTCATGAAGCTTTAGACTTTTTCATCCGTACAGGTGGGGTCTACTTTAAAGGACGTGCCGTTATGGTTAAGAATAGTCTCTATTTAATGGCTATGGAATGCGATGTGCAGATTTACGATGAGCAGAACTATAACAAGTTCGTGCACTCGTTCAAATTATCCCAGCTAGAAGTGAAGAAGTAATAAACCCTTAGAGGGTGTTTCAAAAGGTTTTTTTGACGATTTTAAGGGCTTTGCATCCTCTTCAGAAGAAAGATCCTATCCGAAAAAAAATTGCGGATAGGATCTTCGAGTTCAAATCGTTCTTAAAAGTTCTTCCTGTAAAAAGCGTAACTTATCTTTAACTGATAGAATGCGTCTTTCTGTTGAAGAGAACGCATTTACGATCGATATAGCTTGTGTGTAGTCATCTAGGTGATCGTCGAGGTATCTTTTTATCTTGGAACGCAACTCTCTTGTTTCCTCTAAGTCATGTTGAAGCTCAAGAGTCTCGTTATTGTTCATAAGCAATTCATGAGCTTCTTTGTGCATGCTTATGTATTGTTTATATACTTGGATAACCGTTTCTGAAAGGCTTTTTAAAGGCCGTAACGACTCTCTTTTTTCTTCAAGCTCAACTCTTTCTCTTTCATAAAGCTTGATTTTTTCCTTTATCCGGGCAATTTCTCTTTGACGGTCTGCAAAGATGGAAGGTGCACACGTGATGGGTATACGAGATTGTGCGTGAGAGACTCCTCTTGCCGGCGTGAAAATATGAGAGCTTAATGAAGGGTAAGAGCGCTCAGTGTTTGGATCATGTTGCGCAGGAAATGGATTGGGAGGGCGTCTTGCTAGAGATGGAATACGAGACGAACTAGAAGGGCGAGATGCCGTGGGGATCGAAGAGGGGCTCGCAACTGATGGAGCTCGCTGAATAGGACGCGGGAGCAAATGATGCTTAGCAAGAAGAGGAATATTTGACCTAGTCGATGCTGCTAAAAAGCAGAATCTAGGCCCTAATAGAGCCGGTGAATAAGAAGTAGGGGTGCCTATTCGCATTCGGCTTCTAGTAAGAACTGGAATATAAGAGTGCGGCGCGTCAAGCTCAGGCTCTGTGGTTAGGGAAGATAATTGCCGAGCTGTAGATGTAGAACTACAGCTCGTGCTTACTGATGCCATATTTATTTGCCAATTAGTTATTCAATTCAGAAAGGTATTTCAACATTTTCTCGATGCATTCTTCTTGGCCGATATCATAGTAACAATATACGCCTGGATCCCTGTTCTCCTCGGTGGGTGTTATGGCTCGATAAAGCTTTTTTAATTCTTCAGCAGGGATTTGAGCTTCTACTTCTAAAATATCAATAATGAGCTCACTGCGTTTCAGGTAACTGATTTCTTCCTGTGCTCTCATAGCTGCTATACGCTCAAAAAAGTTTTGAGGAAGTTGGGCTAGAAGTGGATGCCTTTCGATTCTGAGGCTACCCCATGGAGTCGGAGGGTTTCTTCGGGGTGAAGGTGTTCGTAGACTTTCTACATCGCTTCCTTCATCTTCTGGCGGTAAAGGAAGAGCCGCAGTTGGGGCTGGTTGCATAGGTGCTCCCGCTCCAACAGCAACCTCAGGGCTTGCTGAAAGCCGAGAAGCAGGTGAAAAAGGTCCTGTGAATTGAAGGGGTTGCCTAGGGCTTTCCCCCGAGTCCCCATCCTGGTCACTTCTTGGCGAGGGCACTGGAGAAGGTGTTCCTACACGTGCTTTAGGCGAAGTGGCTCCCGCTCCAACAGCAACCTCAGGCGTTCCTGAAAGCGGAGAAGCAGGTGAAAAAAGTCCTGTGAATTGAAGGGGTTTCCTAGGGCTTCTCGAGTCCCCATCCTGGAGACTTTTTGGCGAGGACACCGGAGAAGGTGTTGCTGCACGTGCTTTAGGCGAAGTGGGTACTCCCGCTCCAAAAGCCATCTGAGCTCTTGGGGAGGGCACTGGAGAAGGTGTTGCTACACGTGCTTTAGGCGAAGTAGCTCCCGCTCCAACAGCGACCTCAGGCATTCCTGAAAGCAGAAAAGCAGGTGAAAAAAGTCCTGTGAATTGAAGGGGTTTCCTAGGGCTTCTCGAGTCCCCATCCTGGAGACTTCTTGGCGAGGACACCGGAGAAGGTGTTGCTGCACGTGCTTTAGGCGAAGTGGCTCCCGCTCCAAAAGCCATCTGAGCTCTTGGCGAGGATGGAGCGGATCTTTCTAAAAATACCGGAGAAGGTGCTCTAGCACTTGCTACAGCAACCTGAGCTCTTGGCGAGGACACCGGAGAAAGTGTTGCTGCACGTGCTTTATGCGAAGTGGATACTCCAGCTCCAACCGCAACCTGAGAGTGGGGGGATCTTGAAGAGAGGTCTCGACTAGATAAGCGTGCTTGTTCTAGTTGTTGTAACCTTGTAAACCGAGTGTTAGCTTGCTTTAACTGTTTCTGTAAACCTTCGTACTCATCTCTACAATCTTTGTCAATAGCACGAAAACATGCTTCTGACATTTCTCGTTTCAGACCGGGAATGATAGTTAGAGCTTCTTTCGCCCTATCATAATCTTTACGCATCAATTCAATAGATTTATCGACCTTTTGTCTCTCAATAATGAGCGCATTAAGTTGATCGGGAGTAGAAGGCGTGGATGAGGGTAAATCTGGGTCATTCAGAACTCCTCGCACATCTTCCATGGCCTTATAGGCTCTGATTCCATTACTATGCTCTTCGGACTTCTTTTGGAGGCTTTCGTATTCACGAATAATAGTGGGGGCTTGATCGACAGTCTTAAGAAGCTCTTGAAATTCGTCTTGCTCTTGCCAAAATGCATCCTGTTCTCTCGCATAGTAATCATGATTTTTCTTAAGTGCATCAGTTAAGCGACGTGTTTCTTCTGCTAATTTAGCAATTTCATAACTAAATCCAACATCCAGTCCTCGTAAATCCTTATTGAGTTGTGCTAGCTCAGTTTCAAACTTTTGCTTTGCTAGAGAGAGGCGTGCTTCTAGCTCAGCTATTTCTTCTTCTGCTCTTAGTAAGCTGATACAATGTTCATAGCTTACAGGGATTTTTTGAATCTCACTAGTAATTCGAACAACCTCTTCTTCTTTACTAGGATTAGACAAATCTGGATCATTAATCACGTTTTCTTTCTGGTTTTGATACTTTCTATATAAATTTATATAATAATCTGGAGATTCATTGAGTGGTGGTAGTCCCTTGATTATTGCCTGATTCTGTGCAATTTCATTTTTCATATCGCGTTCGAGCTTTTCGAAAGATGCGCGACAGTGCTTGATGTCTAAAATAATTTCATTCCGGATTTCTGATAGATTTACAGAAATATCAGAAGAGGCAATCTCAAGTGGCGTAGGTACATTTGTTTTTAGTTGCCTTTCGTGATCACGAGAGGAGGAAGAAGTGCCGGAACTGCTGGCAGTTTGCAAAGAAGGACTTGCTAAATGTGGACTTGATGCTTGAGGAAGGGACTCTTTGGACCTGATTAAGGGGGCTGAAAGTAATCGGGGGATGCGAGAGGACATGAGCTTGCTATGAGAGGAGTCGAGCTGGATATAAGGATAGGAAGCAGATTTTTGTAAATGAGATGAGCTCTTAGAATTAAAAGTAGCCGGCTTAACACGTAATTTCGGAATTCTCGAAGGGGGATATTTTTGTGGATTTAGCGGAGTGGGCAAACTGGAAGAGGGTCTGAACCCTGTTGAATGAATCGAACTCATAATGGTTTATCCTTATTATGTTTAAATGATTATGTGGATCAATTATATACATATTTTATTTTCCATTCAATAGTGTCATTAAAATGCGGCTATTAAAAAATTATCTTTTATAAAATAAATTTTTATTTATATTAATGGAGTGTGATTTAAAATAAAGAAATAACAAGAGATGTAGCAAAAAAAAAGAAAACTACCCATTCATGCGGAGATATTCGCGCTCGCGCCCTGGAAGATCTAGAGTTTCTAGACGAGTAATCGTACGGCCTTCGAGTTCTTTTTTGAAGATGCGCACATGATGGCTACACCGTTTCGCAACTTGAGAAAAATGGGTGACACATAGAACCTGCCGGTGATCAGCGATTTTAGCAAGATTTTCGGCAATTGCGCTGGCAGTTTGCCCCCCGACGTTGGCATCGACTTCATCAAAAACAAAAATGGGTGTGGGTTGATGTTCTGCAAGGGCTGTTTGTAGAGCGAGCATGAGACGTGCCAGTTCGCCTCCGCTAGCGTGTTCCTTTACCAGTGCTGGATTTTCGCCTGTATTGGCCTGCAAAAGAAACTCAATTTTGTCGTCCTCTTTTAATAGATTAGCAGGCTTACGAACGGTAATGTCAATTTTTGCATGGGGCATATGGAGCGTCTGTAAAACGCGTGTTATGGCTTTGGCAAGTTTATGGCCTGTCTGTTCACGCTTTTCGGCCAGCATGGTGCGCATAGCCATAAGTCGCGAGGCGGCATCTTCTTTTTGTAGAGAGGCAGATTGTAGTTCTTCTTCAATGCGATTTAAGCGTTGTAAGGTGTCATTAAGAGTTGTCGTATAGACGAAGGGATTCCCATATTTGCGTCTAAATTTATGGTAAAGGGCCAATCTTTGTTCGACAAAAGCTAAGCGCTGCGGATCACTTTCCAATCGATCAACATAGGTCTGTAAGAGATGCCGAACTTCTTCAAGTGCGACAATGGCTTGAGAGAGTAATTGTTCGGGTTCTTGAAGAGAGGGATCGAGCGAACAAGCGGATTTAAGAAGAGGGGAACTGCGTTTGAGGTTACCTATAAGAGCAAGAGGTGGCTCATCTAAAAGAAGGATAAGGTCACCTAATTGGCTTCCTATCTCTTGTACATGGGTAAGACGTTTGTGTTCGCTATTCAATGCCTCTTCTTCATCTGCCTTTAGGGAGGCTTCCTGTAATTCTTCTAACTCTAAAGCAAGTCGGTGACTTTCTTTTTGACTAGTTAGAAAATCTTGTTGGATATTCTCTAAATTTTTTTCCATTTTATGGAGTAAATGCCGCGCCTGCTCCGCGTCTTGCGCTAAAATATGATGGTTACCGTATAGATCGACAGCTTCTTTTTGGTATTCGTCTTTCCGTAAATCGTGATGAGCATGTTGATCGGTAAAATCGACGAGCTGTTCGCCGACAGCTTGTAAGAGGGATAGAGGAACCATCTGACAATTAATGAAGGCGCGACTTCTCCCTTCTGAAGAGATCTCACGTTTGAGAAGCAGGGGTTCGTCACATGTCCAGGAAAGTCCCGCATTTTCTAAGAGTAGAGAGATTTTCCTCGAGTCCTTAATTTCGAACATCGCTTCGACGATAGCTTTTGGCGCACCTCTTCGGACTGCATCACTGTCGGCTCGTCTTCCAGTAGCAAGCTTTAGCGCTTCTAGTAGAATGGTTTTTCCTGCTCCGGTTTCACCTGTAATCGCTGTTAAACCTTGCTCGAAAGAGATTTCGGCAAACTCGACTAAGACAAGATTGGTAATACGGAGTTCTTTCAGCATGTGGAGTCAAAGAATATCTTGCATGGTTTTAAAGTGGAGCTTGGCGACTTTTGGGAAGATTTCTCTTCCGTACATTTTTATTAAAGTCTTGCCGGCTGATAAAACGGGCGCACCAGCACCTTTTGGTAGCATAAAGTCCCATGGAGCTCCCGCTCGTTTCAATCCTTCTAAAAAAGCAGCCCGTGCGAGAATAGATGCACCTGCCACAACAGGATCTTCTTCTGCGCGTACACGTTGGGTTAGGTTTATCTCAAGATTTTTCTTCTTCACGGCACTTAATACGACATGTTCTCCCGCAAAGCGATCGATCAAAACTTCTTGGCAGTTGGTTTTTTGGACTAGCTCTGCAATGGCTGTTGAATGTCCCCAAGCAAGGAGGCGATTGAGATTTTGAAAATTCGCATACATTTCGTTGTAGCGTTCTGGATTGATCGTAATGATCGAATGGGGGAATCGTTCTTTTAAGCGTCGTGCCATTTTGTGAACATTTTCGTCATTGATCGCCTTACTATCTTTAACACCTATTTGAAGAAGATCTTTGATGCCATCAGCATCTGCGTAGAGTCCGGCAATGCATAGGGGGCCAAAGAAATCTCCTTTTCCCGCTTCATCAATCCCAATATGTGGGGTAAAATCAACTGAAATTTCGGGGTGACTGTAAGTTAGATTTCCGAGGATTTCTGGTTCTAAATAGAATTGGATAAATTCATCCTTATCTTTACCTTGGACCGTTAATTTTCCTGATAAGTAAAGGGTGAGAGAGAGCCTTCCTTTTTTTGCAGAAAATAGTGTATAAGGAGGCTTGTCGAATTGAAATCCATTCGTATCGAGATGTTTTCGTAATTTATCTGCGAGACTTAAATCGATCGTGGTGACAAAACATGCAGTTTTTTGCATTCATTTACCTATTTACTAGGTCATTTTCTCATAATGTGTTTTTCCATATTATACGACATTAGCATTTTGTCATTGGAAGATTTTGCGGCGTTCCGTAATGTTGATGTACGGCTGTGGCATTCTTCGCCAGGGCTTCGGAGGAAATATGTTGGATGAGATGAAGGAAGTTGGAGAATTACTTAAGGAAAAACGACGAGAGCTCAATCTTTCCCTTAAAGAGATTGAAAATGCGACCTCAATTCGAGCGGGCTACCTCGAAGCTATAGAAGATGGCAAGATCGATCAATTTGTTTCAGGAGTGTATGCACAAGGATTCATGAAACAATATGCCTCTTTTCTGGGTTTCAATGCGGATGAACTTGTGCGCCAACATCCATTGGCATTTAAAATTTCCAATGAAAAGCATGAATTTTCTTATGGAATCGGCACATTAGAAATGCGCGGGAATATGGGAGGTGGGGTCAAGTGGTTTCCCAATCTCTTATGGGGAGGATTGATAGTCGCTCTTCTCGCACTAGCCTGGTTCCTTGCTCGTTCTCTTGGTCTCTTTTAGAAGTTGCCCTACATGGATTCAACGCCATCATTTACGAATCGGTTGATTCACGAAAAATCCCCTTATCTACTCCAACATGCCCACAATCCTGTGGATTGGTATCCATGGGGGGATGAGGCTTTTGAAAAAGCTAAGGCGGAGGATAAACCCATTTTTCTTTCGATTGGGTATGCCACTTGTCATTGGTGTCATGTGATGGATCATGAGTCTTTTCAAGATCAAAAGGTGGCGGCCTTGCTCAATGACGCTTTCATCAACATTAAAGTTGATCGAGAAGAATTGCCGCAAGTCGATAGCGTGTATATGGATTTAGCTCAGGCTTTGATGGTTTCCACAGGCGGATGGCCTTTGAATTTGATTTTGACACCAGACCTAAAACCATTTTTTGCAGTGACCTATTTGCCTCCCGAAGGAAGACGAGGAATGATGGGATTTCCTCAAATCGTCAAACAGATCATGGAGCTTTGGAAAAGTCCAGAGAGAGAGAGAATCATAGAGCAAGCTGATAAAATTATCGAAATTTTTGCCAATAATATTGAGACTTCAGGCACTGCATTACCCAGTGAAATTACTCTCGAAAAAGGGATCGAATCTTTTTATGACGCATCCGATCCCGTTTACGGAGGTATGAAAGGGGAGCCAAAATTTCCTTTGAGTTACCAGATAGAAATCTTGCTCAATCATGCGCGTAAAAAAGCCGACAGCCGTGCTCTGTTTCTGGCCGAGCTGACCTTGGACCAAATGGCAAGAGGAGGAATTTACGATCAATTAGGTGGAGGCTTTTCTCGCTATAGTGTCGATGAGCGTTGGTTGATTCCCCATTTTGAAAAGATGCTCTATGATAATGCACTATTAGCTTCTGCTTATGCACATGCTGCGCAATCTACACGCAATCCTCGTTATCAAGAAATGGCAGAAGCAATTCTTCAATATGTTTTGCGCGATATGACTTCGCCAGAAGGCGCCTTTTATTCTGCAGAAGATGCAGATTCGGAAAGCCAAGAAGGACGTTTCTATACATGGACACCTCCCGAAATCAAAGCGATTCTACCTTCTCCTGATGCTGAAAGAGTCTGTCTGTATTATGGTGTGGGGCCTGAAGGAAATTTTGAAGGCCGCAGCGTATTGCATGCAGAAACACCTCTCGAAATTTTAGCCAATCAACTGCATATCTCTGTTGAAGAATTACGAACTACCATTGACCGCAGTCGTGAAAAGCTTCTGCAAAAAAGGAGCGAACGCGCGCGCCCCTTCAAGGATGACAAAGTCCTCTCTTCTTGGAATGGACTGATGATCCACGCGATGACAAAAGTGGGCGTTCTTTTTGGCAAAAAAGAGTACTTAGATGCCGCCGAAAAGTGTGCCCGGTTTTTACGAAAGAATTTATGGAAAGAAGGCCATCTCTTACGAAGATGGAGAGAAGAAGAAGCACGTTTTCCCGCTTGCCTCGAAGAATATGCTTTTTTGCTAAAGGGAGTTCTTGCCCTTTTTCAAGCCGGGCGTGGAACAGATTTTTTGCAATGGTCGCTTGAAATAATGTCTATTATGGAAAGGGACTTTAAGGCGGAAGAAGGGGCGTTTTATCAGACGGATGGGAAGGAACCGCTTCTTTTACGTAAATGCGAATTTTATGATGGGTCAGAACCTTCTGCCAATGCTGTCCTCGCCGAAAATTTGATAATCCTCTATCAACTCACACATGACGCCCAATATTTAAAAATGGCTGAAGATATCTTTAGAGCTACCAAACAACTCTTGGAGGCCTACCCGCCTGGGGCTGGATATCATATGCTTGCTTTACAACGTTATTATGACACGAAAGCACCTCTTGTTATTGTGGCTCTTGATGAACATAAGAGCTGGCAAGGGGAAATTGAACATGCTCTTAGAGAATCTACCGACCCCCATCTTTCTGTAATTTGGAAATATCGAGATGACCTTCTCCTGCCGAAAATTGTGCCTTGGCTTGAAGATAAACAGCCTATTAATGCCACGACGGTTTATATCTGTGATCAAAATCGTTGCTTGGCGCCTCTGAATGAAAAAGAGGCGATCGAGATGGCGATCCGTAATTTATGAGGGAGATAAATAGCATGCAACGAAGTGTAGGAGATTACGAGATTGTCCGCAAAGTCGGTAGCGATTTATTGGGCATACTCTATTTGGCTAAGCATAGATATCTCGGTCGACATTTCGCCCTTAAAGCTCTTCCTGAAGAGTTTGCGAAGGATGCTAAATTTATTGCACGGTTTGAAGAGGAAATGGCTCATAGTGGCCGCCTTGATCATCCTCACATTGTCCGTATGCACAATGCTACCTGCATCAATGGCACTTTTTACCTGATCTCGGATGCTGTAGAAGGCCATGAAGGAAAACGAGTCGATTTAGCCTCTTATTTGAATGAGCGATCTTCAGTTTTGAGTGAAGAAGAAGTTTACCAAATTGCTCTCCAACTCGCTTCTGCCATCGACTACGCCCATACAGCTGCATCGGATAAACCTTCTGTAGTCCATGGAGGGATTCGACTTAGCAACGTGCTTGTAGAAACTTCTAATGACTCTATTCGAGTCTTTTTGGATAACTTTGGTTTAATCAGAATCATTGGCCAAGGTGCAGTGTTAAGCCGTATGTATCATCACCTCTGTTCTTCTTTTGGAGCACAAGCGGGATTTGTACAGACAGAAGATAATAAAGAACGATATGCAACAGGCCCAAGTGATCCTGTTATTATGCGTAAGCTCCATAAGAGCTTTTTACAAGACTTTGCTTTTCTAGCGCCCGAACAAAGAGAAGGTGGTCCTGAAAATGATGCCCCCGAAAGCGACATTTATGCTTTTGGTGTATTGATCTATTATTTGCTCATGCAGAAAATTCCAGAAGGATTGTTTCCGCTGCCTTCTACTCGCTATCCAACTTTGCGTTATAATTGGGATCTCCTTCTCTATAATTGCCTTCAAACAGAAAAAGAGAAACGTCCTAAACTGTTATCGAAAGCTGTGCAGGATTTGAGTGTTCCCAAAACCATATTACCCTCAATCCTTCAAGAAATTCACCATGCACAATCTTCTGGGTCCAGTCTTAAACCCGTATTGAATCCAGGTGAAATTACGCGTCCAGAATTTATTGCAGACCCTGCCTCACTTTTTATCGTAGATCCTGTTGTAGCGCGTTATCAACCCGTTCCGTCAGAAGTTTCCTCGGCTGAACCTCTGCTAACGGACATGGCCATTATTCAGGGTGATCAATATTACCGAGGGAGTCATCAAGGAGGCCGGGATGAAATCCCGCGCCATCTCATTACTTTGCATAGTTTTGCT
The DNA here is from genome assembly GCA_013288005.1 of Chlamydiota bacterium. Lineage (GTDB taxonomy): Bacteria > Chlamydiota > Chlamydiia > Chlamydiales > Rhabdochlamydiaceae > JABDCS01. Next base: position 38,966 of record JABDCS010000001.1, on the reverse strand, counting down.
ATGGATATTCATCCCATCACGAACGAGCAGTTCGTTCGCTTCTTAGAAGCAATGGGTGGCGAAAAGGATGGGAATAATAATGATATGATTCGCTTGCGTGATTCTCGTATTAAACGTAGCGCTGGCAAACTCAATATTGAATCGGGGTACGCTAAACACCCTGTCGTTGGGGTTTCTTGGTATGGAGCTACAGCTTATGCTAAATGGGTCGGCAAACGATTGCCTACAGAAGCCGAATGGGAAATCGCTTCGATGGGAGGCAAAACGGAAAATGTCTACCCGACAGGAACAGAGATTGAGCGATCTCAAGCGAACTTTTTTAGCTCCGATACGATGGCTGTAATGAGCTACCCCCCTAATAGCTGTGGTCTATTTGACATGGCAGGCAATGTCTATGAATGGTGCCAAGATTGGTACGAATTCCATTACTATGACGTTTCTGTTCAAGAACCGGACAACCCCAAAGGGCCTCAACAAGGCAATTACCGCGTATTACGCGGTGGGTGTTGGAAAAGCCTAAAAGATGATTTACGTTGTTCGCATCGGCATCGAAATAATCCGGGTACGATGAATGGTACCTATGGGTTTCGTTGCGCGACTGATGTGGAATGAGCATCTATATAAGAAAAATTTAGTAAAAATTTCTATATAGCCTCTGTCAATTACGTATAAAATTGGATTTATTCATTTTTGAATTTGTGCTAAGCTGATCCCTCAATAAATTGTGAGGATTTGTGAAACTATTGCTATCGAAACCTCGAGGATTTTGCGCAGGGGTAGTGCGCGCAATTGAGATTGTAGAAAGAGCGTTGGAACTTTACGGTCCTCCAATTTATGTTAAGCACGAAATTGTTCATAATCGCCATGTTGTCGACGATCTCAGACGTAAAGGCGCTATCTTCATTGAAGAGATTGCAGATGTTCCTGAGGGGAGTCGCTTAATTTATTCGGCTCATGGAGTTTCTCCAGCAGTACGCGAACAAGCCAAAAAACGTCAGCTGATTGAAATTGATGCTACTTGTGGGTTGGTTACCAAGGTGCATTCAGCAGCTAAACGCTATGCCGAAAAAGGCTACCATATTCTCTTAATTGGTCACCGTAATCACGTAGAAATTATCGGTACAGCAGGCGAAGCGCCTGAATCGACCACTATTGTAGAATCAGTAGAAGATGTCGACGCCCTTTCTTTTAGCCATGGACAAAAGCTCTTTTATCTCACGCAAACGACCTTGAGCTTAGATGATGTAAAAGAAATCTCCGATGCACTTTTGGCCAAATATCCGCACGTAGAAACACTTCCAAGTTCTTCAATTTGTTACGCGACGACAAATCGACAAATGGCTCTTCGAGAAATAACAAGCCAGCTCGATTTAGTTCTTGTTGTCGGAGACCCTAAAAGCTCCAATTCAAATCGTTTACGCGAAGTTGCGGCTTTAAGAGGTGTGAAAGCTTTCCTCATCAATAGCGAAAAAGAAATCCAAGAAGAGTGGTTCCAAGGAGTTTCTACTATTGGCATGACAGCAGGTGCATCAACACCCGAATCGATCGTTCAAGCGTGTATCGAACAATTGAAAGTTCTGGGTGTGCAATCTGTCGAAGAGGTGGTCTACACCGAAGAAAATGTCTACTTTCAACTGCCTAAACAGCTCCAGCCTACCTCGTAGAGGTGCGCTCAGGGGTTGCTAAATCGCTAAAACAATTTTTCTATAGGCATTTACAAAAAAGATTATACGCGCCATAGAGTAAGAGATGGCGCGAAAAGATATTAGAGGAAAGCCGAGTACGCAAGTGGCTCGGATGCATAAACGTGGCATTAAAAGAGTGCTGGGTCTTGGCGATCTCTTTGCTATTGGTTATGGGGATCTTGGATCATCGATCTATTATGCTTTAGGAATTACGGCTCTCTATGCTTTGGGCGCTACGCCTATTGCCTTAGGATTAGCTGGCGTGGTCTTTATTTGCAACGCTCTCAGTTATGCAGAGCTAACCGCGATGTATCCCGATTCTGGAGGGTCTGCTACTTTTGCTCGGCATGCCTTCAATGATACAGCCTCATTTGTTGCAGGCTGGGGGTTATTACTAGATTACATTGTTACAATTGCGATCTCTGCCTTTGCTATAGGACCTTATCTCGCTAACATTTATCACCCACTTTCGAATACTCAGACGCAGATTATTTTTACCGTTTGCGTTATCGCTCTTCTATTCATCATCAATTTCATCGGTGTCAAACGTTCTACAAGGATGAGCTTGGTACTAACGAGCTTAGCCTTGCTTACGCAGATCGCAATCATTGTGGTTGGTGTTGTATTAGTCCTCAATTTACCACGCGTTTTTAGTCAGCTTAAAATTGCCGTGCCTGGAATGGATTGGTCGCCCGATTGGCCCAATTTTATGCATGGTGTTGCCATGGCGATGGTCGCTTACACCGGAATTGAATCGATTGCTCAGCTCGGTTCGGAATCGCGTAAACCCACCCGAGATTTGCCACGAGCCATTTTTTTGAATATGGCTGCCTTGATCCTAATTTACATGGGGCTAGTTGTTGTGGGATTATCGGCCATGACTCCTATGGAGCTTGGGGCGAACTACGCTAGTGACCCTCTAACTGGAATCGTCCAAAAATTTCACCTCCAGGGAGGATTTTTTGGCCCCTGGGTAGGGTGGATAGCGGCGATCTTACTTTTTGCCGCAGCGAATACTGGACTAATTGGATCCTCACGCCTGGCCTTTAATTTAGGAGAGCACTACCAGCTACCTCAGTTTTTTTCAAAGCTCCATTCTCGTTTTCATACGCCTGCTCTTTCCCTGATATTCTTTGCTTTGCTCGCAGCATCCGTGGTTATTCTGAGTCGTGGGCAACTCACCTTTTTAGCAGATTTGTATAATTTCGGTGCGATGATCGCCTTTTTTTCTGTAAACATGTCGCTCCTAATGTTACGGATAAAAAAACCTCAGGAAGTACGCCCTTTTAAAGTTCCTTTCAGTATCCCTTTTCGCGGTGCACAATTACCGATATCGGCGATTGTGGGCGCTTTAGCTTCTTTGAGCGTATGGGTATTGATTGTTATCGCTAAACCTCACGGACGTTATTTAGGCTTGGCATGGATGACTTTTGGACTCTTTCTCTATTTACTCTATCGTCGCAAAAAAAACATCGCCATTGGTGGGACAATTGCTTTGCACAAAGTAAAAGTTGAACAAAGCGTTCAACATCCCGTCCAAAATATTTTAGTGCCTTTTCAGTCTCTAAAAGATGCTGAGATTATTATCGCTGCTGCTGATCTTGCACGATCCTACAAGGCCAGTATCACAGTTCTACATATTATTGAAATACCTTCGGCCCTCCCTTTGGATACTGAAGTACCTGATTCCACAAAGGAAGCTACCGAAATACTTCGTTATGCAGAAGCGATTATCCGGGAGAAAGATTTATCAGTTAATCATGCTATTCTCCACGGCCGTACTTTTAGTGAGGTTTTATACGCTACGTTACAAGAAAAAAAATGGCAGATTCTTGTCCTTCCCAGCCACTACTGGGATCGTAAAACAAGCCAGACCTTAAGCAGTCTGTTACATAAGAAAAAATTCCGGATTTGGATCTATCATTAACCAAGGATTAAACGTGCAAATTCCCCCGAGCTTACCTCCTCAATCTCCCCAATCTTTTCCGGCTCCGGATCCCATCGTGGATGAGTTTCAAGAAAAATGGAATAGCTGGTTCACTCAAGATCATTCCAAAGAGAAAAGCGAGGATCTCTTAGATTTTATCTCGAAAAATGCCGATCACTTCAAAGAGTTAGGCAAACTCTGCCCTCCACCACCGCCCAAAGTGAGTATCGATGATGCTATTAACGACGCTAAGCGAACATTAAGTGGTTGGATCGATCATGGATGTGATGGTAGTACGATGGACGCTCCGAGTGAATTCATTGCGGACATCGATAAATGGATCAATTACGCAAAGTGACAAGCAGCGTAATGGGCTGAGGCAATTTGTCGCATCACAGGACGTTCTGTCTGACAAATAGGTTGCGCAAATGGACAGCGCGTGCAAAAAACACATCCTGGAGGGGGCGCATAAGGACTCGGAACCTCGTCTTTAAGTACTATTCGATTGCGTTTTCGCTCTTGCACAGGATCTGGAAGTGGAATAGCGGCTAGAAGGGCTTGTGTATAGGGGTGAGCGGGGTTTTTATACAATTCTTCTGTTGGGGCGCTTTCTACGATATGTCCCAAGTACATGACGGCGATCTCTGTCGATAGGTATTTCACCACGCGAAGATCATGAGTAATGAATAAATAGGCTATTCCCATCTCTTCTTGTAGAGATTTGAGTAGATTAATAATTTGCGCTTGGACCGAGACATCAAGCGCAGAGATGGGTTCATCGCACACGATAAATCGCGGGCGCACTGCCAGTGCTCGTGCGATGCCTATTCTTTGACGTTGTCCTCCAGAAAATTCATGCGGAAAACGGCTTGCAAGATGAGGACTTAAGCCGACCAGCTGCAAGAGTTCATGAATACGGGTAGTTCGTTGAGAGCCTTTTTCTAATCGATGGATATCGAGAGGTTCGGCAATAATATCCCCAGCTGTCATTCGGGGATTGAGCGAAGCATAAGGATCTTGGAAAATCATCTGGGATTCTCTACGAAAAGCAAAGAGCTCTTTCGAAGACATTAAGGCGAGATCTGTACCTCTAAAGAGTATTTTTCCTCCGGTTGGTTGCTCTAATTGAAGAACAGCTTTTCCTGTTGTCGATTTACCACAGCCACTCTCTCCGACAAGCCCTAAGGTTTTTCCCTCATGCAAAGAAAATGAAATGCCATCTACGGCCTTTAAAGAGCGTTTATCGGATAGATAGTGTACGCGAAGTTCTTCTACAGAAATGAGAGGCGGCATCTTAGCTAATATAGTGTCAGAATTGTTCAAGGCATTTTCTTGCATTTCTGGGCTTTTACCCCTGATTGTGAGGATTTTGGGGATGTTCTCGCCAACAGGCGACATGATGTTCGGTATCACAAGAAATGTAGGGAGGATCGTTGGCGGTACAAATCCGCAAAGCCGAAGAACAACGGGGACAAAAAGCACAACCGGAAAAGGTTTTTGTCAAATTAGGAGGCCTGCCCTCAATAGGAACAAGAGGATGATCGCGTGGTGTGTCGAGTCTTGGGATCGAATGCAAAAGACCTTGCGTGTAGGGATGACGTGGTGTTTTAAAGAGCACATCTACAGGCGCCTCCTCTACAATTTTTCCTGCGTACATAATCGCCACGCGGTCGCACATGTTCGCGATGACGCTTAAATCATGGGTAATCAAAATGATGCTGGTTCCATTCTCTTGTGCAATTTTACGGAGTAAGTCGAGAATTTGCGCTTGAATGGTCACATCGAGAGCTGTTGTAGGTTCATCTGCCAGTAAGATTTTAGGTTCAGATGCAATAGCTAAAGCAATCATAGCGCGTTGTCGCATACCGCCACTAAACAGATGCGGGTAAGCTAAGAAACGTTCTTCAGGTTGAGGAATTCCCACTTGTCGCAAGAGTTCAATAGCATAGTGTTTTGCCTCCTGCTTCTTGATCTCAGGCCGATGTAGGCAATACCCCTCCATCACTTGAGCTCCAATTGTCTTTGTGGGATTAAGAGATGTCATAGGATCTTGAAAGATCATAGCAATCTCTTTTCCGCGAACACTCCGCATTTCGGCTTCAGATAGTTTTAAGAGATTTTGTCCATTATAAAAGATCTTTCCTTGAGATACAGAACTGCTGTGAGCAGGTAGAAGACGCATAATAGCTTTGGCTGCTACGCTTTTACCACATCCTGATTCGCCGGCAATTCCTAAGATTTCCCCTTTACGTAAAGTAAAATTGATTCCTCGTAGAGCATGTACCTCTTGTCCTAAGACACTAAAGCAAATATGTAAATCTTCGACTTCTAAGAGATTGCTCATGTGCGTAGCCTGGGGTCGAAAGCATCGCGAATACCATCACCGACAAGATTGAAACAAAGCATTGTCAAACTGATAAAAGTAGCGGGAATGAATAGGCGCCAAGGATAGAAGCGCAAGGCATAAACACCTGTACTAGCCATCGAACCCCAACTCGTAGCCGGTGCTTGAACACCTAATCCTAAAAAACTCAAAAAAGCTTCTGCAAAAATCGCAGTAGGTATGGTTAAGGTCATGGTGGCGAGAATCGGGCCCATAGCATTGGGAATAAGATGGCGAAGAAGGATACGCCCCCGGCTTGCGCCCAGGGCTTCTGCTGCACGTACAAAATCCAATTGTTTAAGCTGTAAGATTTGGCCTCGGACAATGCGTGCCATGCCAATCCATCCCGTAAATGTCAATGCAATGATAATGGTGAAAATGCCCGGTCCCATCACCACCATGAGCATGATGACGATCAGTAGATGGGGGATGGAATAGAGAATGTCCACGGTACGCATAATGGCTTCATCCCATTTGCCGCCTACGCACCCAGCAATTGCACCGACCGCTACGCCAATGACTAGGTCGAGGAAAGCTGCTGTAATGCCTACAAAGAGCGATATGCGTGCGCCATGGCAAGTTCGCGTGTACATATCTCGCCCCAGCTCATCTGTACCAAAAATAAATTTACTGCTAGGGGGTGAATTTTTCATCGGAAGGTGCATTTCATAATGCTCATAAGGTGATAGCATGGGGCCAAATAGTGCAAAAAGACCCAAAAAAATCAGAATGCCTATCCCTAAAAGAGCTATGCGATTAGCGCGAAGACGGCGGAGGCTTTCTTTCCAGTAAGAACTACCTGCGACGACCTGATCTTGTACGATGGGTTGCCGGGAACAGAGAGGAAGAAAATGATCAGGATCCATTTAGGGCCTTTGCTAAACCTTAATATTTTTCACAATTATTATGCGAGCTTACTATTACCTTACCCCTAAAGGAAAATTGTAATTTTAAAAATACGTTCTTAATTTTGATTCTTTGTGATTCGCCCTTCTCGCAAACGTATGCGAGGATCCACGATACAGTAGAGTACGTCTACTAAAAAGACACACGCCATTAAGAAAAAACTGTAAAAAACGGTGATATTAAGAATTACGGTATAATCACGACCAGCAACACTTGAAACAAACCAATGTCCCAAACCCGGAATTGCGAAGATTTTTTCGACGACAAAGCTGCCCGTAATGACGCTCGCTGTTAAAGGGCCTACATAGGTGATAACAGGAAGTAGGGCATTTCGTAAAACATGCCGTAAAATAACCTGACGCATACGAAGCCCTTTCGCACGGGCTGTTAAAATAAAGTCTTGTTGAAGCACTTCAATCATGCTCGACCGCGTCAGTCGCGCTATAAAAGCAGTAGGAAGAGCTGCTATAGAAAGTGCTGGCAATAATGTATGAGCAAAAGACTCCCAGCGGGCGATGGGCAGAAGGTTCATTTTCATCGCCAAGAAAAATTGCAGCAAGGTAGCGATAAGAAAATTCGGAAGAGAAATTCCCATGGCTGAAACAAAAATAGCCATATGATCTTGCCAACCCGATCGAAATGCCGCAGATAATGACCCCAATAAAAGTCCGCTCCCTATAGCAAGGAAAAGCGATTCACAACCTAAAGCGAGAGAAACGGGGAATCCATCAGCGATGATTTCATTTACCGTGCGGCCTTCGTAATTGAACGAAGGTCCTAAATTCCAGGTAACGAGGTTTTTCAGGTAACGGCCATATTGCACAGTCAAAGGATCATCCAATCCATAATGGTGATACATAGATTTGAGAATCTCGGCCGGTATAGCCTGTTCCTGCATGAATGGATCGCCAGGAATTGTGTGCATCAGGATAAAAGTGAGCGTAGCTACACATAGCAAAGAAACCACGAGGAGGAAGAATTTACGCAATAGGGTGGCGAAAAGTTGCATGGTGCCGTAGTAGCTTTTCGATTACTTAAAAGGTGTTCTCTAAAACAATGAAAACTTAAATTTTAGAACACAGTACAAATTGAGGTTTGTAGCCAATACGCTAGACTATAGCGCAATTCTAGTTTATCCCCAAGTAACGTATCAGCTATGGCAATCAGTCAACTAAGCTAACGTACGAGTAGATCCGTTACAGGAATGGGATATTCAAAGGGAGGTTTGATGCACTCTTGAAGCAGGCTGACGATTTTGTCTCGTTTTGAATAGAGGGGATTTTGTTCGATCTCATAATTTTCATCGAGGTAGACTTTATCAAAATTAATAATACCTTGTGGAGAGATGTGGAAGTTTTTGATGTAAGTTTGAATCATGGCGGCATAGCGTCCATGCATGAGAGGAATCACCGGCATAGCGTCTAAAAGGATTTTTTCCGCTTCTATACACAGTTGAAAACCTTCTTCTTTAGTTGAGGCATTTTCTGCCTTTTCGAGAAGTCTGGAAAAATGAGGATCGGACCATCCTGTATAATTTTTCGAATTCGAGGAAGAGCGTAATCGATTGAGCAGGGCGAGAGGATGAAAATAGTCCGGATACCATGTAAGAAGGACGATGGAAAAGGTTCTTTGCGCCAGTTTTGTGCGTAGTTCGTATAGAGTAAATTGCTGGGTCCTAATCTTGATATCGAATATGCATTCCCACGCCTCTTTTAAATCCATGGCAAGATTAAAGTAGAGTTCGGAATGGGGGTATTGAATGATTAAATTCTCGAAAAGGTCTTCCGGTTTGATATTTTCTTCTTGAATGACTTCTTTAAAAATTCTGCGTGCTTCTAATAATTCTCGCTTATTGCTCAGTTGGGAATGGGTGGTTTCAGGATTAAAAACGGGAGGAAGAAGATGGGTTGCAGCACAATCTTCGTTCATCATTAATCTTCTGGCCAATGCTGTGCGATCAATAGCTAAAGAAAGAGCGCGTCGCAGTTTGGGATGGTTTAAGGGGGAGCGGTTCAGGTTTAAAATCGCACAAGTTGTAGAAGCTAGCATTTGCGTTTGAAAATGGCCTTCTTGGAACAAGTAGCGCATCGCTTTGTGTTTAACAAGAGAAGGGGGGAAGGGCCGTCCTAAAATATCCATACTGTGATTGATGAAGCGATCTATGGCCGAAATTTCGCTCCCAATATAATTGAAATGAATCCTTTTCAGACTAATCTCATCTACTCGATGAAAATGCTCGTTTTTTTCAAAGATCAACTCCACATTCGGGATCCAATGGGTTAATTTGAAAGGACCATTTGATATTAGAGGATAGGAGGTGGAGTTAGGGTCGGGAAGAAAGCCTTCGATACTCATGGGATGAAGAGGGACAAAAAGATAAGTAGCTAAAAGATCAAGAAAGGCATTGAAAGGGCTTTCTAATTCAACTTCAAGCAAGTCATCAGCAAGAGAGCGTATTCCTACTTCATCGATAGGTAACCGTTTTTCGCGAATAGCTTTGGCATTTTTAAAGTAATCAAAAAGGTAGATATTTGGACAGTCGATCTTACCCGTGAGAATTTGCTTCCACGTGTTTTCAAAATGTTGAGCTTGAACAAGGGTGCCATCACACCAATGATTTGTTTTAAGATGAAAACGATAGATGCGTTTTGTCGCATCTATTTCGATAGTCTTGGCTTGTCCTTGTATAGCACTGCCATCTTCTGTGGGACGCATGAGTCCTTCATAAAGACAATAGGCAATATTAATGATGCTAGAATCTGTTGTTCGTGGTGGCTCTAAAGTCCCCGTACTTTGCTTGAGTTGGGGGAGGTTGATGTGGAGGATTTCCCCTCTTTTCGGATAACTCGGATTAGATGCGTCAAGATTACGTTTTTTTTGTATAGGAGTCATCCGACGTTCCCAGACTTGTAAAGAAAAAAAATACTATAAATAAAGCTTTGATTAAATTATCACAAAAAATTATAAAGTTGAATGTTAAGAATCTCTCCTAACAAGGTTTGGCGATTTTCTGAGCTTTTAGATCAGCTTTCGATTTCAAAAGGGATGGATAATATCAACTTTGTATATTCATCATCTGTCTAGAATCGAAAAGCTGCCAAAAATCTTCTGAAAATTCATGCAACACTAGTGTTAGGGCAGGTTCTGAGCGGGTAAAAAAATATCTGCTTTAAGAGGGTGTAGCAAAAGTAAATGGATCTCGATTTTCTGAGCTTTTTGGACAGATTTTCGACTTCAAAATAGACTGCGTATATTAACCATCTATTTTGATTAAAAAGCTGTCAAAATCTTCGAAATATTTCTTTTGCTATATCCTAAAGGGCTATCACGGAATTAAACTTTTTTTGGTTTTTCCTGTTTTTGGATAAACCGAGGGCAAATAATTCAGCGATAGCCTTCAACCCTTGAGCTACAAGGGTGATCACCTAAGATGAAAACTACAGAGGATAAATGGTATGAGATCTCTTTTAGCAGTGATTTATGTCCTATTTGTGGCAGGGACAACAGTACCTACCGAAGGCGCAGCGTCAACACCTAAAAAAGCTCCAAAACCCGTTTATAGTACAGGGTATATCGGTTAGGAGTTAAGAACTTTAACTGAATTTTAGCCTAAGGGCTAAAATTCAGTTTTTATTTTATGTACTAGCTAGCTACTATAGTCTCCCTTATTCAGAGGGATCATGTTCACAGGCAATAAAATTCATTTTACAAGTCTCGGATGTGCGCGCAACCTCGTCGATAGCGAGGTCATGCTGGGACTTCTTCTAAAGGCAGGATACGAGGCTGTTGAAGAGCACGAAGAGGCCGATTTTCTTGTAGTCAACACATGTGGATTTTTAGCTTCTGCTCGCCAAGAGTCTTGCGACACTATTCAAAGGCTTCTCGATGAAAAAAAGGCGCATGCTAAAGTCATTGTAGCCGGCTGCATGGTGCAAAAATTCGGCGAAGAAATTCGGACGCAATTTCCTGCTGTTCATTATTTTCTGGGATCCGGAGATATGGAAAAAATTCTGGAAGCCGTAGAAGCAGATCTTCCAGGAAATGCGGTTTCTTCTGCTAAAAGCTATTTACAATGGGGAGAAATCCCTCGCCAACTTTCCACTCCTCGTTCTTATGCTTATCTCAAAATTGCCGAAGGGTGTGCTAAACAGTGTGCATTTTGTATTATCCCCAAAATTAAGGGGCCGTTACGTAGCAAACCTGTCACTCAGGTAGTCAAAGAATTTAGGATTTTGCTCGATCAGGGTGTTAAAGAAATCATTCTTATCGCCCAAGATCTCGGGGATTTTGGAAAAGAGCGTCGAGAAGTGGATGGACTCGAAAAACTTCTACGAGAACTTGTAAAAGAAGAACGACCATTTTGGTTACGTCTTCTCTATCTATATCCAGATGAGATTACCGAAGGACTCATCGATATCATGGAAAAAGATCGTCGTGTTTGTCGCTATCTTGATATGCCGATTCAACATATTAGCAACCCAATTTTAAAGGCGATGCGCCGTAAAACCTCACGCGAACAAATCATTCAGTCTATCGTTACCCTTCGCCAGCGTCTTCCCGATATTGTGATACGTACGAGTTTGATGGTGGGTTTTCCCGGAGAGACAGATGAACAATTTGCGGAGCTTTTAACTTTTATTCGCGAATACCCGCTTGATAATGTAGGTGTTTTTAAATTCTCCAAAGAAGAGGAAGCACCTGCTGCAAAATTGACCGATCAAATTTCTGAAGAGATCAAAGAAGATCGCTACCAAAAATTATGCCGTGCTCAAGAAAAAATAGTGAAGAAACGCGGAAAACAGTTCATCGGTAAGCGTTTAGAAGTGTTAATCGAAGGTTATCATCCTGAAACAGATCTCTTGATGCAAGGACGCTTCTATGGACAATGTCCCGAAATAGATGGTCTTGTCGTCATCAATGATGGGCGGAAGGTTAAATCGTTCGGCGAATTTTACGAAGTTGAGATAAGCGATGTGATGGGATGTGATCTCGTGGGTCAGGTCATTCGTCGATCAGGTGAAAAGAAAAAGTCGAAATCTCCCAGCCCTGAAGGGATGCAAAAGCCTCTATCGCTTTATGTCGAATAGATGCGCACTTCTTAAACCAGGCAAAGAAAAATCGCTGGAACGGCGACACCCTTGGATCTTCTCGGGTGCCATTGCCTCACTGCCACCAGATATACAACCTGGTGAACTCTTACCGGTCTTTAGTCATGCAGAAAAATGGCTAGCTCTAGCCTATTTTCATTCAGGACACTCTTTGACAGGGAGAGTCCTCAGTTTTGAAAATATCGCTATTGAAGAGCTCTTGGAAAAGAAATTTTCCTCTGCAGCTGCATTAAGAAAAGAACTAATCGATTGCAAGCGCACCAACGGTTTTCGTCTGATCAATGCCGAAGGCGATGGACTGCCAGGGCTTATCGTTGATCGTTATGGAGATACTCTTGTTATTCAACTTACGACTCAGGGGATGGAACGCCTTCGTCCGCTGATCATCAAAGGTCTAGTCCAACAGTTTTCTCCTCTAGGTATATTTGAAAAATCTCGTGGTTCTGCAAGACTTCAAGAAGGGTTAGAGCAAATCGAGGGACATGTATGGGGCAGGACATCTGAACAGGTAGAAATTAGAGAAAATGATCTTCGCTTTCTTGTTTCTTTAGAACATGGGCAAAAAACAGGCTTTTTCTTTGACCAACGCGAAATGCGCAATTGGGTTGCTTCTCGTGCAAAAGATAAACGCGTACTGAATGGTTTTTCTTACACCGGAGGCTTTTCTGTCGCTGCGCTACGTGGAGGAGCCGCTCATGTCGATAGTGTGGATATATGTTCTCATGCAATAGAACTTTTAGAAAAAAACATGGCGCTGAATGGATTCAGCCAGAAGAATCACGCCGCGTTTTGTGAAGATCTCTTCGATTTTCTAACATCCCGTTCGCTTAAAGATTATGACTTGATTATTCTCGACCCTCCTGCATTCGCTAAAAAACGCAACGATGTAGAGAATGCCTGTAGAGGCTACAAACAACTCATGCGTTCAGCTATGCAAGGTGCTCGTTCTGGTGCGTTTCTTCTCATTTCTTCCTGCTCCTACTATATGGATGAGCTTCTCTTTCAAAACTTAGCGGCACAAGCAGCTTGCGAAGCCAATCGCTCTGTCCGTATCATCAGCTCCCATATTCAAGCTTCTGATCACCCCGTATCCTTGGCACACCCTGAAGGCCGCTATCTTAAAAGTTTGATTCTCCAACTTGCCTAATCCGGACAGTTCGTTTTTTTTCGCCTACAAATTCGCAAATTTGCTAGATAGAAAAAAACAGCACAGATCGCAGAGGGCCTATGAAGTTCAAGTTCATCAAGACCCAGCAACCTGAATATTATCAAGAATGTATGCTGCGATGGGAAGTCCAGCATAAGCCGTTTGGTGTGCCACCCGACTCTAACTTATTTCCTGAAGAAGAAAATAGCTTGCACCTTGTAGCCCTCGAAGGGAAGGAAGTGGTGGGATGTGTGATCTTCCATTTTAAAAGCGAAGGTGAAGGGGAGATCGAACCCATGACCATAAGTTCTACCTACAAAGGGGTGGGCTTTGGTCGTAAATTGGTCCATGCTTTAGAAAAAGCCCTCATCGCAAGAGGAATTCGTCAAGTCGTTCTCTTTGCTAAAGAAGAAGCCGTTAATTTCTATCACCACCTCGGCTACCACAGCGAGAGCCAAAAAATCGTGAAGTTTGGCATCCCACACATCGCTATGAAAAAGTTATTGGCTGCAAGTTAGCTGGTTTGACTTTCAGGCTCGCAATTTGTCGTAACATTCTTTAGAATCCGATTATTTGCGATAAGGTGGATTGTATGAGTTTAGCTGATATTCAAACATGTTTGGGAGCAGATGCAGATTCCTTACTCGGGCACACGTGTGCGACAATTTCACGAGAAAAACTGCATCTTCCTGGACCGGATTGGGTCGATAGAATTTTTGCACCGTCTGATCGGAATATTCGCGTGCTCCGCAGTTTGCAGACGCTTTTTGGTCATGGGCGTTTAGCCAATACAGGCTACCTATCGATATTACCCGTTGATCAGGGCGTAGAACATAGTGCAGGCGCATCCTTTGCGGCTAATCCCGAATATTTTGATCCGGAAAATATCGTCAGGCTAGCCATCGAGGGAGGATGTAATGCTGTTGCCACAACGCTTGGCGTATTGGGTTCTGTCGCTCGTAAATATGCGCATAAAATCCCTTTCCTTCTTAAATTCAATCACAATGAGTTTTTATCTTATCCCAATACCTATGATCAAATTTTCTTTGCCTCGATCCAGCAGGCCTACGAGATGGGCTGTGTAGCGGTTGGTGCGACGATCTATTTTGGATCGCCTGAAAGTCATCAGCAGATTATCAATGTAAGCCAAGCTTTTGCTAAAGCGCATGAGCTGGGAATGGCTACTGTCTTATGGTGTTATCTACGCAATAGCCATTTTAAAGCAGGTGACATTGATTACCATGAATCCGCTGATTTAACAGGACAAGCGAATCATCTTGGCGCTACCATCGAAGCCGATATCATTAAACAAAAATTACCCATTACGAATGGCGGTTTTAAGGCCTTAAAATTTGGTAAGCAGACAGAAGCGATGTATACCGAGCTCTCTTCACCACACCCCATCGACCTCACGCGTTACCAAGTGATCAATGGTTATATGGGACGTATGGGCCTTATAAATTCCGGAGGACCATCTGGTAAGGATGACCTAGCTCAAGCCACGAAAACCGCTGTTATTAATAAGCGTGCTGGCGGTATTGGTTTGATTACCGGACGAAAAGCTTTTCAAAAACCGATGAAAGAGGGAATCGCGCTTCTTCAAGCGGTTCAAAATGTCTATCTCTGCAAAGAGATTACGATAGCCTAATCAGCTGACTAAAAATAAAATCCGACATTACGAATAGGATTCTTGGGAATGCTGTTCATTATAAAGAGAACAGTTATTGAATTTGCTATTCTCGCGAAACAAGGAACTTTAAGCTAAGGCCTGAATAGTTTGATGAGCTGTTTTAGGGGTCGATCGTTAGGCTTAATCGTGCTTTTTGTTTTTTTCTTGCCCCGGTTTTGCTGGGGTGTTTCTGAAGCTGATTCCCAAGGAAAGGGGTGTTTGGCAGGAGGAGAGGGGGTTTTGTAGTCGGGCAGCTTGGCAATTCCTCCTAAGATCCCTCCTACAATCGCTCCTTTTGAACCACCCAAAATCCCACCTTTTTGCGTATTGACTTGTTGCGAGGCAAGTAAAAGCGCAATTTTAGCCGTCGCTTTCTTTGTATTGATTTTTACATCACCGATGGGACCTTTCATAGGAAGTTGCAATACATAATCGGCAGGCAGGTTCTGCAGGCCAAAGGCGCTTTGTAAAGCTTGCGATGTTAGGCCTAAAATAGCATTTACGCGATTTTTATAGAGATCGACCTTCCCCCATGTACAAATATCAATTTGATCCGCGACTAAAATTTCTGTCCTTTCACAATCCAAAATCCCATTTTTTAAGGAGAGATCCATAGGAGCAAACCAAAGTTTGAGGTCTTTGTTGCGTGAAAACTGACTCTGCTTAAGTAGTCCTAAGAGGTCATTGATATTGCCTTTATTGTGGCAGGTGATGCGCCCTAGATCTATGCGTGCATGTCCTATAGAGGCTTGTGAGAGATCCCAAGGAAAAAGGGGCAGGGCAAAACCCTCTTTGTCGACAGTTAACGTAATCGGTCCTTCGCTCGTAATAATATCGACGGATAGGGGATTGGTTTGCTCAAGAAGATTACGGCTAAAATCCTTAGTAAGTGTCACCTGGGCGACTAAAGGCTCTTGAAGTGTCAATATTCCATGATGGAGATCGCCATTTACCTGAACACGAGTTGAGGGCGAATTGATATGGAGGGTTAAAGGGCCATTGGAATCGGTAATGTTGGCTTGCAAAGATCCCGTGATAGTAGGGCCGAAAATTGTCGTTAAGGTTCTCGGTTTTGCTCCTGTTAACGTAAACGTGAGATCGGGGATAATCGTAGGGATATTTTGGAAGTTGGCTTCTATATTAGTTTGAAGTGTAGTGCTTGCCTGAATGGATCCACGTAATTCGGCAAGGCCCGACTTAGCAGCTTCAATCGTGCTTTGTAGGCTAAATTGAAGGGGAGCATCGTTTCTTTGTCGCTGAGCATTGAGCTCAACATGCTGCAAGGTCAAAGGTTCTTCGGAATTTTTTTGGGTAAAAGGAACGCGTTCGGCCGAAAGATTTCCGGAAAATAGACCTTTCTTTAGCGCATCAGGTGCTAATCGGTAACAGTTTTCTTGGACTGGAAGTGAAAGTGTATCGATACGAAGAGCTATTGGAGTGGGTTTATTGAGCTTAAGAGGAAAAGGCTCTTGAAAGGCATGTTCCCATAAATCTGTTCCAAGGGCAAATCCCTCAGGGTAAACCGTCCAATTCATGACAATGGGTTGACGACTAGAGCGTAATAGGAGTTGTTGACCCTCGCAGGCAACACCACAATTGAGCTGCAAGCGATCACTTTTTGCCTCAACACTAAATGCACGGGTAGTTGTTTTATCGACCATGTCTAATTTTAGATTTAGAGGAGATCCTACAAGAGATCCTAAAGAATGGGAGCTCGCTATCCAAAGATCTAGAGCACTCGTGTCCAAAGCATTGATAGCGATTTTACAAACACTATCAGCAGTAGAAGGCTGATCGGTTTTTTTTGCTGTAGATCCAAATTCAGGCAAATTATGGACTAAACTTTCTAATAAAAATGGAGACCATGAATCTGTAGCTCCGGTGATTTGCCCCTGGCCGCGTGCAAAAAATTCTCGCTTAGCATTATCCCACTTCCAACGCAAGGAAGTCTCTTTTAAAGCAAATCGGCTCTGCGGCTTATTAGGGTTTGTGAGCATGAAATCGACAACTTGTACATTTCCTTCCCAAATAAGAGGAGCGAAGGGGCGATTGTTAAATACAATGGTAAAAGGTTTTACTTCTACAGTTGCTAGTGCAGGCTTGAGAAGCTGAGTGGGTTGTGTAAAGCATGCTGCAAAAGCGGTCCAAGCAGGGGTCTGGAGATTGATGGTGAGTTTTGTCGTATCTTTGGTGGAAAGAATCTTTTCCTCAGGCTGATAACTCATGTGAATTTCGCTTCCGAGTCCATCTGCGCGGAAGGCCAAGTCGATGTTATCGAGACCTTTTACATCTGCGATCACTTCGGGATGAACGAGCTTGTATTGATTCAAGCTAAAACTATCGCTACGCGCTTCTATGTGCATGGCAAGCGTAGAGAGAGAATCGCCCAGGCTAAACTCTTTCACAGTAATCTTAACGGGTGTTACACCTCCCTCTGGAAAATATCTCTTCATCCATTCGCTTGTCGGTCTATAAAAGACATCCAAAGGTTTTTCTAATTGCAGGTAGGGCTTGACCGTAAGAACCGCACCTTCAATAACTAGCTGGGAAGTCGAGACGTAAAGTGTACCGCGTAATTTATCCTTCTCGGGTTCGAGAGCGAAATTAAGATTGACGGCGTCTCCCAAAATAGCTGCAAAAGACCCATTTTTCATCAATAAATGGTCGATAAAAGTAACGGGAAATTGATCAGCGCTTAAAGTCCACGCTTTAAAAGAGGGATTATTCAGAGGCGAATCGATTTGCGCTACGGAAGCCACAGCACTGGAAACGCCGCCATATTGCAATTTCATATGGGCATCGATAAGGAGCTCTTTTTGTAGGCGTGGAGCTGTGAGAGTTGCTTGAATCTCTTTTAGGTCGATTCTGTGGGAAAGTGCCGGTGTATCAAAACCGGTATTAGTCAGATGCATATCTGCTTTAACATCGAGCTCATCCCAGTTAATCGAGGTCCCATGATAGGGTAGAGAAAGGGTCTGTATCGTAACGAGCATCTGCGAAGAATAGGCGAGTTTAAGATGACTAAGTAAGGGGTGATCCATGAGGAAAAAGTTAACAAGCCCCGGTGTTACCGCAAGTGAACAGGTAGCCGGGCTGCGCAATACAATTTTTCCTTCTTGCGTTGTCGCATAGAGTTTTGCCTTCATTTGCGAAGAAGAGAGCTCTAAGGCAAACTCGCCTTTGTCGGAACCTAGAAGGGCGGTGGCGGTTAGATCCAATGTTGACCCAAGGGCTGCTGGCAGGAAGCCTTGCATTTCAGGGCGGGCAAGAGAAAGCATTTGATCGATGCCGAGAACTGGAAGGCGTGAAATCCCTCCCTGAAGCGCTAAGTTGCCTCCGGTAGATGCATTTTCACACGAAGATAAAGTCCCATTGAGAAAGAAATTTCCCGTAATTTCATCTTTCATGCTTTTTTGTGAGGTATCGCCGCGTGTACGGAAGGAAATGGTTTCTCCTGGCTTGTGAATGTCAGCTTCTAACGAGACATTCTGAAAATAGACGGTATCGATATGAGGTCCCGAAATTTCTATGGTTCCCTCTTCTGTAACGATTTGGCCGGAAAATAAACGTATAAGCTTGTGGTTGGGGTAACAGAGATTGGTCAATGTAGAAGAAGAAAAGCCCGCTTGTTGTACGTCGGTTGGAGGCAACAAAATAGGGTCGTTCACGAGAATGGAGAGAGAAGGGTGGGTAATGTGTAGCAGGCCAACATCATGAGTAGTGACCAATATTTGCCAAAGGGATGCATCCGTAGAAACTTGTTCTATACATAAGCGTGCATGACGCTCAGGATCCTCAACAGAAATCCCTTTAATCGTTTGACTACCAAACCAACTAAAAGAAGCCTCTTGGATCGTAATTTGTTGGCTACTTCCTTTCGTCGCTAACCGTAAAATGAGCGCCCGTGTTTCCTGCATCGACAGAAGCCATGGCAGAATAGCCAGAATGCATAGAAGAAAAAAAGCTATAGCTCCAACAAGTTCTAAAAACCACAGTGTCATTCGGCCCAATGCTCGCATCGCGTGCTCCTTTTACAACGTAGTTTAAGAATGTTCTAAATTAATTTTTAACACCAATTACCTTTAGGACTCCTTCTAATGTGTCTCCGAGGGAGGGGGTTCAAAAGAGAAGGCTTCAGGCGTGAATATATGAATTGGCTCCAATCTTCCCGGCAATTGCACCATGCCTAAACTTTGGCAAGTGAACCTTCTTTGCAGTCCCATATAAGTTGTTTCACTGATGAGAATCCCTTTTTGCAGCTGCTTCGTTAACTGTTCCAATCTAGCCGCCACATTTACAGTATCGCCTATTGCGGTATACTCCATTCGTTTTTCTGATCCGATATTTCCTACAATCGCCAGGCCTGTATGGATGCCGATGCCAATGCGGAAGTTCGTTTTCGATTGTTTTAGCCACTCGGCATTCAGTTTTTTTAGCGCCTCCATCATACCTAATGCAGCTTGTACGGCATGTTCTTCTTGCAAGGGATCGTCTAAGGGCGTACCGAATTCGACCATGATACCATCCCCGATAAATTTATCCAGCGTGCCAAAATTCGAGAAGATAACATCGATCATTCTGTCAAAATATTCGTTGAGAAGACTAACCACCTGTTCGGGAGGCATAGTTTCGGATAGTTGCGTGAATTGCCGGATGTCGGAAAAAAGAACAGTGATTTTCCGTCTTTCTCCCTCGACCTTCGTCGCTGCCTCTCCATGTAAAATCTTATCTAAAACTTGTGAAGAGACATAGCGAGCAAAATTGGTTTTTAAATGTTCGCGCTCGCGTAATCCATGACTCATCACATTGATGGCGTCCGCTAAATGGCTAAATTCGTCTTTGGTACCCAATTCGATATGGCTGTCTAAGTTGCCCTTGCCAATTTCTTCGACAACACCACAAAGAATACCCAAAGGTCTTACGGCTAGGGAAGAGAGCCAAAAGGCCACGATCAACGCAATCACCACAGAAGCAAGAAGGGCCGTAAAGCCTGCTAAAATTAACCGATTCAATTCTGCATCGATATCGCTCGCGCTTAGATCTAGCCCTAAACTCCCTACGTAGTACCCCGCTTTGTTATAGATCGGAGCATACGCACTTAACCAGGTTCCCCATTGGTCGCGGACATAAAATGTATCGGTATAGGGGGTTTGAAGATTTTCGTTTAATATCTTGACATCACTGTGAGGCATCGGATCTCCCGGATGGGAGACGAGTTTAGGATTTTCTTCAGCGTCGACTAAAAAAACCCAATCTTTATTTTCTGCAGGGCGAATTAAATATAGATACCGCACATAAATATCGTAGCGACGATTTGCATTTCGAAGCTGACGCAGTTCATTCTGCAATTTCAGGTAGGCAGTATTCGTTTCGTCTTGAGGATGACCCTGCAATTGGGCAATGAGATCAGGATCGAGCTGCGCTGCAGCAGTAGTGACAAGAGAGGTGGCTTTACTCCGCAATTCATTAAAAAGGATCTTATTTGATCCCTCATACATAATGAATAAACCTGATAATGCGCTAATAACCGCAACCAGGAAAAACGCAGCAAAAAGCTTCGTGCGAAAGCGCATGAAAAAATCCCAATAGGGAACCACTCTATAATGGTTTCTATAGATGTTGGGATGTTTTTTTTATAGAATAAATGCAAGTAGAGGAAATTTCGTAAAACCTCTTGTGTTGCGTCCAAGTCTTACTTGTAGGCTAATACAGTCGGTAAAGGTCACTTTTCTTCAGTACAGAAAAGCTCTTTTGCGTTTCACGCAACGCAAAAATAGGCACATGTGCTGTTAGTTACAAGGGAGATTCAAAAGTAATGAGGGTGTAAACACCAAAGCCTACAAGGGAGACCTTGTAGGCTTTGTAGATGGGTAAATTTACCTAGTTGTTAACGAGGAGCACTTGTAAAGTACCTTCTCTCCCTCTCCATATCTGCTGTTAATCCTATGAGCGAGTCATCTGTGCGGTTACCATCATCAGTAGTTGAAGCATAAGTTCTTCTTGATCGGTCACGGTCATGGCGGTTACCGTCATCAGTAGTTGAAGCATAAGTTCTTCTTGATCGGTCACGGTCATGGCGGTTACCGTCATCAGTAGTTGAAGCATGAGTTCTTCTTGATCGGTCACGGTCATGGCGGTTACCGTCATCAGTAGTTGAAGCATGAGTTCTTCTTGATCGGTCATGATCATGTGAGGCAAGTCTTTTTGAACTTAAGGAGTCAGGAGGATTGCTCCTAGAACCTCTTCTTCTTCTTCTTGATCTCCTACCGTCAGGTAGGTTACTTGCTACGCTAGAAGGATCATCACGTCTTATGGTTACTCCTCCTTGACCAGGGTTTGCGCTTGTGCGAAGTCCTAAGCCACTTCCATCATCTCCTGTTTGTACTACCTGTCCTGCTCCAGAACTTGATGCAGAAGCGTATGGTATAGAAGGGGCTGCTGGATGTGCTCTTCTTACATTTCCATCTGCTGCTCTTGATGCAGGAGCGGATGCTACCTCTCCATCTTCTGGAACCTCATCTTGTGCTACCTCTCCATCTTCTGGAACCTCATCTTGTGCTACCTGTCCTGCTCCAGAACTTGATGCAGAAGCGTATGGTATAGAAGGGGCTGCTGGATGTGCTCTTCTTACATCTACGTCTTCTACTACAGAACCTCTTCTTGATTCTTCTACTACAGAACCTCTTCTTGATGAAGAAGGGGTTGCTGGATGTGCTCTTCTTGCATCTCCATCTTCTACTACAGAAACTCTTCTTGATGAAGAACTTGATGCAGGAGCGGATGCTTCCTCTCCATCTCCGTCTGAACCTGATTCGCTACCACTAAGCTCATCATCTCCCTGTGGAGATCCTGCTTGTTGAGCTAGGTGTCCGGGTCCCTCGCTTCTTGGCATGAGTCTACCAGATGGTGTACCTTGTGGGGCAGGGGCAGGTGGGCTTAAGGGAGCGCTTCCACCTGATGGGAGTCTAGCTTGGGTTGGCGGGCTAGTTGGTGTTTGGACGCGAGCGGGAACTACAATGCTATTGAATGTATGATTCAATGTAGTCGCTACACGCACTAGTTGCTGTCGTACAGTCGTATCTACCCTAGAAGCTAGATCGCCTAAGTTATGTGTTTGTATCGTAGAGTTAGAGGAATGGATATCGACTTGACTTACAGAATGGTTTTGAAATTTAAGCTCAAACCCTTTGTCATCTAATCGAAATTGACTTGCAAGGCCAGTTGTCTGTATAAGATCAAGGCAGTGATGACTTAAGGTGTGCCACTGGTTTCTACTTAAGGCCTTATTTTGAGCCTGACCTGTAAGAGTCACTGTATAAAGCTCTCCGCCTACTTCTACGTCAAAGCTGGTAGTTTTTTCTGCTTTTGCGAATTGAACGCCGGACGTCATAATTAAACCTTTTAGTTTTGTTACTAATTTATAATAATATTATACACTTTATATTAATAATTATCAATATTTATATTTAATTTCTTTTTAAAGAAACTAATAAAGCATAGGGAAGAAATTGATTTCTCTAAGTGTTTGATAACTAAAGAATTATGTTTTAAATTCCAATCGGCAGGAATAAGTTCTCTACCGATTGGAATTGTAAACCATTTAACGAAATCTTTACCTAAACGAACGCTCTTCTTTCACTCCCACTTGAGTGCCTAGGCGATCTGTCGTGCCTTTCGCGTTCTCTGGGTGTCTCAGCTCTTGGGGAAGCGGCAGCAGGGGTGACGAATCTTCTCATCGTGTCTACACCTTCAGCTTCGCGGTCCAAACTCCAGTAATTCCTTCCATGATCAGTTCCGATGAATAGACAGTCTTTTGGACTAAGTTCTGCAAGTTTTTCATTATTAGGATAGTAGACTTCGGACTTTTTGGTGTCTTTGTTATAGACGACTATGGGTTTTGTTGCATAGTCACTTACTTTTTGCAAAATTGCCTTAGTTGTAAGCTTCCGCCTTTGCATTTCTTCTCGTGATGTGGAAAAGTAATCGACAAATCGTTTCCAGTTGCCTCTTGGAGGGTTACATAGTGCAACTACAGTTGCTTCGTCGATCTCCCCATCGGGTTGGCTTAGTTGGGAAGCTAAAGCTGCGTAGATATTATCTGCAAGACGCCACTGTAACTCAGGTTTTTGCAAAAAGTTGTCCGCTGCAGAAGAGATTGTGGGTTGTACGGGAGCCTGTGGCGCAGCTACTGAAGGAGGGCTATATAGACCATCTTCTTTTTTTCGAACGATAAGACATTTTTCAGGCTGCAGAGTATAGGGAATATACTCGGATGGGGGATCGTAAGCTCTGTAGGGGCTGTCGGCTCTAGCCTGAACTTCAGCTGGAACCTCAGCTCCAATACGAGCCCTCTCATCCTTAATGACAATCGGGCGGCGGAGAAGATTACTGGCTAGTTGATAAAAGTTGTCTTCAATAAGAGTCAACCACCTATCAAGTGACACAAATTTGCTGATGAAGGTAATCATAAGATTCTGATCATTTTTACTCTGAGGAACACTCCCTCCAGCTCTAATTCTTCGAAGGCCTCTTTTCTCTTTATCTGTAAATAAGGGTCTTCCAGATCCTCTTCCAGACACTCTTTCAGTTGCCTCTAACACATTCTCGAAGCTTAGATCCGATAGGTCTCGCATAACTTTGAAGAACAGTTCTTGGTTTTTCGGCTCTTTGAAATAAGCTGCCTGGGCAGGGTCTTGCAAATCAGATCGCATTTTCTGGCGTAATTGCTGTCCATTCATTCCTATTTGGCTAGCTAAGGCATCAACAGGTCCGGAACCACTCTCAGCAGAGTGCTGTTCCCATCCTTGGACAGTAGAGCTATCGATTACTATTTTCTGGAATCTGCTATACTTTTCTGCTGGTTGGGGAGGCCGGTGAACTTGCGTTATAAATTGCGTTATAAGAGGATCTACCTCTTTAATAAAGGCTTCATCGGGGATTATGGCCGCATAGTGAGCGCCTTGGAAATATACGTAAACAGCTTCATTAGCTTTTAAACCTGGTGACGCACTCATAATCACGTGATTTTGATCATCCCTAATTGATCCTATTAGCGCAATGGGGGTATCTAAAGCTTGAGAGGCAATAGTAAAGAAAACATCTGTGACCCATATTTTAGGAGTGCCAATGAGATTCGCATAAAATTCCAGAATTTCTTTTTCAGTTCCCTTTTCAATATCTTCACGGTGACCATATTTAGCGCAGATTTTCTTCTGATCATCCTTAGGAATGATAAGACGAGTGATATCCTCCTCAATATTCTTGTATAGCCGGTGCTGATCTTCGCTCCAAGCATGTCGCGAAACTTGAGCCCAATCCTGGAGATATGTTTGTACGCGTTCTCGAACATCCGTTGCTGTGCGATCTTCCCATTCCTCTGGATTTTTAGCTCGAAGGGCGCGCACAAGACTTTCAGGTCCGCAATCTCCATCACCTGGAACGGTATCATCGATGTAATCGTCAAAACGTTGCGCTTGATGCATTACTGGAATGCCTGTCGGGCAAGTTCCTATACCCATTTTAGCGCGATCTATCCCTCTTATACTCCCATCTTTACCGATTCGTATAATAGAAAAACTTTGCAAGTCGATAGGGGAAAGATCCTCAGGTTTCTGTCCCTCGAAAGTATGACGGTTTTCCGCTTGCTCATGGACAATAATGTCTCTATTGTGACTATAAAGAAAAACCATGTGATAGGGGTTGAGTTTGCTAAGATCTGTGGTTTTGCTCATGTACGTATGGAACGCATCAACAAAGCGCATCCTCAATTTTTGACTCTCTTCGCTTACGACATTGGGTAGGTGACCAGCTGCAAAAGCTTTTTTAATGGAGTCAATTTCATAATCACTAAAGTTTTCTCTTTTGAGGAGTCGAAAAAGAGTAGTTTGATCGATTTTTTTTAGATCGGGGTAGACTAAATCATCAAGGTATTCTTGATTAGCTGCGAGGGCATCAAAATTTTCCTGTATAAACTTACAAATATCGGAACGGATTACCTCTTCTGTTTTCCCATCTTCTTGAGAGGCTAAAGCAGCTAAAGGATTATCGGTAGCTATCCAATTATGAGTTCTAACGAGGAAGTCTTGCATGTCATCGTGGTGATAGAGCTTAGGCGGGGTAAGAGAAATAGACATATATTGGGAGTTATCAACCTCAGTATAAGAATCCCGATCATAGCAAATCACAATACAATTTCTTAAATGTTCCGGCCTTACTTCAACCTTTACTCCATAAGGATAGACAGTCTTAAGCTGTTGCCCATTCTGACAAAGCACAACTGGTTTATTGTACAGGTCACTAAGAAACGGTAAAAAATACTCACTATCAAATAATCTTAGTCCAGGCTGAGCAAGAGCGTACCTGAATATTGTTAGTAAACAGGATCTTTCCATTGGGTCATCTGGAAGCTCATCGGTTGAGAGGAGCTGTCTATAAAAGGGTTTATGTCCTTGTTCAGACTCACTAAGCAATCCAATAAGCTTTTCAGGATCCTGAAACTTTAACATTTCGAATAGCTTATCCATGAGGCTATCGTTGTTAACGAGCCAAGGTACTTTGTCTTCTGCTACTGCTTTGTCTACTGCTCTATTGAGCTCTTGCAGGAGTTCATCAACATAGTAGGCCTGGCGAGCAGATATAGGCTTGCCGGGGGGAATTTTCGAAAAATGGGACAGAACTGGATGAGGAGGAGGAGGAGGTAAAACTTCTCGTGGTGAGACAGCGGGAGAGGGAGGAGTTACAGTTCTACGGAAACTTTCTGTAGTTCTTTTAACAGGGCCTGGTGCTTGGTCTGGGGAGGGGAAGCGAATCGTACTGCCGTCTCTTTTCGTGCCCGCTCTCGGTGAGCCATCTTGATTTAAAGTGATATCATCATACTCAGAAAATCGAGCTAATTTTTTAGCCAAATTAGTAAAATGTTTTTTATATATGTTTAGGATTTTTCGATCAGTGATTGGCTGCTGCGTGGCGCTGTCTAGCGCATAAAAAGTATCATTTCCAACTTTAAATGCATGAGGTGGGAGCGCTCTGGGCGACCTTTCTTGAGAAACTGGAGTACTCATAGAAAATTTATCCTTTATTAATATTAATTAACTATATTATATACTAAAAATTATTCTAATGCAAAATAATTGTTATTTTGTTAATAAATTGATAGTTAATTATTGATAATAAATAAGATAGATTTAATTAGAGATTTAACTCTTTTACTCTCGTAATACACTCTTAGGGAGGGGAAAAAACGGCAAATCCGCAATAACCAGTGGATAAAGAGGGGCTAAAGGTGAAGCGAAAGTTCGAACTTACCTTTCGTTGGAGTAGTAATTGCCATAGGGCTTTTTGTCGCCATACAGGTTTTAGACCCCTCATTTCGAGAAGTTGCAGGTTATTGAGCGTAAGAAAATGTTCGACTTCGTCGGGGTGAAGAAAAAGTCGATAAATGTGGATATGTTTGGGAGCATTGGATCCACACCATTCAAGTCCCTTGATTGCGGTTAACCAACTGGCAAAGGTTCGATTAAAAGTATGAAAAAAGAAGAGGCCACCGGGTTTCAATACGCGGGCTGCCTCCTGAATTAATTCGAGGGGCCTTTCGACATGTTCAAGGATGTCCATTGCAGCGACAGCGTCAAAAGTAGCATTTTTATGGGGTAGGCACAGGGCATTGGCTTGCCGATAAATAACCCGGCCTGTTGCATCCACCTGTTTGGCTTGATCAAGACTGGCTTGCGAGAGGTCTATTCCTTCGACATAGGATACCCCATTTTCTGCTAAGTAATTGGTGAGTAGGCCACCCCCACACCCAATGTCTAGAAAACGCATCTCATTCTGGAGCCTTTTTTGCAAGACCGACAAAATCCATGGATTACGCACCTTATTTTCTGCTCGTAAGAAGGCCACAGGATGGTTTTCCCCAGTTTGCCATAAGGGACCTAGCGTGTCGTAGAAGCTATTATTGATGGATACAGGAGGTTTAATCACGATTTTCCCCTACTTTACGAGGCCAGATGAAATTCCAGTATAGGATTTGGTAAAGCATAAATAGTATGGCCATTCCGCATTGTATCGATAAGAAAACGTAGAGGAATGCGCGTGAAGGAAGGGTGTCAACGAGAAAGCTCACTGGGCTTTGAGAAAATAGACTCCACATCAAGCCTGCTGAGGTCAAAAGCAGAGGGTGATTGAGAAATAACAAAGCATGCACCCAATTTTCTGCCGCTTCACAATGGTGTTTATGAACAAATTCATCTTTAGTTACAAATAGGCAGGAGAGAACACTTAAAGAGACATAAAGAATCAACGTCGACTTCGATAGGGTGAGGGTGAGAGGGACTAATAAGCAGAGGATAATACTGAATGAATCTAAAGGATGACCGATTCTCTCCCACCGAGGTAGGCCTCGTTTTAAATGGAAATACCATTCATCAAAAGTGATAAGAAGAACTTGTACAATAAACGGAAGGATGAGCGCTAGGATCATGATGAGGTCCTATAGTACCTGTTTTTCCATTAGAGAGGCTGCGATGGTGAGGCCGGGACCGAAAGCCATGCTGACAATAGTCGTACCGGAAGGAATATTTTCATCCTTCAATAAAGCTGCCCATATGTGAGGAAGAGTAGCAGAAGACATATTGCCATAGCGTTCGAGTACATCATAAGTATGCTGATATTGATGCGGTTGCAAATGGAGACACTTCGCGATTGTTTCGATAATCTTAGGTCCTCCAGGATGAATAGCAAAGATGGCATCTTGTTGAAGGGAAGAGAGGCTTAAGCCGGCTTCAGAGGCTAGATCTTCCAGAGCTGGTTCTATCGACTTTGCAATATGGAGCGGCACCTCTTTTTTCAAGCTCATTTGCATGCCCCAGGAAGCTGGCTGCCATTTCATGGCTTCTGAGGAGTTTGGAAGAGTCATTTCCTTAAGTGCTAATAGAGTAAAAGAGGCAGAACTCGGCGAGGCTGATAGGGAATAACGGATACACCCATCACCAAATAGGGATTGAATAACAAGTTGTTCGGTACTATGCGCGAAGGGGTCCATATGGAGAGAACAAAGTTCGGTGTGGACGATGTCTGCCCGGAAATCTTTTTTCCCAGTGTGCTTAGGGTGAGCAAGAAAGCCTTCAGCAATCCGCAAAGCTGGAATTGAAGCGTAGCACCCCATATGGTAGGCGTGGGTAACGGTTGTCGTACGTCCAGCATCTCTTTTAGAAACGAGCTTTTGAGCCCCACTGGGAGATAGATAGCCCGTGCACGTGACATGGATAAGGTTTGAGGGAAGAGAATCATCGGGTGGATAGAGCAAGTTAAAAAATTGATCCACAGCTTGGCTAAACACAGCAGTTTTTTCTCCTATCGACGAATTCAAAAGTTTCTGCCCTTCCCAATTGGTATGGCCTATGTGAGGATGCTCGGCACCGCGTGTTTTTACTTTCCCTTTACCTATGCGGCAAAGTCGCTCATGCAATTCTTTCTCAAAGCTAGGAGCGTCGAAGGTAGTAGTGCGTAGAGAAGATTCTGCTTGCGTGTGAGCTGCCGCTACCCAGGATAAAATATTTTCTTGTTGATGCTCAAGTGTTGGTCTTACTAAGCGAAAATCCGAGAGGTAGAGGTTCATGGCGGTTACCATACACGATGTCTAGGAGCATGAAAATAAAAATTTTATGACAATGCCAGCTCAATGAAAATTAATTAGGCTTTTGTTTTACAAAATATAATTGCCTTATCATCTAGAGTTCTACTTAGAAATATGGTATAATTAGAGGCGTCTTCAAGATAATGGTTATTTTTTTAGAACTATGAGCATTCCAGAGTCTCCTAACAATTTGCAAAACCTAGCTCTTCTGCGGCAGTGGTTGCAATCCCATATAACCCCTGATGCTCCAGCTGCACAGTTATCAGCAGGTGAACGTCAGACCATTCTTCGCACACTCGATAGGCTGCGATTAGCCCAGCTACCTCCCCATGTCGAGGCCCCCGGCGCCCAGGACTTGCAAACGCGGGTGATTCAATTAGATCGCTATTTGCTTGAACAACTCATTCCACTTTTGATCAATTCTCCTGAAATCCTGGAAAATGAAAATTTATTTACTGCTTTACCCTCTCATTCGTCAGAGAAGGGAGAATTAACCCCGGCAGCACACAAAGAAGCCCTTTTACAAATTATTAATTCCTTGCGCCATTTGCTCGATCTTACACCCTCAAAGGCGGATCACAATGATAAGCAGCCTCATAAGCAAGCGATGAAAGCTTGGCATGATGGTCGGACGCTTCCGCTACCTAAAAAACACCCTCCTGCCTCCCATGACCCTCTAAATCACACATGGACCCACACGCGTTCTTTGGCTGCCAAGCAGACAAATATTCCTAAGCCACACCCAGGAAGTATACCTGTAAATGGAAAGGGGCATCATGATGCTGCAACAAAAGGAGTCGTAAAAAACCTTCAAAGCCGTAGCCAATCAACAGAAAAGCCGCCTTCTGAAGCTGCTTCTCGAGGAAAAGCGCAACAGAATGAATGGATTTTACGTCTTATGAGTATTCAAGCTGCTGCACGTTCTATGGCTGTTTCTCATGCCGACAATAAAGCGACGAACTCAGCCACTTCTTCCCACCTTACGTTGGCTATGAGTAAATTACTGGCACACATGGCCCAATTGCAAAACCTCTCTAATCAAGCAATGAGCCAGAAATATAGTGCTATCTTCGACGTCGCTAAATGGAAAATACATACGTACCTAGAGCAAGTGACAGCCCTTTTAAAAAGCCATGATAAGAATATTTCCCCCGTATTTATCGACCAGATGATCCAACAAGCTTGGCAAGAAGAAAATTGGCTACAGTTTTTGATTTCCTCTTTAGAAAAGGAGCTTGCCCCTTCGAAAGATCTGCACTCTTTCCGTCCTGAGAATACCTCCGTTGTAAAAACAGATAAACAAGGCCCGAGTACGCCAAAAGAGATGAATCCTCTTTTTTATCGGCTGAACCCTGGAAACATTCCGCCTGTAACTTCGAAAGATGTAACCCCTACATCTGTAAAAGCCGAACAGATCGTCTCTACCCAACATCCCATCGTACAACCTCGTTCTTCATCTGAGCTTGTCGCCATGGTCCAAGCCCACATGCTGAAACATCCTTTGTCATCTTTGAATGTTCTTATCCCTTATCCACTACCTCTTGTGCAGAATGTAGCAGAGGTAAGCGAGGCATTAGAGACCAATAACGATGCTAAAAAAGAGCACAAAAAAGGGACACGAATCAACCATGCCAATAATCAGGTCATGTGCCTCATACCTGCAGGACCTGTCATCGTGGGTGATTCTTTTAAAGAGGGGCGTGAAGATGAATTGCCTTGTTATACAGAACAACTCCCTGCGTTTTTATTAGCTGCAACACCTGTTACGAATGCACAGTTTGCCAAATGGTTAAATGAGCAGCTTGAATTAAGAACCATTATCATGCCCAAGCAAGGACATATTTATGATCAGGAAGGACGTCTACTGGCGCTAACGGCCGAAGCTGCACCGATGAGCCAAGTGGAGATCGTAGTAGAAGGTGGTGATCTCTATTTCCGTCCGCAAATGTTTCGTGAAAATCATCCTGTTGTTCATGTTTCATTTTGGGGAGCAAAGGCATTTTGTGCCTCTTATGGACTGCAACTTCCTACAGAAGCCCAATGGGAGAGAGCCGGGGGAATGCTACCCACTGCTTATGGGCAGCCGATTCGCAAGGCGCGCTATGGCTGCGCAACAGATCTTTTAAGTCAGAGCTGGGCAAATTATCTGCAGCGAGTAAAAGAGCACCATGAAAATGAGACGCTTCCAGTAGGTTTTTTTGATGGCGAACATGTCATGACGGTTGATGGTCAGCGATTGGAGACTTACCATGCCCCCAGCCCATGGGGCTGCTTGGATATGAGTGGTAACATACGCGAATGGGTAGATGAAGAATATGAGGAATCAGAATTCTTTTGCGTCACAAAAGGGGGTAGTTACGCAGACAGACCTTTTGATCTTCGCATAGCAGCCCGCATACCTCAGCTAAGTAATAGTACGACTCCTTACACGGGATTCCGTACAGCTTTTCCACTTCCTATAGATAATCATTAAATTTGTTTAGTCTTTTACGATGACCAGAATTCCTAGGATAGCAAGTGCAATGGAAAAAATGCGCTTCAAGGATAAGACTTGGAGGCGATGGACAACTTGTACCCCTAAAAAAGAGGTAAGTATCGAAAAGAGCGCAATAATCATGAAAGCTGGTAAGTAGATAAATCCGACTTGATAAGGGAGTAGGGGAGGTTCATTTAATCCCCACGCCAAAAACCCCAAAGCGCTGGATGTAAGCATAACACAGCTTGTGCAAGCGGCAGCTCCAATAGCCTTTTTCAAGTAGACCCCCATCATCTCAAGAAAAGGAACCATAATAATTCCTCCTCCAATTCCTAAAATCCCTCCTATTGTACCAATAATAAAAGTAGGAATGTTAAGGGCAAGGGGATGTAGTGGCTTATCGATAACTTCGATTCTTTTGTGGCGCGGGAGGAAAAAATAAATAGCGAGGAGTACTTGGAAAATTCCAAAACTAAATCTCAACGTCGGTCCGGATAATAATGTCGCTACATAGGAGCCCAAGATGGGGCCTAAAATAGCGCTAGGTAGCACGGTAAAGACGATCTTCCAAGGAAGAAACCCTCGCTTACTATGAAAATAGACGGCAGTGGCACTATTGAGTATCATCGAAGCAAAGGTAGTCCCTAAGACGATGTGCATAAGATCGCTATCGGGGAGATTAAACTTTTTAAGGGCAAAAAACAGAAGGGGAAGTGTGACACTTCCTCCTCCTATCCCCAAAAGCCCTCCAAAAAAACCTGCTAGGCATCCAATGAAGGCAAAATAGAGCCAATCAATCGTCAATAGGTTTCTCGTTTTCGAATTGTTGTAATAGACATCTCCCCACTGTATCTAGTAGAAGAGCAATCGAATTTTTGGCCGCATCTGTTCCGGGGCCTACCGTGACAAAAGGATAATCAGGGCCAAGTACGTTTGCAATAGCACCTTGATCGAGCTGAACATAGGGCTGGTGGGTAACAAACATGCAATCGCCAGGAGAAGGATGAGTTGAAAGCCATTGAAGGACGGTGTCACCTCGAGAAGGCCTTACGACACCAGATGGGGTTAGCTTATTAGGGGCTACCACCAGTTGATACGGTATGGCGCGCATGTCAGTAGGAAGGAGAGAATTTTCGTAAACGAATTGTAAGGCTTCTGCTTCCGTTTTGCATCCTACTGCAATCTCCGATTTATCAACTTGAGCATCTAGAGCGCGTTCACCTGTTAGAATGATCAGTTGATCGTAGCGCAGCCCCTTTTCCCAGAGTGATCGTACGTATAGAAGTCGTTTTTGAAAGGCCGAAGCTACTGCTCCACCAATTAAACAGTATTTATAGTGACCAGCCGTAGGAGGTACTTCTTTGATAAAGCCTAATTGGTAAACAAGCTCACGGATGCGTTGATTTTTATCGGTACCATAATCGATGGTGTCGATTTGCCATCTTTCTTTACCAGGCTTTCTAAGCCAGCTATTTTTTGTTGCTTCGGCAATCGAAGAAAGATCCCCGTTATGATGGACCTCGCATACTTGAAGAAGTTCGTCCATCTCGGGAGGAAGCTCAGCGGTAGTGGTGGCGGTCGAAAGAATCGATAAAGGAAAAAGGAAGTGAGATAATAGTTTGCGCAGTCGAAGCATATGTTCCTCCATAGTTTAAAATACTCTATCAAACTCATGGGAGGTTGAGCAAGTAAGCTTTTGCAGCTACAAATTGCTCGCAGAAAAATTTTACTTAGGAAAAAGGCAAACCGAATACGTATTTTTTAGGCAATATAAGTAAGACGACTCGGTTCAACATCTAGAGTTATTGTAGGTTGTTTAATAAGGATTCTTTCCAATCGTCTTTTGAGTAGAATATGTTGACATATTAAATTTCTACGATGGAGTGAGAGATGATTGACTGCTGCTTCTTTCTTTACTTGCCTACTCTCCGCACTGGCTGAGGCGGTTGGACTGCTTGTAGTGATAAAGATTAACATATTTTGTTTTCTTCTTTCTAAATCGTGACTCTCGTCAGATATTTCTTGATCCGTTGCAGATTTAATTCGTTGAATTCTGAAATTCCGAAAGGCTTTATTAGTAGAAGCAAGCTCTAAATTATCTGTTCTATCTTCATCGAGAAAAGATAATGTGAGGTGAAGTAATGATGAATTCTCTAAAAACATTGTACGAGCAGGAATGTGCGGGGTTAATGAGGTAGAAGAATCGCTTTTGAAAATCGAAGTAAAGCAAGAAAAAATGCAACAAGAAGGTTGTGCGGCTTCGCCTCTCAAAGTGCGAATTCCTGTAGAAATAGATTCTCTGGATGCATCTAACTTTGAAGAAACAAGCGGGGCAAAAGATAATCCTGAAGCAGGTGCCAAAGAAAATTCAGAAGAACCAGGCGAGGTTAAGGATAAGCTGGGCAAACTTGCACTAGTCATAACACTCTTCTTTTTAAAAAAGTCAGTTTTTTATAGTGAAGTTTCCACTCTAATTCAATATTAATTTAATGAGTAAGTAGTGGGGAATATAAATTCAAAATAAAAACAAGCCGTTAAATAACTGAAAATCAAGAAGGTGCATTAAAAGAGATATTTCATCGAATTTCAGTTGCTTACGGCTTATTTTTTAAAGTTTTAAACTTTTTGACCAAAGGCAGGTGCTGAACTAGGGCTAGTTGTAGGGGCAGTATTGGGCGATGAGAGTCCTAGACCGCCAGCAACGACGCCACAGCATAAACATCCCATAGCCAAGCTTACAATAAGGGTCGAGCTTAAATACATCGCTAGAGACAGTTTAAAAGCGGCTGCCGAGGTTAATGAGTAGCCGATTACTTCTGTTAAAAAAGTGCCTATTGCAAGGGCTGCAGAATAAACTAAGGTCGTTTTAGCTGCGGTTTTAAATAAAGTAGCGGGTGCTGTCACATTATTTTCGTGTCCAATGGCAGCTCGCAAGCCATTTCTCGCTAATGAAGAAGTGGCTCCAAATACGGCTGCGGTAGCCGGATTAATGAGCGAAAAGGTATGGGCAATAAGGGCGCAAAAACCTGCATTGAAAGCAGATCGCATTGTCACGTCGAATCCGTTAAGACTCATTGTAGCGGGTGTTTGAACGGGTGCAGTTGTTCCTGCAACGGGTTTTAATGTCATGTAAAGACCTTAATAAGTTTTGGAAAGGGAACAGGAGTATAGCAGGCCTCTTCTTTATTTAATACGTCTGATAATGTATGTTATGTTGGTTTTTATGTGCTTAAATTAAAGTTAATTACATTTTAACTAGGAGTTCAGTTAAAGAAAATTTTTTAGTTAGTATTGAAGTAAGAAGCCAATCGCTGGGTCCTCTTCTTTTCGATAGCCCGCTTCCCATTTCCCATTTCGCTGATAGGATAAGGCCTATTCGTTTTGTGTTAGATCCTTTTTGTAGCGACTTCCGCGAAGTATCTGACCGCACTCCGAACGTTTCTCAAAATCCTTCCTGGCAGATTCGCTCCAAGGAACAACGTCTATACATGTGGATGTTAATTTTGCTTATTTAATTAACAATTCTGCACTTAGGGAAAGCCACTTTGAGAGATGTGATCTCTTTTTTGGAAAGCTGCTTACACTTTTTCAGGTAGATGTAGTTGAGTTTGGAGCATTTCTTCATAAGATTCCAAATCTCCGAATAACTAATAGATCTGCATGAACCAATTGAAAGATAAGTAAGATTGGGGCAATGAGCCGCAACTGATTGCAAGCTGGTGAGGTTTTTACACCCTGTTAATTCTAAAGAAAGTAGGTCGCAATTTTCTGCCAGATATCGAACCCCTACATCTTCAATTTTATTACAATGGGTCAGATCAATATGTCTTAAGGATGTACAAGTAGTGGCTAATGCTTGAAGCGCTACATCTGTAATATCATGGTTGCGCTTTAGCTTGATAGATTGGAGCGATCGGCATCTGTCCGCGATAAAACGAATACCGATATCAGAAACGAGAAAGTTGCCTTCAATATCCAGGTGTTCAAGTTTGGGAAATAATGAGGAAATAGCCTCAAGATTACTATCTCTTAAGGTTCCACAAAATTGTAGAGCCAAAGAGCGAATATGGGGGCAAAATTCGGCTAAATACTGCAATTTAACACTGGGATTATGGGGATTGCAGCTAATGTCGATATGATTGAGTCCAGGCCACATGGGGGCGCATTCTTTAACAATCTCATCTGTAAGTTCGACTCCATAAAAATCAACAGATTGAAGATTGGGACGCGCAGTAGGAAAGGCATCGAGCAATTCCTTCATGTTAAGGATAATAAGTTTATGAAAGCTGATCGAAGTTAAATGCGGTAAAAGCCTGATGAAAAGTGGCAAAAGGAGTAAGTCTTCTTGCTTTTGATAGGTTTCACAGTCTAAATGGCGCACATTGCTACAGTGACGCAAAACATCTGCCCAATTGTCTGAAGGCAACCCCAGCCCTTTTTGATAACGAGGTATGTCACATGCCTTAATAACAGTTAATTGTTGCAAATGATGTTGAAAAAGATTCTTTTGTAATGCTTGGGCTGCCCGGCTTATGCTCAACGTTTCCCCTATCTTAGTGAAGGGAGAAAAACTAAGAATTCGCGCGTCAATTGCGGGAACAGCTGTAATGACTTTGGCTGTCATGGGTAAGGGAGTTTGTAAAGCTCGCATAGATGATATCGGACTCCCCTCCATAACTCTGTGTGTTCGCAATTGTGCATCATCCCCTTCCTGGCTGCTCATTTCTTCTGCATATTGAGGCTGGAAGGATACTATCGCACCTTTTGTGCTAGAACTACTATTGGCTGAAACTGCTCCCATAATTTGTTGTCCCGCAATGTAAGTACTATAAAAATAGACCTTCAGGTGGTCTACATCCCTTCATCTAGCCTAAAGAAAGCCCTCAGTCACAGCTAAAGATGACAAGTAAAACAAAAAAGCCGAGTAACAACCTGGATTGAGCTTCTGATAGTTCATTAGTATCTGGGTCATCAATGTTCAAAAACTTGCCTTGAAGGCCACCAAAAGAACGTGGAGTAACTCGGCCACCCGTTAGGCGGGGTGGGGTAATTTGATCCCCTCCTAGAGAGCGTGGAATAAGTCTGCTTCCTGTAAGAAGGCTTGGGGCGACTCCATCACGCGAAAAAAAACGGTTTTTAATAGGAATAGAATTTTTGGGGAGTGGTTTTTGTAAAACCAAACTATGGGTTTTTAAAACAAATTGTGCCCGTCTTCTACTTAAATTTTCTCCCAGTTCTGACCCGGGGAAAAAATTACGAATCCCTTCATCTACTGTTGGATTGCCTGTAATCGCTTTGGCTCTCATCGGTGAAGGTATGGGCCAAGTTTGTAAAGTGGGACTCCTACTTGCTGCAACTGATGACATAATTCATTCTCCGGTATAAGAGGGTGTCTCGAAAGTAATATCGCATTGGGGAAGTTGTTGCTTGAGGTTTGAGATAGCTGTTCTCGTGATAAGCATGCATGATTCTACATTCAGGAAAGAGAGATTTGGGCAATAGGTTGGAAGAAGTTGCAAACTCTCTTCTGTAATTCGTTTACACTCTTTCAATTGCAAGGAAATTAGACTGCGTTTTTTTATTAAGTCTTGAAGACCCACATCTTTAATTTCGCTACAACCGGTCAAGTTGATTTCTGTTAGGAACGTGCAACCTTCGGCTAATAAATGAAGAGAATGATCTGTAATTTGAAAATTACCGCTTAAATTTATAGATATAATCTTCTTACATTTATCCGTAATGAATGCAACGCCAGTATCGGAAACCAAAGTATTCCCACTAATATCGAGAAATTCAAGCTCTGGAAACAATTGGGAAATGGCTTCTAGAGTGTCATCTGTAAGACCATTACAGAATGACAGAGTTAAAGAGCGAATGCGAGGGCAAAATCGAGCTAAATGTCTAAGTTTAACGACTGGGTCGGCTGAGTCGTTACCGAGATCAATTTTCCTTAAGGATGGCCACTGAGATGCAAATTTTTTAATGTTTTCATCTGTAATTTGGGTTCCATTAAAGTCTATAGATTGGAGCTTAAGAGATGGGGTAGTAAAGGCAGCCTGTAAGTGCGTTTCGTTAAGGGCCTCTAGATTGCGAAAACTAATAGACGTTAAATACGGTAAAAGCCTGATGAAAAGTGGCAAAAGGAGTAAGTCTTCTTCCTTTTGATAGGTTTCACAGTCTAAATGGCGCACATGTCTACAGTGACGCAAAACATCTTCCCAATTCCCAGAACGTAATGCTAATGCGGTTTGATAATGGGGAATATCACACGCCTTAATTCTCGTTAATTGTTGTAAATGATTTTGAAAGATAGTTTTTTGTAAAGCATGTGCTGCTTGGCTTATCGTTAAAAATTTCACTATCTCAGGTCGCGGTAGCAAACTAAGAATGCGCGCATCAATTCCGGAAATATCCGTAAAGACTTTGACTGCCCTAGGTAAGGGTGTTTGCAGAGCAGGTACTGTTATGGCGCTCCCCTGCATGACTCTTTGAGTTCGCGCTTCTTTGTCATCTTTGCTTTGTTCATCTAGGCTGCTTAATTCTTCATTTTGCGGTTGGAAGGAGGCTACAGTAGTTCTTTGGCTGGAACTGCTACTCGCTGAAACTACTGCCATAATTCATTGTCCTCCATTAAAGGTCTTTGCAGACCGACTCATCCTGTAAATTGAGGGTCATAATTACGTTTTAAAATTTCTGCGCTTCTTTTCAACTTCCCCGATAAAATGGTTATAGCTCGGCTTTTTGTAATCAGTAAAAATTCTCCATATTCGAAAACTCCCCCTCTCAATTTCTGCATTTTATCCCATACAGGATGGAATCGCTTTTTCAAACTTAAGAGTTCGAGAGTTAGATAATCGCATTGGGTGCTAAGGATCTTAATTTGCGATTCTAAATCGGCTAATCGAGTTTGTTCTTTTGTAGGCTGTGAATCATTCTCTTCGATTGCGCTACGATTTGCTCTCTTAATTATAGTTTGCTTAAAATTGACAATGTTAGCCTGGATAGTTTTATAAAGAGCGTGCTGAGTTTGCAATTCCCGAGACTTTCTTTTAAATATCTCTCCTATTTTCATAGCTTCTTCTGCATGCGTCTTATAAGTATGTGTTCTCGCTCCAATTTCGCTAAGCTCTTTACGTAACTGCAGTCTTGTCACGTAATCTCTTCTGTAGACTTCTATGAAATTTCCAAAGCGCTCTTTAGAAATACGATCAATACCTAAACGACTATACACCCTACCATCTACATGGGGGAAATCGGACAAATGCCAAGATGGGGCTTGAAATAAGTCAACACCCAAGCGAATGGCTTGTTTTCTTGCAGCGGCTGAAAGTGGAGAGCAGTAAGGTCGTGTGCTCGCTCGTTCAAAGAGCTTTTTAATCTTGTCGCTTTGAACTTCTTTTTCTTCTGCTTTCCTTTCATCTCTTTGATGGGTTTTTCTAATGCTGCGACTCGAAGAAGATCCATCTTTCGGTAAGGAACTTGAAGGGGCTCGGTCTCGGGATGACGAAGCGGATGAAGATGTTTGACTTAGGCTTAAGGAACTTAAAGAGGGAATTCCGCTTACGCTGGGAGAACCGATGGCTGCCATGTCAGGACCTATTCTAAAATTTTTAAGTTAAAACATCTCAAAACTCTCTATTTATTTTCAAATATAATATTTAACGATTCTTAATAATCGAGTGGAGAAATTTTAGATGCATCTTGTGAGATATTTAAAATGATTTTGAATGTTGGACTCGACAAAAAATCGAGGCTGTAAGGACTACAGCCTCAAAGACCTTTCTCATGGATTGAGGAGCAATCAGGGGTTGGATTTAAAAATATTTGCCGATCTTTCCTAGTATATTGTTCGCTCTATAGCTGCTACCGAATTCTCCATCGTAGCCTATAGAACCAAACCATCCATTGTTCCCACGAGTGAAAATCTCTATGCCAGGTGAGAATAGATTCTCGCTTGATCCATAGGCCTCAACTGTAAAAGACCCTGGTGCGCCAACAATGCTTGCCGTCATTCTCCCTGTCTTAAATAGAT